>NZ_LZMF01000050.1:0-33723 GCF_001673565.1 Mycolicibacter sinensis
CGAAACCGAACAAACCGCAGCACACCAACCCTTGACCGGACCCCACCCCTTCAGGGATGACTCTGCGCCTACCAGGCGAAAGTGCGAGTGAGGTGCCTGGTGGGCGCAGAGTCAACGCGGAGCCCCGGATATCGCAGCACCGGCGGGCGCGGATTCCTATAGTCGACCGATGGAGCTGCGGCATATCAAGTACCTGCTGGCGGTCGCCGACCACCAGAACTTCACTCGGGCCGCCGAAGCACTGCACGTCTCCCAACCGACGCTGTCCCAACAGATCAAGCAACTCGAGCACACGCTCGGGGTGGAACTGTTCGACCGGTCCGGACGCACCGTCCGGCTCACCGACGCCGGTTCGGCCTATGTCCACCACGCCCGGCTCGCGCTGCGGGATCTGGAGGCCGCCGAGCGCGCCGTGCACGACGTGCGCGATCTGTCCCGCGGCAACCTGCGGATCGCGGTGACGCCCACCTTCACCGCGTATCTGATCGGTCCGCTGATCGAGCGATTCCGAACGGCCTACCCGGGCATCAGGGTGACGGTGGTGGAGACCAACCAGGACCGGATCGAGGCCGACCTGCTGGCGGACCGACTCGACCTCGGGATCGGCTTCGCCGGCGGGCACGCGGCCGGTATCGAGGTCCGGACACTGTTCACCGAGACGCTGGGCCTGGTGGTGGGCTCGGGCCATCCGCTCGGGACGGCTAACCGGGTGCCGGTTGCTGAGCTGGCCGGCGAGCCGCTCGGCCTGCTCAGTTCGGACTTCGCCACCCGAGGGCATGTCGACTCCTATTTCACGAACTGTCGAGTGCCGCAGAACATTGCAGTCGAGGCGAACTCGGTCGGCGCATTGCTGGAGCTGGTGAGCCGCGGCGTCGTCGCCACCGTGTTGCCGGATGCAATCACCAGTGAACGCCCGGACCTGCGCCCGGTCCCACTGGACCCGCCGCTGCCGACCCGCACCGTGCAACTGCTGCAGCGTTCTGGTATCTACCACTCGGCAGCGGCGCGCGCGTTCGGCGCGACCCTCAACGCAGTAGTGGCCGAGCGGCGGGGGCCGTCGGGAAAGTATTCGTTTTACCAATAGCTCCGCATGGTTCTACGTATTGGACAGTGCGCGCGCAGCCTCCCATGCTGAATGGCATCTGAGTGAACCCTTTTCACCAGGATGGAATACGCGATGCAGGAAGGCTGGTCACCCGCTGATGACGACTGCCCTGTATGACGACACCACCAGTGCACCCGGGCTGGCGCAGCTGGAGCAGATGCTGCAGATCGACCGCGGCAGCAACGTGGCGGTGATCAACGCGCCGCCCGAATCGGGGCTGCGACTGTTGGCGATCAGTCGCGCCAACCCGTACGACGTCGAGGTTGTCATCGCGTTCGTGACCCGTCGGGTGGACGTGGCCTGGATACGGGCGGCCTACAGCGCGGCCCGCTCCGGCCGGACGGCCTGGGTCGTCTACCCCGAGCCGGGCCGGCCCGGTACCGATCTGCGCTGGGAGTGGTTCTTGGCGGCGCTACGCCAGTACGGCGTGCAGGCGGTGCAGCAGGTTCCGATCGACGGATCCTGGTCTGCGGTGCTGTTGCAGCGCAAGCGCAACGGCGAACCGGCGCCGGGTCTGGTGGGCTGAAACCGGCCGAACGGCGGTGGCGGAGGGATTTGAACCCCCGGACGGTTTTAGCCGTCTCTCGCTTTCAAGGCGAGTGCATTAGGCCGCTCTGCCACGCCACCGCGGGAAATCGTACCGGGTCAGCCGGGCTGCCCACTGCCGCCGTCGGTACCGGGCTGACCCGGCGGGGTGCCGGTGCCCGCCACGCCGCCGGCGCCGCCTGCTCCGGCCGCCCCGGCTGCGCCGTGCGCCCCGTTGGTGCCGCCGGTGCTGGCGCCGCCCGCGCCGCCGGCCGCGCCGTTGCCGCCGGTGCCGCCGTCGCCGCCGTCCCCGCCGGGCAGGGTGTTGCCGTCGGAGTCGGTACCGCCGTTGCCGCCCCGGCTGCCGGCGCCGCCGGTGCCGCCCGCTCCGCCGGCACCGCCGTTCCCGCCGCTGCCGTCGACGGCGCTGCCGCCGGCGCCGCCTTGGCCTCCATTGCCTGCGACGCCACCGTCGTGGCCGTTGCCGCCGGGTGCGTGTGCGGGATTGGTTGCCGGCGCGCCCGTGTAGCCGGTTCCGCCGACGCCGCCGTTACCGCCATTGCCGGCGTCGACGCTGCCCTGGGCACTACCACCGGTCCCGCCGGACCCGCCGTCACCGCCGGCGCCGATGGTGCCGGTGCCGCCCATGCCGCCGTCGCCGCCGTTGCCGGCGTGGCCGGGGCCGGCACCGTAGGGGTTGTTGGCGGGCATCGTGACGCCGCCGCTGTTGCCGCCGGTGCCGCCGGCACCGCCGTCGCCCGCGGTGCCGCCTGACCCACTACCGCCGAGAAGGACCATGCCCGCGCCGCCACTGCCACCGGTGCCGCCATTGCCTCCCGATGCCGTGCCGCTTCCGCCGTTGCCGCCTACACCGCCCGCACCGGCATTGCCGCCGCCGTAGGCGGTGCCGCCGCTGCCGCCGCTGCCGCCGTTGCCACCCACACTGATGACACCCGGCCCGGTCGCCCCGGCACCGCCGTTGCCGCCGTTGCCGCCGGCCGCCGCATCGCCGGTGTAAGCGCCTCCGCCGGACGAGCCGCTACCGCCGTTACCGCCGTGGCTCCAGATGGTTCCGGTTCCGTCGTCCCACCCGGTGCTGTCGCCGCCGTTGCCGCCGCGGCCGCCGGCCCCGCCGGTGGCACCCGATCCGGCACCGAAGAAGCTGTCACCACCGTTACCGCCGGCATAGGTTCCGGCACCGCCGTCCCCGCTGTCGCCGCTGGCCCCACCGACCCCGGTTTGGCTGCTTCCGCCCATACCGCCACCGCCGCCGTCGCCGCCAATGGTCTTGACGGTGTTGTCGCCGGTAGCCCCATTGCCTCCGGCGCCACCGTTACCGCCCGCACCGCCGGCACCGTCTTGGGATGGAGCGCCCCAACCGCCCCAACCGCCGCTGCCACCGGTGCCCGCGGTGGCATCTCCGCCGGCTCCGGCATTTCCGCCGGCGCCGCCGGTGTTGTTGCCGGCGGACTGGCCGCCGTTGCCGCCCCAGCCGCCGCCACCACCGTTGAGGCCGGCGCCGCCAGCACCGCCGTCACCGCCGTTGCCACCGATGTTGCCGTTGCCGGCGTACCCGCCGTCACTGCCGGCACCACCGTTGCCCAGGTAGTTGCCGTTGACGTCTTGGTAGGCGTCGCCGCCGTTACCGGCGTCGCCGCCGTCGCCGCCGTTTCCGAGCTGCCCGACGTGTCCATACATGGGGCTGGTGTAGATGGAGGATCCGCGCCCGCCGGCCGCACCGCCGGCTCCGCCGCCCCAGGACCAGGCCCCGTTTCCGCCGTCGACGTGATCGGCGGTGCCGGTGGCGCCGTCGCCACCTTTACCGCCGGCTCCGGCGTTGCCGCCGTTGCCGCCGTTGCCGAACATGAATCCGCTGCGCCCGCCGGCGCCACCGTTGCCGCCGTAGCCGCCGGCTATGCCGTTGCCATCGCCGCCGTTGGCGAATGTGCCTGCGGCACCGGCCAACCCATCCGCCCCGTTGCCGCCGACCCCGCCGTTGCCGAAGAACCACCCCGACGCGTTGCCGCCGGCCCCACCGTTGCCACCGGCGACAGCCGCATCCAGGGACTGGCCCCCGTTGCCGCCGGCTCCGCCGTTGCCCATCCAGAGGCCACCGGCTCCGCCGTCACCGCCGTTGGCGCCCGCGCCGCCGTCGCCGCCGATCCCGCCATCCCCGATCCAACCCGCGGCATTGCCGCCGTTGCCGCCGACGATTCCGGCTTCGGTGCTGTCCCAACCGTTTCCGCCGTCGCCGAACCACAGGCCGCCGTTGCCGCCGTCGGGGTTGTCGACGGTTCCGTCGGCGCCATCGCCGATCAGGAACTGTCCGGCCGAGGTGTTGATCCAGCCGTTGACCATCGCCCCGAAGTCACTGTTAATCCAGTTCTCCATCGAGGTATGCAGCGGTTCATAGAGCCACTGGTCGATCATGGTGGTCCAGTCAAGGGCGCCCACATCGGCCGGCCCGGCAGCCATCCACGCCGAAGAATCGAAAAGATCGGTGATCCAGTCGAATTCATCGGCTTGCGCCGGCGGTGCCACAGTCAGTGGGGCCACTCCGAACGCTAGGAATGCGCCCACCGCGCTGGCGGCGCCGATCGCCCGGGAGTGGCGACGACAGGGGGTGTGGTGACGACTCATACTAATGGCTGCCTCTCTAAGCAACTGGGGGACAGGGGTTTAGGGGAGATCAGAGGCCGAGCAGGTCGCCCAGCCAGCCGAACGCGTCGGTTGCTGAGGCACCCAGGCCGCCGTCGTCGAGAGCGTCGGTGGGCAACAGCGGCAGACCGGCGCCGGCTAACGGCGGGGTCACCACCACCGCGCCCTTGCCATCCCAGCCCGACCCCAACAATGCGCCGACGGTTTGGCCCCAGGCCTGCCACGCGGCGATCGGCCCGATGCCGGCACTGTTGAGATCGAGGGTGCCTATAACCGGCACGCCACTGAATTCGATTCCCACGCTTTGGAAGATCGACCCGCCGACCGCGGGCACCGAGGCGGCGACCTCACCGCCGGGGCCAAGAACCTGGTACGGGCCCACCGCGACGGCACCCGGGGACAGCAGTCCACCGAAGGCGATGTCCAGGTGGTCCATGTTCATCCCGGCCGGGAAGTATCCGGACTCGTTGATCATCGGCAACAACGCATCCAGATTCAGGGTGGCGCCGTTGAGGGTGGCCCCCCACATATTGGCCAGGGTGTCGCCGAAACTGTCGTGGTCGGTGATGCTGTTCATCAACGCGATCCACGGACTGATCATCGGCCCGATCATCCCCATGAAGACCGCACTTGACGGGGAGCCCAGGTAGTCGATGATCGGCATGATCATCGACTTGTCCACATCGGCCGGGATATAACCCGCCACCTGACCGAACATCAGCTGATGGGAGCCATCCATGGTGTGGTTGAGCACCGTAGCGTGGGTTGCGTCGGTCTCGTTCTGCAGCGCCCAGCCCGAGATCACCGCGTTGAGATGCTTCTGAATCTCCTCGTTGACCGCATTGGTCGAACCCGACGGGTCGTTGGCCAACTGGTCCCAGTAGTCGAGCTGGTTGGCCCAGAACTGCTGCATGCCGACCCCGGGCGCCAGGTACCAGTTGTTCAACAGGCTGGTCATGTTGGCCGAGGCGGCATTGAGCACGTCATCCCACGCACTGGTCAACGCCACCGCCGGGGATTGGACGTCACGCAGCGCGGGCAGCGGCGCGGACAGCGGGCTAACCGCGACGAGACTGGCCCCAACCAGTGCCACACCAGCGGTGGCGTAGGGGCGAATGGTGGCGTGCAAGGGGAACTCCTCGGCAGGTGAATGTGGTGACACTCTGAACAGCGCTGAACGTAACTAAGCGGGGGCTGAGTGTCTCTAATCGAACGTTGTTATTCGCGAACACGTTTGGTGGCGCGCTCGTCTGTACGCCCGGCCGGTCACGGCGAATGCCCACGTCAGCGGCGCAATTTGGGCAGCCGATTAAACGACGGGACCACGCAGAAACTACTTCAAGTGGTAACTACCCGCGGGTAACCGGTTCCGCTTGCCTCCCAAGCGAAGCCGCAGCCGAGGAAGCAGCAAATTGTGAGAACGGTTCTCGTAGAAATCATCGGGCCGCGCCGCCGATGGCCTGGGCTGAATGGTGAATACCCTTGGCACACAGTGCTTATTATGTCCACGAGCGGGGCGGGCGACGGGGTAACTGACAGCCGCAGAGAGGCTTGCGCCGCCGCATTCCGGCGAACGGGTCAGGCCGGGCGCCCGGCCCCGGATTTCAGTGGCACACTGACTCGGCGGCACGCGTCGCCGAGTGCGATCGCCTGCGGGCGCGACATCGGATCCAAGTACAACCTGCGAATCTCCTTGGCGTAACAGGCAAGCGCAGGACCCAACCGTGCTCGCCCTGGCGCGGTGATCCCGGCGACCACACGACGCCGATCGCCCTGCCCCGGTCCTCGGCGCACCAGGTCGCCGGATTCCAGCCGGGCGACGTGCTGGGTGACGCCACTGGGCGTCAGCGCGAACGCCTCGCCCAACACGCTCATCGGCACGGCGCCCCCCGGCGACTTGGCGATTCGGTCCAGCAACAGCACATCGATCAACGCGAGCCGGTGGGCGGCCAGCAGGTGGTCATGCATCACCGGAAACAGCGCCTCCGCCGATTCGAGGAACTCATGCCAACACCGCTTACCCGCATCGTCGACTCCCGGCATGTAACAACTCGGGGCCTCCGGAAAGGTCTGATCGGATGCGACGACGCCATGTTGGCCATCCGGGGCGCTCAGGGCTTGCCTGATGCGCCAACAGTTCTCCGCGATCGTATTCATCTGACGGGCCGACAGTGGACCGAGCAGGTGGGTCACCACACCTCGCGTGTAGCTGATTCGCGCCCGGTCGACCATGTCCCGGCCGTCATCGGTGACCACCGCGACCACCCCTCGCCGGTCCTGCGGGTCTCCTTCACGCTGCACCAGCCCGCGCGCCTCCAGGCGGTCGATCCGCTTGGTCATCTGGCGCCGGGTCGCCGCCAACGCGCCGGCCAGATCGCCCATCCGACCCGATCCGTCGGCGGACTTGGTCAAGATGTCCAGCACCCGCAGGTCGATCACCGACAACTGATGCTCCGCGTTGAGCAACCGGTTCAGCAGCGCATCGAAGCGCAGCACGGCGTCTAAGTAATGTTGCCAGGCTTGGTGTTCGGCGAGGTCCAAGCCGGGCAGGTCACTCCCGGTCCGGGGGCGATCGCGGCGCTGCACAGCGTCATGCTAAGCGATTGCGGCTGGTAGTAGCGTGTTCGGCATGCGTGCCATCGTCGCTGAATCCCCCGAGGTGTTGTCCTGGCAAGAGATCGACGACGTGCGGCCGGCCGCCGGCGAGGTGCTGATCCGGGTCGCCGCGGCCGGGGTGAACCGAGCCGACCTGCTGCAGGCGGCGGGCAAGTATCCGCCGCCGCCGGGCGCCAGTGCGACGATCGGCCTGGAGGTCGCCGGCGAGGTCGCAGCGGTGGGCGACGGGGGGTCCGATTGGGCTGTCGGGCAACAGGTTTGCGCGTTGTTATCCGGCGGCGGCTACGCCGAGTATGTCGCGGTGCCGGCCCCGCAGGTGCTGCCGATCCCCGACGGCGTGGACCTGGTGGACGCCGCCGGCCTGCCGGAGGTGGCCTGCACGGTGTGGTCGAACCTGGTGCAGACGGCGGGACTGGTCGAGGGACAACAGTTGCTGGTGCACGGCGGTGCGAGCGGGGTGGGCAGCCACGCCATTCAGGTGGCCCACCAGCTCGGCGCGTGGGTGGCCGTCACCGCCGGATCGGAGGCCAAGCTGGCGTTCTGCCGCGAGCTGGGCGCCGACGTGACCATCAACTATCACGACGAGGACTTCGTCGCGCGGGTCCGCGAGGCCGGTGGCGCCGACGTGATTCTGGACATCATGGGAGCGGTCTACCTGGACCGCAATATCGATGCGCTGGCCAACGACGGGCGCCTGATCGTCATCGGGATGCAGGGCGGGGTCAAGGGCGAACTGAACCTGGGCAAGCTGATCGGCAAACGCGCCGGGGTGATCGCCACCGCGCTGCGCGGCCGGCCGGTGGAGGGCCCGCACGGTAAAGGCGCTGTGGTGGCCGCGGTGACCGACGAAGTGTGGCCGATGCTCGCCGACGGCCGGATCAAGCCGGTGATCGGTGCGCGACTGCCCATCGAGCAGGCCGCCGAGGCGCACCGGCTGCTGTCGTCGGGAGAGGTCGCCGGCAAGGTTGTGCTGACCGTCTAAGGGGTCTGTCGCCGTCGCGCACGAGGCCCGGCCCGACTGATGTCGGACCGGGCCCTCGTACGTTCGGCGCGGATTACCCGTGCGGACCGGTGGCGCCGGGCTGGCCGGGCCCGCCAGGAACGCCCGGTTTGGGCGTGCCACCGGATGTCCCGTTGGTCGCACCGGCGCCACCGCCGGTGCCCGCGGTGCCGCCCGCGCCGCCGTCGCCGCCGCTGCCGGGGCCCTCAAGGCCGGGGCCGCCCTGGCCGCCGGTGCCACCAGTGCCTCCGGTACCGCCAGTGCCGCCGGCGCCGGGCGCGCCCTTGCCCTGGCCGAAGATGCCGCCGTAACCCGCACCACCCGTGCCGCCCTTGCCGCCGACACCACCGGCGCCACCCTTGCCGCCGTCACCGGCCTCGCCGCCGGCGCCATGCTCACCGGCCTGGCCGTCACCGAGGGCAACACCGCCGGCGCCACCTTGACCGGCGGCGCCGCCGAGTCCGCCGTCGCCGCCCAGGCCACCGGTGCCGCCGGTGCCTCCTTGGCGTCCTGGAAGGCCGAGGGAGCCGTTGGCACCGGTACCACCTTGGCCACCGGTGCCACCGGTGCCGCCCTTGCCGCCGTCGCCACCGAAACCGCCGAGGCCGCCTTGTCCGCCATCACCGGAGACGGTGCCACCGGCACCACCGACACCACCGACACCGCCGGCGCCGCCGGCAAACCCGGTAGCACCCTTGCCGCCCTGGGCGCCGGTCCCACCGGCCATGCCCTGGCCCTGCGGGTCCTTCGGCGCGTTGGCGCCGGCGGCCCCGGTCGTACCGGTGCTGGTGTTATTGCCGGCGTTACCACCGTTACCTGCGTTACCGCCGGCGCCACCGGTGCCGTGCTGCCCGGCCGCACCGCCATTACCGCCGTTGCCGCCGGCCGCGCCCGCGCCGGTCGCGGCGTTGGTTCCGTTGGTGCCGCCCGCGCCGGTGCCGCCGTTACCGCCGGCTCCGCCGTTGCCGAACTCGCCGGTGGAGTTGCCGCCGACACCGCCGTGGCCGCCGGCCTGGGCAAGGCCGTTGCCCAGCGTCACACCGTTGCCACCGTTGCCGCCGGTGCCACCAGCGGCGATCGCGCCGTCGGCACCGCTGACGCCACTATCGGCCTCGGTGACGCCGTCGCCACCGACACCGCCGGCACCGGCCGCGCCGCCCGCACCCGCGGTGCTGCTGCTGTTGCCGCCGGCCCCACCGCTGCCCGCAACCGCATTGGTTCCGCCGCCTGCGCCGTTGCCACCGCGGCCGCCGACGCCGGCGTTACCGCCCGCACCGCCGTCGCCACCCTGGCCGCCCGCACCGTCGGCACCGTCGTTGCCAACGGTCGCCGCACCGCCGGAACCACCCTGGCCGCCCGCACCGCCCGCACCGCCGTTACCGGCCGCGCCGTTGGCGTCACCGCCGTCACCGCCGTCGGCACCGCTTCCGGCGGTGGCGTTGGTTCCCGCGGTGCCGTTGGCGGCGTTGCCGCCGGCCCCGCCAGCACCGCCGATACCGCCCTGACCGCCGGCACCGCCGTCACCGGAGATGGTGCCACCGGCACCGCCGGCGCCACCGTTACCGCCGGCCGTACCGGCTCCGCCGTCGGTGCCGTCGTTGCCGCTGATGGCTCCGGCCAGGCCGTTGGCACCAGCCCCGCCGTCGCCGCCCGCGCCGCCGGTACCGATCGTCCCGGCCGCGCCGCCGGTACCGCCGTTACCGCCGATCTGGCCGAGCGCGGCGTTCCCGCCGTCGCCGCCGTTGCCGCCGTTGCCGCCGAGCACCGAGCCGTCCTGACCGTCGGCAGCAGCAGTGCCGTCGCCGCCGGTACCGCCGGCACCACCGGTGCCCGCCGTGCCCGCGGTACCGCCGTGGCCGCCGTTACCGCCGGCGCCGGCGATCGCTTCGGCGCCACCGCCGGCACCCGCACCGCCGTTACCACCGTTGGCGCCGTCACCGGTGTTACCGCCGGCGCCGCCCTTGCCGCCGGCGCCGGCTGCGCCGGTGTTGCCGTTGGTGGCCGCGCCGCCGGCTCCACCGCTACCGCCGTTACCGCCGGCGCCGCCGTCGCCGTTGGTGCTGGTGGCGTCGCCACCGTTGCCACCGTTGTCGCCGCTGCCGGCCGCTGCATCGGCGCCCGTGGCGCCGTTGTCACCGGCACCGCCGTGGCCGCCGACTCCACCGGTACCGCCGATGCCGCCGACACCGCCGTTGCCCGAGGTGGTTCCACCGGCGCCACCGGCGCCGCCGCTGCCGCCGTTGCCGCCGGCCGTACCGGCCGTGCCGTCGCCGTTGGCGTCGGTGCTGCCGTCGATACCAGCCGAGCCGGTACCGCCGTTACCACCGGAACCACCGGTACCGATGGCGCCGGCGTTACCACCCTGACCGCCGGCACCACCGTCCTGCGCGGAGCCGTCCAGCAGCGTCAGACCGGTACCGCCGTTACCACCGGCACCACCGTCACCGCCGGCACCGTTGGTGCCGTCCTGGCCGGCGGCAGCTTGACCGCCCGTGCCGAGACCGCCGGCACCACCGGCGCCACCGAGGTCACGGTCACCGCCGTCACCGCCGCTGCCGCCGTTGCCCGCGGTGGCATCGGTGCCGCCGCTGCCGCCGTGGCCGCCCGCACCACCGTTGCCGGCGTTGCCGGCGTTGCCGCCCTTACCGCCGACGCCACCGGCGCCATTGGTGGCCGTGCCACCCTGGCCGCCGGCACCGCCGGCGGCCGCGTCGCCGCCGTTACCGCCCTGGCCGCCGGAGCTTCCGCCGGCACCGGAGACGCCCTCGCCACCGTTGCCGCCGCTGCCACCGGTACCACCGGCACCGCCTGCGCCGCCGGCACCCGAGGTGGTGCCACCAGCGCCACCGAGACCACCGGCGCCACCGACTCCGCCGTCGCCACCGAGGGTCCCGTTGCCGTCGAGCTCGGTGCTACCGGCCACGCCGTTGCCGCCGTTACCACCGGCACCGCCCACGCCGCCGGTGCCGATCACGCCGGCCGCGCCACCGTTACCGCCGTAGCCACCGGCCTGGCCGGTCGACCCGTCGGCGAGCAGCGTGCCGTGACCGCCGGCACCACCGTTGCCGCCGTTACCGCCACCGCCGGACGCTCCGGCCGCACCACTGGCACGGTAGGTGACACCGTCACCGCTCAAGCCGCCCTTGCCGGCGGCACCCGCCGCGGCCCGGTCGCCGCCGGCGCCGCCGTTACCGCCGTGCCCCGCGGTGTCCTCGCTGCCGCCGCCGGCACCATTGCCGCCGCGGCCACCGTCACCTGCGGCACCGGCCGCACCGCCGTTGCCGCCGATACCACCGCTGCCGTCGAGACCGGCGGTGCCGCTGGTCGCGCTACCGCCCTGACCGCCGTTGCCGCCGACGCCGCCGTTGCCGCCTTGGCCGCCGTTGCCACCGTCGGTGCCGTCGCCACCGTCGCCACCGCTACCCGCGGCAGCGTCGGCCCCCGCGAGACCTTGCACGCCGGCGCCGCCGGCGCCACCGTTGCCGCCGGCACCACCGACGCCGCCCTGACCGCCGTTACCGGAGATCGAGCCACCCTTACCGCCGTTGCCCGCGTTACCACCGGCCGCGCCGTTGCCACCGGTTCCGCCGTTGGCCAGGGCCGTCGACCCGGTCGCCCCGACAGCGCCGGCACCACCGTTACCGCCGGCACCACCGTTGCCGACCGGTCCGGCGTCACCGCCGTGGCCGCCCGCGCCACCGGCCTGCGCGGTGCCGTCGGCGAGCAGCACACCGGTGCCGCCCTTACCGCCGGCGCCACCATTGCCGCCGATCGCCGAGGTACCGGCGTTGCCGCTGGCCGCCTGGGTGGTGTGCCCGGCGTTCCAGCCGCCGGTACCCGCGGTACCCGCCGTGCCGCGGACACCGCCGTCACCACCATTGCCGCCGGAACCGGCGACCGCACCGGTACCGCCGCCGGTGCCGTCGGCACCGCGTCCGCCGTTGCCGGCGTTACCGGCGTTGCCGGCGTTTCCGCCCTGGCCACCGGATCCGTCCACCCCGGCGCTGCCGTTGCTGGCGATACCACCGGCGCCACCGTCGCCACCGACGCCGCCGTTACCGCCGATACCCCCGTTGCCGCCGTCAGTGCCGTCGGCACCGGATGCCCCAGTGCCGGGCACGACCGGGGCAGCGGTGCCATCGGCACCGTGGCCGGCGTTGCCACCCGCACCACCGACGCCGCCCTGGCCACCCGCACCGCCGTTGCCGGCAGTCGTGCCGCCCGCACCACCGACACCGCCCGCACCGCC
Organism: Mycolicibacter sinensis; assembly: GCF_001673565.1. Lineage (GTDB taxonomy): Bacteria > Actinomycetota > Actinomycetes > Mycobacteriales > Mycobacteriaceae > Mycobacterium > Mycobacterium sinense_C. Next base: position 12,154 of record NZ_LZMF01000050.1, read on the forward strand.
GACGCCGCCGTGGGTCCCGTTGGTGCCATTGCCATCGGTGTCGGTGATCCCGGCGATGCCGGCCGCACCTGCGCCACCGTTGCCGCCGCCACCACCGGCGCCCACCGAAGCGGCAGCACCGCCGTGACCGCCGGCGCCACCGCCCTGGCCGGTATCAGTGCCGCTGATCAGGCCCACACCCGCGCCACCATTGCCACCGGCACCACCGTCGCTGCCGATGCCGGCCACGCCGTCGCTGCCGTCGGCACCGTCGCCATCCACGCCGGATCCGCCCGTGCCCGCGACGCCTGCCGCGGCGCCGTCGGCGCCATTACCGCCCAGGCCGCCGGCTCCTGCGTTGGCGCCGCCGCCACCACCGAGGCCCGCACCGCCGTCACCTGCCGCACCGGCGTTGCCACCGTCACCGGCGTTACCGCCGATACCGCCGGTGCCGGCCACGGCGTCACCGCCCTGGCCACCGACACCACCCTGGCCGCCGGCCCCGGCGTCGCCGCCGTTGCCGCCCGCAGTGTCGGCCACCGTCGCGTCCGCGCCGGTGCCACCGGCACCACCATTGCCGCCCTTACCGGCGTTACCGCCGGCGCCACCGTTACCGGACGTGGTGCCACCGGAACCACCGGTTCCACCGTTGCCGCCGAGCCCACCGACAGCGCCGGCGGTCCCGTTGCCGTCACCGCCGGTGATGCCGTCGACGGTCGCACCGACGCCACCGGCACCACCCGTACCGCCGTTACCGACCGCGGACGCGTTGCCGCCGAGGCCGCCATGGCCACCGCCCTGGCCGACATTGCCGCCGGCGATCAGACCTTCACCGGCGCCACCCTGGCCGCCGACACCACCGTCGCTGGCGACGCCGTCCTGGCCGGCACTGCCGTCGGCACCGGTTGTGGTGCCCGCTCCGCCGCTCCCGACGGTGCCCGTCAGACCACCGTCGGCACCGGTGCCGCCGTTACCACCGGCTCCGGCGGTGCCGGCACCGCCGCCACCAAGTCCCTTACCGCCGCCGCCCGCGACGCCGCCGTTGCCGCCGTTACCCGAGTTTCCGCCCGCACCGCCGGTGCCGTCGGTGGCGGCACCGCCCTGGCCACCGTTACCACCGTTACCGCCGGCCCCGGCGTTACCGCCGTTGCCGCCCGCGGTGTCGGCGACCGTCGCGTCTGCGCCGGCTCCGCCGGCACCGCCCTGGCCACCGATACCGCCGACGCCGCCCGCACCGCCGTCACCGGAGGTGCTGCCGCCGGCGCCACCCTGGCCGCCGTCGCCACCGACACCACCGGCGAAGCCGTCGGTGCCATTGCCGTTGGCGGCGGTGATGCCGTCGACGGTCGCGCCGGTGCCGCCGGTACCGCCGACGCCGCCGTTGCCGATCGCGCCCGCGTTGCCGCCCTGGCCACCGGTGCCACCGCCCTGGCCGGTGCTGGATCCGCCGATCAAGCCGTAGCCGTCGCCGCCGCGACCGCCGTCGGCGCCGTCCGCGTTCGCACCCGCGGTGCCATCCGCGCCATCGACGCCTTGTTCGGCCCCAAGGCCACCGGCTCCGGCGTTGCCCGCCGCGCCGCCGACGGCGCCGTCGCCGCCGTTGCCGCCGTTACCGGCGTTGGCGGCACCGCCGCCACCGATGCCCTGACCGCCGTCTGCAGCGGTACCGGCGTTGCCGCCGTTGCCCGCTGCGCCACCGGTACCGCCGGTCCCGTTGGCCGCTGCGCCACCGACGCCGCCGTTGCCGCCCGCGCCGCCGGCACCCGCGCCGCCGCCGTTACCGCCGGAGCTGTCGAGCGCGGCGTCGGTGGCATCGAGTGCTGCACCACCGTTGCCACCGGCGCCACCCTGACCACCGGCCCCGCCAGCGCCACCATTGCCCGAGTTCGAGCCACCGAGGCCACCCGCGCCGCCGTCGCCGCCGATCGCACCGTTTCCGCCGGTGGTGCCGTTGGAGCCGACGGTGATCCCGTCGGCCGCTGCAGCGCCGCTACCACCAGCGCCACCGACGCCGCCGTCGCCGTCGGTACCGGCCGCGCCACCGGCGCCACCGTTTCCACCGGCCTGGGTCACGTTGCCGGCGAGCAGCTCGCCGTCGCCGCCGCGGCCACCGGCGCCACCGTTGCCGCCGCCGCCTTCGGCGCCGTTCGCGCCCTGGTCGGCCTGAGCACTGTTGTCTGCGTTCCAGCCACCGGCACCACCGGCACCGGCCGAGCCGCGGTTGCCGCCGGTGCCACCCTGTGCACCGGATCCGGCCGTGGCGTTGCTGCCGCCACCCGCACCATCACCGCCGCGACCGCCGTTGCCGGCATCACCGGCCGCGCCACCGGTACCACCTGTGCCACCGTCACCGTCAGCGCCGGCGTTGCCCGCCGTGGCGGTGCCACCGGCACCACCCTGACCGCCGACACCACCGGCACCACCGCTGCCGCTGTCGCCACCGCCGATACCGACGGTGCCGTCGCCGCCGCTGCCGGCCGCCGCGTCGACACCCTCCTGGCCGTCGAGGCCGTGGCCGCCGGCGCCGCCGGTGCCACCTACGCCGCCCATACCACCGGCGCCACCGTTGCCCGAGGTCGTACCGCCGGCGCCACCGGTGCCGCCCGCACCGCCGGCGCCACCCGCACCACCGTCCGTGCCGTTGCCGCTGATGTTCGTGGTTCCGGCCTGACCGGTCGCGCCTTGGCCACCGATGCCACCGGCACCACCGTCACCGATCGCTCCGGCGTCACCGCCGTTACCGCCCTGGCCGCCGGCCTGTACCGTGCCGTCGCCAAGAAGCAGGCCGCTGCCACCGTTACCGCCGTTACCGCCGTTGCCGCCGGTACCGTCGGTTCCCGCAGCACCCGACGCCGCATGCGTCGACCCGCCGCTGGAGCCGCCGGCGCCACCGGCGCCACCGGTGCCGACCGCACCGCCGGCGCCACCGTTACCGCCGTTACCGGCCGCTGCCCCGGTACCGCCACCGGCGCCATCACCGCCGTTACCACCGACGCCTGTTGCGCCGGCCGCGCCACCGTCGCCACCGATACCACCGATGCCGTGGGCGCCTGCGGTGCCGTGCGCCGAGGCCCCACCGACACCACCAGCACCACCGACACCGCCGACCCCACCGTTGCCGGCGGTGCTGTTCGCGTCACCGCCGTCGCCACCGTTGTCGCCGCTACCGGCTGCCGCATTCAGACCCGCGGTGCCGTCCGCACCGGCGCCACCGACACCACCGGTGCCGCCACGGCCGCCTGCGCCACCTGCGCCACCGTTACCGGCGTCCGAACCGCCGGCACCGCCGGCGCCACCGACACCACCGGTACCGCCGGTGCCACCGGTTGTCCCGTTACCGGAGGCAATGGTGTTTCCGGCCACGCCGACCGCGCCGTCACCACCGGCGCCACCGGCGCCACCGTTGCCCAAGTTGCCAGCATCGCCACCGCGGCCACCGGCACCACCGGCACCACCGATGACGGTGGCGTCGGCCCCGTCGCCGCCCTGGCCGCCGTTACCGCCCTCGGTCGCCGCCGCGCCCGCGGCGCCAGAGGTGCCCGGGGTTGAACCCGCACCACCGGCACCGGCCGTGCCCGCGTCACCGCCGCGGCCCCCGGCACCGCCATCGATGTGGGCGCCATCGCCGTCGGCACCGGCGCCACCGTTGCCGCCCTGGCCGGCACCACCACCGTTGCCGCCGTGACCACCGGCTCCCGCGGCACCCGAGGAGCCCATCAGGCCACCGGAACCGCCGGCGCCGCCGTGTCCGGCCGCACCACCGGCACCACCGTTGCCGCCGTCGCCGGCGGCACCGCCGTCGGCGCCCGGAGCGGTGGCGTCGATGCCGTCGCCGCCGTCACCACCGGCACCACCATTGGCGCCCTGACCACCAGCACCACCCTGGCCACCAGAGCCGATCAGCCACGAACCCTTACCGCCGGCACCACCATTGCCGCCATTCCCACCAGCGGCACCCACACCGCCATCAACACCGGCCAAGCCCACGGCGCCGGCCGCACCCACGGCACCATCGCCGCCCAGGCCACCGTTGCCACCCACCCCGTACATAAAGCCGATACCGGCACCACCGACACCACCATGACCACCAGAGCCACCATCGATGCCGCCACCACCAGCACCGCCATCACCACCAACACCCATCCACCAGCCACCAGCACCACCGGCGCCGCCATCACCACCATCAAGACCCGCACCACCGGCGCCACCATCGCCGAACATGCCCGCCGCACCACCGACACCACCGAGGCCATCCGCCGACGTGCCACCAGCACCACCGTCGCCGAACCACAAACCACCCGCGCCACCGGCAGCCTCCGCCAACGACCCGCCATCAATACCATCCGCGCCGTTACCGATCAGGATCTGACCGAAACCGAACATGTTGATAAACGAATTGACCTCAGCACCAAACGGACTCAAGATCCACTGCTGCCCCAGATCATGCAACGGCTGGTAGAACAACGAACCGAACCAGTCATCAGCAGCCGCCGAACCCGGCAACTCCGCCACCGACGCATCAAAGCTCAAGCCCACATTGGCCAACAACGGCTCCCACGAGCCCGCATCAAACAACGTCTCCCACGACGACGCCTGACTCAAATCCCCCAACGCCGAAGCCAAATCCGAACCGAGAAGATCAACCGCCCAATCCAACTCATCAGCAGCCGCCACCGGCGCCACCGACACCGGCGCCACCCCAAAAGCCAAAAAAGCCCCCATCGCGCTACCCGCAGCTGCCACCCGGCGGCGCCGGCGGCTACCCGCGGCAGTGAGACCACGACGCCTTGTGCCGTGCTGCTTGTCAGTCATGTGGGACTCCCTATTCTGCGACGAACCCATGTCAGTGCTGTTGTGTCGGATCACGTTTGGTTGTTTTCGGCGCCGAGATCTCGACACCGCTGGACGAAAGTTCTGCTGGAGTGCCGGTCGGTATTTCGACGCTGACACCCGCACGTAGACGTGGCATCATTGGCGAACCCATTGGCGACGGCGCTGCCGTCAACGGAATTCCAGGAGGCGCTTGTAATGTTCACCGAAACCGATTCGGCTACAACGGGTTCGGGTGCGCGATGAGTTCGCTGATGGCGCGGCAACTGGCCGACGTGCCCGACGAGGTCCGCGCGGTTCCGCCGCCGCCCCTGCCGATATTCCCCGAACCGTACAGTGTGCGTTTCGCAGACCCGGCCGGTGACGCCGAGATGATCTCCGAGTGGATGAACCGGCGACATCTCGCCGAGACCTGGCACTACGACTACCCGGCCGACCAATGGCGCCGCCACCTGGAGATCCAATTGGAGGGCAACTACTCGCGGCCGTACGTGTTCAGCATCGACGGACGTCCGATGGGATACATGGAGTTGTTCCGGGCCGCCCAGGACGACATCGCCACCGTCTACGACGCCCATCCCTACGACATCGGGTTGCACGCCGCCATCGCCGAGCTCGACATGGTCGAGCATGGCCACGGAGCGATCATGTTTCGCGGATTCGTGGACAGCGTCTTCGAGATCGAACCGCGGTGCCGACGAGTCATCGGCGACACCTTTGCCGGTGACAGCTCGTACGGGCGCCGATTCTGGGAGCGGCGGGGCGGGGCTTTCCTCGGCGAGCACTACGTCGCGAAGTGGAACCAGCGCATCGCGCTGTTCGCCTGGCCGAGGACGCCCGAGGACGTTCCGGACTACCGCCAAGACGGCTGACAGCGGTCGCCGAGGGCGGCGGATCATCATGATCCGCCGCCCTTGCCGCCTGCACCGCCGGCACCGCCCTGACCGGGTGTGGCGTTGTCGGTACCGCTAGCCGCGCCACCTGTGGACCCGCCGGCTCCGGGCAGACCGGCCTGGCCGGTGCCACTGGCACCGCCGCCGCCACCGGTACCGCCCTTACCGCCGGCGCCGGCGGACCAGCCGTTCTTTCCGGTGCTGCCGTTGCCGCCGACGCCGCCCTTGCCGCCGTTGCCGCCGTCGCCGCCCTTGCCGACCGCGCCGTCGGCGCCGTCGGCGCCGGCCGTGCCGCTGCCGTTGCGGAGGGCGCCTCCGGCGCCGCCCTCGCCGGACGCCCCGCCGGTGCCACCGGTACCGCCGTTGCCGCCGAGCCCGCCGGCCCCGGCGGTGTTGCCCTTGGAGCCGGCACCACCGGTGCCGCCGGTGCCACCGACACCGCCGTTACCGCCCTTACCGCCGGCACCACCGGTGCCGCCGACGCCCGCGTTACCCGATTCGGTGCCGCTGGCACCACCGGCTCCGCCCGCGCCGCCGGCGGCAGCATCTGTTCCAGCGCCACCGTTGCCGCCCGTCCCGCCAGGAGCCTTCGAGCCACCCGTGGCGCCGGTGTTGCCGCCAGTGCCGGTGGCCCCGTTTCCGCCCGCGCCGCCAGTGCCGCCGGCACCACCGTTGCCGTTGAGTGCCGCGTCGCCACCGGCGCCGCCCGCACCGCCCTGCTGGGCCGCCGCGCCGCCGAGCACCGCATTGGTGCCCGTACCGCCGTTACCGCCGGCGCCACCGTTTCCGGTGCTACCGGCAGCCCCGGCCATCCCGCCGGCCGCCTGGGTGGTGTGATCGGCGTTCCAGCCGCCCGCCCCGGCTGCGCCAGAGGTTCCTGCCGTGCTGGAGCTGTCGCCGCCGTTACCGCCGGATCCGGCCACGGCGTTGGCGCCGCCACCGGCGCCGTGGCCGCCGCGACCACCGTCACCGGCGCTACCGGCGTTGCCGCCGTTGCCGCCCTTGCCGCCGACGCCGTCGGCGCCCGCCGTGCCGTGGGCGGAGCTACCGCCGAAGCCACCGTTACCACCGATCCCGCCGGCCGCACCGTTGCCGGCCGTGCCGGTGGCGTCGCCACCGTCGGTGCCGTTGCCGCCACTGCCCGCGGCCGCGTCGACGCCGGCGGTGCCGTCGGCGGCATCGCCGCCGTGACCACCCGCACCGGCCGCGCCGCCGACACCGCCTGCGCCGCCGTTACCGGCCTGGCTTCCGCCTGCGCCGCCGCTACCACCGTGGCCACCGTTGCCGCCGGCAACACCGTTGGTGCCGTCACCGGACGCCTCGGTGATGCCGTTGCTGCCAGTCGCGCCCGCACCGCCGGCCCCACCGGAGCCACCGTTACCGACAGCGCCGCCAGCACCACCGTCACCGCCGCTGCCACCGGACTGAGCGACGCCGTCGGCGAGCATCACGCCGGCGCCGCCCTTGCCGCCGTTGCCGCCGTTACCGGTGGCCACGTTGCCGTCGGCGCCGGCCTTGCCGTCGGCCGCGATGGTGTTGTTGCCACCGACCCCGCCATTGCCGGCGGCGCCGCCATAGCCGGCGTAGCCGCCGCTGCCGCCGTCGCCACCGTCACCGGCCGTGTGGTCGGCGCCGCCGCCGGCCCCGGCACCGCCGTTGCCGCCACGGCCGGCGTCACCGCCGGCGCCGCCGTTGCCGCCGACTCCGCCGGCACCGGTGCTGCCCTGGGTGCCGTTGGTGGCGGCGCCGCCGAGGGCTCCCGCGCCACCGTGTCCACCGGCACCGCCGTTACCGCTGACGCCCGCGTTGCCGCCGTGGCCGCCGTCTGCGCCGCTGCCGGCGACCGCGTTCTGGCCGTCGGTCCCTTGAGCGACGCCACCGATGCCGCCGGTACCACCCACACCGCCGCGGCCACCGGCGCCACCGTTACCGGAGATGGTGCCGCCGGCACCACCCACGCCACCGTTGCCGCCCATGCCGCCGTCGGCACCGTCGGTGCCGTTGCCGCTGCCATCGATGATGCCGTTGGCACCCAGGGCGCCGGCGCCACCGTTACCACCGGCACCGCCGTTACCGATCGTGCCGGCCGCTCCGCCTACGCCGCCGTTACCACCGGACTGCGAAGAACCGTCCGCGAGTACCTGGCCGATGCCGCCGTGGCCGGCATTGCCACCGTTGCCGCCGAGCCCGAGTGCGCCGTTGGCGCCGTCTGCACCCGGGCCGCCCGTTCCGGTACCACCGGCACCGCCGACGCCTGCCGCGGCGCGGTCGCCACCGTCACCACCGTTGCCGCCCGCGCCGGCCACCGCGTTGGTGCCGCCGCCCGAGCCGTTGGCGCCGGTACCGCCGTTACCCGCATTGCCGGCGTTGCCGCCGTTGCCACCGTTGCCCGCGATGCCGTTGACGGCGCTGCCGCCCTTACCGCCGGCCGCACCGGAGGCGGCGTTGCCGCCGTCGCCGCCGCTGCCGCCGGCCGCACCGTTGGTGCCCAGGGCGCCGTTGCCGCCGTTACCGCCACTGCCGCCGTTACCGCCGTGACCGCCGGCGCCGCCGTTACCGGAGATGGAGCCGCCGTTACCGCCGTGACCGCCGGCCGCGCCGGCCGTGCCGGAAGCGCCGTCGGTTCCATTGCCGTCGCCACCGGTGACTCCGGCAGCGCCGGTGGTACCGGACCCGCCGTTTCCGCCGTTACCGCCGTTGCCGATGTTGCCGCCGTCGCCGCCGTTGCCGGCCTTACCGCCGGCCTGATGCGTGCCTTGCGCGTTGCCGCCGTTGCCGCCGTTACCGCCGTTACCGCCGTGTGCGGCTGCCGCGCCGTCGGTGCCGCCGGCCCGCTGAGTGCCGTCGGCGTTGAAGCCGCCGGTGCCACCGGTGCCGGCCGTGCCGACGTTGCCGCCCGCACCGCCGTTACCGCCGGATCCGGCGATGCTGTTGACTCCGCCGCCGGCGCCGTGGCCACCGCGACCGCCATCCGCGCCGGTCCCGGCGTTGCCGGCGTTGCCGCCGACCGTGCCCAGACCGTTGAGGCCAGCCGTGCCGTTGGTGGCGGTACCACCGGCGCCGCCGTTACCGCCGTTGCCGCCGTTGCCGCCGTTGCCGCCGTTGCCGCCGGCGCCGCCGTTGCTGCCGACGCCGCCGCTGCCGGCCAACGCGTCGAGGCCCGCCTTGCCCTGGGCTCCGTTGCCGCCGTTGCCGCCGTTGCCCGCAGCCCCGGCGCCGCCGCCTGCGCCACCGTTACCGGCAATAGAGCCGCCCTTGCCGCCCGCGCCGCCGTCGCCACCGGAGCCACCGGACTGGCCGCTGACACCGTTGACCGAACTGGCCGTGCCGTTGGCGCCGTTGCCACCGACACTGCCGGCACCACCGGCGCCACCGGCGCCACCGTTGCCGTAGGTTCCGGCGTCACCGCCGAGTCCGCCCGCGCCTCCGCTCTGCGGGTTGCCGTTGGCCAGTAGCGCGCCGTTGCCGCCACGGCCGCCGGCACCACCGTTACCGCCGGTGGCCGCACCGCCATTGCCGCCGTTGACGGCCTGGTGGCCGTCGCCGCTCAGGCCGCCCTTGCCGCCGAGGCCGATCGCGCCACGGTCGCCACCGTCACCACCGTTGCCGCCGTGACCGGCAACCGCGTTGGAGCCGCCGCCGGCACCGTTGGCACCGGTGCCACCGTTACCGGCGTTACCCGCGGCGCCGCCCTGGCCGCCGACACCGCCGGCACCGGCTGCGCCGTCGTTGCCGTCCGTGGCCGTGCCGCCGACACCGCCGACGCCACCGTTACCACCGAGGCCACCCGCACCGCCGTCACCGCCGTAGCCGCCGTCGCCACCGGAGAGTCCGCTGCCGGACGGCACCGACGTCGCGTTGGCGCCATTCGCGCCGGAACCACCGCGACCGCCCGCGCCACCGGCGCCGCCGGCGCCACCGGCGCCGGCATCACCGGACTCGCTGCCGCCGTCGCCACCCTTTCCGCCGTTACCGCCTTCGCCGCCGAGGCCGCCGTTGGTGCCGCTGCCGCCGTTGCCGGCGCCATCGACGGCGCCGTCGATGCCCGCCTTACCGGTCGAGCCGATACCGCCGTTACCGCCCGCGCCACCGGTGCCGACCGGACCCGCCGCGCCACCGTTGCCACCGTCCCCGCCGGCCTGAGGCGATCCGTCACCGTGCACCGCACCGGCGCCACCGTTACCGCCGACACCGCCGTTGCCTCCGGTGGCCGCGGCACCTGCTGCACCATCGGCAGCCTGCACGGTGTGGCCGGCGTTCCAACCGCCCTCACCGGCGCTGGCGCCGGCCTCGCCGCGGACACCGCCCTGGCCGCCGGCGCCACCACTGCCGGCCTTGACGCCGGCGCCACCGCCGGATCCGTGGCCGCCCTGGCCGCCGTTACCGGCATTGCCCGCGTCACCGGCATTGCCGCCGACACCGCCAAGCCCGTCGGCGCCGGCCGCACCGTTGGTGGCGGTACCGCCCGCACCACCGTCGCCGCCCTGACCGCCGTTGCCGCCCGTGCCGCCGTCGCCGGCGTCGCCGCCGTCGGTTCCGTTCCCGCCGCTGCCTGCGCCGGCATTGATTCCGGCGGTTCCGTCCGCACCGTTGCCGCCGTGGCCGCCGTGGCCGGCCGCGCCGCCATTGCCGCCCGCGCCGCCATTGCCGGAGACGGAACCACCTGCGCCACCGACGCCACCCACACCGCCGGCACCACCGTCGGCGCCATCGGTGCCGTTGCCGTCGCCGCCGGTGATGCCGTCCACCGTGGCGCCGGTACCGCCGTCACCGCCGGCACCACCATTGCCCGTCGACGAGCCGTCGCCGCCGGCGCCACCTGCGCCACCACCCTGGCCGGTGTTGGTTGCGCTGATCAGGCCGATACCAGCGCCGCCCTGGCCGCCGGCGCCGCCGTCGCTGCCGACGCCACCGTTGCCGGCGCCGCCCTGGGCTCCGGACTCGGTGCCGTTACCGCCGGCGCCGGCAGCACCTGCGGCGCCGCCCTCGGCACCGGCGCCGCCGGCACCGCCTGCACCCGCATTGTCGGCGCCGCCTCCACCGAGGCCGGTACCGCCATCACCGGCGACACCGGCGTCGCCGCCGTCACCGGCGTTACCGCCGGCGCCACCGGTGCCGTTGTTGGCCACCCCGCCGGTGCCGCCGGTACCACCCTGACCGCCCGCACCGGCGTTACCGCCGTAGCCGCCGGCGGTGTCGGCGACGGTCGCGTCCGCGCCATGACCGCCGGCGCCACCATTGCCACCATTGCCCGCGTTACCGCCAACGCCACCATTGCCCGACGTGGTACCCCCGGCGCCACCGGTGCCGCCGTTACCGCCGACGCCACCGACGAAACCGTCGGTGCCGTTGCCGTCCATGCCGGTGATGCCGGCGACGGTCGCACCGAGGCCACCGTTACCACCGGTGCCGCCGTTTCCGACCGCGGCCGCGTCACCACCGACGCCGCCGGCACCACCGGCCTGACCGCTCAGGCCGTCGCTGGCCAGGCCACTCCCGTCGCCACCGTTACCGCCGGCTGCGCCGTCGCTGCTGAGGCCGGCCTCGCCCGCGGCACCGTCGGCGCCCGTCTCGGCACCGGCCCCGCCGGCTCCGAAGTTGCCCGCCGCACCGCCGTCGGCGCCGTTGCCGCCGGCACCACCGCTACCGGCGCTGTCGAAGCCGCCGCCACCGAGGCCCTTGCCGCCGGCCGCCGCCTCACCAGCTGCACCACCGTTGCCGGCGTCGCCGCCGGTGCCGCCGGTGCCATTGGCCGAGGTGCCGCCGGCCCCACCGGCACCGCCCGCACCACCGGTGCCCGCGCTACCGCCGTTGCCGCCGGCCGCACCGGCCACCGTCGCGTCGGCTGCCGCGCCACCGTTACCGCCGACCGCACCGGCACCGCCGGCACCACCGGCACCGCCGTTGCCTGAGTTGCTCCCGCCGGCACCGCCCACACCGCCGGCGCCACCGGCACCACCGACGCCACCGGTCGTGCCGTTGCCGGCCCCGTCCGTGGTGCCGTGCGCTGCATCTGCGCCCGCGCCGCCGGCACCACCGGCTCCACCGTTGCCGTTGGTGGCGGCGTTGCCGCCCTGGCCACCGGCGCCGCCCGCCTGACCGGTCAGACCGTCGCCGGCCAGACCGCTGGCCGCACCGCCGTTACCGCCGGCCGCGCCGTCACTGCTGAGGCCGGCCTGGCCCGCACCACCGTCGGCACCCTCGCCGGCGCCGACTCCGCCGGCACCGCCGACACCTGCCGCACCACCGTCGGCACCGTCACCGCCGGCGCCACCGTTGCCGGCCGCGTCCAGGCCACCGCCGCCGAGTCCCATGCCGCCGGCCGCCGCCGCGCCGGCTGCACCACCGTTGCCGGCCTCGCCGCCCGCACCACCGGTGCCGTTGACCGAAGCGCCACCGGCACCGCCGTTGCCGCCCGCACCACCGGTGCCGGCGCTGCCGCCGTTACCACCAGCGGCGCCGGCCACTGTCGCGTCATCCGCCGCGCCGCCGTTACCACCAGCGCCGCCCTGTCCACCGGTACCGCCGGTACCGCCGTCACCGGAGTTGGAACCGCCCGCGCCACCGGCGCCGCCCTGGCCGCCGGCGCCCGCGTTGCCGCCAGCGGTCCCATTGCCGCTGTTGTCGGTGATCCCGGACGTGCCGTCAGCGCCCCGGCCGCCCGCGCCACCGACGCCACCGTCGCCGTCGGTGGCGGCATTGCCGCCCTGGCCGCCCGCGCCACCGGCCTGCCCGGTCAGGCCGTCGCTGGCCAGACCACTGCCGTCACCACCGGCGCCACCGGCACCACCATTGCTGCCCACACCGATGTTGCCCGCGCTGCCGGCCGCGCCGCCATCAGTCCCGACACCGGCCGCACCGGCCGCACCGCCGACTGCGCCGTCGCCGCCCTGGCCGCCCGCGCCGGCCGCGTCGACGTCACCGCCGCCCAGACCCTTGCCACCGGCGGCAGCCTGTCCCGCCGCGCCGCCGTTACCCGCGGCACCACCGGCACCACCGGCACCGATCGCCGAGGTGCCGCCCGCACCGCCGTCCCCGCCGATCCCGCCGGCACCGGCGCTACCGCCGAAGCCGCCGGTGCCACCGGCCACCGTCGCGTCATCGGCCGCGCCACCGTTTCCGCCGGCGCCGCCGGTCCCTCCGGCACCGCCTACCCCGCCCGTGCCCGAGTTGGTGCCGCCTGCACCACCGATGCCGCCCGCACCGCCGGCGCCACCCGCGCCGCCCGAAGTGCCGTCGCCATTGGCGTCGGTGACACCGTCTGGGCCGGCCGCACCGCGGCCACCGGCACCGCCTGCGCCACCGTCGCCATCGGTGCCGGCGTCGCCACCGCTACCGCCGTGGCCACCGTCCTGCACGGTGCCGTCGCCAAGGATCTCGCCGTCGCCACCGGCACCGCCGGCGCCACCGTTACCTTCGACGCCGTCGGCTCCGACAGCACCCGAGGCCGCCTGAGTAGAGCCGCCGCTGAAGCCCCCGGCGCCACCGGCGCCTCCGAGACCGGCCACGGAGTCGATCGCGTTGCCGCCCTTGCCGCCGGCACCGGCCGCGGCCGCCGTGCCGCCACCGGCACCGTCACCACCGGCACCACCGTTGCCCGCAGCACCACCGGCACCACCGTCGCCACCGATGCCACCGGCGCCGTGCGCGCCTGCGGTGCCGTGCGCCGAGGCGCCACCGACACCACCAGCACCACCGACACCACCGACTCCACCGTTGCCGGCGGTGCTGGTCGCGTCACCGCCGTCGCCACCGTTGTCGCCGCTACCGGCTGCCGCGTTCAGACCCGCGGTGCCGTCGGCACCAGCGCCACCGACACCACCGGTACCGCCACGGCCGCCGGCACCACCGGCACCACCGTTGCCGGCGTCCGAACCACCGGCACCGCCGGCGCCACCGACACCACCGGCACCACCGGCCGAACCTGTGGTGCCATCACCAGTGACACCGGTATGCCCGGCCAGACCGGCCGCACCGGCACCGCCATTGCCGCCGGCGCCACCATTACCGAGGTTGCCGGCGGCACCGCCGGCACCGCCGGCACCACCGGTCGTGCCGGGAGTGACGGCGTCGAAGCCGTCGCCGCCCCGGCCGCCGTTACCACCGTCGGTCGCCGCCGCACCCGCAGCGCCGGCCGTGCCGTTGGTGACGCCCGAACCGCCGTTGCCGCCGGCACCGGCAACACCGGCATCACCGCCGCGACCGCCGGCACCACCGTCGACATACGTCCCATCACCATCGGCGCCGTCGCCGCCGGTGCCGCCGACACCGGCAGAACCACCATTGCCGCCATTGCCCCCGGCACCGGTCGTACCCGAGGAGCCCATCAGGCCACCGGAACCGCCGGCGCCGCCGTGTCCGGCCGCACCACCGGCACCACCGTTGCCGCCGTCGCCGGCGGCACCGCCGGCGGCGCCCGGAGCGGTGGCGTCGATGCCGTCGCCGCCGTCACCACCGGCACCACCATTGGCGCCCTGACCACCAGCACCACCCTGGCCACCAGAGCCGATCAGCCACGAACCCTTACCGCCGGCACCACCATTGCCGCCATTCCCACCAGCGGCACCCACACCGCCATCAACACCGGCCAAGCCCACGGCGCCGGCCGCACCCACGGCACCATCGCCGCCCAGGCCACCGTTGCCGCCCACCCCGTACATAAAGCCGATACCGGCACCACCGACACCACCATGACCACCAGAGCCACCATCGATGCCGCCACCACCAGCACCGCCATCACCACCAACACCCATCCACCAGCCACCAGCACCACCGGCGCCGCCATCACCACCATCAAGACCCGCACCACCGGCGCCACCATCGCCGAACATGCCCGCCGCACCACCGACACCACCGAGGCCATCCGCCGACGTGCCACCAGCACCACCGTCGCCGAACCACAAACCACCCGCGCCACCGGCAGCCTCCGCCAACGACCCGCCATCAATACCGTCCGCGCCGTTACCGATCAGGATCTGACCGAAACCGAACATGTTGATAAACGAATTGACCTCAGCGCCAAACGGACTCAAGATCCACTGCTGCCCCAGATCATGCAACGGCTGGTAGAACAACGAACCGAACCAGTCATCAGCAGCCGCCGAACCCGGCAACTCCGCCACCGACGCATCAAAGCTCAAGCCCACATTGGCCAACAACGGCTCCCACGAGCCCGCATCAAACAACGTCTCCCACGACGACGCCTGACTCAAATCCCCCAGCGCCGAAGCCAAATCCGAACCGAGAAGATCAACCGCCCAATCCAACTCATCAGCGGCCGCCACCGGCGCCACCGACACCGGCGCCACCCCAAACGCCAAAAACGCCCCCACCGCGCTGCTGGCACCCAGCAGTCGCCGGCGCTGCCGCCGACGTGGGAGACCGTTGCCCGAAGTGTTACGCCCTACAGCCATTTGGGATTTCCTATCTGTGCTGGCCCACAGGTGTGCTAGCTCTGTTGTCGTTTAGTTCTGGAGGAACATGGGCTTGCCGTAGCAGCAGAATCAGCCGAAGAAGCCCAGCGCTTCGGCGATCTGTTGCGGAATGTTGTTGAACCACTCGGGAAGCAGCCCGAAGAAGTCGGCGTTGACATCGACCAGGCCCACATCCGACAGGCCCAGTCCACTGAGCAGGTCGTCGATGGTGGTGGTGCCCAAGCCCAGATCCGTGAGCAGCGAGTTGATCGACCAATCGCCCAGACCGAGGTTCGCCACGATGGTGCTCAGATCGTTGCTGTCCAGGCCCAGCCAGCCCAGGAACGTTCCCACGGTCGGGTCGCCCAGCACGCTGGTCATCAAGTCGGTGATGAAGGTGTCCAGATGCACCTCGTCGAGACCGAGGCCACCGAGCATGCTCCCGATCGACGTCGCGCCCAGCAGGTCGTTGATGACCTCGTCGAGGTGCCTGTTGTCCATACCCAAATCGCTGAGCAGACCGGCAATCGAGATGCCGCTCAACCCGATTCGGTCGATGAACATGTCCAGGTCGATGTTGTTCAGGCCGAGAGCGCTGAGCATCGAAGAGATGTTCATGTTGTCCAAGCCCAGCGCATCGATCAGGTTCTCCAGCCCAATGCTGCCCATGCCCCAATCGGCGAAGAGGGTCAGCAGGCTGACGTCGCCCAGGCCCATGCCGTCGAGCAGGCGCTCCAGGAGCTCGGACAGAGTCGGGTTGAAGCCCAAGTCGGTGAAGAACTGCTCCAGCGTGACGTTGCCGCTGAGGTTGCCCAAGCCTTCGAACAGCGTCTCCAACTGGTAGTTGGACAGGCCCATGGCCTGGACGGCCTGAGCCATCGTCATGTCGTAAAGGTGCAGGTTCGTCAGGGTCTGGCCGACGGTGTTCGTTCCCAACAGCGCATTGAGCGTCGGGTTACCGATCTTCTCGATCAGGCTGGCCTGGTCCGGTGCAAGCTCGGCCAGCGGGGTGTCGCCGATGCCGGCGATCGACATCAGCTGGGTGAACTTGATGTCGACCATCGAGGTGAGCGGGTCGATGCCGAGTTCGTTCTCGCCGACCGGCATGGAAGCCAGCAGTTCGCCGACCGTCTGGTCGCCGAACTCGCCCATAAAGTCGCTGAAGGTGGTGCCGGGCGGGAACATCGAACTCAACATCTCCAACAGTCCGGTGCTGCCGGTGATGTCGGGCCCGAGGAATCCGTTGTTGAGCAGCTCGAGCAACGTGTCATCGCCCATCTCGCCCAACATGCCGCCGACCATGGCGCCCAGGGTCATGCTGCCCAGGCCCAGCTGCTCGAAGAAATCGGTCAGCGGGGGATTGCCCATCGCATCCGTCAGCAGGCCACCGATGGTCCAGGTCGGGTCGACCAGGCTGGCGAGGGATTCGCTGCCCGAAGCGCCGAGCAGGTCCTTGATCAGCCCTCCCACCGACTGCTCGTCACCGCCGACGAGGTCCAGGATCAGCTCGGACAGCGTGGGGTTACCGATGTCGGTCGAGTTGAGCAGTGCGATCAGCAGGCTGGCGATCGAGTCGTCCGGGTTGATGCCGCCGAGGTCGGACAGCAGTTCGGCGATGGTGGGGTTGCCGATGCCGGCCTCGTTGAACAAGCCGATGAGCAGGTTGGACAGCGACTCGGTGCCGATCCCGAAGTCGTTGAGCAGGTCCACCGGGGTCATGTGACCGAAGCCGAGCTGGTCGAGGAGATCGATGATCAGCGTGTCCAACGGGGTGTCGCCGATACCGATCTCGCTGAGCAGGCCGGTCAGGGTCTCGTTGCCCATTCCGCTGGCGTCGACGATGGTGCCGACATCGATGTTGATGCCGAGCGGAGCCGAGGTGAGCAGACCGTTGAACAACGGGATGCTGAAGCCGCCGAGGTCAAAGCTGCTGTGGCCGTTGAGGAAAGCGTCCAGCAGGGTCGCCGGCGCACCGAACAACGCGGAGAGCGCCGCCATCGGGTCTTGGAAGTTGAAGATCTGGCCCATCAGATCTTGCATGGCGTTGAAGACGTTGATCCACGGCCCCACCCCGGCGAGCATCGAGCTCAGCCACATGGGCAGCTGCACGCTGATGTCGGCCGGGAACGGCAGGAGCTGCGCGTCGATGGTGGGCAGCGGGTTGGTGAAGATGTTGATGACGTCCGGGATGCCGGCCATCGCCTGCTGCGGGTTGGTGAAGATGTGCTGCAGCAAGCCCCACATGTCGACTGAATTCTGGTTCAGCGCTTGCAGGTTGGCGGCGGTGTTGTTGAACAGGTCAGTGTACGGCGAGAAGAAGTCGCCGCCCGCGGTCAGCTCGACGGCCCGCTGCTCGACCGCGGCGAGCCGCTGTAGGTGCGGCAGCTGCGACCCCGCGGACGGAACCGCGACGAGCCCCACCCCGACGATGGCCAAGCCGGTGGTGACGTAGGGACGAAGTGTCTGCTGCATGATGCCCTCCCGGACGGAAGCTCCAAAGTTGTTGGGGCGCTGGAGTTGTTTAAGCACCGAGCACCGCCGCGATCTGGTTCGGCAGGCCGTCGATGAAGTAGGCCATCGAGCCGAAGAATTCTTCGATCTGGGCGTTGATCACCGTGAGGTCGCCCAGACCCATGGACTCCAGTAGTTCGTTGACGGTCTGGGCGCCGAAGTCGCCGAGTAGCGAGCTCACGGTCGACGCCCCGAACAGGGAGTCGATCAGCTCGTTGAGGGTCTGATCGCCCAGGCCGACGTCGATGAGCGCGCCGCCGACAGTCAAGTCGCCGAAGAACTGGTCGAACAGGTCGCTCAGTGACTGACCGCCGATACCGAACTCGCCGAGCATGTCGTTGAGGCTCTGGCCGCCCAGCGCCTGCCGAATGATGTCGTCGAGGTGCATGCTGCCCATGCCGCCGTCGTCGAGCGCGCCGGCGACGGTCTTGTCACCCAGGAACTGGTTGAGCAGGTCGCTGATGTGCTGATCGCCGATGCCCGCGTCGTTGAGCATGTCGACGATGGTCACGTTGGCCGGGACGAGTTGGTTGATCAGGTCGGCGAGGGTGGTGTTGCCCATGTCGCCGAGTAGTTCGGTCAGCGGCTGGTTGGGCATCATCGACAGGACCAGGTCGTTCAGGGTCATGTCGGCCATGCCGGAGCCGGCGAGCATGTCGATCAGCGGCATCGAGAAGTTCTCGCGGATCATGTCGGCCAGCGACATCGTGCCCATCTCGCCGAGCAGTGCAGAGAGCGGCTGATCGAGCAGGCCCTGGTCACCCAGGATCTGGCCGAGGGTTTGGCCGCCCAGCGCTTCGATCAGTGAGGTGTCGCCACCCTTGGCCAGCGGGGTGCCGCCGGTGGCGGCGATGAAGTCGTTGATCGTGAGGTTCCCGATGACCCCCATGCTCTGCAGGTTGCCGAATATCGTGCCCAGCGACAGGTTGGTGAGGCCCATCATGTCGGTGAGGTCCTTGACCGTGACATTGGCGAAGCCCGCCGCCTCGAGCACGTCGTTCATCGAGGTGTTGCCGGCGTCGCCGAGGATGGCGATCGCGATCTGGCCCATGTCGGCGTCGGCCACGCCTGCCTGACTCAGCAGGTCGAACAGGGTCTGGTTGCCCAGGCCCAGACCGCCGAGCAGCGAGGTGATCACCTCGTGGCTGGTCAGGTCGCCACCGCCGAGGGCGTCGATCAGGGAGGCCGGGGTCTGCCCGCCGAGGCCGAGTGCGTCGACCGCGGTGGTCAGCAGTCCGTTCAGCGTCAGGTCGTCGGCGCCGATCTGGCCGAGCAGACCGCTGACGGTCGGGTCGCCGATGCCCAGCGCGTTGAACACGCTCATGCCGAGGTCGGCCAGCTTGAGGTCGGCCACGCCGATGCTGTCGGCGATGCCGGTGACCGTCGGGTTGTCGAAGCCCAGCGCGCGGGTCAGGTCGATGACCAGGTCGGCCACCTCGACGTCGCCGATCCCCAACTGGCTCATGATGTCGGTGATGGTGGGGTCGCCGATCCCGACGGCGTCGAGCACGGTCGACAACACGCTGGAGATCTGCTGGTCGGCGAACCCGAGGGAGTCGAGCAGGTCGACGGGAGTCTGGCTGCCCAGGCCCAGGCTGTCCAGCAGGCCGGTCAGCATGCCCGCCACCGACATCGTGCCGATCCCGGTCTGGTCGAGCAGGCTGGCTACGGTCTGATCACCGATCTTCAGGCCCTCGACCACGTCGCCGGTGGTCAGGTCGAGTTGCAGGTTCTGGCCGGGGACCAGGATGCCGTTCCAGGCCGGGATGTGGATGCCCAGAATGTCCAGGGTGTCGGTGCCGTTGAGGTAGGCGTTGAGCAAGACGGCCGGCGCGGTGAAGATCGCCGCGAACGGGTCCATCGGGTTGGTCGGGTTCCAGATCTGCTCGTTGATGTCGTGCCAGGCGTTGTTGACGGCGACCAGCGGGCCGATCAGGCCCATGCCCATGGTCAGCAGCGGCGAGAGCATGACCATCATCGGGTCGCTGCCGCTGATCTGCGGCATCGGGTCGGTGAGGAAGTCGATCACTTCCGGCAACTTCGACAACGACGCCGGATCGCTGAGGATCTGCATGATCAGGTTGCCCCAGCCGTTGTCCGACCCCATCGCCACCAAGTTGGTGGCGGTGTTGTTGAACAGGTCGACGTAGGGCTGGAAGAAGTCCGGCCCGGCGGTGAGCGCCACCGGACGGTGCTGGACGTCGGGCAGGACCTCGCGGATCTCGGCTGGCGGCTTCAGAACGGCCGTCGGGACGGCCGCATTGACCGCCACGAGCGTGGCGCCCGCAATGACGACGCCGGGGGTGACGTACGGGCGAAGCGCCAGCTGCATCATGCTCTCCTACGGAAACTGATCATGGACGTTGCTGAACTTTACATGAGTATTTAACTTTGTCGAAGCGGAATTTTTCTCATGAAAATAGGCCGCAAAACGCCCGGAAATCACACGTGAAGCGATACATGTCCGACGTAGCGGACGTTCGTAGACCTATCACACTGATGCGTCCGTTCGGGCGAAAATCAATTTCTCAGGTTTTTGTTAACGGATATTCCGAGAGGTGGGGGTCGCTAAGGTGGGGCCATCATGAGCGCAACGAACCTGATGAACCTGCTGCAGCAGCAGGCCGAGCGTTACGGCGACAAAGTCGCGTTCGGCTTCAGCCCGGACGGCGGTCCCAAGCTAAGTCGCATCACCTATAGCGAGCTGGACGCGCGCGCCCGGGCCCTCGCAGCCGAGCTGCAACGGCGCGGTGCCGCCGGACGGCGGGTGCTGCTGGCCTGCGAGCCGGGCCTGGACAACGCCGTCGGCTACTTCGGTTGCGTCTACGCCGGCGCCATCGCCGCGCCGATGAACGAGACCTTGTCCCGGCTCAAGCAGATCGCCACCGACATCCAGGCCGACTTCGCCCTGGCCACCGCCGAGATGCAGACCCGGATCCGCCCGGCGATCGACGCGTTGACCACGGATCGCCCGCTGCAGTGGTGCACGCTCGACCAGCCCGCCGCGGACGCCGCCGAATGGGTCGCGCCGGACATCGACGCGGATGACATCGCCTTGATCCAGTACACCTCCGGATCGACCAAATCCCCCAAGGGCGTCATGGTCAGCCACGCCAACCTGATGCACAACATGGAGGTCGTGCGCCAGCGGTGGAAGGGCCACGACGGCGACGTAGCGGTGTGGTGGCTGCCGCAGCACCATGACATGGGCCTGATCGGCGGCGTCCTGGAGATGGTCTACGTCGGCGTCACGACCTACATGATGCCGCCCAACACCTTCATCAAGCGGCCGGCGAGCTGGCTGGAGATGCTGTCGCGGCACCGCGCCACGATCACCGGCGCGCCGACCTTCGCCTACGACCTGTGCGTCAAGACCACCACACCGGCCCAGCGCGCGGCACTGGACCTGTCCAACCTGACGCACGCCTGGATCGGCACCGAGCCGGTCCGCGCGACCACTCTGCAGAACTTCGCCGAGGCGTTCGCCCCGGCCGGATTTCAGCTGAACGGCATCCAGGCCGCCTTCGGTCTGGCCGAATCCGCACTGCTGGTCACCGCGATGCAGAGCCCGGAAGTCGCCGGGGTGCGCTACGTCGACCGCAACGCGCTGGGCCGCAATCAGGTGATCGACGTCGCGGCCGACGATGCCGACGCCGTGGCGATAGTGGGCTGCGGCGCGGAGCTGGACGGGATGCGGGTGCTGATCGTCGATCCGGAGACCCGGCTGCCTTGCTGCGCTGACGAAGTGGGCGAGATCTGGGTGTCCGGGCCCAGCGTCGGCGTGGGCTACTGGGGACGCCCCGAGGAGACCGAGCACGCCTTCAACGCGTACGTGGCCGACACCGGAGAGGGCCCCTACCTGCGCAGTGGCGACCTGGGGTTCTTCCGGGACGGCGAGCTGTTCGTCACCGGCCGGTGCAAGGACCTGATGACCATTGGCGGAT
>NZ_LZMF01000051.1:0-8761 GCF_001673565.1 Mycolicibacter sinensis
CTGGTTCCCGCCGGAGGCGTAGCGTCGGGGAACTCGTCGCCCACCGGGTTTCCAGCTTCCCCGCCTTCCAGTAGCCGATCGCGCCCAGCCAGGTGACGGCGAACAGCGCGACGATCGCCAGCCCGGCGTTATTGAGGCTGATTTCGCTGATCCAGGTGCTCACCGGACCCTCCCAATGCAGGTCCTCGTGCAGGACCGTCACCAGCTCGATCGTGCCGATCAGCAGTGCCACCGCGACGGACAGGCCGGTGACGGTGAAGTTGTAATAGAGCTTGCGGGCGGGCTGCATGAAGGCCCAGTCGTAGGCGGCGGTCATCAACAGCCCGTCGGCGGTGTCGGTCAGCGCCATCCCGGCCGCGAACAGCAAGGGCAGCACCAGGACCGCGTACCACGGCAGACCGGCAGCCGCGCCGCTGCCGGCCAGTACCAGGATCGCGACCTCGGTGGCGGTGTCGAAGCCGATCCCGAACAACAGGCCGACCGGGAACATCTGCCATGGACGCCTGATCCGGTGCATGATCGGGCGCAGCAGCCGAGCCAATATGCCCCTGTCTCCCAGCGCCGCCTCGAGGTCGTCCTCGGAATACGAGCCGCGTCGCAATCGGGTGAACGCGCGGAATATGCCCACCATCGCAACGATGTTCATGATCGCGATCAGGTAGAGAAACAGCCCGGAAGCCGTGATGCCGGCGATGCCCAGCACGCGCTGGGCCGGTGAAGTGTCGTCGGCCAGAGTCCCCGCCACGCGAGCACCCGCGATAACCAAGACGGCCATTAACAGCACCAGACTGGAGTGGCCCATCGCGAACCAGAAACCGACGGACTTGGGCTTCTGCCCGTCGCTGATCAGTTTGCGGGTGGTGTTGTCGATTGCCGCGATGTGGTCGGCATCGAATCCGTGCCGCAGTCCGAGCAGGTAGGCGGTCACGCCCAGCCCGATGCCGAACGCCTCGGTGCCCGCGTGGTAGCCGCGTGGTGCGATCAGGACCAGGGTGCCGAATCCGACCAGGTGCATGGCCGCGATCACTACCGCCAGCATGGCGATGTCGATACGGTCGCGGTGATCGAAGATCGGCACGATGGCCGGCTAATGCGCGTAGGCAGGTGTTTTCGTGTCGCTGACCCGATCGGAATCGCCGGCCAGGACGCTTGCGGATGGTTGCTCCACGCGCCAGCGCGGCAAAGCCGCGGGGTGCGTGCGCTGCAACCACTCGACCATGCCCTCACGAACAACGCATCTGAGGTCGAACAACGCACCGGAATCGGCCGCGCTCACCGTGATCCGCACCCGAAGGTAGCCGTCGACGGCGTCGGTGACCACCAGCCCGCTGGATCGACCGTCCCACAAGTCGCTCGTTGAGAGCAGCCGGTCCAGCTCGGCGCGCATCGCATCAACCGGTGCGGCGAAGTCGACGTCGAGCTGCACGGTGCCGAGCAACTCGGTCGTTCGGCGGGTCCAGTTCTCGAAGGGGGTCTTCGTGAAGTACGTGGTCGGGAGGATCATTCGTCGCTGATCCCAGACCTGGACCACGACATACGTCAGCGTGATCTCTTCGATGCGTCCCCACTCGCCTTCGAGCACCACGACGTCGCCGACCCGGACGGCGTCGGAAAACGAGATCTGCATGCCGGCGAACACCGAGCCCAGTGAGGTTTGGGCGGCCAGGCCAGCGACCACCGAAAGTATCCCGGCCGAGGCGAACATCGTCGTGCCGATCTGGGTGAAGGACGGGAAGGTCATCAGCGCCGCGGCCGTGCCGAGGACGACGACGACGGCGATCGCGAGCCGCCGCAGCGTGGTGATCTGCGTTTTGACCCGCCGCTGGAACCGGTCCGCATCGCTTACCTGCAACTGGCCGCCCGCGAAGCGGGCGATGGCGCGTCGCTCTGCCAGCAGTGTTAAAGCGGCGAACAACCACGTCACGGCGGCGATCATCAAGATGTGGAACAGTTGATCGACTCCACCACGGCCGGGCGTCGATGCCGGGACGGTTGCACTGACCGCGATGCGCGCGGCAATCACCATCAGGATCACCCGGACCGGCATTCGGGTCAAAGCCGCGAAGTCGTTGAGCAGTCCGCTACGCCGGCTGACGCGCTGCAGCAGCCAATACAGCGCCCAACCCAGCAGCCAGGCGCCTGCTACCGCGCCCGCCAGCCATGCCGTGGTGACGGCAAGGTGGATTGCGGACCCTCGATCGAGTTCTTCTGGCATAGCCATATCACCTCTTTCGGTCGGATTCGGATCGCCCGCGAGTGTAGGGGAGATCGCCGCTGCTCCGCCGATGCTGCATGAGCGGTTCGGCTCTCCGGCGCCGGTGAGAAAATGCCCGCAGGGCAGTACCCTCGTAGCGGCTTTTTTAAACCGTTGCGGGACCGATGAATTCGACGCCCGCGCGAATCGCGGGACGGTGCCGCAAGATTCGGAAATGCGCCAGCCGGCCGAGCCCTGCCGTCGTCATCAAGCGTGCGCCCGGCCATGCGGCGACGACCTTTTCGCTCGTCGCATAGGGAGTGTCGGGGTCATCGGGGTCGTGGATGAGCAGCAGCGGCGGATAGTCGGTTCGCTCGGCAATCCGGACCATGTTGGTGTCCTCGAGCGGCATGGCGATCCGGCGTTCAAGGCGTCGATGCAGGCCGGCGCGTATCCGTCGGCCGAAGTTGTGGCGCGCGGCGAAAAGATCCAGGTAAATCGGGAACTCGCCCATCGGCGCCAGGAACACCAACCGCCCGACCGTCGCGCCCCACGACGCCGCGAACGCGGTCGCATTGGCCCCCAGGGAGTGGGCAACAACCGCGCGGGCCGGCCCGTGCGTGCGGATCATGGCTGCGACCGCTTCGGCGCACTCGATGGCGGTGGTGCGACCCGGTGCGAGCACGCCCGGATCGGACTCGTTATGGCTGGGCAGGTCGAACGCGATGACCCGATGCCCGGATTCGACCAGAGGTTTGATGAACATCCCCAGGTGAGGCCGACGCCCACCCCAGCCGTGCACCAGATAGACCGGCGGCCCCTCGCCCCAGGACTCGCCCACGATCCGGTGTCCGTCCCAATGCGCTTCCAACGGTTGGCCGGGCGGGACGCCGGGCGGCATCCGCAGGCTGGAATCCATGACCGGCGGGGTGCACCACAGTTCGATCGCCCACCGCGACCCGATGGCGGGCGCGAGTCGCTCCAGTAGCCAGAACGCCCGACGCACCCGAGGGGTGACCGGCGGTTGGACACCGGAGCCCTCCACATCGAGAACGATGGGGCTTGCATCGCTCGAAGCACTGGGTTTCACTTCCGGTTCCCGGCGCAGACGTCGAGCGGGCGGCGGGTTCGTTAGGTCCGGCACATATCGAGGGTAGCGAGATGATGCGGTCTGGAGCCATCATCACGTTGCCCGCCCCAACCGGTGACGCGGGCTGGACGACTGGGGCCGATCCGTCGATGCTGTGACGGTGGCGAGATCGCGCATCTTCCAGGCCTGCGCCGTGGGAAGCGTCGCGCTCGTGCTGGCGCCGGTTCCGTCGTGCAGCTTCCCGCAGCACCCGCCACCGCCGGCCAGCACCGCGTCCACCACAGTGCCCGTCATACCTCGTGAGGATGCGCCCTACGCACCTCGCGAGGAGCTGGTCGCGCCGGTCTCTGCGCTGATGAACGACGCGATCGCGGCTCCCCGGCTGCCCGGTGCAGTAGTCCGGATCGGGCACGCCGGCACGATCGTGTTCAGCCAGGCCTTCGGGGCGCGCAAGCTCGCGGACGAACCGTGGCTTGACGGATCGCCTGCCCCCGCCGAGCCGATGACCGAGGACACCATCTTCGACATCGCGTCGCTGACGAAGTGCCTCGCGACGGCCGTCGCGGTCCTGCAACTGTACGAACAGGGCCGGGTCCAAATCGACGAACCCGTCCAGACCTACCTGCCGGAGTTCAACGAGGCAGGCGACCCCCGGCGCGCCCAGGTGACGTTACGCATGCTGCTCACCCACACCTCGGGCATCGGAGGCGACTTGAGCCACCAGGGTCCGTGGGGCCTGACCGAGCCCGACAAGGCCGGTGGTGTTCATCGGGCACTGACCGCACCGCTGGAGTTCGGCCCCGGCGAGATCTTCCACTACTCGGACATCGGTTTCATCATCCTGGGCGCGCTGGTCGAGACGATGACCGGCCAACCGTTGGACACCTACGTGCAGGACAACGTTTTTGCGCCGCTGGGCATGACCGACACCCGTTACCTGCCTGCCGCCAGAGCGTGTGGCCCGCATCAGATCCGCGGTACTGCTATCGCATTGGACGCGAGCGCATCCCCGGACGGCGAGTGCCCGGCAGGTGGCTGGAGAACCGACCTGTTGGCCCGCATCGCGCCGACGGCGCATGACGAAGACACTCCCGGGATCAATCCGGACTACGATCAGCTGCTGCGCGGCACGGTGAATGACCCGACGGCACGCCGCATGGGAGGGGTGGCCGGCAGCGCCGGAGTGTTCTCGACCGCCAGTGACATCGGCAGGTACGCCCAGGCCCTACTCGATCGGCTCGCCGGGCGCCCGAGCCCGTTTCCGCTGCGGCGATCCACCGTGGAATTGATGACGACACCTCAGCAGCCCGGGCACGACGCAGCACAGCTGGTGGCCGCGAACGCCGCTGCGCAACAGGCGAATGCACTCTCACCCAATAGGGCCGATCCGCTGCTCGCCGCGCACTATCCGGCGATCGCCGGACAGGATCTCCGCGGTTTCGGCTGGGACATCGATACGCCGCACTCCCGGCCGCGCGGGATGATCTTTCCGATCGGCAGCTTCGGGCACACCGGGTTCACCGGAGTGACGCTGTGGGTCGACCCCGGGTCGGACACGTACGTGGTCGTGCTCGCGAACGTGATCCATCAGCGCGGTGGTCCGCCCATCGCCGGGCTCAGCGGCGACGTGGCCACCGTCACCGGGCGGGCGCTGCATCTGTATGGCAACTGAAGGGCCGGCTTCGACCCCGTGCGGGCGCTGTCGATAATGGCCGGGTGGCCGACCGCAACACGCCCGCCATCCCCGTCATCGCGCTGACGGGGTACCTCGGGGCGGGCAAGACCACGCTGCTCAACCATGTGCTGCGGGCGCCGGGAGCGCGAATCGGGGTCGTTATCAACGACTTCGGTGAACTAAATGTCGACGCCGGACTGGTGGCGGGCCAGGTCGACGAGCCGATGTCCATCGCCGGCGGCTGCATCTGCCATCTGCCCGATGACGGCGCGCTTGACCAGGCGCTGGAGAAGCTGGCCGACCCGAAGCTCGCCCTCGACGCGATCATCATCGAGGCCAGCGGGGTGGCGGAGCCGGCGGCGGTATCGCGGGTCATCCGGTTCAGCGGGGTGGAGCGGATACGCCACGGCGGTGTCGTCGACGTCATCGATGCAGCCGAGCACTTCGACACCGTCGACACCGGGTCCGCCCCGCCGCCGCGCTACGGCGTGGCCTCCCTGGTCGTGGTGAACAAGCTGGACCGGATCGCCGAGGACGCCCGCGACGCGACCCTTCGTCGGGTCGAAGCCCGTGTGCGCGAACTGAATCCCGACGCTCACGTGGTGGGTGCGGTGGCGGGACGGGTCGATCCCCGGTTGCTCTACGACGTCACCGACGGCGGCGAAACCGGGCAGATGTCGCTTCGGGAGCTGCTTATCGACGAGGCCGCCGACGCTCACGATGAACACCACGACCACGTACATGCGACGTCGGTGACCGTCGTCGGCGACGGCGCCGTGGACCCCGGTTCGCTGATCGACCTGCTCGAGCAGCCGCCGCAGGGCGTCTACCGAATGAAGGGCACGGTTGCGATCGGCAAGCGCCACTACCTCTTTAATGTGGTCGGCACGTCGGTGCACGTGGTGACCGCGCCTGCGGGTGCCGGGGCCAGCCACCTCGTCGCGATTGGCACGCACCTCGACACCGCGGACGTTCAGGCTCGGCTCGAAGAGGCCCTTCGGCCCGCTGGCGAGAAGGTGGCCGCCGCCGGGATGCGGCGGTTGCAGCGGCTGAGGCGCTACAGCATTTAGGCCTTACGAGCGAGTCCGGCCGACCTCATCACACGCGGTCAGGGCTTGCGGCGAACAGCGATACCGTTGAGCAGATTTTCCAGGGCCGCCAGCGAATCCTTGCTCGCGCGCTTGGGGTCAGGCGAGCGGGCAACTGTCATCGCGGCTTCGCACATCGCGCCATGTACGAGGTGCGCCAGCGGCTCCACGCGCTGGCGTTCGAGGTGGCCGTCAGCGATCGCTTGAGAAAGACCCTGCCGCAGCAGCGACGTGACATGCTCGTCCTCGAGCTTGCGCATCATCTCCCAGCCGAGGACAGCGGGCGCGTCGATCAGCGTGATGCGCTGCACGCCTGGATCCAGCACAGCGTCGAAGAAGGCTCGGCAGCCGGTCAGGAAATTCTGCCAGCTGCTGTCGCCGCCTCGGGCTGCGCGCAGCACAGCCTGGCCGATCGCATGCTGCTCGGCTTCATACACCGCGGCGAACAACGCGCGTTTGCCCGCGAAGTGGTGGTAGAGGGCGCCTTTGGTCATGCCGGCACGTTCAACGATGCCATCAACGGAGGTGGCGTCGAAGCCGTCGTCGGCGAATGAGCGGCGCGCCACCGCCACGATCTGCTCGATGGTGACGCGCGTGCGTTCTGCCTGGGTACGCGGGCCGGTCACGGTTGCCAGCATAACCTACTCACAGTACATACTTGCGGTACATACCGTCAGTACGTTTATACTGCCGGTATGCAAGTTCAGCGGCATGTCTGTTCGCTCTGCGAGGCCGGTTGCGGTTTGGAGAGCAGCGTGGACGCCGGCGAGGTCGTCTCCATTCGCGGCAATCGCGACCATGTTCTGAGTCGCGGGCATGTGTGCCCGAAAGCCTTCGGGCTCAAGGAGCTTCACGTCGATCCCGACCGGGTACGCACACCGCATCTCCGCGGCGCCGACGGCCGGCTCCGGCCCGCGTCCTGGGCGGAGGCGTTCGCGGTCATCGATCAACGACTCACCGCGATCATTGACCGGCACGGCGCGGATGCCGTGGCCTTGTACCTCGGCAACCCCGTGGCACACGACTTCGCCACGACGCTGTACGCCAGTGCCGCGATGCGGGCCCTCGGCTCACGCAACATCTATACCGCGAACACCGTCGACGCGATGCCGAAATTTGTTGCCTGCCAACTCATGTTCGGGGGGATGTACACGGTGCCGCTGCCCGACATCGACCGCTGCTCCTATCTGTTGATCTTGGGCGCCAACCCGATGGTGTCCAACGGGAGCCTGCTCACCGCTCCGGGTATGCGGGCACGGCTCGGCGCACTGCGGCGCCGCGGGGGACGGTTGATCGTGGTCGACCCCAACCGCACGCGAACCGCCCAAGAGGCCGACGAGCACTACCCGATCCGGCCGGGCACCGATGCGCTACTACTGGCGTCGTTGGTGCAGGTGCTGTTCAGTGAGGGCTTGGTCGATCTTGGCAGGCTCGACCCGCACGTTCGCGGCGTCGAGGATGTTGAAGAGGTCACGCGCGAGTTCTCGCCGGAAGCTGTTGCGCCGCACTGCGAAATCCCGGACGCCGAGATCCGCCGCATCGCGCGTGATCTCGCCACCGCGTCTGCTGCGGCCGTCTACGGCCGCACCGGCACCTGCACCCAGCGATTCGGCACCGTGTCGAGCTGGCTAATTGATGTCCTCAATGTGCTGACCGGCAACCTCGATCGGCCCGGCGGTGCCATGTTCGCCCGCCCGGCGGCCGATCTGCGACTGGTGACCGCCGGGCGGACGGGCACCGCGATCGGGCGATGGCGCAGCCGCGTGCGCGGCGCCCCCGAAACCCTCGGCGAGCTGCCGCTGGCGTGCCTTGCCGAGGAGATCGACACCCCGGGGACCGGGCAGGTGAAGGCGCTGATCACCGTCGCCGGAAATCCGGCGCGCTCAGCTCCGAACAGCTCTCGCCTCGCGGCGGCATTCGAGCAGCTCGAACTCATGGTCAGCCTGGATCTGTACCGCAACGAAACGACACGGCACGCGCACGTACTGTTGCCGGCGCTCTCCCCGCTGACCAAGCCCCACTACGACTTGTTCTTCGGCCACTTCGCGATCCGCAACACCGCCACCTACTCACCGCCGGTGCTGCCCGCGCAGCCCGACGACCAGGCGGACTGGCAGATCTTGCTGCGCTTGATCGGAATCCTGGCACGGCAAGGTGCCGCGGCCGACCTGAAAGCCATCGACGATATGGTCGCCGAAACGCTGAACCGTACCGTCAACGGCGACAGGCACGCAGCCGGCGATTCGACTGCCGAGCCCGGCGGTCCCGAACGTCTGCTCGACTTGCTGTTGCGCGCCGGGCCCTACCGCGACGGCGGCCACCCGCTGACCCTCGCCCGGGCGAACTTGCCGAGCTGCAGACGTGCGACGTCGGCGGGGTGAATCTGCAACGTGCACCGGTCTGGTCCTTTGGCCAGCGTGGGCAGGTTGTGCATCCAGGAGTTGTTCGACCGCAGGTGACGCCGCCCGACCAGCACCATGCTGTGTTTGCGGGGCGGCCGCAAGCTGGTGCGCAGCTGGGCAACATCGTCCACCAGCGGGGTCGGGGCGAGCTCGATCTGCCCCGACGGTGTGGTGAGTATCCCGGGGAGTTGCGGGCTCAGTGGCCCGAAATCCATCCCGTCGGGATACTCGCGCACCCGGGCGAGGGTCAGCGGGTGGCCGCCGTCGCGGTAGGGCCCGGCGCGCAACAGCAAGTCGAGCAGACGTTCGGGC
>NZ_LZMF01000052.1:0-906 GCF_001673565.1 Mycolicibacter sinensis
CCAGTCCTGCAAGGCCGCGTGCAGCGGTGTGTAGAAGTCGAACGCGGCAGCACCAGCGTCGGATCTGTCCAGCGATCGCTGGCCGGATCGGCCGCGACGAACAGACCGTTGAAGTCATCGCTCAGGTTGCCCCAGGCGCTCGGGTCAAACAGGTCGGCCCACAGATCGTCGAAGTCGGCCCGGGCGGCCGGGACCGACGTCAGCGTTGCGAGGCCGACGGCTGTGAGGATCCCCAGCGCTGCAGGTGCTGTCCTCAGTTCGCCGCGGCGCCCGCGCGCACGGCGCTTCCCTGGCTTTCCCAGAAGATAAGACATCGGACCGACCTCCCTGCGCTGACTAGCGACTTCGGTGCATATTGGGCGACTCTAGCGGAACCGCTAGTGCGAAAAACCGTACCAAACGAATGAGATAGTCGCAGTTTGTAGGCTTCCGGTAGACAATTGACGCTAGCGCAACTACTGTGCTGTTCCTAATGCGCATGTTAACAAGGCGTTACAGCGCTAAGGGCTTATACGGGGAACGGGGGCAATGATGGTTGTTCGGCGCGGTGCCACGGTCAGCAGGAGTTCAGGCAGGGGCGGTTCGAGCCGGCGGATCGTGGGCGCAGCGTCGACAGTCGGCGCGTTCCTGGCCTTTGGAATGGCGCCGTTGGCGGCGGCGCCGGCGGCCAATGCCGACTTCGATGACTTCCTTTCCGACCTGTTTGATCCCACCGCGTGGGGCAACCTGTCCGGGCACTTCGACGACCTGTTCACCGCGTCGGATCTGTCCAGCGATGCGCTGGCCGGATCGGCCGCTGGTGCTGCCGCGTTCGACTTCTACACACCGCTGCACGCGGCCTTGCAGGACTGGATCAATTCTGACTTCGGGTCGCAGGTCAACGGTGTGGTGAACCAGATGTTCGCG
>NZ_LZMF01000053.1:0-926 GCF_001673565.1 Mycolicibacter sinensis
GCCGGGACAAGTACCTCGCCGGTGAGCTGGTGCCGCTGGCGCAGTGGCAGGCGCCGCCGCCGAAAGACGCCACCCCGGACGTCAAGAGTGCGCTGGTGGGCGGCCTGGCGCGCCTCGCTGCGACCGGCTTGGCGCAGCGCGGGCGGAAAACAACGGGGCGGGGCTGAGTTTCAGTCCCGCTGGGATCGCTGCTGCTGCAACGAATTCCGCATCGCATCGGCCAGTTTGCCGAAGTTCAGCCGCGGGCCTTTCGGGGTGGCGGCGGGCGGCGGTGCATGCCACTGCGCCACCGGGGCAAACCCGCCGTCGACGAAGCGTTGCCGGCACGCGCTGCGCTGAATCTTGCCGCTGGTGGTGGTCGGGACCTGCATGGGCTCGACCAGCAGCACATCGTGGGCCGAAACATTGTGGGTGGCAAGGACCGCCGCGCGGATGGCCTCGACGGCGCCGCTGAGGTCGGAGTTCAGCGACGCGCGGTTCACCTCCTGCACGATCACCAGCTGCTCGTCGGCGCGCGGGTTCGGTTTGACCGTGAACACCGCGGTGCGGCCCGGCATCAGTGCCGGGTCACTGCCGCCCACGGTGTCCTCGATGTCGTTGGGGTAGTACTTGATGTCGCGGATCGTGATCAGGTCGTTCCACCGACCGGTCACGAATAGCTCACCCGCGCAGACGAATCCGAGGTCGCCGGTGCGCAGGTAGGGGCCCTCTCCGGTGTCGGCCACGTACGCGTTGAAGGCGTGCTCGGTCTCCTCGGGGCGTCCCCAGTAGCCCACGCCGACGCTGGGCCCGGACACCCAGATCTCGCCCACTTCCTCAGGGCCGCGGCGCAACCGGGTCTCGGAGTCAACGATCAGGACTTGCTGGCTCTCCGCCTTGGCGCCGCAGGCCACCAGGGGCACCGCCCCGGCGGTGTCGGCAGCCAC
>NZ_LZMF01000054.1:0-1940 GCF_001673565.1 Mycolicibacter sinensis
GGCCACCCCGACACGACATCTGCCGTACGGCCTGGGCAGGCCGGTGCGGCTGTCGGCCTCGGCGGCCGGGGCGGCCGGCTCGGCGCTCGAGCGGCTCGGCCACCAGGGCACCTTCTTGATCCAGGTGCTGGCCGCCATTCCCCGGACCATCACGCACTACCGTCGCCAGACCGGGGCGCTGCTGGTCGACATGATCTGGGGCAACGGGTCACTGATCGTCGGCGGCGGCACCATCGGCGTGCTGGTGTTTCTCGGTGCGGCGGTCGGCGGCTCGGTCGGTGTCGAGGGCTACGCCGCGCTGGACATGGTCGGCATGGGGCCGTTGACCGGGTTCGTCTCGGCCTACGCCAACACCCGGGAGATGGCGCCGATGATCGCCGCGATCGGATTCGCCGCCCAGGCCGGCACCCGGATGACCGCCGAGATCGGCGCCATGCGGATCTCCGAGGAGATCGACGCCCTGGAGGCGCAGGCCATCCGGTCGATCCCGTTCGTGGTCACCACCCGGGTCATCGCCGGGATGATCACCATCATTCCCCTGTACGTGCTGACACTGATCCTGAGCTACCTGTCCTGCGCGCTGGTGGTCAACGTGGTGCACGGTCAGTCCTCGGGCACCTACTACCACTACTTCGACGCGTTCATCCAGCCCTCCGACGTGTTGTGCTCGGTGATCAAGGCGGCCGTCTTCGTCACCTTGATCATCGCCATCCACGGCTACCAGGGCTACTACGCCAGTGGCGGTCCGGAGGGCGTCGGGCAGGCGTCGGGCCGCGCCATCCGCGCCAGCCTGATCACCGTGGTGCTCGCCGACATGATGCTGACCCTCCTATTCTGGGGCAACAACCCCGGAGTGCAGATTTCCGGGTAGCCGATGCCGACCTTCCACGATCCCAGCGGGCGCGCCACCAGCGCGCGTGCCCTGCGCGTCCGCGGCCTGATCGTCGCCACGGTGGCTGCGATCGCGGCCACCGCGCTCTACCATCTGGCCGTCGGCAGCTTCACCGACACCTTCCGGCTGACCGTAATTACCGACACCATCGGTGAGGGCCTGGCGCCCGGCGCCGAGGTGAAGTTCCACGGCCTGTCCATCGGATCGGTCAAGACGCTGGAATCGATTGGCTACAACCAGCAGAAGATGACAGTGGAACTCGATCCGCGCCAGGCCAAAGCGCTGACCGCCGACACCAAGGCCCAGTTCACATCGTCGAATGTATTCGGCAGCGCGGCGGTCGAACTCGTCAGCAGCGGCGGGGGTGCCCCGCTGCGGCCCGAGCAGACCCTGGTGATGAACACCGACGTGCAGGTGGCGTCGATCACCGGTCTGCTGCGCCAGGGCGACCGGATCGGTCAGATCATCGACTCCCCGGAATTCACCCACATCATCGAATCGCTGCGCCGGCACACCGACCTGGTCGAGCCGGTGGCCCGCTCCAGCTTCGACCTGGCCAGAATCCTGGCCGACGCGCAAACCGTGCCGTTCTCCGAGTCGCTGGCAGTGATCTCGTCGTTCGTCACCGGCGTCAACGACTTCGTCCCGCTGGTCGGGCTGGTCAACAACCTGCTCGACGGG
Organism: Mycolicibacter sinensis; assembly: GCF_001673565.1. Taxonomy (GTDB): domain Bacteria; phylum Actinomycetota; class Actinomycetes; order Mycobacteriales; family Mycobacteriaceae; genus Mycobacterium; species Mycobacterium sinense_C. Next base: position 1,574 of record NZ_LZMF01000054.1, read on the forward strand.
TTGGACTTTCTGGTCCAGCCCGGCGGCGCCGAGCGGACTAACGCGGTGCTGCAGCAGGCCGGGCAGCTGTTGCGCGACGCCGGCCAGATCGTGATCAAGAACAAGCCGTGGCTGTCCCCCCTGCTGGAGGGCATCACCAACACCAGCGTGCCGATGATGTTCACGCTGGGCAGCCTGGCACCCGCCTACGACCGGCTGTCCGGCCTGGTGGACCGGACCAGCGCGGCGTTTCCGTGGGTCGACAACAAGGTCCGGATGCAGATCGAGGTCACCATCGATACGGTGCCGGGGCTGGCGGCCGCGCTGCCCGACACGCCCGCCGGGCCGGGGCAAGGCGGTGGCCGGTGAGATCGGTATCCAAAGCGGT
>NZ_LZMF01000055.1:0-15328 GCF_001673565.1 Mycolicibacter sinensis
CACCGAAGGCCGCACCTGAGGGTCGCGTAACGTGACGGCCATGGCTTTCCGACTCGCCGACACACCTGACCAGCACGGCCGCACCTTTGTGGTGACCGGGGCCAACGGCGGACTGGGCGAGGTCGTCACCCGCACCCTGGCCGCCAAGGGCGCCACCGTGGTGATGGCCTGCCGCAACACCGCCAAGGCCCAGCAGATCGCCGACAGCATCACCGGCGACGTCACGGTGGCGGCGCTGGACCTGGGCAGCCTGGCCTCGGTGCGCGATTTCGCCGCGCAGCAACGCGGCTTCGACGTGCTGGTCAACAACGCCGGGATCATGAACATCCCGATGCGGCGCACCGTCGACGGCTTCGAGATGCAGTTCGGCGTCAACCACCTCGGCCACTTCGCGCTGACCGGCCTGCTGCTGGACCGCATCGGCGACCGGGTGGTGACGGTGTCGAGCATCGCGCACAAGCAGACCCCGAAGTTCTGGATCGACGACCTCAACTACGAGCACCGCTTCTATCAGCGCAACCTGGCCTACGCGCAGTCCAAACTGGCCAACCTGATGTTCGCCCGCGACCTGCAGCACCGGCTGACCGCCGCCGGCTCGCCGCTGCGCTCCTACGCCGTACACCCGGGCGTGTCGGACACCGAGCTGTTCGACAACGACAAAACCCTGCCCGGTCTGGTCACCAAGTACAGCCTGGCGGTGATCGGCCAGCCGCCCGAGCGGGCCGCCGAATCGATCGTGATGGCCGCAACCGTCAACGACGTCGACCCGGACACCTACTGGGGGCCGACGAAGCTGAACCAGGCCCGCGGCCCGGTCGGTGCCTGCCCGTCGAGCAAGCTGTCGCGCGACCAGCGGCTGTGGCGCCGGCTGTGGGACTACTCGGAGAAGATGACCGGAGTGCACTACCCGCTCTGAGGAGTTGTCGCGCAGAGCCGGGCACACCTCATACCCCCGCCCCGCCGTGACGCCTGGGGCGGATGAGACTCACCCCCGGCGACGCGCCCCCGATGTCGCCGACAAACTGACGTGACGCCCCAGCTCACCGGTTAAGTTGTGGCGAGCCGCAATCTGCGGCATCAGATGGACCGAAAGTGATCATGCGAGTTGAGGGACGCGAGGTTGCCGTCACCGGCAACCTGCTGCAACCGCTGACCCGACGCATCAACGACATTCTGCGTCTGGTGCTGGCGGCGGTGTTCCTGGCGACCGTCATCACCAGCTCGCTGGTCACCCGCTATGAATGGGTCTCGCTGGAACGCTCGGTCTCCCAGATCGTCGGAGTGCTCTCCCCCACCCACGCCAACCAGGTCTACCTGGCTTATGGCATCGCCATCGTGGGGCTGCCCTTCGCGATCCTGATCGGCCTGGTCGTCTCCCGGCAATGGAAACTGCTGGGCGCCTACGCGGTCGCCGGGCTGCTCGCGGTGGCATCGCTGTCCATCCGCAGCAACGGATTGGCCGCGCCGCGCTGGCACTTCGATCTGTCCGAACGGCTGGCCACCACGTTGGCCCAGTTCCTCGACGACCCGCGGTGGATCGCGATGCTCGCAGCGATGCTCACCGTCTCCGGTCCGTGGCTACCGGCTCGCTGGCGACGCTGGTGGTGGGCGCTGCTGCTGGCGTTCGTGCCGATCCACCTGGTGGTCAGCGCCATCGTGCCGGCCCGCTCGCTGCTCGGTCTGGCCGTCGGCTGGTTCGTCGGAGCGCTGGTGATCCTGATCGTGGGCACCCCCGCATTGGAGGTGCCGCTGGATGGCACCGTGCGCACCCTGGCCCGCCGCGGCTGCAATGTCACCGAGCTCACCGTGGTCCGCCCGGCCGGGCGCGGGCCGCTGGTGCTGTCCACCGTCGGCAAGCACCCGGCGATCATCGAGCTGTACGGCCCCAACCAGCGCAGCGGCGGGGCGTTGCGTCAGCTCTGGCGCAAGCTGCGGCTGCGCACCGCCGAGACCGCGCCGCTGCACGCCTCGCTGCACCGCGCCGTCGAGCATCGGGCGCTGATGGCGATCGCCATCGGCGAGACCGGGGTGGCCAACACCGACACCGTCGCGGTGGCCTCCCTGAACCGGGGCTGGACGCTGTACGCCCACACCCCGCCGCGCGGCGTGCCGATCGCCGAGTGCACCGCCAGTACCCCGGTGGGCGCACCGTGGGCCGCCCTGCGGCGGCTGCATGATCAGCAGATCTCACACGGGGATCTGCGTGCCAAGGAGATGACGGTCCACGGCGACCGGGTGCTGTTCGGCGGATTCGGCAACGCCGAGTACGGCGCCACCGACAGTCAGCTGCAGTCCGATATCGCCCAGTTGCTGGTGACGACGTCGTCGTTATACGACGCGTCGTCGGCGGTGGCCGCGGCCATCGAATGCTTCGGCCGTACCGCGGTGTTGGCCGCCTCCCGTCGCCTCACCAAATCGGCTGTGCCATCGCGGCTTCGCAAGGCGGTGCCCGATGTCGGTGCGGTGATCTCCGCCGCTCGCGAAGAGGTCAAGCGCCAGACCAATACCGACGAAATCCACACCAAGACCATCACCCGGTTCACCCGCAGCCAGCTGATCCAGTTGGTGCTGCTGGTCGGGCTGGTCTACGTCGCCTACCCGTTCATCAGCCAGGTGCCGACGTTCTTTTCCCAACTGCGGCATGCGAACTGGTCATGGGCGCTGCTGGGGCTGCTGGTCTCGTCGCTGACCTATGTTGGCGCGGCTGGGGCGTTGTGGGCCTGCACCAACGGTGCGGTCAAGTTCCGCAACTTGGCGATCATGCAGGTGGCCAACACCTTTGCCGCCACCACCACCCCGGCCGGCGTGGGCGGGCTGGCGCTGAGCACCCGGTTTTTGGTCAAGGGCGGGCTGAGCGCACTGCGGGCCACCGCCGCGGTCGCCTTGCAGCAGTCGGTGCAGGTGATCGTGCACGTGATCCTGCTGATCATCTTCACCACCGCCGTGGGCGCCCGGGCTGACCTGTCGCATTTCGTGCCCAGCGCCACCATGCTGTATCTGATCGCCGGTGTGGTACTGGGGTTGGCCGGCATCTTCCTGCTCGTGCCCAACCTGCGCCGGTGGTTGACGACGGAATTGCGTCCCCGGCTCACCGAGGTCACCGGCGACCTGATCGAGCTGGCCCGCGAACCCAAACGTCTGGCGTTGATCGTGCTGGGCGCGGCCGGCACCACTCTCGGTGCGGCACTGGCGCTGTGGGCCAGCGTGGAGGCGTTCGGCGGTAATACCTCGTTCATCACCGTCACGGTGGTGACGATGGTCGGCGGCACCCTGGCCTCGGCCGCCCCGACACCCGGCGGGGTCGGCGCGGTGGAAGCCGCCCTGATCGGTGGACTGGCCGCCTTCGGCGTCCCGGCCGCCCTGGCGGTTCCGTCAGTATTGCTCTACCGAGTGTTGACCTGTTGGCTGCCGGTGTTCGTCGGCTGGCCGGTGATGCGCTGGCTGACAGAGAACGAGATGATCTGAGTCGATGCGGATCGCGATCAGCGGTGCAGGAGTAGCCGGGACGGCGCTCGCGTACTGGCTGCACCGCACCGGCCATACCCCGACCGTGATCGAACAAGCCCCGGCCTTCCGCTCCGGGGGGTACATGATCGACTTCTGGGGCGTCGGCTACACCGTGGCCCAGCGGATGGGTATCGAGGCGCAGATCCTCGACAAGGGCTACCAGATCGAGTCGGTCCGATCGGTCGGCGCCGACGGGCGGGTGCGTGCGGCGTTGGACGCAGGCGTCTTTGGGCAGCTGCTCGGTGACGACTTCACCAGTCTGCCGCGCGGGGACCTGGCCGCCACCATCCACGCCGGCATCGCCGAGGACGTCGAGATGATCTACGGCGACAGCATCACCGCCATCGACGAATACGACGACGGCGTCCGGCTCACCTTCGCACACGCCGGGCCGCGCGACTTCGACCTGGTGATCGGCGCCGACGGACTGCACTCCAACGTGCGCCGGCTGGTATTCGGCCCGGACACCGATTTCGAGCACTACCTGGGCTGCAAGGTGGCCGCGGCCGTCGTCGAGGGCTACCGGCCTCGCGATGAACTGGCGTATGTGAGCTACGCGGTGCCCGGTCGGCAGGTGTCCCGGGTCGCGTTGCGTGACGACCGGACCCTGGTGCTGTTCGTGTTCCGGGACGACTCCCCCGACGTGGCCGACCCGAAAGCACAGTTGCACCGCCGATTCGGCGATGCCGGCTGGGAATGCCCGCAGCTGCTGGCCGCCGTCACCGAGGACTTGTACTTCGATGTGGTCAGCCAGGTTCGGATGGAACGCTGGTCGCGGGGGCGGGTGCTGTTGATCGGCGACGCGGCCGGGTGCATCTCACTGCTCGGCGGCGAGGGCACCGGCCTGGCCATCACCGAGGCCTACGTGCTTGCCGGGGAGTTGCAGCGGGCCGGTGGCGACCATCGGCGGGCATTCGCCGCCTACGAGGCCCGGCTGCGCCCGTTCATCGAAACCAAACAAGCCGGCGCCAAGCAGTTCCTCGGGTTCTTCGCCACCCGAACACGTTTCGGGCTGTGGTTTCGCAATCTGGCGATCCGGGCGATGGGCCTGCGCCTGTTGACCCGCCTGTTCGCCGGCACCGTGCGCGACGACTTCGACCTGCCCGACTATCGCATGTGACGCTACCCGGCCCCGGCTGCCGCATACACCCGGCTCAGCTCCGGCTCGGCGTAACCCGCCCCGGTGACCGCGGTGCGCACCGCGTCGCCGACCTTGAGCGTGAGCTCGGTGGGCACCAGGGCGATCACGCAGCCCCCGAAACCGCCGCCGGTCATCCGGGCGCCCAACGCGCCGGCATCCACCGCGCCATCGACGATCAGATCGAGATGCTCGGTGGTGATCTCGAAGTCGTCGCGCATCGAGGCGTGCGAGGCGGTCAACAACCGCCCCGCCGCGGCGAAGTCCAACTCCGCCAGCGCCGCAACGAAATCCAGCACCCGCTCGTTCTCGGTCAGCACGTGGCGGGCCCGGCGCAGGTCGACGGGGTCGCTGACGGCCTCGAGCACCTCGACGCCGCGGTGCTGCACCTCACGCAGCGATCCCACCCCCAGATCGGCGGCGGCCCGCTCGCAGGACGCCCGCCGCGCGGCGTACTCACCGTCAACGTGGCCGTGCCGTTGACCGGAGTCGAACAACAACAGCGTCACCCCGGAGGCGTCCGGGTCGAAGGGCACCGGGTGCACCGCGACGTCGCGGAAGTCGATCAACAGCGCGGCCGAGACCTCCCCGAACAGTGACGACAGCTGATCGAGCAAACCCGTTGGGGCGCCGACGTAGTCGTTCTCAGCGCGCTGACCGATCCGGGCCTGCTCGATCCGGTCGATCTGGACCCCGGCGGCCGAGAGCAAGGCGCCGAGCACCGCGCACTCCAGGGCCGCCGACGATGACAGACCCGAGCCGATCGGCACGTCGCTGCTGATCGTCATGGTTCCGCCGGGCACCGCAACACCGTGCTCGCGCAACGCCCAGATCACCCCGGCGACATAGGCCGACCAGCCGGTGACTTCGCCGGGGACCGTGACCAGCGGAATGCGCACCGAGGCGTCGGCGTGATCGGAAACCACGGTGAGCGTATCGGTCTCGGCGGGAGTGAAGGTGACGCTGGTGCGCTGCGGCAGCGCGATCGGCAACGCGAAACCCTCGTTGTAGTCGGTGTGCTCACCGATCAGGTTGACCCGGCCCGGCGCGGAGTAGCTGATCACAGCTCACGCAGCCTGGCCGCGACCGACTCCGGGGTGACGTCGGCGATGAACGCGTCCATCGCCGACTCCGAGGCCGCCAGATATTTCAGCTTGGTGGCGCTGCGCCGGATCGACATCAACTCGGCGTGGAAGTAGCCGTCGGCCTGCACCCCGTCGGCGCGGTATTGGTGCAGCGCGGCCATATAGGGCAGCGGGGCGTCGTAGATGCGGTCGAAGCGACCCAACAGATCTCGGTAGATCACCGCGAAGTCGTCCAGCTCCGGCTCGGTCAGCTCGGTGAGGTTGTGCACCCGCCGATTCGGATACAGGTGCACCTCGACGGGCCAGCGCGCCGCGAACGGCACGAACGCGGTGAAGCAGTCGCTCTGCGCCACGATCCGGGCGCCATCGGCCAGTTCGGCGTCCAGCAGGTCGGCGAACAGGTTGGTGCCGTGGGTGTTTCGGTGCTCGCGGGCCTGGGCCAGCATCGTGGCGGTGCGCGGGGTCAGATACGGGTAGCCGTAGATCTGGCCGTGCGGGTGGGCCAGCGTCACCCCGATCTCCTCGCCGCGGTTCTCGAAGCAGAACACCTGCTCGACCCCGGGGCGGGCCAGCAGGTCAGCGGTGCGGTGCTGCCAGGCTTGCACCACCAGCGCGGCGTGCGCCGCCGGCAGGTCGGCGAACGAGCCGGTGTGATCGGCCGAGAAGCAGATCACCTCGCAACGCCCGTTTCCCGGTGCGGCGACAAATTCGGCGCCGTCGGGCGGGGCGGTGACCGTCCCCCCGGCGCCAGCCAGGCTGGGGAACCGGTTTTCGAAGACCACTACGTCGTAGTCGGGCGCGGGCACCTCGCTGGTCAGCCCGCTCGGTCCCGGACACAGTGGACACGCCTCGGCGGGCGGCTTGTAGGTGCGATCCTGGCGTTGCGCGGCGATGATCACCCACTGGCCGGTGGTGCGGTCGAAGCGCAGATCAGAAGGTTGGGAGTCTCGCGCCGGCAGCGGCCGACGGTCCGGCACCGGTGCCGGGGTGTGGCCGGGCAGGGAGAAGAACAACAGGTCGCGGCCGTCGGCGAGCGTCCAGTGCGTCGGAAGGCTCACGCGACCAACCGGGGATGCAGCCGCTGCGGGGTGATCTCGACGCCGGCCGCCAGGTCGTCGGCCAGGGCTGCGGCGAAGTGCAACAGGCCGGGAAGGTCGATGCCGTAGGGCGCCGGGGCGGGCACCGCCGCCAGGTGGTCGGCGCCGCGGCGCAGCAGGCTCACCGCGCCGATGACGTTGCCGCGCTGGACGTGAGTGACGCCGACCGCCAGCTGCGCCAGCCCCTGCCACAGACCGCGTTCGGCGTCGGGCCGGTGTTTCCACGCGGCTTCCAGCACCTCATGGGCGTTGAACGCCAGACCGTCGTCAAGCAACAGCTGCGCATAGGCCAGCGTCTGCGCCGGTGGCAGGTCCAGATCGTCGGGAACGCCTTCGACCCCGCCCTTGCTGCCGCGCGGCAGCGGCCGACCCAGCCGATCCCGCGGGCGGGCGTTGCGGGGGCGGCCGGCTTCGTCGCGGTCGCGGGTTGTCACCCGTCCATCATCGCAAGTGGGTCACGCGGCCGGTTTGGCGGCGATCACCTCGATGGCGCCCATGTGGTTGCGGTGCCGGCGGAACGTCGCGCGCATGTTGAGCACCCGCGCCCGCGCATCGGAGTCACGCAGCACGTTGAACACGAACCGCGCCGCCCCGAACAGGCCCTCGTCGGCGATCAGCCGGTGCGGCTCGAGCAGCGCCATCGGCGCATACGAGATCTTCTCCACAGTGAAGCCGGCCTCGTTGAGCAGCTCGGCCCATTCCGCGGCCGTCAGCGGGCGGGCGTTGACCTTGATGGAGCGGGCCAGCGCGGTGCGCACTTCCTCCTTGACGGCTTCGGGCACGTCGACGGGCTGCAGCACCATCTCGTGGATGGCGTAGCGGCCGCCGGGCCGCAGCACCCGGAAGGCCTCGCGCATGATCTCGGACTTGTGCGCGTTGGTCTGCATGGTCAGCATCGCCTCGCCGACGACGACGTCGGCGCTCTCGGCGGCCAGCCCGGTCTCCGACGCCTCGCCGGTGACCACCGTGCCCTTGTCGCCGACCACCGAGCGGACCACGCCGGCGGCGTTGGCGTCGGCCTCGACGCCGGTGTATGTGCCGGGAGTGTGCGCCAGGATTTCTTTTGCGGTGCGGCCCATGCCGGGCGCCAGTTCGACGACGTCGGCGCCGGGCAGCTGCGCGTCGGCCAGCATCCGGTGGGTCAGCCCGAGGCCGCCGGGCCGCAGGACACGTTTGCCGAGGCGGGCGAACAGCCAGTGGCCGGGGAGGTCAGCGGTCTTGCGGTCGGGCATCGGCAGCGTCATGCAAGGAAGGCTAGCCTTACCCATGTTGGGCCCGCTAGAGGACTTTGGACCCCTGTTTCTCCTCTAAAACAGGTCGGCCGCTGGAATAGCCCTACGACCTCCGCTGTTCGTGTCGGCATGCCGAAACCCTTCACCGAAGCCGAACGCCAGCAATTCCTGGCCGACAAGCACATCGCCGTCCTGTCGGTGGCCGCCGATGACGGCCGGCCCCCGGCCAGCGTCCCGATCTGGTACGACTACACCCCCGGCGGCGACATTCTGGTCAACACCGGCGCCGGCCGGCGCAAGGCCAAGCTCATCGAGCAGGCCGGCGCGGTGAGCCTGGTGGTGCAGCGCGAAGAACTGCCGTATCAGTACGTCATCGTCGAGGGCACCGTCATCGACGCCGCCAACCCGGCCCCGCTGGAGCAACGCGAGGCCATCGCCACCCGCTACCTCGGCGCGGAGGGCGGACGGGCGTTCGCCGCGAACATGGACGGCTCCGCCAGTGTGCTGTTCACCATCCGGCCCGACCGCTGGCTGACCGCCGACTACTCCGGGGAGCTGTAAACGCAATCAGGCCCCTGGTAAAGGGGCCTGACCTCGGTGGCAGGTGCAGGATTCGAACCTGCGTAGGCTTGCGCCGACGGATTTACAGTCCGCTCCCATTGGCCGCTCGGGCAACCTGCCGTATCGCGCCTAGCAGACTACAACGAGGATGTACCCCGAACACAAACGGGCAGCACATCATCAAGAGAGGACAGATCGCGTGGCCGACTCATCGTTCGACATCGTCAGCAAGGTCGACCGTCAGGAGGTCGACAACGCCTTGAACCAGGCCGCCAAGGAGTTGGCCACCCGGTTCGACTTCCGCGGCACCGACACCACCATCGCCTGGAAGGGCGAGGAGAGCATCGAGCTGGTCAGCTCCACCGAGGAGCGCGTCAAGGCCGCCGTCGACGTGTTCAAGGAGAAGCTGATCCGCCGCGACATCTCGATGAAGGCGTTCGACGCCGGCGAACCGCAGGCCTCGGGCAAGACCTACAAGGTCAGTGGCGGCCTCAAGCAGGGCATCGACAGCGAGCACGCCAAGAAGATCAACAAGCTGATCCGCGACGAGGGCCCCAAAGGCGTCAAGACCCAGGTCCAGGGCGACGAGATCCGGGTGTCCTCGAAGAAGCGCGATGACCTGCAGGCGGTCATCTCACTGCTGAAGGGCGCCGACCTCGACCTGGCGCTGCAGTTCGTCAACTACCGGTAGCCCAAAGCTTGGCCGGCCGCCGACCCGATGCCTACGCTGGTGGGCGTGAGCACCGAAGATGTCGTCGACGTTGTAATCATCGGAGCGGGCATCTCCGGTATCGGCGCGGCCTACCGCATCACCGAACGCAACCCCGGCACCCGCTACGTCATCCTGGAGCGCCGCGAGCGCATCGGCGGCACGTGGGACCTGTTCCGCTACCCGGGAGTGCGCTCCGACAGCAGCATCTTCACGCTGTGCCTGCCGTATGAGCCGTGGACGGGCCGCGAACGGGTGGCCGACGGTGACGAGATCCGCGACTACCTGACCGATGCCGCACGCAAGCGCGGCATTGACTCCCACATCCGGTTCAACAACCACGTCGTCGACGCCGACTGGGATTCGGCGACCGACACCTGGACGGTGACCGCCGATGAGGGCGGCACGCAACGGGTCTACCGCGGCCGGTTCGTGTTCTTCGGGTCGGGCTACTACAACTACGACGACGGCTACACCCCGGACTTCCCCGGCGTCGAGACGTTCGCCGGCACCGTGGTGCACCCGCAGCACTGGCCCGAGGACCTGGACTACACGGGCAAGAAGATGGTGGTGATCGGCAGCGGTGCCACGGCGATGTCGCTGGTTCCGGCGCTGACCGAGCGGGCCGGCCACGTGACCCTGCTGCAGCGCACCCCCACCTACCTGATCTCGGCGTCCAAATACAGTCGTTTCACCGATGCCGTCGCAAAACTGTTGCCGCGCAAGCTGGCTCACCCGATCATCCGGTTCACCATGGCCCTGTTCGAGGGTGTGGTCTGGTTCCTGGCCCGCAAGACGCCGGCGGTCTTGAAGTGGATGCTGCGCCGGACGGCCGTGCAGAACCTGCCGCCGGGCTACGACGTCGACACCCACTTCAAGCCGCCGTATCAGCCGTGGGACCAGCGACTGTGCCTGATTCCCGACGCCGACCTCTACGGCGAGATCAGCGCCGGGCGCGTGGACATGGTCACCGACCGGATCGATCACTTCGATGCCACCGGCATCGCCCTGCAGTCCGGGACACATCTGGATGCCGACATCGTCGTGACCGCCACCGGCCTGCAGCTGCAAGCACTGGGCGGGGTGCGGATCAGCCTGGACGGCACCGAGGTCAAGCCCACCGATCGCTTCGTCTACAAGGCGCACATGCTCGAAGGCATACCCAACCTGTTCTGGTGCGTCGGCTACACCAACGCCTCCTGGACGCTGCGCGCCGACATGACGGCCCGGGCCACCGCAAAGCTGATGTCGCACATGGCTGCTCGCGGGTACACCCACGCCTACCCGCACCGCGGCGACGAGCCGCTCACCGAGAAGCCGGCCTGGGATATTCAGGCCGGCTACGTGCTGCGGGCACTGCACGCACTGCCCAAGTCCGGCACCAAGCGGCCCTGGAACGTGCGGCAGAACTACTTCGCCGACGCCCTGGACTACCGCTTCGACCGGATCGAGGAGTCGATGGTGTTCGGCCGGGCCGGCGAGCGGATACCGCTGGCCGGGTAGGACCGACTTCGTCAACTGCCGGTATGACGGCAGCGACGGCAATACGCTGACGCACATGGCAGCTGCTACGCGTACACCCAGAGTCGTCGTGCTCGGCGGCGGATCGTTCGGCACCACGGTGGCGTCGATCTGCTCGCGGCGCGCCCCGACGCTGCAATGGGTGCGATCGGAATCGACCGCCGCCGACATCAACGACAACCAGCGCAACAGCCGCTATCTGGGCGACGAGGTGGTGCTGTCCGAGACCCTGCGGGCCACCACCGATTTCGCCGAAGCCGCTCAGGCCGCCGACGTCGTCGTGATGGCCGTGCCCTCACACGGGTTCCGTGGTGTGCTCACCGAGCTCGCCAACGAGCTGCGGCCGTGGGTGCCGGTGGTGTCCCTGGTCAAGGGCCTGGAGCAGGGCACCAACATGCGGATGTCGCAGATCGTCGACGAGGTGCTGCCCGGGCATCCGGCCGGCATCCTGGCCGGGCCGAACATCGCCCGCGAGGTCGCCGAGGGTTATGCGGCCGCGGCCGTGCTGGCGATGCCCGACCAGCATCTGGCGGCCCAGCTGGCATTGCTTTTTCGCACCAAGCGATTCCGGGTTTACACCAGCGACGACGTGACCGGGGTCGAGATGGCTGGGGCGCTGAAGAACGTCTACGCGATCGCGGTGGGGATGGGCTACTCGCTGGGGATCGGCGAGAACACCCGGGCCATGGTGATGTCGCGTTCGGTGCGGGAGATGTCCAAGCTGGGCGAAGCGATGGGCGGCGCCCGCGACACTTTCGCCGGCTTGGCTGGCATGGGCGATCTGATCGTCACCTGCACCAGCCAGCGCAGCCGCAACCGGTTCGTCGGCGAACAGCTGGGGACGGGCAAGTCGATCGACGAGATCATCGCGTCGATGAACCAGGTCGCCGAGGGCGTGCGGGCCGCCAGCGTGATCATGAAGTTCGCCGCGCAGTACGGGCTGAACATGCCGATCGCCCGCGAGGTCGACGGCGTGATCAACCACGGCTCGACCGTCGAGCAGGCCTACCGCGGGCTGATCGCCGAGGCGCCCGGGCATGAGGTGGAGGGCAGCGGGTTCTGAGCCCGGGGCGCTGCCGTCACAGGCGTCACTTTGGCACCCTCGGAGGAGGGGTGTGATGAGTTCGATTCGGATAGCGCCGGCGGTATCACCAGTCCAGCAGGCTGCTCGGCGGGCGGTCGGCGAGCTTCTGGACGATCCAGTGGTTCATCGACACGTTCTGGTCGGCGGCCTCGACGGCAAGCCGTGCATGCAGCGACGGTGAGGTCCGGACCAGGAAGGTGCCGCTGAACTTCCGGTCGGTGATCGGAGCGGGCACGTCTTCGCCCTCCCGCTCGGCGAGGTGTTCGTCGACGGCCTCCTCGACCCCGGCGATGGCATCGCGCATGGTCGGTGCCCAATGCTTGAGGAACGGCAGTTCGAGGCAGCGCCCGACGTACTCGCCGTGCTCGCGCGACCATTCGGCCCGGTACGTGTAATGGTTCATGGCCGGTAGTAGCGCATGCGCTATCCGATTCGACACAACATCTATCCCCAGGAGCGGGGGTGGAAGTGATGGGTGGGGCCACCGGGACCAAAGGGGCGCGCGCAGCTGGCGGCTGGCGGCTGGGGAGAACGGACGGGATCGGCGGACGGGCGGTCAGGCCCGATCTATCCGCGGGCCATCTCCTCGAGCCGGCGGATCCGGTCGGCCATCGGCGGGTGGGTGGAGAACAGCTGCCCGACCTTCTCCCCGACCCGGAACGGGTTGGCGATCATCAGATGCGACTGGCTGGCCAGCTCCGGCTCGGGCGGCAGCGGGGCGGCCTGCACTCCGTCGGAGATCTTGCGAAGCGCCGACGCCAGCGCCAGCGGGTCACCCGTCAGCACCGCACCGGACTGGTCGGCCTGATATTCCCGCGACCGCGACACCGCCAGTCGCACCACCGACGCCGCCAGCGGCCCCACCAACGCGACCAGCAGCATCGCCAGCGGGTTGCCGTCGCGGCGGTTGCCCATGAACATCGCCATGTTGGCCAACCCGGTGATCACCGACGCCAGCGCACCGGCCACACAGGAGATCAGGATGTCGCGGTTGTAGACGTGCGACAGCTCGTGGCCCAACACCGCGCGCAGCTCGCGCTCGTTGAGCAGGCGCAGGATCCCGCTGGTGCAGCACACCGCCGCGTGGCGGGGGCTGCGACCGGTGGCAAATGCGTTGGGGGCGTTGGTGTCGCTGACGTATAACCGGGGCATCGGCTGGTGGGCCGAGGTGGCCAGCTCGCGCACGATCCGGTAGATCTCCGGCGCCTGGACCTCGGTGACCGGCTGGGCCCGCATCGCCCGCAACGCCAGCTTGTCGCTGTTGAAGTAGGTGTAGGCGTTCATCGCCACGGCGAACAGCACCGCGACCCACATCATCCCGGGCCCGAACGCTCGACCGACCAGGACGATCAGCCCCGACATGGCGAGCAACAAGAAAAACGTCTTCGCCGTGTTGCGATGCGGGTGCCAGGTCATCGACTTCCTCCTTGGAGAACCGCGGTCTTGCTCATTCAACGCCGCGGGCACAACGGGGGTTCCGCATGGTGATCAGCCGTGGCGGTGGACGGTGTAGTCGACCAGCCCGGCCAGTGCCGCACGGCCGACGCAGTCGGGCAGCGCGGCCAGCTCGGCGCGGGCCTGCGCGGCATAGTCGGCCACCGTCTCCTTCGCCCGCGCCATGCCCGGCGATGCGCGCAGCAGCCCCAACGCCTCGGCCACCGCCGCGTCGTCGGTGACCGGGCCGGCCAGCAGCACCCGCAGCCGCTCGGCGTCCGGGCCGCTGTCCTGCAGCGCGTAGAGCACCGGCAAGGTGTGCACCCCTTCGCGCAGATCGGTGCCGGGCAGTTTGCCGGACTCGTCGGGGTCGGAATCGATGTCGATGATGTCGTCGGAGATCTGGAACGCGGTGCCCACGATGCCGCCGAGGCGGGCCAGTCGCTCGATCTGAGCGTCGTCGGCGCCGGAGAACGTCGCACCGAACCGACCGGACGCCGAGATCAGACAGGCCGTCTTCTCGTAGACCACCTTCAGGTAGTGCTCCACAGAGTCCACCCCTTCGGCGGCGCCGCGGGTCTCGCGCATCTGGCCGGTCACCAGCTGGGCGAAGGTCTCGGCGATAATCCGCACCGCCTCCGGGCCCAGCCGCGACACCAGCCGCGACGCCGTCGCGAACAGGTAGTCCCCGGCCAGGATCGCGATGTTGTTGCCCCACCGCGCGTTGGCGCTGGGCGCTCCGCGGCGGATCTGCGCCTCGTCCATCACGTCGTCGTGATACAGCGTGGCCAGATGCACCAGCTCGATCACCGCGCCGGCCACCGTCACCTGCCAGGCGTCGGGCTCCGGGCCGAGCTGTGCGGACAGCACCGTGAACAACGGACGGAAGCGCTTGCCCCCGGCGTCGAACAGGTGGGTGACGGCTTCGGTCATCAGCGCGTCGCCGCCGCGCAACTCGGTGTCCATCAGCTCTTCGATGCGCGCCACCCCGTCGCGGACATTGCCCGCGAACGCCGGGTCGCCCAAGCCCCCGAAATCCAGCCCCGCCACCACACTCGCCGGTGTCCTCACGGCTCCAACATACTGGTCAGTGTGAGTTCGCAGGGTGATGTGGTGGTGGTGGGGGCCGGACCGGCGGGGTCGGCGGCGGCCGCCTGGGCCGCCCGGGCGGGCCGCGACGTGCTGGTGATCGACACGGCCACCTTCCCGCGGGACAAGCCCTGCGGCGACGGGTTGACCCCGCGCGCCGTCGAGCAGCTCGAATTGTTGGGGCTCGGCGAGTGGCTCGACAGCCACATCCGGCACCGCGGCCTGCGGATGGCCGGCTTCGGCGGCGAGGTGCAGGTGGACTGGCCCGGCCCGTCGTTCCCGTCGACCGGCAGCGCCGCACCGCGCACCGAACTCGACGAACGGATCCGCAAGGTCGCCGAGGAGTCCGGGGCCCGGATGCGGTTGGGCGTCAAGGCCGTCGGCGTGCATCACGACTCGTCGGGTCGGGTGCGTGCGGTGGTGCTGGCCGATGGCACCGAGATCGCGTGCCGGCAGCTGATCGTCGCCGACGGCGCGCGCTCCACGCTGGGCCGGGCACTAGGCCGCCAATGGCATCAGGAGACGGTGTACGGGGTGGCCGCCCGCGGATATCTGGCCTCCCCGCGCAGCGACGAACCCTGGCTGACCTCGCACCTGGAACTGCGTTCCCCCGACGGTGCGGTGCTGCCGGGTTACGGGTGGATCTTCCCGCTGGGCAATGGCGAGGTGAACATCGGCGTCGGCGCGCTGGCCGGGGCACGCACCGGGCCCTCGAATCCCCATTCGTCGCGGCGCAGGTCGGCGTAGTAGGACATCAGCGGCCGCAGCGCCACGTCGGCGGGCCGTTTGACGGTGGCCAGCGCGCCGACGCCGATGTTCACCTCGCCATTGCCCAGCGGGAAGATCCACCCGTAACCCGGCAGCACCGCGC
>NZ_LZMF01000056.1:0-31543 GCF_001673565.1 Mycolicibacter sinensis
CCGCCGCCATCGAGGCCTGGTCCAAACTGGAGACCGCCGACCAGTTCACCCGCGCGCTCGACGACCTGCCGTGGCCGGCGCCGACGGTGTTTCTGATGCGCCCGGGTTCCGGGGACACCTACACGCTGCGGCTGGCCAAAGACGTCTACCCCAACCACCCCAACGTGCGCCGCTACACCGTCGACTTGGACGCCGCACTGTTCGACGGGCCGGCGTTCAGCGTGGAGAAGATCGGCCCGTTCGTGCTGGCGGTGCGGCGCTGATCCGCTCGGCCACCTCGGCGGCGAGCGCCAGCGTGTGGCGGTCGGTGGCGGCCGCATAGCTGTCGGTCGCGGCGTCGTAGACGGCTCCGGCGATCGACCCGTGATCAGCAGGCAGCTCAGCCAGCTCCACCGGCCAGTGGTGGTGGGCCAGGGCGGCGGCGAACTCGCGGCTGGCCGTCACCGGAACGACGTCGTCGAAGGTGCCGTGCAGCAACGTGATCGGGCAGCGCCGTTCGCCCGGCAGCCCGGTGGCCGGCTGCTGGCCGCTGATCGGGTCGGCAACCATGAACGCCCCGGCCAGGCACACCACATGGGAGAAGCCGACGTCGTGCCGGCCGGCCTGGATCGCCAGTCCGGCCGCCGCGGCGCCACCCATCGACCAGCCCACCAGGACCAGGCCGTCGGGATCGGCAGCCCGGTCGCGGGCGAACCGCAGCGACCCCAGCAGATCGGCGCGCCCGCCGTCGTCGTGGTGGGAATTCCAGTCGGTCACCACCACCTGCAGCCCGTGTGCGGCCACCCGCTCGGCCAGCGGCCGGACCGCCGTGCGGGCGTCGGGCTGCTTGCCGTGCCACAGCAGGGCGGTCCGCGGCGAACCCGCACCGAACACATCGGCCCGCCGGCCGGGGGCGTACTCGAGCGTCTCCACAGGGCAAGTCTGCCCGGCAGACACGCCAAGCGCCGCCGCCGAGCGCCCCGATAGCATCTAGGTCCGTGACCGATACGCGCGCCGACTTCCGGATCGCTCGGGCCGTCGCCGTCGTCGCCGGCGTACTGGGCACCTTGCTGGCGATCCTTACTCCGCTGTTGCCGGTCAAGCAGACCACCGCCGAGCTGAACTGGCCGCAAAACGGCGCGCTGACCAGCGTGCAAGCCCCGCTGATCGGCTACGTGGCCACCGATCTGGACATCGCCGTGCCGTGCCAGGCCGCGGCCGGGCTCACCAAGACCAAGACGGTGCTGCTGTCCACGGTGCCCAAGCAGGCGCCCAAGGCCGTCGACCGCGGACTGCTCATCGAACGCGTCAACGACGACCTGGTCCTGGTGGTGCGCAACGTGCCGGTGGTGGTGGCGCCGCTGTCGCAGGTGCTCGGCCCGGACTGCCGGGAGCTGACGTTCACCGCGCACGCCGACCGCGTCACCGCCGAATTCGTCGGCCTCAAATACGGGCCCAACGCCGAGCACCCCGGCTCGCCGCTGACCGGCACCCGCAGCGGCTATGACTTCCGGCCGCAGATCGTCGGCGTCTACACCGACCTCGACGGGCCGGCCCCGGACGGACTGGCCTTCTCCGCCACCGTCGACACCCGCTTCTCCAGCGCCCCCACGCCGCTCAAGCTGGCCGCGATGATCCTCGGGGTGGCGCTGACGGTCATCGCGCTGATCGCCCTGCACATCCTGGACACCGCCGACGGCCACCGGCATCGCCGTTTCCTGCCCGCGCGCTGGTGGTCGATGTCGCCGCTGGACGCATTGGTGGCGCTGGTGCTGCTGTGGTGGCATTTCGTGGGCGCCAACACTTCCGACGACGGCTACATCCTGACCATGGCGCGGGTGTCGGAGAACGCCGGCTACATGGCCAACTTCTACCGCTGGTTCGGCACTCCGGAGGCGCCGTTCGGCTGGTACTACGACCTGCTGGCGCTGTGGTCGCACGTCTCCACCACCAGCATCTGGATGCGACTGCCCACCCTGGGCATGGCGCTGGCCTGCTGGTGGCTGATCAGCCGCGAAGTGCTGCCCCGGCTGGGGCATGCCGTCAAGCACAGCACCGCGGCGGCCTGGACCGCGGCCGGGATGTTCCTGGCGTTCTGGCTGCCGCTGAACAACGGGCTGCGCCCCGAGCCCATCATCGCGCTGGGCATCCTGGCGACCTGGTGCTCGGTGGAACGGGCGGTGGCCACCAGCCGGCTGTTGCCGCTGGCGATCGCCTGCATCATCGGCGCGATGACGTTGTTCTCCGGGCCGACGGGCATCGCCTCCATCGGTGCGCTGCTGGTGGCGATCGGGCCGCTGCGCACCATCTTGCACCGGCGCTCCGCGCAGTTCGGGCTGCTGCCGCTGCTGGCGCCGATCGCGGCCGCGGTCAGCATCACCGCCATCGTGATCTTCCGCGACCAGACCCTGGCCGGCGAGATCGAGGCCAGCACACTGAAGTCCGCGGTCGGGCCCAGCCTGGCCTGGTTCGAGGAGCACGTCCGCTACGAGCGGCTGTTCCTGGCCACCCCGGACGGTTCGGTGGCGCGGCGGTTCCCGGTGCTGGCGCTCGGTGTCGCGCTGGTGGTGAGCGTGGCAATGGCGTTGCGCAAGGGCCGGATTCCCGGCACCGCGGCCGGGCCGAGCCGGCGCATCATCGGGATCACCATCATCTCGTTCATCGCGATGATGTTCACCCCCACCAAGTGGACGCATCACTTCGGAGTGTTCGCTGGGCTGGCCGGATCCCTGGGCGCGCTGGCCGCCGTCGCGGTCGGCGCCGCGGCGATGCACTCCCGGCGCAACCGGACGCTGTTCACCGCGCTGGTGCTGTTCATCACCGCACTGTCGTTCGCCAGCGTCAACGGCTGGTGGTACGTCTCGAACTTCGGGGTGCCATGGTCCAACGCCTTCCCCAAATGGCATCTGGCATTCGCCACCATGGGGGTCGGGCTGACGGTGCTGGCGCTGCTGGTGGCGGCCTGGTTCCACTTCGTCAACGGCGAAGACCGGCCACCGCGCTTCACGGCGCTGTCCGGCTACCCGCTGGCGATCGCCTGCTGGGTGCTGGTCGTCTTCCAGGTGGTGTCGCTGACGGTGTCGATGCTCGGCCAGTACCCGGCGTGGACGGTGGGCCGGTCCAACCTGGCCGCGTTAGCCGGCAAGACGTGTGGGCTGGCCGATGACGTGCTGGTCGAGCAGGATCCCAACGCCGGGATGCTGGCGCCGGTCTTGGAACCGGGTGGGGTGCCGGTCGCCGAGGCGCTGGGCGCGACGTTCTCGACGGGCTTCACCCCCAACGGGATTCCCACCGACGTCTCCGCCGACCAGGTGATCGGCCCGCCCGGGCTGGGCAGGCTGGCCGACGACGATGCCCAGACCGGCGGTGAGTCCGGTAGCGAGTCCGGCGGTGAGGCCGGCACCGAGGGCGGCACCACAGCGCGCGAGGGCATCAACGGCTCCCGGGCCCGGCTGCCCTACAAGCTCGACCCGGCCCGGGTGCCGGTGCTGGGCAGTTGGCGCCCCGGTGTTCAGGTGCCCGCCCAGCTGCGCTCGGCGTGGTACCGGCTGCCCGCCGACCGGGCCGGCGCCGGGCCGCTTTTGGTGGTGGCGGCCGCGGGCCGCTTCGACCGCGGCGAGGTCACCGCGCAGTGGGCCACCGACGCCGGCGCCGCGGCCGACAAGCCCGGCGGCAGCATCGACTTCGGTGACATCGGGGCGGTGCCGGCGTGGCGCAACCTGCGCGCGCCGATGTCGGCGATCCCGGCCGAGGCCACCGTGGTGCGCCTGGTGGTGCGCGACAACGACCTGGCGCCGCAGCACTGGATCGCGGTGACGCCGCCGCGCGTCCCGCAGTTGAGCAGCCTGCAGGAGGTGGTCGGGTCGTCGGATCCGGTGCTGCTGGACTGGCTGGTCGGTTTGGCGTTCCCGTGTCAGCGCCCGTTCGGCCACCAGAACGGGGTGACCGAGGTGCCCAAGTGGCGGATCCTGCCGGACCGGTTCGGCGCCGAGGCGAACTCGCCGGTGATGGATAACAACGGCGGCGGCCCGCTGGGCATCACCGAGCTGCTGGTGCGCGCGACCACGGTGCCCAGCTATCTGGCCGACGACTGGTTCCGCGACTGGGGTGCCCTGCAGCAGCTGACGCCGTACTACCCGGCGGCGACGCCGGCGGAGCTGGATCTGGGCACCGCGGTCCGGTCCGGGCTGTGGAGCCCCGCGCCGCTGCGGCACTGATTTCCGGCCGCGCCGTTCCACTGATTCCCCGGCCGCGCCGAGTCACCTTCGCGGCTCCGCCCGCGATGCCACCTTCGCGGCTCCGGACCATATGGATAGTTGCCCGCCTCTGAGCGACAACGTGCGTTATGTCAGTGCGCGATGGCACGGTCCGGTCATGACGAACGCGATAACACTGCGCGGTATCGAACTGCGCTACGTATTGACCCACTACCTGCTCCACCACGGCCGGTGCAGCATCACCGAACTGGCCGCCGAACTGGACTCCCGCGGCTTCACTGTCGCCGGCCGGCCGTCGAAGGCAATCTCCGATGCGCTGCGCTGGGAGCGGGAACACGGCCGGGTGTTCCGGGCCGGCCGAGGCTGCTACCGGCCAGCAGCAATGCCACGCAGCACCGAGTACCGGATCCATAAGCGGGTGATGGCGCTACGTGCCCGAGCGGCGGGCGAGGATCCCCCAAGTTGACCTGACATAAGGCACGTTGTCG
Organism: Mycolicibacter sinensis; assembly: GCF_001673565.1. Lineage (GTDB taxonomy): Bacteria > Actinomycetota > Actinomycetes > Mycobacteriales > Mycobacteriaceae > Mycobacterium > Mycobacterium sinense_C. The sequence goes on from NZ_LZMF01000056.1 coordinate 4,685, forward strand.
CTCAAAGGCGGGCAACAACCACATATCTCCCGGCCGCGGCAGGCAGCGGAAGGGCCTCAAACGGGACGGGCCGGACGGGGTCCCGGCGTCGCCTATCCCGTCGCATAGCATCGAGGCTCGTGTCCTCCCCCCACGACCGGCCCAATTATCGGCTCGCCCGGCTGATCGCGGTGGTCGCCGGAATCACCGGCGTATTGCTGTGCGGCATCACCCCGCTGCTCCCGGTCAAGCAGACCACCGCCACCATCGCCTGGCCGCAGGGCACAAACGCCGACGGCCATATCACCGACGTCACCGCCCCCCTGGTCTCCGGCGCCCCCAAGGGCCTGGACATCACCATCCCCTGCGAGGCAATGTCCGCCCTGCCGGAAAAGGGCGGGCTGGTGCTGTCCACCGTGCCGGCTGGCGGCGTCGACGCCACCGCGCATGGCCTGTTCGTGCGGGCCAACAAGACCGCCGTGTTCGCCGCCTACCGCGACCAGGTGGCCGCGGCCGCCCCCCGGGACAAGCTCGGCGACTGCAGCCAACTGCGCCTGTGGGCCAACGCCGGTGAGGTCGGCGCGGAGTTCGTCGGCATCCCGGGCGCGGCCGGCAGCCTGCCTCCGGAGAACAAGCCGCAGATCGGCGGCATCTTCACCGAACTGAAGATCGGCCCGCAGCCCGGCTTGAGCGCGCACATCACCGTCGACACCCGCTTCATCACCAACCCCACCACGCTCAAGGCCGCGGTGATGGCGCTCGGGATCATCGCGGTGCTGGCATCGATTGCGGCCCTGGCGATACTGGATCGCCGCCAGACCCACCGCACCCCGCGCAGCTGGCGGCACTGGCTCAAGGCCAACCCGATCACCTGGCTGGCCGACGTCGGCGTGCTGGGCATCCTGGCGCTGTGGCACGTCATCGGCGCGATCTCCAGCGATGACGGCTACAACCTGACGATGGCGCGCAACGTCGCGCACGCTGGATACGTCGCCAACTACTACCGGTTCTTCGGCGCCAGCGAGGCCCCGTTCGACTGGTATCCCGCCCTGCTGGGCCAGTTGAGCACGGTCAGCACCGCCGGAGTGTGGATGCGCCTGCCGGCCACCGCCGCCGGCATGGCGTGCTGGCTGATCATCAGCCGGATGATCCTGCCCCGGCTGGGCCGGCTGTCGGGCAACCGGATCGCGGTGTTCACCGCCGCGATGATGTTCGCCGCGGCCTGGTTGCCGTTCAACAACGGCCTGCGCCCCGAGCCGCTGATCGCGCTGGGCACCCTGGTGGTCTGGGTGCTGGTGGAGCGCACCATCGCCACCCGCCGGCTGGTGCCGACGGCGTGGGCGATCGTGGTGGCCGTCTTCACCGTCACGCTGGCCCCGCACGGGCTGATCGCGCTGGCCCCGCTGCTGACCGGCTCCCGCAAGATCGAAGCCGTCATCCGAACCCGGCGCCTTACCGACGGACTCCTCGCCCCGCTGGCGGTGCTGGCCGCGGCCGCCTCGACCATCGCCGTGGTGGCCTGCCGGTCGCAGACCCTGGCCGCGGTCGCCGAATCGGCCCGGATCAAATACGTCGTCGGCCCCACCATCGCCTGGTACCAGGAATTCCTGCGCTACTACTTCCTGACCGTCGAGGAGAACGTCGACGCCTCGCTGACCCGCCGGTTCGCCGTGCTGGTGCTGTTGTTCTGCATGTTCGCCATGCTGGTGGTGCTGCTGCGGCGCGGTCGGATCACCGGGGTGGCCAGCGGCCCGGCCTGGCGGCTGATCGGCTCGACCGCGGTGGGCCTGTTGCTGCTGACATTCACCCCGACCAAGTGGGCGGTGCAGTTCGGCGGGTTCGCCGGTCTGGCCGGGGCGCTGGCCGCGCTCACCGCGTTCACCTTCGCCCGGGTCGGCCTGCACAGCCGACGCAACATGACCCTGTACGTCACCGCGCTGCTGTTCCTGGTGGCCGTGTCGACCTCGGGGGTCAACGGCTGGTTTTACGTCGGCGGCTACGGCGTGCCGTGGTTCGACATCCCGCCGGTGATCGCGAGCCGGCCGGTGACGTCGATGTTCCTGGCGGCCTCGATCGCCACCGGGTTGCTGGCCGGCTGGCAGCACTTCCGGCTGGACTACGCCGGCCACACCGAGGTCACGCCGAACCGGCGCAACCGGATCCTGGCCTCAACGCCGCTGCTGGTGGTCGCGAGCCTGATGGTGCTGCTGATGGTCGGCTCGATGGCCAAGGCCGCCGCGGGCCGCTACCCGGCCTACACCACCGCCCGGGCCAACGCCGACGCGCTCATGTCCGGCCTGTCCTCCTGCGGGATGGCCGACGACGTGCTGGCCGAGCCCGACACCAACGCCGGTCTGCTGCAACCGATCCCGGGCCAGAAATACGGCGAGCTCGGCCCGCTCGGCGGTGCCGACCCGTACGGCTTCGACCCCAACGCCATCGACGACGACCTCACCTCGCTGGCGGTGATCGCCAAGCCGGGCGTGCCCAACGCCGACGCCTCACCCAACAAGCCCAGCGCCAACCAGAGCGACGCCGCGGGTACCGCCGGCGGCAAGCTACCCGACGGCGCCCCCGACGGGGTGAACGGTTCCCGGGTGGCGCTGCCGTTCGGCCTGGACCCAGCCGTCACCCCGGTGCTCGGCTCCTACAAGGAACAGGTCGCCGCGCACGCCACCTCGGTCTGGTACCGGCTGCCCGAGCCGGCGAAGGAACGCGCGCCCATCGTCGTCGTCAGCGCCGCGGGCGCCATCTGGTCACACGGCGAGGACGGCAAGCTCGACTACGGCCAGCCGCTCAAGCTGGAGTGGGGCGCCAGCGCCCCGGACGGCACCGTGAAGGGCCTCGGTGAGGTGGAGCCGATCGACATCGGCCCGCAGAACTCTTGGCGCAACCTGCGTTTCCCGCTGGCCTGGGCGCCGCCGGGCACCGACACCGTGCGGATCGTCGCCAATGACCCGAACCTGTCCACCGAACAGTGGATCGCGTTCACCCCGCCGCGGGTGCCGGTGGTGCAGACCATCACCGAGCTGATGGGATCGCAGACCCCGGTGCTGATGGACATCGCGGTGGCGGCGAACTTCCCCTGCCAGCGGCCGTTCGCCGAACAGCTGGGCATCGCCGAGCTGCCGGCGTACCGGATCATGCCGGATCACAAGCAGACCGCGGCGTCGTCGAACCTGTGGCAGTCCGCCGAGGACGGCGGGCCGTTCATGATCACCCAGGCGATGCTGTGGACGACCACCGTGCCGACCTACCTGCGCGACGACTGGTATCGCGACTGGGGTGCGGTGGAGGCCTATCACCGGCTGGTCCCGGCCAAGATCGCGCCCGACGCCGCGATCGACCAGGGCACCCTGACCGTTACCGGCTGGAGCCGGCCCGGACCGATTCGAGCACTGCCATGAGTATCCGCACCACGCGTCTGGTGGCGATCATCGCCGGCCTGGTCGGCTTCCTGCTGTCGGTGGCCACCCCGCTGCTGCCGGTGGTGCAGACCACCGCGACGCTGAACTGGCCGCAGCACGGCGAACTGAACAGTGTTACCGCGCCGCTGATCTCGCAGACCCCGGTATCGATGTCGGTGACGGCGCCGTGCGCGCTGGTGCGCGAACTGCCGGCCGAGGGCGGCACACTGCTGTCCACCGCCCCGGCCAAGGGCAAAGACGCCGCGCTCAACGGGCTGTTCATCACCGTCACCGAGAAGCGGGTCGACGTCACCGACCGCAATGTGGTGCTGGCCACCGCGCCGCGGGCCAAGGTGGAGGGCCCCGGCTGCACCGACATCGAGGTCACCTCCTCGCACGCCGGAACGTTTGCCACCATCGGCGGGGTCACCCAGCGCTACGGCTGGGCCGACCCGAACCTGCGCCCGCAGATCGTCGGGGTGTTCACCGACCTGGCCGGCCCGGCGCCGCAGGGCCTTTCGCTGACCGCCGACATCGACACCCGGTTCTCCACCAAGCCCACCGTGCTCAAACGCGTCGCGATCTACGCGGCGATTCTGGCCACCGTGATCGCGGTGCTGGCGCTGTGGCGCCTGGACCGGCTCGACGGCCGGCGGATGCACCGGCTGATCCCGTCTCGCTGGCGGTTCTTCAGCATGGCCGATGTCGCCGTGGTGCTGGGGTTCGTAATCTGGTACGTGATCGGCGCGAACTCCTCTGACGACGGCTACATCCTCGGCATGGCCCGGGTGGCCGACCACGCCGGCTACATGAGCAACTACTTCCGCTGGTTCGGCAGCCCCGAAGACCCGTTCGGCTGGTACTACAACCTGCTGGCGCTGATGACGCATGTCTCCGACGCCAGCATCTGGATCCGGCTGCCGGACTTGGTCGCCGGGCTGGTGTGCTGGCTGCTGCTGTCCCGCGAGGTGCTGCCGCGGTTCGGCCCCGCGGTGGCGGCCAGCAAGCCCGCGCTGTGGGCGGCGGGGATGGTGCTGCTGGCGGCATGGATGCCGTTCAACAACGGCCTGCGGCCCGAGGGCATCATCGCGGTCGGGGCGCTGATCACCTGGGTGCTGGTGGAACGCGCGATCATCTCCAGCCGGCTCACCCCGGCCGCGCTGGCGATCATCTGCGCGGCGTTCACCCTGGGCATCCAGCCGACCGGACTGATCGCGGTGGCCGCACTGTTGGCCGGTGGCCGGCCGCTGCTGCGGATCCTGGTGCGTCGTCACCGCATTCACGGCACCTGGGCGCTGGTTGCGCCGTTGCTGGCCGCCGGCGCGGTGATCCTGACCGTGGTCTTCGCCGACCAGACGATACGGGCGGTGTTGGAAGCCACCAGGATTCGCACCGCGATCGGGCCCAGCCAGGCCTGGTACACCGAGAACCTGCGCTACTACTACCTGATCCTGCCCACCGTCGACGGCTCGCTGTCGCGGCGGTTCGGTTTCCTGATCTGCGCGCTGTGCCTGTTCACCGCGATGTTCATCATGTTGCGCCGCAAGCGGATCGCCGGAGTGGCCAGCGGCCCGGTATGGCGGCTGATGGGCGTCATCCTGGCGACGATGTTCTCCCTGATGTTCGCCCCCACCAAGTGGGTGCACCACTTCGGGCTGTTCGCCGCGGTGGCCGGAGCGATGGCCGCGCTGACCACGGTGCTGGTGTCCCGGCACGTGGTGCGCTGGTCGCGTAATCGGATGGCGTTCGCGGCGGCGGTGCTGTTCGTGCTGGCACTGTGTTTCGCCACCACCAACGGCTGGTGGTACGTCTCGAGCTACGGCGTGCCGTTCAACGCCGACATGCCGCGGATCGGCGGGATCACCGTCAGCACAATCTTCTTCGCGTTGTTCGCGGTGGCCGCCGGCTGGGCGGCGTGGCTGCACTTCGCACCGCGGGACCGCGGTGAGGGCCGGCTCGCGCGGGCGCTGACCGCCGCCCCGGTTCCGGTGGCGGCCGGCTTCATGGTGTGCGTTTTCGTGGCTTCGATGGCGATCGGGATCGTGCGCGAATACCCCAGCTACTCCAACGGCCTGGCCAACGTGCGCGCCTTCGTCGGCGGCTGCGGGCAGGCCGACAACGTGTTGGTCGAACCGGATGCCAATGACGGCGCGCTGACACCGCTGCCGGGCATGTACGGCGAGCTCGGTCCCCTCGGCGGCTCCGACCCCGTCGGCTTCACCGCCAGCGGGGTGCCGGAGAAGGTGGTGGCCGAGGCGCTGCGGATGTCGATCACCCAGCCGGGCACCGACTACGACTGGGATGCACCCAAGAAGCTGAAGGCTCCCGGCATCAACGGTTCCACCGTGCCGCTGCCCTACGGGCTGGATCCGGCGCGGATTCCGTTGGCCGGCAGCTACAGCACCGAGGGCCAGCAGGAGTCGAAGCTGACCTCCGCCTGGTACGCCCTGCCCCCGGCCGACGACGCCCACCCGCTGCTGGCGGTGACGGCGGCGGGCACCATCGCGGGCAACAGCGTGCTCAAGGGCTACACCACCGGCCAGGACGTGCAGCTGGAATACGGGCTGCCCGGACCGGAGGGCACCGTCGTTCCCGGCGGACGGCTGGTGCCCTACGACCTGTTCGGCGAGTGGCCGCGGATGTGGCGCAACCTGCGCTACCCGCGGGAGCAGATTCCCGCTGACGCAGTCGCGGTTCGCATTGTGGCCGTGGACAAGTCGCTGAACCCGCGGGACTGGATCGCGTTCACCCCGCCGCGGCTGCCCGAGGTCAAGACCATTCAGGAGTACATCGGCTCCGAGCAGCCGGTGCTGCTGGACTGGGCGGTGGGCCTGGCGTTCCCGTGTCAGCACCCGATGCTGCACGCCAACGGTGTCACCGAGGTGCCCAAGTACCGGATCACCCCGGACTACAACGCCAAGAAGCAGGACACCGACACCTGGCAGGACGGGGTCAACGGCGGATTGTTGGGGATCTCCGACATGCTGCTGCGGGCGCACGTGATGGCCACGTATCTCAACCACGACTGGGGCCGGGACTGGGGCTCGCTGCGCAAGTTCGACGAGGTCACCCCGGCCTCGCCGGCCGAGCTGGAGCTGGGCAGCGCGACCCGCAGCGGCTGGTGGTCACCCGGTGAGATCCGCATCAAGGCCTGACCCCCACCCCTTGGCGGCTCAGAACAGGTAGATCACGAAGATCGCCCCGATCAACGCGGCCAGCCAGCCGTCGGTGGCACGTCTGAGCCAGCGCGGCGCGGTATGGACTTCCATGAAGCGGCCGATGATCATGCGTGACTTGACGAATGTCAGTGCCAGCACCAGCGCGGTGACCGGCACGCTGGCCTGCGCGACATGGGTGATGTGCGCCGGCGCCAGGGTCCACGATCCGATGGTGATCGCCACCAGCACGAGCCAGACCCGGGTCAACGACCGCTCGGTGCCCTCTGAATGTTGGCGGTAGCCCAAGACCGTCATGCTCACCTCATCACGTAGAGCAGGCCAAAGATGATGACCCACAACAGATCGACCATGTGCCAGTAGATCGCTGCCGACTCGACCACCATGAGTCGGCGCCGCCCTGGGTTGTTCAGCTCCCAGACGACCACGCCGAGCGCGATCAGTCCGATCACCACGTGCACCAGATGCACACCGGTGATCACGTAGTAGAACGAGAAGAACAAGTCGGAGTTGGTGTGCCCGGCGCTGATCTTGGCGGCCCATTCGTAGCTCTTGAGCACCATGAACAACACCCCGCCGCCTGCCCCGGCATAGACGAACCGCACCGCCGAGCGGTGGTTTCCGGCCCTGGCGGCCAGCACACTGCGGGCCACGAACCAGGAACTGGTCAGCAGCACCACCGTGTTGATCACACCGATGTTGACGTTGAGATGTTGTTGGGCCGCAAGGAAGTCGGCCGGATTCATGGTCCGGTAGACGATGAAGATGATGAAGTAGCCGGTGAAGATGAGCAGATCGCCCAGCACCATCACCCAGATGTGGCCGTCGCCCGGCACCCGGGTTTCCGTTGTGGTCGGAGCGTCACGTTGCAGCATGGGATTCCTTCCGGTGCTTCAGTCCAGGCCTGGCGAGTCGACCGGCTCGCAGATGGTGGCCGCCCGCAGCACGAAGATCAGCGCACCCAGCCACACCGAGAACACCACGACCGCCCACCAGAGGCTGAGCACCCCGTTCCAGGCGAGCGGCCCGGAGTAGAACAGGAAGAACTGCGTGGCGATCACCTCGGTGATGACCTGCCAAACGGTCACGTAGCCAAACCATTTCGGGAAAACGTTGTTCTTGTCGTACAGGACGGCGATGGCCAACACCACGTAGGCGGTGGTGAAGCAACCCAGCGACCCGTTGTAGGACAGGTTGCCCAGGTCGTAGAGCCAGCCGATGAGCTCCGGATCACGGTCGGGCCGAAATGTCGCGGTCAGGTAGCAGACGCCCACCAGAAGGAAGCCCGGCAGGGCGCCGACGCTCATGGCGCCGATGTAGCCGTAGCCGAACACCGACCCCACCGACATCCGTTTCATGTGGTAGAGGACCAGGCCGTTGGTGAGCGGGGCACCGCCGAGCAGGATCAGCAGGAGCACGAACCCGATCTGGATGGTCAGGTGATGTTCGGTGAAGAACGCGACCTTCCCGGCGGTGGTGACGTCCGGCCGCGGCGGCGGCGTCACCCGCGTCAGGACGCAGATGATGATGCCGAAGACGGTGTACCAGACCGGGAAGAACCAGGTCAGAAAGCGCACATCGGGTTTGCCGGCCGGGACGCCGTCTGTCGTGGTGACGTACCGGTCGGGGGTCAGCAGGTTCACCCGGCCACCACTCCGTCGGCCACCGCCTGGCGCAGCACCGCACGACGCAGCACGAAGAACATCACCACGACGAACGCCGCGAGCGCCCCGTTGCGCAACCAGAACGACAGCAGCCCATCCCAGGCCAGCGGTCCGGTCTGCCAGACCGCCGCGCCTGCCGCCGGGGTGATCGCCACACCGGTGGCCAGCGAGTAGGGCCCGACCCAGCGCGGGAAGACCGGGTCGGGTCCGTCGTCGAAATGGACCGCGGCGGCCAGCAGCAGGAACTGTGCCAGCACCATCCCGATGGGTGCGATGAACACGATCCAGGCCAGGTCGTTGAGCAACAGGGTCAGTTCCGGGTTGCGGTCCGGGCGAAACGCCGCGACCAGGAAGAAGACGTTCGACAGCGCGAAGATGGTGGTACCGCTGACGATCGCGGTCAGGTAGCAGTAGGCGAAGATGTGACTCTGGGTCTTCATGCGTTTCATCTGGACCACGATCACCATGAAGAACGGCAGCAGCATGATCCCGCACAGGTTGAAGGTGATCTGACTGAACCGGATCCAGTCGGTGTGCTCGGCGTAGTAGCGAGCGACTTGTTCGGCGGTCAGGGTGGGCGACATCGGGGGCCAGAAACCGGGGAACGCCAGCAGCGCGACCACCAGCACAGCACCGACCGCCGGCCCGGTCCACAAACTGACCCACTGGGCTTTGACGTTGCCCGCACTGGGCAGGTCTTGAACTTCCTGGAGAATCTGCACCGAACCCCTCCGAGATGACTCGAGTCAACACGCCGGCGATCGCTCCCGATCGCCGATCTGCCACGAAGGCACCGCTGAGCGCCTTGCTGTGGCGGTGATTACGCCAACCGTACCGTAGCGGCCCCGATCACCGATGCCAAGCATTTTTTTGATTACAGTCAGTTTTGCGATGGTTTAGACTCGACCAGACCAGTGCGCCGAACCCGGAGAAAGCCCGCCGTGCCCAACCCCAAGCCCGACAGCCGCAGCCGCAAAGGTCTGCAGACCCGCGAACGGCTGCTGGGGGCGGCCCTCGCCGAGTTCAAGCGCGCAGGCATGGCCGCCGCCGACATCGGCGCCGTCGTCGCGGCGGCGGGCGTGGCCCACGGCACGTTCTTCTTCCACTTCCCCACCAAAGAACACGTCCTGCTGGAGCTGGAGCGCCGCGAGGAAGAACGGATGGCCGCCGAGCTGGCGCGTTTTTTCGCCCGCGAGCATGATGTGCGGGCCACGTTGGCGCAGATCGTGCAGGTACTGGAGAAGCTAGAACGTCGCCTGGGCGGTCACTTGTTCAAAGAGCTTCTGGTGCTGCACTTCTCGCCAACCCGGCCGCCGTCGGAGGTGTGGCCCACGCACCCGGTGATCGTGGCGGTCATCGAGGAACTGGAGCGGGCCCGCGACCGCGGCGAGATCCCGGCCGAGGTCGACGTCATGCACAACGGCATCTCGTTTCTGGTCGGACTGTACGCCTTGCTCATCACGATCCCCGAGGCCAAGGAGGTCCGGGCCCCGGTGATCGAGGAATACCTGACCACCTACCTCTATGGCATGCGGGTGATCAGACCCTGATCTGGGGCTGAGGTACCAGTGGTGCGCAACCTCAGTGCTGGTCGTGAAGCCTCGGGCGGCAGGAGTTAGCGGCGGGGTTGACCTGGTCGGCGGGTTCGGTCCCGGCCGAACGGACTTCGATGCGGCCACCGGCCAGGTGGGTCAAGAGGGCGGCGGCCATTTGGGAGCGGCCGGCGTTGTGCACGCAAACGAACAGCACACTGGGTTCCGTGGGCATCACGCGGCCGCGGTTTCGGATTGGGTGAAGCTGGACCGCAGCGCCAGGGAGGCGTAGACCAGGCCGACGAGGACGGGCACTTCGATCAGGGGGCCGACCACCCCGGCGAGGGCTTGGCCGCTGGTGGCGCCCCAGGTGGCAATCGCCACGGCGATGGCCAGTTCGAAGTTGTTGCCGGCTGCGGTGAACGCCAGGGTGGTGGTCCGTGCGTACCCCAAACCCAGTGCGGCGCCGAGGAGGTAGCCGCCGCCCCACATGATCGCGAAGTAGGCCAGCAGCGGCACGGCGATACGGGCCACGTCGAGGGGCTGGTGGGTGACCTGATCGCCTTGCAACGCAAAGAGGATCACGATGGTGAACAGCAGCCCATAGAGCGCCCACGGCCCGATGCGCGGCAGGAACCGGGTCTCATACCAGTCACGGCCTTTCGTGCGTTCGCCGATACGCCGAGATAGGTATCCGGCGGCCAGCGGGATGCCCAGGAAGATCACCACAGATTTCGCGATCTGCCACGGGGACACCTCAATGCTGGCTTGCGGCAACCCGAGCCAACCGGGCAATACCGCCAGGTAGAACCAGCCGAGTGCGGCGAACATGACGACTTGGAAGATCGAGTTCAATGCGACCAGCACGGCGGCGGCTTCGCGGTCCCCGCAAGCCAGATCGTTCCAGATGATGACCATGGCGATGCAGCGCGCCAACCCGACCACGATCAGGCCGGTGCGGTATTCGGGCAGATCGGCCAGCAGCAGCCAGGCCAGCGCGAACATCACCGCCGGGCCCAGCACCCAGTTGAGCACCAGGGAACTGACCAGCAGTCGTCGATCGGAGGTGACGGTGTCGAGGCGGTCGTAGCGGACCTTGGCCAGCACCGGATACATCATGATCAGCAGTCCGGCCGCGATCGGCAGGGAGATCGCGTCGAGTTGCACGGCGCTGAGCGCGTTGCCCAGGCCGGGGATGACGCGCCCCAAGGTCAGGCCGGCGGCCATGGCCAGTCCGATCCAGAGCGGCAGCAGTCGGTCCAGGGTGGAAAGCCGTGTCGCCGCCGGGTGGATCGCGGTTGCGCTGTCAGTCATCCATCACCGCCTGTGGGGTTCGGTCGTGGGGTCAGCAGCACGAGGCCGGGGCGGCCGCGGACTCGTCGGGTGCGGCAGCGGTGCTGCTGCAGCACACCTGCTGACCGTCGACGTCATTATCGGGGTGTTGCGGGCTCGCGCCGAAGGTCTCGGTGTCGGCGAGTTTGGTGTACACCTCCCAGCGCTCGTTACCGGGGCCGGTGACCCAGACCTTGTCCTGGGTGGCGAAGCAACAGGTGGTGCCGATCTCCTCCTCGGTGAACACGCCCGCCTCACTCAACCGGGCAATCTCGGCGTGCACCACCTCGCTGGAGGCCACCTCCACACCGAGGTGGTTGAGCGTGCCACCCTGGCCTGGGTTTTCCAGTAGCACCAGCTTCAGCGGCGGGTCGGCGATCGCGAAGTTTGCGTAGCCGGGCTTGACCTTGGCCGGCTCGACATTGAACAGCGCGGAGTAGAACGCAATCGCGGCATCGAGGTCATCGACGTTGAGGGCGAGCTGGACCCGGGACATGGCAAACACCTCCGACTTGTGAGACATATATCGAACTAACCGATGCGGCCCAGCATGCCACCTTTTCGACATATGTCAACATAGTGTGCCAGAATGGCGGCATGCCCAAAGCGTTGCCGGTGATCGACATGTCCGCCCCGGTGTGTTGCGCCCCGGTGGCCTCGGGGCCGATGAGCGATGCCGACGCGCTGGAGGTTGCGTTGCGGCTCAAGGCGTTAGCTGATCCGGCGCGGGTCAAGATCGTGTCGCATCTGTTCAGCTCGACCGCCGGTGAGGAGATTTCCGGTGACCTGGCTGCGGTGCTGGATCTGAGCGAGTCCACCGTCAGCCATCACCTGACCCAGCTGCGCAAGGCCGGCCTGGTGGTGTCGGAGCGGCGCGGGATGAATGTGTTCCACCGGGTCCGCCCGGAGGCCCTGCAGGCACTGTGCACCGCACTGGACCCCAACTGCTGCGCCTGAAAGCCAGGCTATTTCACGCCTCTGCCGCGGTCGCCCGGCTGCTGAGCCAATGTGACGAGCGTGAGACCCCGCTCAGACCCTGATCCGGGGGCCGCTCACACCGGCGAGTTGTGGGACGCCGCGATAGCCGGCGGGCGTGCGCTGCTGCGGCCGCAGGTATTTGTCGACGGCCCACTCCGCTTCGAACGCCGCGTTGCGGCGCGCCTCGGCCGGCGGGCCGGCAGTCAGCGCCGCCAGCTCGCGCTCGAGCTCGCCCTGCACACCGGGTATTCCGGTACCGCGCAGCGAGTAACCGACGGTCTCCGGCAAGAACCGCAGTGCCACCAGGCCGACCAGCGCGGCGGCCACCAGGTAAGCGGCCGGGAACAATTGCCACCCGGTGCGCTCGATGACGGTGTCGGCCACCACGGGCGCGGTGCCGCCGAACACCGCCACCGCCGCATTGTCGGCGATCGCGAATCCGGCGTAGCGCACCTGGGTGGGGAACAGCGCCGGGAACGTCGCCGACACCGTTGCCAGGGGCGCCGCGAACAGCACGCTGAGCACCGTGAAACCCACTAGCGCCCACACGAAGCCGTGGCCCATCAGCCAGTACATCGGCAGCGCCAGCGCGGCGAACCCCAGCAGCGAGATCCGCCACAGCGGCTTGCGGCCGATCCGGTCCGACCACGCGCCGGCGAACGGGATGCAGGCCATCATCGCCAGCTCCCCGATCAGCACCACCGTCGTCCGGCTGCGCTCGTCGAGTCCGGCCGTGGCGTGCAGGTAGGTCGGCTGGTAGGTCACCAGGGTGTAGTCGATGATGTTGAGCACCACGATCAACGCGAACGTCACCGCGATCGGCCGGGTGTAGTTGGTGAGCAAGTCCACCAGGCGGTCCCACGCCGATCCGGTGATCTCCTCGCAAGCAACGCATTCGGTGAACACCGGCGTCTCTTCCATGCGGGTGCGCAACGCCAGGCCCACCACGCCCAGCGGCAGGGCCAACAGGAATGGGATCCGCCACCCCCAGGCCGCCATCTGCTCGTGGGTGAGCATCGCCTCCAGTGCGAGTACGACGGCGCTGCCGAGCACGAACCCGGCCACGGCGCCGAACTCCAGGAAGCTGCCGTAGGTTCCGCGTTTGGCGTCGGGTGCGCTTTCGGCCATAAATGTTGCGGCACCGCCGTATTCGCCGCCAGTGGAGAAGCCCTGCACCACCCGCAGCGCGATCAGCAGGCCGGGCGCCCACCAGCCGGCCGTGGCGTAGGTGGGCAACACACCCATCAGAGTGGTGGCCACCGCGATCAGCGCGATGGTGGCGACCAGCACCGACTTGCGCCCGAACCGGTCCCCGATCGGCCCCCAGATCATGCCTCCCAGCGGCCGCAGCACAAACGACACCGCGAAACCGAGCATGGTGCCGACGTTGCCCAGCGTGCCTGGAAAGAACGCCCCGGTGAGGTAGGTCGCCACGACGGCATAGACGCCGTAGTCATACCACTCGGTGGCGTTGCCGACTGCGGAGGCCAATATTGCCTTGCGCAGCACGCGGTTACGTTCATCGGCGGTGCTGCGCTGCGTTCTACCTGCCGGCGCCGGCGGCCGCGCCGCGGGCAAAAGCAGGCTCATCGCACCTCGCCGCTAAGACGCACGCCGTCCCCCTCATCACACCACCGGAGGCCCCGGGAGGCGATCCGCGCAGCCGGGAATCACGTTCCGGCCCCGGCGTTTTGGGTGCCTCGGCGGTCGGCCCTGCATGGGATCGCCTGGAGAAACGATAACTGTTTTGGGACGAAAGTGACTCGTGTTGCTGAAGCGTTACGCAACACTTACCCGCCCGAGACCCGGTGCTTCGGCGCAGGCGGCGATATGCGTCGGCACGCCCGGCGCAATGCCCTAGGACGGAACCGCGAACAGGCCACCCACCAGCGAGGACCACATCATGTTCGTCAACCCGGCGAGCAGGTCCGACACAGACGGGTCGTCCGAGCCCCCGACGCCCGCAGCGAATCCCGCGTCCAACAGGCCCGCCAGCGCGGGATTGTCGACCAGGGCCGGGATCGCGAAGATGTCGTAGGTCGCCGGGTCCATCACGTCGGCGACGAAGGCGTCCCAGCCGGTCTGCGCGGCCCTGGCGAGCGCGTCGGAGACCTCGGCCCAGTCCATATCCGGCCCGTCCACCGACACCGGCGTCGGCACATCGGGCGGGCCGTCATTCCAGCCGTGATCGATGTTGCCGTAGCCCAGATTCACCAGGATCCGCATGGTCGGTTCCATCAGGTCATACAGCGGCTGTCCGACCACCGGCACGAACAACAGCGGCCACAGCAGCGGCAGGTACTCGCTGGTGATCATGTAGGAGTTGATCAGGCTGTCCGGACTGGACTCCAGCAGCGTCGCCTCCGCGAGCTGCTCGGGGGTCAGGCCCAGGTACGCGATGTGCTGGGTGGCCAGGCCCATGAGGGCGTTCATGCTGGACAGCAGATTCATCGGGTAGCGCGGGAAGTCGGCGTAGCCGTCGTACTCCAGCGTGTAGATGTCGGTGGGGTACAAGTCATTCGGCGTCGGATGACCTAACGTGACCCCGCCTTGCTCCAGCGAGTCGAAAATGCCAGGCATGTTGGCGAAGCCCACCAGCATCCCGCCGTTGGGGTAGGCCGAGTCACCGATCAACACGAAATGCACGGCCGAGCTCGGCACCCCCGCCTCGTCGAGCTGTTGCATCGCCAGCGTCGTCAGCGCGGCGCTTTGCGAGTAGCCGAAGACCGTCACCGGATGGTCGGCGTCAGCCTGCCCGCCGTCGAGGAGGCTCTGTACCCGCTCGACCAGGATCTTTGCGCCCTCGGCCAGCGAGCTGTCCAGGTTGTAGGGCGACGCGGGCGTGGTCAGCACCTCGAGTTCGCCGGCGAAGCCGCGCGGCTGCAGAAACAGCGCATCCACGGTGTCGGCGTACTGCTGGCTCGGCGTCGGGATCATGCTGGGCCCCATGATCAGCGCGACGTTCGACCCCGCGAGTGAGTCGGTGCCGGCGGACAGCTGTACGCCGGCTTGAGCGGGCGCCGCCGGCAGCGACGTCAGCTGCGGGGCACCCGTGAGTCCGGCGACTAGTGTGACGGCGCCCAGTGCGGTTAACAGACCTGGGGTGCGCCTCCCGGAGCGCGCTGCGACTGCATCCAACATCCAGACTTCCTCGCCGCGCTCACACGTCCGCTGATCCAGGAGCGTTGTCGACTGGATGATTTCAATCACACTCTGTTATGTCAAATTTAGTTTTCTCGCATAGCGATACAACGTGCGACCAGGCATTTTGCGGAAGCGCGACCTAGTCGGTCGAGAAAAACTGAACATTAACTTAATGTGCAGCGGTCCGCCGGCGGGTGACGGCCAGGACAGCGGCGGCGGCCCCGGCGGCCACCAGCGATGCTGCGAATACGCCGATCTTGGCGTGCTCGATCATGCTGCTGTCGGTGTAGGCAAGGTCGGTGACGAACAAGGCGACGGTGAAGCCGAGGCCGGCGATGCAACCCAATCCGAGCACATGTGCCGCGCGGACCTCGGCGGGCAGCTGACCGAATTTGCAGCCGACGGCGACCGCGATAGCGCCGGAGACGCCGAGAAGCTTTCCACCCACCAGCGCCACCAATACCGCCCAGAACACCGGCGCCTGAGCGGCGTGGCTCAGCGCCGAGATGCCCAGCGGGAGGCCGGCGTTGGCGAGAGCAAAGACCGGCACCGCGACAAAAGCGCTCACCGGGCCACCTACCCGCAGCAGGTCGGCGAGGACCGGCCGGCCCGCTACCGGGCCAACCGGGGTCAACAGCGCGAGCACCACGCCGGCGATGGTGGCGTGCACACCGCTGTGCAAGGTGGCGAACCACATCGCGGCCCCGACGACCAGATACGGCCAGATCGCGATCACTCCGCGACGGCGCATGACGACCACGAGCGCACCGGCAGCCACCGCCGCGGCAAGCCAGCCCCAGGCAAGCCCGCGCGCGTAGCCGAACGCGATCACCAACACCGCCAGTACATCGTCCACGGTGGCGATCGCCAGCAACATGGCCCGTAGTCCTGCTGGAGCGCTCGGGGCGACCAACGCCAAGATGCCGACCGCAAACGCCGGATCGGTGGCCATCGGGACACCCCAGCCCGACAACGCATCAGTTCCCCAGGTGATCGCCACGAAGATGCCTGCCGGCACCACTGCCCCGCCGACCGCTGCGATCGCCGGAACCAGTGCGCGACGTGGATTGGCCAGCTCCCCCTGGGTCAATTCCTGTTTGAGTTCGAGGCCAATGACGAAGAAGAACACCGTCATCAACGCGTCATTGACCCAATGCCGGGCGTCCATATGCAAGCCCAGCCGCGGCCAGCCGAACTGCATCCCCCACCAGCTGGTGTACGTCTGGTCGGCGAAGTTGGCCCACACCAGTGCGGCGGCCGTCGCCACAAGCAACGCCGAGCCGGGCGCCAGCTGCGAGCTCAACGCCCGTCGCACTACCCGCATCGGGCTTGCTCAGATCGGCAGCAGCCCGTGCTTGCGCTGCACCTTGGGGAAGTTCTGCTTGTCGCGCAGCAACCGCAGCGACTTACGCAGCAGCAGCCGGGTCTCGTGCGGCTGGATCACCGCGTCGATGTAACCGCGCTCGGCCGCGGTCCACGGAATCGCCATGTTCTCGTTGTAGCCGGCGATGAAGTCCGCCTTGATCTTCTGCACCTCGGGCGCGGTCGGATCCGGGAAGCGCTTTACCAGCAGCTGGGCGGCGCCGTCGGCACCGATCACCGCGATGCGGGCCGTCGGCCAGGCGAAGTTGAGGTCGGCGGAGAGCTGCTTGGAGCCCATCACCGCATACCCGCCGCCGTAGGCCTTGCGGATGATGAAGGTCACCTTGGGCACGTCGGCCTCGACGATCGCGTTGAAGAACCGGCCGCCGCGCTTGATGATTCCGTTCTTCTCCTCCGAGACCCCGGGCATGGCGCCGGGGGTGTCGACGACGAACACCAGCGGCAGGTTGAACGAGTCGCAGAACCGGATGAAGCTGGCCGCCTTGTCAGAGGCCTCGGTGTCGACCGCCCCGGACATGAACATCGGCTGGTTGGCGATCACCCCGACCGGATGTCCGTCGACCCGGGCGAACGCGGTGATCATCGCCTGCCCACGCTGTTCGGAGATCTCGAAGACGTCGCCGTCGTCGAACATCCGCAGCAGGATCTCGTGCATATCGTAGGCGGTGTTGTCCGCGTCCGGCACGATCGCGTCCAGCTCCAGGTCGTGCGGGGTGATCTCCGGCTCCAGACCCGGGTTGACCACCGGCGCGTCGTCGAAGTGGTTGGCCGGCAGGAACGACAGGTAGTCGCGCACGTACTGGAACGCCTCGGCCTCGTCGGCGACCACCTTGTGGATGTTGCCGCGCTGCGCCTGCGCATCGGCGCCGCCCAGCTCGTCGAACGACACGTCCTCACCGGTGACGTCCTTGATCACGTCGGGTCCGGTGATGAACATGTAGCCCTGGTCGCGCACCGCCACCAGAAGGTCGGTCTGGATCGGCGAATACACCGCTCCCCCAGCGCATTTGCCCAAAATAATGGAGATCTCGGGTACCAGGCCGCGCAGCATCTCGTGGCGCCGGCCCAACTCGGCGTACCAGGCCAGCGACGTGACCGCGTCCTGGATGCGGGCCCCGGCGGAGTCGTTGATGCCGATGATCGGGCAGCCCACCATGGCCACCCACTCCATCAGCTTGGCCACCTTGCGGCCGAACATCTCCCCGACCGAGCCCTGAAACACCGTCTGGTCGTGGCTGAACACCCCGACCGGCCGGCCGTTGATCCGGCCGTGCCCGGTCACCACACCGTCGCCGTAGAGCGCATCCGGGTCGCCGGGGGTCTTGCACAGCGCACCGATCTCCAGGAAGGTGCCCGGGTCCAGCAGCGCATGGATGCGGTCGCGGGCGCTGGGAATGCCCTTCTTGGCCCGCTTGGCGACGGCCTTCTCACCGCCGGGTTCCTTTGCCAGCTCGAGCTTTTCGCGCAGTTCGGCCAGCAGCTCGGCGGTAGTCTTCGACTTCGGAAGCGGGAGCTCGGTGGTCACTGCTCTCCTTCGATGCGGTCGAGCGCCTCGCTCATATGGGCGCCCACTTTGGCAATGTACGGCTCATCGATAGCCTGGATGTGCTCGCCCCCGATCGGCACGATCTCCAGATCGGAGACGTATTCGCCCCAGCCGCCGTCGGGCTTGCGGGTCGCGTACGCGGGCTCGAACACGATCGCGTCGTCGTGGTAGCGGTCGGCCATGTACAACGTGACGTGCCCGTCATACGGCTGGATCTCGATGGTGTCCAGGGCGCGGTTGTCCAGGTACGACGTGCGCTGGTGCTCGATGATGCCGCCCGGGATCTGCACACCGCTCTGCGCGACGACCTCCAGCACGAACTTCACCTGGCCCTCATCGTCGAGCTTCTCCAGCTCCTCGTAGGGGATTTCGGGAACCTCGACGTTGAAGGTGCGTTCGGCGAACCGGGCGTAGCGGTCCCAGCGTGCGCGCATCCCCTCCTTGCTATGGTCGATCGGCTCGCCGGGAAGCACCAGGTCGATCAGGCCGACGTAACGGACGTCGGCGCCGGCGCGGGTGAGCCCGATCGCGCAGGCGTAGGCCAGCGCACCACCCAGTGACCAACCGGCCAGCGCGAACGGACCGTCGTGCATCTCCAGCAGCTTGGGCACGTATTCGGCGGCGCGCTCCTCGATGGAGCCCTCCACCCGCTCGATGCCGTACACCGGAGTGTCGGCGGGCAGGCGCTTCATCAGCGGTTCGTAGACCACGGTCGAGCCGCCCGCCGGGTGGAACACGAACAGCGGCACGGCTTTCGAAGCCCCCCCAGCAGAGTTTTGGGCGGGTGCCCGCAGGGTGCGGACGAAACCGTCCACCACACCCTCTTCGAGCTGGTCGCGGACGACGGTCGCCAGGCCCTCGATGGTGGTCGCCGACATGACGTCATCGACGGTGATGATGCCCTCGGCCCGTTCGGACAGCCGCGCGGCCATCTGCTCGGCCGCTGCCTGGTCGATTGCGGGTAGCTCGTTGAAGATGCCGCCCGGCGACTTGCCGGTGACGATCGCCCAGGTCGCGAACGTGACCCGCTCGGCGGCATCGCGCGGCGGCACGTCAGCACCCAGCGCCTCGGTCACCGCCTCCTGGGTCAGCACCTTGGCGGCCGCCGCGGCAGCCGTCGCCTTGGCCACGCCGGTCTGGTTGGCCCCCGGCCCCGACGGGTCGGTCGGCGGCGGCGGGACCGGGATGTCCGAGGCCGGCGGCGCCTGGGTCTCCGGCTCGGCCTGCGGGTCCGGTGCCGGCGCGGTCACGCTGGACGCCGTGGCGCCGGAGATGAGCGCGGCCTGCTCGGCGGCGATCTCCTCGGGCGTCAGGGTCTTCTGGTGTTCATGCAGCGCCTGGACCTCGTCGCGGTGCTCGACCGCGTACTTGATCATCTCCGCGACGTTGTAGAGATTGGCGTCGCGAACCGCGGTCAGCTGGATCGGCGGCATGTCGAAGTCGTATTCGACCCGGTTCTTGATCCGCACGGCCATCAGCGAATCCAGGCCCAGCTCGATCAGCGGCACCTCCCAGGGCAGGTCCTCGGGCTCGTAACCCATTGCGCCGCCGACGATCGCACCCAGCCGGTCAGCGATGGACTCGCCCGAATCCGGTGACCACTTGGCGAAGCCGGCCGCCAGTCCCGCTCCCGCGGTGAGGTTGTCGTGCAGAATCGCTGCGTCGTCGACCTCCGGCTCAGTCGGCGCCGCAACGGTATCGGCAGCCGTCACCGCGGTGCCGGCACCGACCGCCATCGGCAACACCCCCGCGGCGCCGCCGCGCGACACCAGGGCGTCGTAGACCAGCGTGAACGACTCGCCGATACGGGAGTGCACCTGCACGGCCGCCCCACCCGGGTGCCGGGTCAGCGTCGTCACCAGCCGGGAACCCTCGGCCGGCACCGCGCGCTGCTCGGAGGCCGCCAGCGTGGCATCCGGAAGCACCGCTGCCGCAGCCGATTTCACCAGCGCCGCCAGGTCGATATCCGATCCGCGTGCGGCGTATTCGAAGACGTGCCGGCCGTCCGGGGTCGAGATGTGCGAGCCGGGCATGACACCGGTGGCGTCGCCGGAGAAGTGCGCGTCGAGCCAGTACGGCTTGCGCTTGAACCGGGTCGGCGGAATGTTCGCGAACTCCTCCGGGCCCACCGGGCCTTGGGCGTGCCGCGGGAACAGCGTGCGGATGTCCAGGTCGTGGCCGTGGACGTAGAGCTGGGCCATCGCCATGGTCATCGAGTCGACTTCGTCGGCCTTGCGGGCCAGCGTGGCGATCAGCTGGGCGTCGGGCAGGCCGGCGTCGGCGGTGGTCAGCCCCACCTGCATCAGCGCCACCGGGTTGGGCGCCAGCTCCAGGAAGGTGGTGTAGCCGTTGTCGACGGCGTTGCGCACCCCGTGGGTGAAGTACACCGAGTGGCGCAGGCCCTTCTTCCAGTAGTCGACGTCGTGGATCGGCTCAGCGCCCGGACGGATGTAGCTGCCCTCGTGCACGGTGGAGAAGTAGCCGCAGACCAGCGGCATCGGCTCGATGCCCTGCAGATCGGCGGTGAATTCGCCCAGCAGCGGGTCCATCTGGGCGGTGTGGCTGGCGCCCTTGGTCTGGAACTTGCGGGCGAAGCGGCCCTCGGCCTCGGCGCGGGCGATGATCGCGTCGACCTGTTCGGGCGGCCCGCCGATCACGGTCTGCGTCGGTGCGGCGTAGACGCAGACCTCGAGGTCGGGGAAGTCGGCGAAGACGGTCTTGATCTCCTCGGCGGAGTACTCGACCAGCGCCATCAGCCGGATGTACTCGCCGAACAGCATCGCCTCGCCCTCGCCCATCAACCGGGCGCGCGGCACGATGATCCGGACGGTGTCGCGCAGCGACAGGCCCCCGGCGAAGTAGGCGGCGCCGGGCTCGCCGAGCGACTGGCCGATCATCGCCGCCGGCGTGGCGCCGTGCGCGCGGAGCAGTTCGCCGAGCGCGATCTGGATCGCGAAGATCACCAGCTGGACCGCTTCGATCGGGTACTCGACGGTGTCGCCGGTGTAGTCCACCGCGTCGTCGAGGATCATCTCCAGAATCGAGACGCCGCGTTCGTCTTGGATCAGCGCGTCGACCTTTTCGATCCACTCGGCGAAGATCGGGTCCCGCAGATACAGCTCTTTGCCCATCTTGCGGTGCTGCGCACCGAATCCGGCCAGTACCCACACCGGCCCGTTGGTCACCGGGCCGTCGACGGAGTAGACGGTGGGTTTGGATTTGCCCTCGGCGACCGCGCGCAGGCCGGCGATGGCCTCGTCGTGATCGTGGGCCAGCACCACCGCACGTGAACGTCCGTGGTTGCGCCGCGACAACGCCCGGCCGATCGACTCCAGCGGAGTGGCCCGGCCTTCCTCGCTGTCGATCCAGTCGGCCAGCTCGGCGGCGGCGGCTTTCTTGCGGGAGGTCAAAAATGCTGAGATCGCCAGCGGGATCAGCGGTTTGGAGGGCTCGCGGGCCGCCAGCTCGGCCAGTGCGGCGTCGCGGAGGCGCACCGCCTCCTCGGTCAGCCCGGGCAGCGGGCACTCCTCGTCGCCGGCCGCAGCGGGCTCGTCGTGAATGAACTCGCCGTACTCGTCGAAGCGGGGCGCCTCGGACTCGAGCACCGGATCCTCTTCGAGCACTGGCTCTTCGGGCTCGGCGGGCGCTTCCTTTTCCACCACGTCGCGCGGCAGGACCTCGCGCACCACCAGGTGGGCGTTCGCGCCGCCGAAGCCGAAGCCGGACACCCCGGCCACGGCGTAGCCGCCGTAGCGCGGCCAGTCGGTGACGGTGTCGGCGACCTGCAGATGGGCGGCGTTGAAGTCGATGTAGGGGTTGGGCCCGGCGTAGTTGATCGACGGCGGGATCTTGTCGTGCTGGAGCGCGAGCACGATCTTGGCCAGGCTGGCCGCCCCGGCCGCCGACTCCAGGTGTCCCACATTGGATTTCACCGCGCCCAGCAGTGCGGGCTTGTCGGCGGCACGGCCGCGGCCGACCACCCGGCCCAGCGCCTCGGCCTCGATCGGGTCGCCCAGGATGGTGCCGGTGCCGTGCGCCTCGATGTAGTCGATGGTGCGCGGGTCGATGCCGGCGTTCTTGTAGGCCTTGCGCAGCACGGCCTCCTGCGCATCCGGGTTGGGCGCCAACAGCCCGTTGGACCGGCCGTCGTGGTTGACCGCGGAACCGGCGATCACCGCGAGGATCTGGTCGCCGTCGCGGCGGGCGTCGTCGACCCGCTTGAGCACCAGTACGCCGCCGCCTTCGGCGCGCGAGTAGCCGTCGGCGTCCGACGAGAACGACTTGATCCGCCCGTCGGCGGCCAGCACGCCGCCGACCTCGTCGAAGCCGACCGTGACCAGCGGGGTGACCAGCGCGTTCACACCGCCGGCCACGGCCACGTCGGCCTCGCGGTTGCGCAGTGCCTGCACGCCCTGGTGCACCGCCACCAGCGACGACGAGCACGCGGTGTCCACGGTCACCGACGGTCCGCGGAAGTCGTAGAAGTAGCTCACCCGGTTGGCGATGATCGAGCTGGAGTTACCGGTGATGGCATACGGGTGGGTGATGCTCGGGTCGGACAGCGCCAGGTTCTGGTAGTCGGCGTTGGACGAGCCCATGTAGACCCCGACCGCTTCACCGCGCAGCGCCGACGCCGGGATGCGGGCGTGTTCCAGTGCCTCCCAAGTCAATTCGAGCGCCATCCGCTGCTGCGGGTCGATGTTCTCGGCTTCCATCTTCGACAGCGCGAAGAACTCGGCGTCGAAACCTTTGATGTCGGAGAGGTATCCGCCGCGGGTGCGGGCCTTGGCGACCCGCTCGGCGATCCGCGGCTCCTCCAGGAACTCGCTCCAGCGGCCCTCGGGCAGGTCGGTGATCGCGTCGAACCCGGCCAGCAGCTTTTCCCAGGTCTCCTCGGGGGAGTTCATGTCGCCCGGGAAGCGGGTGGCCAGACCGACCACGGCGATGTCGTCGACATCGGCCGCGCGCGACCAGTCCTCGTCGCCGGAATGATCGACCACCACCGGCTCGCCCTCGATGATCACCGTGGCCAGCGCCTCGATGGTCGGGTGGCGGAACGCCACCGTGGCCGACAGCGTCACGCCGGTGAAGTCCTCGATGTCGGAGGCCATCGCCACCGCGTCCCGCGAGGACAGCCCCAGTTCGATCAGCGGGGCGGTCTCGTTGATCTTCTCCGGCGACTGCGCGGTGGCGTTGGCCACCCAGTTGCGCAGCCAGGCCCGCATATCGGCGACGGACAGGTCGGTGCGGCTGGTGCCGCGCAGGGTTGCGTCATCGCCGGTCATCTGCGGTGCCTCACTCATGGGACTCAGGCCTGGTCGGGGAAGGAGTTCGGGGCGGTGGTGCCGCCGCGCAGGCTGCCGTCCAGGTAGGCGGCCCGGCAGGCACGCCGGCCGATCTTGCCGCTGGAGGTGCGCGGCACCGACCCCGCCGACACCAGCAGCACGTCGCGCACGGTCACCCCGTGGCGCACCGCGATCGCCGCGCGGATGTCGTCGGCGATCGGCTGGTGGTCCAGCTTGTGGGCGCCCGGGGCGCGCTCGGCGACGATCACCAGCTGCTCGGAGCTGTCCTCGGCGTCGAACTTCAGCCCGGAGTGCGGGTTGTCGAACGCCTCGGCCGGCAGCTGGTTGGCCGGCACCGAGAACGCCGCGACGTAGCCGGTGCGCAGCGCCCGGCTGGCCTCCTGCGCGGAGTACTCCAGGTCCTGCGGATAGTGGTTGCGGCCGTCGATGATCACCAGGTCCTTCACCCGGCCGGTGATGTAGAGCTCGTCCTGGTAGTAGGCGCCGTAGTCGCCGGTGCGCACCCAGAAGCCGTTCTCATCGGCGCCCTCGGCCCGCGACGGGCTGTTGCGCGCCTTCAGCACGTTCTTGAAGGTGTCGATGGTCTCCTGCTCGCGGTTCCAGTAGCCGCTGCCCATGTTGTTGCCCTGCAGCCAGATCTCGCCGATCTGACCGTCGGGCAGCTCGGTGGCGGTGTCGTAGTCGACGATCACCGTCCACTGGTCGACGCTGACCCGGCCGGCCGACGCCTGGGCGACCGCGTTCGGGGCGTCCTCGGGGACCTCGACGAACCGGTTGCCGTTGTTGAGCTCCTCGCGGTCGACGTAGATGATCCGCGGGCCCTCGTCGGGCGGGGTGGTGGAGACGAACAGGGTGGCTTCGGCCAGCCCGTAGGACGGCTTGATCGCCTCTTCCCGGAAGCCGTACGGACCGAACGCCTCGTTGAACTTCCGCAGCGAGGCCGCCGAGACCGGCTCGCTGCCGTTGAGGATCGCCTTGACGTTGCTGAGGTCCAGTGGCGGGTCGCCTTCTTTGGGCAGCCCGCGGGCCGCGGCGTGCTCAAAGGCGAAGTTGGGAGCCGCCGAGTAGACCTCGCCGGTCTCGCCCTCCTTGCGGGCCAGCTCGCGGATCCACCGGTGCGGCCGGCGCACGAAGGCCGCCGGACTCATGAAGGTGAACTGCTGACCGAGCACGCTGGACAGCAGGATGGTGACCAGGCCCATGTCGTGGAAGAACGGCAGCCAGCTGACACCCCGGTCGCCTTCGCGGCCCTTGAGCGAATCCAGCAACTGGACGACGTTGGTGGGCAGGTTCAGTTGGGTGATCTGCACGCCGGTCGGGGTGCGGGTGGAGCCGGAGGTGTACTGCAGGTAGGCGATGGTGTCCCGTTCGTACTCGGGCATCACCCAGGTCGATCCCACCTCGGCGGGCACCGCGTCGACCGCGATGACGCGCGGCCGGGCGTTTGCCGGGCGGCTGCGGAAGAACTTGCGCACCCCCTCGGCGGAATCGGTGGTGGTCAGCACCGCCGACGGGGTGCAGTCGTCGAGCACCGCATGCAGCCGGCCCACGTGGCCGGGCTCGCCCGGGTCGAACAGCGGCACCGCGATGCGCCCGGAGTACAGGATCCCGAAGAACGACACCAGGTAGTCCAGGTTCTGCCCGCACAGGATCGCCACCCGGTCGCCGGGCTGAGTGACCTGCTGCAGCCGGGCCGCCACCGCGCGGTTGCGGGCGCCGAACTCCGCCCAGGAGAGCTCGCGGGCGACGCCGTCACGCTCGGTGGAGAAGTCCAGGAAGCGGTAGGCCACCTTCGGGCCGCGCAGCGCAGCCCAGCGCTCGACGGTCCGCACCAGGTTGGCGTTGTCCGGGAACCGGATCTTGCCGTCCTTGACGAACGGGTTGTGGTAGGCGGCCTGTGCTGGTGCCGGGGCCATGCAAAATCTCCTGTCGCGAACGTGCGTTCAGTCGGCTGCCGGGCGCGGCCGGTCACCTGCTGTGACCTGTCGTGCGGGGCCCGGGACCTTACAGATGCTAGCGGGATTCCGATACCCCTCGACGCGCGCTATTGGGCCCCGCGGCCGTGGGCGCCATGCTCTTAAATTCTTCTTAATGTTAGAGGTCGGTGCGGCTTGTGCCAAATCAAACGGTACCGCGTGTGACGGCCATCTCGGGGTCACGCGACGGTTCCAGCTTCGACTCACCCGTGTGGCGGATGCGGCGCGTTTTCGATGAGGCCGCGCGCCCAGTTCAGCGTCCACTCGGTGGCGGGCTGTCCGTCGGAGCTCCACACGTCGGTGGTGCCGTACAGCGCGTGCACCGGCTGACCGGCGCCGCCGGCCAGCGTCTCCAGGGTGGCGGGCAGCTTGCCGATGCTGAACGCCTCTTGCGGAGCGGCGCAGATCAGATCCCCGCGCGCGCAGATCTCGTACGTCCGCTGGTCGAGGTCACCGAAACCGCCGTCGCGGGCGCCGGTCATGGTCAGCCCCATCCCGGACAGGATCGGCAGCTCGTGCAAGGTCACCTCGGCGCCCTGGCCCGGCGGGGTCGGCGGCACGTCGATCCCGCCACCGGGTCCCTCCTGGCGGCGGCCGTCGGCGATCAGCGTCACGCCCAGCACCAGGTCCTCGTCGACCGGGCCGCGCCCGTTGCCGATGTCGCTGGCGACGTCACCGGCGATCACCGCGCCCTGCGAGAACCCGACCAGCACATAACTGGTCAGCGGGCAGTTGGCGTTCATCTCCGTCATCGCCTTGACGGTCGCGCGGGTGCCCTCGGCCCGGCTGTCGTTGTAGCTCATCTGCTTGTCGGCCGACAGCGGATTGTGGAACTGCGCGGTGTAGGGAACCGTGTAGGTCTGCACCCGGGACGCGTCGAACTGCTCGGCGATCGGGCGGGTGACGGTGAGCAGCAGCGCCCGCGGGAACTGGGTGGGGCTCAGCGGGTCGTCGGTGGGCGAGGTCTCCCAGGTGCCGGGCACCGAGACCAGTTGCACGTCCGGGCAGTTGGCGTCCTGATAGGCCGGACGCGGCTTCTTGACCCGCGGCGGCACCGAGCCGCTCGGCGGGACGCCCGCGGACGGCGGCTCCGCGATCGGCGGGGAGCTTGGGTGCCGAATCCAGATCACCAACACCACCGCGACCAGCGCCACCGCCAGGGCCATCGCACCGGCGGCCACCCACGCCAGCAGGCGGCGACGGTCGCGCACCGATTTCGACGGGGATTTCCGAGGAGATTTGCGAGGAGATTTCGCGGGCTTCTTGTTGGCCATAGCGCTTCTCACGGTACAGATCGGCCACGGGCTGTATTGACTCTGCGTCCACCAGGCGATCTACTCGCACTTTCCCCTGGTGGACGCAGAGTCATCCCTGAAGGGGTGGGGTCCGGTCAAGGGTTGGTGTGCTGCGGTTTGTTCGGTTTCGGAATATGTGCG
>NZ_LZMF01000057.1:0-158820 GCF_001673565.1 Mycolicibacter sinensis
GCCGGCCTCCTGATGGGCGGTGCCGCGGCGTCGGCAATCGCCTCCGATCTGGGTGCCCGCGCGATTCGCGAAGAACTGGATGCCCTGCGGGTAATCGGCGTCAATCCGATCCGGCACCTTGTTGTGCCGCGTTTTCTGGCCTTGATTCTGCTGGCGCCCGTGCTGTGCGGCATCATCATCGCCTCGGCGGTGATCGCCTCGTTCGTGTTGTCTCTGGGTGTCAGTGATGTGGCTCCCGGAACGTATTGGCTGTCCTTCGGTGCGTTCGCCAAGATGGTCGATGTCTGGTTCGCCCTTGGTAAGGCGGTGGTGTTCGCCGCGATCGTCGGGATCGTCTCGGCTATTCGGGGCATTGAAGCCAAAGGCGGGCCGCGTGGCGTGGCGGACGCGGTGAACGCAGCCGTCGTGCTCAATGTCGTCGGGATCTTCATTGCGAACCTTGCCATCACCCAGGTTCAAACGATGTTCTTCCCCATGCAGGTGGCCTGACATGAGCAATCGGGTAGGCGCACCGTCACGTTTCGCTGGTGGATGGAGACGGCTCCTTTCGCCGTTCCGACAGCTGGCTAGGGACACCGGCCAGTGGGTGGTGTTCGTGTCGCAGTGTATTTATCTGCTGCCATTGACCTTTCGTAAATATCGCAGAGAGTCATTGGACCGGATGGTGAATCTGGCCTGGGGGCGTGGCTCGCTGCTGGTGGACGGCGGCGTCATCAGCGTGCTGGTGGTTCTGGGCCTGGCCATCGGCAGTATGGTGGCCATCGAGGCATGGTCCACGCTCAATATGATCGGGTTCGGTGCGCTGTCAGGAATTGTCGGTGGCCTGGCAAACGTTCGCGAGATGGGCCCGTTGGTAGCCGGAATCGCATTCGCTGCGCAGTGCGGCACCCGGATGACTGCCGAGATCGGGTCGATGCGCATCGCCGAGGAAATCGATGCCACCGAGGTGATGGGTCTGCGCCCGATACCGTACGTCGTCGGCACCCGGCTCATCGGCGGCATGCTGATTGTGGTTCCCGGCTACGCCCTGACGATGCTGACGAGCTTCTTCATCTCCAATTTCATGATCCAAGGTCTGTACCACGCGCCGGGCGGGACGTATAACCACTACTTCGTTCAGTTTCTGTCCCCGACGGACCTCGCATATTCGACGATCAAAGCCGCAGTCTTCGCGTTTGCTGTGATCATGATCCACTGCTACTACGGATATTTCGCGTCTGGAGGCCCTGTGGGGGTAGGTGAGGCCTCGGGTCGCGCGGTCCGAGCCAGCTTGGTGAGTGTGATGACCCTCGACTTGATCATGACCATCATGATGTGGGGATTCAAGCCGACCTTCCTATTCAAGGGATAGCCGGCGATGACGATTCTTCACGCTTCAGCGCAACAGGAAACACGCATTCTCGAGCGGATCGGTCTGCTCGCCATCACCTGCGTAGTCCTCGTCTCCACCGTCTACGCGACATTCAAGCCGTCGGCAACGAAGTCCGCTGAAACACTTGCCGTGATCATCGAAGCGCCCTATGTCGGACAGGGGGTGCAGTCGGAAACCCCAGTCATCATGCACGGAGTCAAGGTCGGCGAGGTGACGTCGATCGCAAGTATCCCCGGCGGCGGGGTCCGGATGGGAGCTGTCCTGCAGCCCGGCCCCGCGCAAGGACTGACGGATAGCTTGCAGCTTGACTATCGCCCGGCCAATTACTTCGGGATCACCGGCATCAACATTACGCCCGGTGAGGGTGGTCGGCCGTTGCGCAACGGTATGCAGCTGGCGATCACCCCGGAAGGAAATTTCAGCCTCCAAGCCCTGCTATACCGCTTGGGCGCGTTGACGCATGGCGTGTTCGATCAACGACTCATCCGTGTCTTTGAGCGTGCCACACAATACGTCGACGGATTAAACCCCCTGTTGGAGACTGCCTTAATGGTGGGCAGCGCGGTGGCCCATGTCCAAACAGTAAGCACTGCGCAGCTGTTGAGGAACACCACTGGGATCAGCATCGCTTTTCCCGCGGTCATCGACGCCGCGACGACGACGGCGGATATCTTTTTGAACAGCTACTACGGCTTGGGGCATAACCCGGACACCGCTCAGAGCATCAAGGATAAAGCGAAGTACTACAAGATCGTCGACGCCGAAGGTAAACAGCGTTACGAGAACAACGAGCGGCTATGGCTGGCCAACCGAGACAACGATGTGTTCTTCGATCGGCAGGTCGTGGCGCTGATGGACAAAGCCCGGTCCGACCTGTTCGGTCAGATCGGCAAGCTCGAATCGTCGCACTCCGATGACCTGTTTCCGCTGGTGGACAGCATCCGGGGCATAGTCGACGCGGTACCTGAGATCTTCAGCCCCGAGGATTTCGCCGAAACGGTCATGGATCTGCGCGGGCGATTCGAGCGCATCTATGGAAGCTCCCCGGACCAGCACTCGCTGCAGGTGCAGATTGTGCTGGATCGACTCCCCGGAGTTGCGGCGCCGCTGGCCTACGCCCCGGGGGAACCATCATGAAGCCCAAATCGGCGCTATGGCGATTCGTCCTGGTGAGTGCTCTCAGCGTGGTGCTGCTGATCATCGTCTCGAACGCGATCCGCCAACCCGTCCGGGCATCTACCTCGACCTACCGCGCAGAGTTCACCGACGTATCCGGTCTGGCCGAGGGCGCTGATGTGCGGGTACGCGGAGTACGTGTCGGCAAGGTGAAGGGCATCGAGCTAAACCACCGCGGTGACGGCACCAACATCGCTGCCGTAGCTCTCACCCTGGAGGATCGGTTCACGATCGGGCCTGATACCCGACTGGCGGTGAAGTACCAGGCATTGACGGGACTGCGATATGTCGATCTGCAGAATCCCATAGCGGGGGATGATGCCGGCGTCCAACGGATAACTGAGGTGCCGACAGCGATGACCCAACCGTCGTTCGATATCACCATCTTGTTCAACGGCCTTCAGCCGGTACTCGCGACTCTCAGCCCAGAGGAGATCAACACCTTCACCGACAACGCCGTAGCCTTCCTGCAGGGTGACGATGGCGGACTCGGACCCATGCTCGACAGTATTCACAGGCTGACCAGATTCGTCGCCGACCGCCAAGACGTGATCGCAACGTTGGTACGCAATCTCAATACGCTTGCGGATGGAGTTAAAGGGCGGTCAGAGTATCTGACGCAGATGCTCGATGAGATCGAACTGCCAATCAACCAAGCTGTGTCGATGGCCGACGAGTTCCGCAAGTCGCAGATCGCAGGTGCAGATTTCACCGGTACGGTGATCCAATTGCTGGCCGCTGCCGGTCTACGGCCCGGAATCGAACCAAGCAGGGCATTGGACCAGGCGCTGACCAATACTTACGACGCCATAGAGGCATTCAAGCGGACGCCGGTGATTTGGGAGAACATTCCGCCACCACCGGAAGCGGGTGGCCCGGTGCCGTGCTCCAAGGGTCGCGCTCAGCTTCCCGAAGCGGTGGATGTGTTGCTGAACGGACAACGGATAGTGCTATGCAAGAAATGAGTTCCGGTCGTTCCCAGCGCTTCTGGGGTGTGGCCGCGATGGCATTGATTACCGCTATCGGTGTGACAGCGGCAACTCTGTACATCAAACCGCCGGGTGAAAGCGCCATAACGTTCTACACGGACGATGCGGCCGCACTGCGGCCCGGCGACACCGTCCGCGTGGCTGGCGTCGTCGTCGGTAAGGTCAAAGACCTTGCGATTGAGCCGGATCAGGTCAGAGTGCGGGCCAGCGTTAACAAGAAGGCCTTCGTCGGCGATCAATCGCAGATTCAGGTGCGAATGTTGACCGTTGTCGGGGGCTATTATGTCACCATTGTTCCGTTGGGAAAACGGCCTCTGGGGAATCTCGCGATACCAAAGGAACGCGTGACGATGCCCTACAACTTGATGCAGGTCCTGACCGATTCGACCAAGATCACCGAAGGCGTGGCGACGAAACCCATTAAAGAATCCATTGACCAGTTTCAGAATGCCTTGACTGGGACCAATACCGAAACCGTTTCGGCCATCTTGGATGCCGGTAACAGCGTGACAGATATGCTGAGCAGGCAGCGAGGGCAGGTCGGTAGCATCCTCGACCTCTCCGATGAGTACATCGAGAGGTTGACCAGCTACAGTCCGCAACTAGAACAGTACCTACGCCGGATATCGATACTTGAGCAGACACTGATCTTGTACGGCAAGGCTTTTGGTGACGGTCTTACAAGGCTCGGCGGTGTTGGCTGGACGCTGGGGCCGGCAATCGATGACTACTTCGCGCACCGAGATGACTTTCTTGCCCGGATCCGCAACATCCTGGGCGATTTGCGAACCATCGAAACCCGTCACGGTGCGACGGTCAGAATGCTGCAGCGTATCCACGATCGAATGGAAGTGGCGTTGGACAAGCAGAACAACTTCACGCGGCCCGAACTCCTGGCTACCGATATCTGTATTCCGATACATGGGAGCCCATGCTGATGAACGCTCCGTTTGGGTGTGACAGACGTCCGGCGCTGGCACGGATTTCTCGCGCCCTAGTCGCCGCGGCTGTGGCCTTGAGCGCTGTCTCCTGCGGGCGTGAACACGAAGAGCGGATGTCCACGGAACAGTTCTGTGCACACATGTCGGACAGTGTGGGCCTCTACGCGGGTAACTCAGTGACTCAGATGGGTTACAAGATCGGGACTGTCGACAGCATCACACCCACCGACACCGAGGTGGAGGTCCGATTCACGCTGACCGAGAGTCGTCCGCTGCCGGTTGATGTCAAGGCGATCACCCGTTCGACGTCGGTGTTGGCCGACCGGTCCCTGGAGCTGGTGGGAAACTATCGTTCGGGTCCCCGGTTGCCGGCGGGTGAGTGTATTCCGCGCGAGCGCACGCTCACCCCGTTGAGTATCTCCCAGGTGATCGGTTCGGCGACCAACTTTGTCAATGGCATCAGCCCCGCCGGTTCAGACAATATCAGGGATGCCTTGCGTGGTGTCGGGGAGTCTGCCAAGGGCAATGGTGCAGGGTTGAATCGACTGTTATCCGTGTCGTCGGAATTACTCGACAACCCGGACCAAAACATTGCCGACATCGGAAAGATCGTTCGCAATACCGCCGATCTGACATCGATGTTGGAGAGGAACCGGGCGCCACTCCGGGAGATCCTGGAGGACACACCGGTGGTTGCTCCTGAATTGGTGAAGGCCGTAGGCGGTGTCGATGGCCTTGCCGCCGTCATCCACCCGATGGTCGCGATTGTGGGGGATTTCGAGACCGAACTGGGTGATGATATCCAGCTGACCTTGGACTTCGTCGCCGATGCGATCCGTCACCTAAGTCCGCACTACAAAGGTATTGCGAACTTGTTGAACCCGGTGCCACGCTTCATCAACACCATCTCGTACGAGTTGAATAATAAACAGTTCAATGTACTCCGGTGGCGACCGCCAATTTATCGCGTTCACACTCCCAATGGGCTGGTGGTATGCGGCATGATGAATCAGTCGATGCCGGGCAGCTGTGCCGACGTCAACGGTCAACCATACGCGGTGGACATCGCACTGCTGCAATATGTATTGCTGGAGGCGGCGCGCCGATGACACATCGTATACGGCTCGCCGTCGCCGCGGTGATCAGCGGGATAGCATTGCCACTGACATCGTGCGCGGGAACCAACGCGCTCAGCGTCGACGTGATCCCGGTGCCCGGCAGCAACGCCTCCGGCGGGTACGACATCATTCTTGAGTTTGCGAACGTTCTGAACCTTCCGGACCGGGCCAAGGTTGTGATGGACGGAACGAAAGTAGGCTTTGTCAAAGATATTTCGTTGAAGGCCAGCGGTGTCGAAGTGACCGCACGCATCGACGACGGCATCCTTGTACCGTCGGACATCCACTCAGTTTTGCAGCAGGCCACGGTGCTGGGCGACACTTACATGGCATTGGAACGCAACACCGATGCGGACGCGCCGAAGTCCCCCCCACTGCAACCGGGCGGTCGGATTGCGTTGTCGCAAACGACGTCGCCGCCTCAACTAGAAGATACTCTTGCGAATCTAGCGAACTTCGTCGGCAGCGGGTCGATTCAGCGGGCCCAGAATTCGGTAATCAAGATTAATCGCATCACGCCGTCCCGGCCCGAGATTCGGGCAATGGCTGCTCAAGTTGCTACCGATCTAGATGACCTGTCCAACAACATCGACAACGTGGACCTCTGGCTCGATGGTTTTGCTCAGTCGGCGGCTGTGATGGCGGCAAATACCCCGAAATTCGATACCTGGTTCACGCCATTGGGAGTTCGAAGCTTCGCCCATGTCTTTGTGCTGGTGCATTTTATGGCGCCGATCATGCCGACCATTGGTAGTATCTACTACAACGGATATTGGCTGGTGCCTGTCCTTTCTTCGGCGGCCGCGGCGATCGCGGCTATTCAGAAGGGCAAGTGGGTATTCGAGGACGAGGTGCACAAATGGGAGAGGTTGGTCAACGATCAGATTCTGCCCCAGGAAAAACACCCTGCTATCAACATCACCTCGATCGTTGACTCGGATGGGCGGGATCTGACCAACAATGTGCAAGAAGTATTGCGCATGATTGGAGCCACGCAATGAGATTAAAAACAGGCTTGGCCATAGGCTCGTTCGTCCTATTCATGGTGATGATACTGGGATTCGTACAGTATGTCAGGTCGTTGGGGATCACCGTGCGGCCGCCCGAACACCGCACGAACCTCTCGATGGAAGTGTCCGATATCAATAATATCGTGGTAGATGCCAACGTGCTGCTCCGCGGGGTGCCCGTGGGAAAGGTGACGGGCGTTGACACCACGACAGCGAACGCAATAGTTCATTTCTACGTAGATGACGCACATAGGATTCCGATAGACAGCACCGTGCGGTTAGATAATCTCTCCGCACTCGGTGAGTCGTATATCGAATTAGAACCGCGCAGTACCGGCGGCCCGGTCATGCGCGATGGCCAGCGAATCGCGCCACACGATGTGAAGCAGCCTCCATCGATATCTGAATTGGGTACCAGCGTTGTACGGGTACTCAACGAACTAGACCCGGATCAGCTGAGTCGTGTGATCGACGAGGCAGATGCCGGGCTTCCGGATCCGCATGTGGTCCTGCCTAATCTGTCCCACGCGAGCCTGGTGCTGCGCAACACCACCGCGGATTTTCACGGGACCGGACAACGACTTCTCGGGAATATGCAGACATTGTTGCGAAATGCGGGATTCGTCGGTCCCGCGTTGGCTGCTACCGCGCCACCGCTCAAAGATATCGGACCGGCTATATCTATCACGTGGAACGACGTATGGACGGCGGGTTTGTTCTTACTGCCGACTGACACCTTGACTTTCAGCGCCTTGCTGACGCGTCTGCAGAGGTTCCTCGATGACAGGGGAGGCGATCTCAAGATTCTGGGCGTGGCAACCTCCGGGAACATGAAGCTAATCGCCAACGCGTTGAGGAACTTCGACAGCACCCAGGTCATGAAGAACCTACAGGCGACGGTTCCCGCGGACGGCCCGATCGATATCCATGTAGCGGTTCCAGCAGGATAGACAGAGTATTGACTATGGAAGCCAACGTTTGCACGGGAACAGAAGAGGAGGTGGGCGCCATCTCTGAGCAGAACGGGGCCGCCGACCAGAAGGACGACGTCGACAATGAACGCCCTGATGCGACAGGGGACGACGCGAAGTCAGGGGAAACCGAATCGGTTGTTGCTGAGTCGGTGGCGGGAGCGCCGAAGACGGCATCCACCAAGGGGGACAGCCGTCAGATATCCATCTCTGTGCGAACCCTGGGGTTCGCTGCGCTTGCTGCGGTAGCCGTGGCCGCGGCGGGTATCCCTACTTGGCTGTACTTCGGGGAGCGGGCCAAGGTCGATGCCCATGAGCGCCAGGTTGCGAACTACCACCACGCCGAGCAGATAGCCCTGGACTACGCGGCCAAGGCGGCGAGGATCGATTACCGGGATCTTGACGGGTGGAAGAAGAACCTCGTCGACAATACGACACCGGAATTAGGGGACAAGCTAGCGGAAGCCGGTACATCGATGGAACAACTACTGGTGCCCTTGCAGTGGAATTCGACAGCCACACCCCTCGTTGCCAAGGTGCGGTCCGATGACAATGGCATCTACGTGGTAGATACGTTCGTGGGTGTGAACACCAAGACCATGCAGGCGCCGGAGGGGTTGCAATCAACTGCGACATACAGCGTGACCGTGGATAGCAATCACGATTGGCAGATCAGTGAAGTCGGTGGTATCGGCTCAGTTGTCGGCCCGAAGTAGGACGCGAACATGACCGCGATGTCATCACTGAGCAGGGGGCGGCAGGGCGCGTTTCCTTGGTCGTACAGGGCCTCTGGAACTGGAGGCCGTGTACCCGCTGGCCTCATCGGCGCGGTCCTGCTCGTCGCGGTCAGTGGCGTGGCGCCAGCCCATGCGGATGCGGTCGATGTGTTGAAATCGGCGATTGATGCCGTGCATCGTGAGGGTGGGTGTGTGCCACTGCAATGGGAGCCCCGACTGGCCGAAGTGACCGAACGGACCGTGCATGAGGTCCAAGGATGGGTCACTCACACCGCAACCTTCCTGCCCGTCGAGGACACCACGTTGATGTCGGAGCTGCGCCGAGTCAATTACCGCACGATGAAGGCGAGGATGCTGTCCGGCTACGCGGACGACTTGACCGGGGGGGCTGGAACCTACCAGGACAAGGCCGTCAAGGCCACGATCCTGCAGGGACGGTCATTTGACGTGCTGGGCGATTGCTCGTATACGAAATTCGGAATGAGTGCCCTGAGTGATGACGGCAGCCAAGGATGGCCCTCGACTCCACCGAAAAGTTTTGCCGTCACCAGCGTGGTGCTTGCGAGCGACTAACGGCACCGGCCGGATAAGGAGCTATTAGGACATGCGAAAGGTCGCGTTGTTGCGTGCCGTCGGCTTGGCCGGCGTCGTTGCTGCTCTAGTGCTTTGTGGTGTGAGCGCCATCGGTTCCGCCGACGCGCCGGCACTAGGCGGTCCAGCCGTAGACGCGTGCCGTGACCTGGGCGGGAGTATCCAGGCCGGCACGATATGTCACGTCACCGAGAAAACCGATGCGTACTCGATCGATATGCGGTTCGGCGTGGACTACCCCGACGGCCGCGCGGTCGCTGATTACGTACGCCGGTTACGCGACGATTTCGTCAACACCGCACAAGCGCCCGGAGCCAAGAACCTGCCCTATCAGATGTTCGTCGGACTACAGACCTTCAGGTCCGGGCAGCCGCTGCGCGTGGTGCCGAGTCTGGGCCAACGATTTCCCGGCGCGCAGGCATACGGACAGCCCTGGCAGGGCTCTGAGACCATGGTGCTGAAGAACTTTCAGCGCTTGGATGTCGATTCGGTCACGCCACGATCGCGGTACAAGACATTCACCTATGACCACAACAGGAACCGGGCGTTGAGCTTCGGTGATCTGTTTCCGGCCGACTCAAAACCCCTCGAGGCCATCTATCCATATGTTGCAGCCGATTTGGAGCGCAAACAGATTGCCCGGCAATATAAGCTGTCGCCAAAAGACGGCCTGGACCCAGCTCTTTACCAGAATTTTGCCATCACGGACGATGCCTTGATCTTCTTCACCGATCAGGGCCGCCTGGTGCCGGACGAGGCAGGGGACATCCAGATCGAGATTCCGCGCAATAGTATCCCGCCACTGGAGATTTAGCGGTGAGTTCCGTAGGACCAGAACAGTGCAGATTCGTCAGCACATAGATTCGCAAAAGCCGGCACTCGTCCTGCATCCGTCCGGGACAACCGTGAGTTTTGCCGAGTTGGAGGCCCGTGCGAACCGTTTGGCCCACCATTTTCGGCGGGCAGGTCTACGTGAGGGCGACGTGATTGCTGTCGTGATGAACAACAACGAACACCTACATGCGGTGATGTGGGCTGCCCGCCGAACCGGCCTGTATTACGTCGTCATCAACACGCATCTCACTGCCGCTGAGTCAGCCTACATCGTGTCGAACAGCGGAGCGGCCGCAGTGGTGGGAGCGCGGGCTACTGCCGACCTCTGCCGTGGGATCGAGATGGAGTTAGGTTCTCGAATGCCGGCGTTGCGCATGATTGCCGACGCTGAAATCCGAGGTTGGCAGCGCTATCCGGCATGTGTGGCTGATTATCCCGAGACGCCGGTGCCCGATGAGCGAGAAGGTGATCTGTTGCAGTACTCGTCGGGCACAACCGGGAAACCCAAGGGGATTG
Organism: Mycolicibacter sinensis; assembly: GCF_001673565.1. Lineage (GTDB taxonomy): Bacteria > Actinomycetota > Actinomycetes > Mycobacteriales > Mycobacteriaceae > Mycobacterium > Mycobacterium sinense_C. The sequence goes on from NZ_LZMF01000057.1 coordinate 10,256, forward strand.
TCCGGGAGCTCAGCGGCCTCACCCCGGCCGACGCGCCGATGCTGCTGACACCGATGTTCGACAGGCTCGGGATCAACCGGGACTCAGTGTATTTGAACCCTGCGCCGTTGTGTCATACAGCGCCCGCTTACTGGTCCATGTCGGCTCAGGCGGTGGGTGCCACCACCGTGGTGTTGGAGAGGTTCGCTGCCGAAGTTGCACTTGCTGCGATTGAGCAATTCCGCGTCACGCACGGTCAGTTCGTGCCCGCCATGTTCGTACGCATGCTGAAACTTCCGGAGGACGTCCGAAGTTCGTACGATCTGTCCAGTCTGCATCGAGTGGTGCATGCGGCCGCCCCCTGCCCGGTGGGTATCAAACAACAGATGATCGACTGGTGGGGTCCGATTCTCGACGAGTTCTACGCGTCATCGGAGGGCGCGGGAAGCACGTACATTACTGCTGAAGAGTGGCTGACTCGGCCGGGTTCGGTGGGAAAGCCACTGGTAGGAGTTCCACACATCGTCGATGACTTCGGTTGCGAACTGCCACCCCGAGAAGCGGGGGAGATCTACTTCGGTGACGGCATGGAGTTCAGCTATCTCAACTACGACGGAACGACTGCCGATTCACGCAACGCGCAAGGCTGGGTGACTGTCGGGGACATGGGCTATTTAGACGAGGATGGCTATCTGTTTCTCACCGACCGTCGTCACCACATGATCATCTCGGGAGGAGTCAATATCTATCCGCAAGAGGCGGAAAACATGTTGATCACCCACCCAAAAGTATTGGACGCTGCGGTATTCGGTATTCCCGATACTGAGATGGGACAGCAGGTGCAGGCCGCGGTCCAGACTGCGGACCCTGCCGACGCCACGGCAGACTTCGCCGCCGAGCTGATTGCCTGGCTTCGCGATCGATTAGCGCACTACAAATGCCCACGTTCGGTGGGATTCGAGAGACAGTTGCCACGCAGTGATACGGGCAAGCTCTACAAGCGCGAACTCGTCGAGAAGTACGCGACGCTCAGTGCGGCCGAATGAAGGCCGCCAACACGAGATCGACCAGGCCTTCCGTGTAGCTGTCGGACTCGCGGGCCAGTTTGGTTATCTGCGACGGAGGTGTGGCCAGGCAGTGCATAAGCAGGCCGCCGAACAGCGCGTCGAGGAGCAGTGTCATTGGGGTGTTGGCCGGTAGATCATTGCGGGCGATCGCCCGGTGGGCGATATTGCGCATGGCGGTCACGTTGCCGTACATGAAGTCTTCCCAGCGAGGGGCGAGTTCGGGGATCAGCCGTCCCTCTGCGGACAGTCGCAGCAGCGCGTCACCCGCGTCCCCGGTCAACAACGCGAAGATGCTGCGGGCTATGGCCAAGAGATCGCCGCGCACGGAACCGGTGTCGACGTCGTAGGGGACATCGATGCGGGCCTCAAGTGTGTCCAGGAGCAGAGCGGTATTGTCGGACCAGCGCAAATAGATCGATGACTTGCCGACACGAGCTTCTCGGGCGACCGCATCGATGGTGAAGCCGGCCCAGCCGACCCGACCGTAGAGTTGCACCGCGGCGTCGCGCACCCGCTGCTCGAGCATCGGATCTCGCGGCCGGCCCGCGACCCCGTTGGTTGTCTGGCTCAATCTTTGCCCCGGTGGTCAGCAGGAGTGGGGCGTCAGACGCTTCTCCTGGCGTTTTCCTGATGGTATTACTGGTGGACGGACCGCGGACCACCGGGATTCCTATCAATGGTCGTCTGCCCGGCTGGATTTCATTTCCAGAGCCGCCTGGTCGCTGCTCTTCGACCGTGAGATGCGTGATCGCGCGGCCGCCGGGGGTGACGGTGGAAGCGCGAACCGCGCGCGTCCGGAGCGTAAGAGCTCGGAGGCCCCGATACCGATTCATGTAACCAGGTTGTATTATTAGGCGGAGCTCGAGCCCGTCGAGGACGGTGGACTGTATGAGGAGGGTGCGCACGTGATCAAAAGCGGTGCACGACTTGAAAGCCAAGTCTGCGACACGCAGGTTATCGTGGTGAAATCTGCCGACAGTCTCGACGATCTGCGCGCCGGCGGTCATCCCATGGTGCCCATCGGAACGGCTCACGCCGATGGGCTGACGCCCCATTCTGACTGGACTTCGGGTGCATTGATGGGGAAACGTTACGTCGATTCGTCGGGTGCTGAAGTGCTGGTCACTCGCGCCGGTGTCGGAACGCTAACCGTCGGCTTGACCGCCATGACACTGAAGGCGGCGGCGCCGTTGCCTGCCAGCGACTGACGCTGCGGAGGCCAGGGCAGGGCAAGGCGTTGACGCGCCGGTGTCCGCGTGTGTGAAAGGTAGGACGGTTGACTCTTTCGCTTCTGCTGGAGATGGCCTCGGGTGATGCCGACCGAGTTGCCGTCGTTGATGGACAGCATCGGTGGTCGGTCGGCGATCTCAGTGAAGTGACCGGTGGGGGAGCCGGTTTGATCACTGCAAGTGGTGCACGCACGTTGGTCTACGTAGGGCTCGGGGGGGCCTTGCTGCCGGCGCTCTTGTTCTCGGCCGGACGCGCGGGGGTTCCGTTCTGTCCCTTGAACTATCGACTGGGTGCTGACGGTCTTACTGCTCTGCTGGCACGACTGCCCGAACCGCTAGTCGTAGCCGATCCTCAGTATCGTGATGCAGTCGAAGTCGCATCCGCGTTCGAAGTCCTCGACAGCGCTCAATTCCTGCGCCGTGCTGCCGAGGCTGAGCAGGCAGACGTGCTTGTTGACGGCCATGAGGTTGCGGTCATCCTCTTCACTTCGGGGACTACCGCACGGCCAAAGGCGGTTGAACTCTCCCACGAGAACCTGTTCAGTTATGTCACTGGCACCGTCGACTTCGGTTCGGCCGCACTACAAGACGCCGCGCTGGTATGCGTGCCGCCCTATCACATCGCTGGTGTCGGAGCGGTGTTGTCGAACATGTACGCCGGACGCCGCCTGGTCTACCTGCCGACCTTCGATCCGGCCGCGTGGATCGCGCTGATCGACACCGAGCAGGTCACCTCAGCGACGGTGGTGCCAACCATGTTGGACCGGATCGTGTCGGTGCTGGAACAGCAGCCGGCGCAGCTGAGCTCGCTGCGCACCCTTGCCTACGGCGGCTCGCGGGTTCCGCTTCCCCTGGTGCGAAAGGCCTTGGCGCTGTTGCCCCATGTCGGCTTCGTCAACGCCTACGGACTGACCGAGACCAGTTCGACGGTCGCGGTCCTGACACCCGAGGACCATTGGGCCGCGCTCGACCCCGTCGACACGGTCGCAGTGAACCGACTCGGTTCGGTGGGACGCCCGGTACCGGGCATCGAGGTGCAGATCCGCGACGGACAGGGTCAGGTACTGGCGGCCGGTGGCACCGGCGAGCTGTACCTGCGCGGGCCGCAGGTCTCGGGCAGCTATGCCGAGATCGGATCGGTACTGGACTCTGAAGGGTGGTTCCCCACCAAGGATCTGGCGACCATGGATCAGGACGGCTACCTATTCGTGCACGGCCGTAGCGACGACACCATCATTCGTGGCGGGGAGAACATCGCGCCCGCCGAATTGGAGGACGTACTGGTCGAACATCCATCGGTCCACCAAGTCGCGGTGGTCGGTGCCGACGATCCCGAATGGGGCCAGATCATCGTGGCCGTGGTGGTGGCCGAACCGGACACTGCCCCGGCCGTCGAGGAACTTCGTAACTGGGTGCGTGCGCGGCTGCGCGGATCGCGCACGCCCGACCGCGTGGTGTTCCGTGCCGAACTTCCGGTGTCGCCGACCGGCAAGATCCTGCGCCGAGATTTGGTCCGGGAGCTCAATGAGGGGTCTACCGCCCCCTAGTCTGGAGGCCGATGTGTCGAGTTCGGATACGGGTGTGCCCACGCTGTTGAGTGATATGGCGGGGTGCTGACCTCGCCGGTCCCTGCGGCGTTTGCCAATGTTTGCGCGTTGTTCGGCATTGACCTCAACGGGTTCGTGGCAGGCTGCCGAATGGGTGATCCGGCCAGGCGCTTCGCAGGACTGGAGTGGGTGCTCGACGATGTCGGGTTCGCCCGCGTGGTCACGCCCATTCTCACCGAGCACGCGCACGCACCCGTCGACGGCCTGGTATGGGTGCGCGAACTGCAGCGATTCCTTCGGATCACTGGAGCGTTACCCGTGGGCGTCATTGCCCCACTTCACCGATGCGGTCATCTCCTCAGTGGTCGGTATGCGCAAGCGGTCCACGTATCTATGGACTCGTACTAGAGCGGTGTGGCAGGCCGGCGCAAGAGTGCGTGTTCATCGACGACTCCGAGGCGAACCTCGGTCCTGCCCGTGCACTCGGCATCCGTAGCATTCACCATCAAGGTCCGGCGACGACGATCGCCCAACTCAACGCTATCTTCGGCTGACGGCGACGCGTCGAATAAATTTTGGTGCAACGGTATTGCGTTAGAGGCTGATCAAGCGTCGAGCAGGCTCGCGGCGATACGCGCCCGGTGCTCGGCGGGTGAACCGTATGTGAGCTCCAGGGCCTTTGCCCGGCGCAGGTACAGATGCAGATCGCACTCCCAGGTCACACCGATGCCTCCGTGTAGCTGAACGGCTGTGCTGACCACCTCGATGGCATATCCGGTCGCAACCGCCTGTGCCAACGGGGCCGCCCGGCCGGCGCGGCCGTCCTCGGCCAGTGCCCAGGCGGCTGCGTAGACCACCGAACGGGAATTCTCCACCGCCACCAGCATGTCCGCCAGCCGGTGTTTGACCGCCTGGAAGGTGCCGATCGGCAGGCCGAATTGGTGGCGCTCTGTGGTGTACCGCGCGGTGCTGTCCAGTGCGGTCGACGCCGCGCCGACGGCTTCAGCTGCCGCAAGAGTCCAGAGTAGCTCGGTGGGGCGGTCGGGTGTCTCGTCGACGGCGAGTATTTCGGCCGCGGTGCCGGAGAACTCGGCAGCGGCTGCGGGCCGGGTGCGGTCGACGGTGGCCAATGCTGTGATCTGTGCGTTGCCGGTTACCAACCAGCGCAACCGGTCGTCGATGACTGCGGGTACCAGCAGGATGGTCGCCGCGGCGGCATTCGGGATCAGCGGCAGACGGCCATCGAGTCGCCAACCGTCGCGATCCGACCGGACGCTGATTGCGGCCAAGTTGGACTTGGTGGGTGACACGATGCCGGCGACCTGCTCGGCGCGGTTCAGCGGGATCAACAGTCGCTTGCATTGACCCTCGGAGCCCAGCCGCGCGATGGTGTCGCCAGCCGCGGCGTGCTCGCTGAAGGGCACTGCGCCGGCAACGCGGCCTAGCCCTTCGGCGATCAGCACCTGTTCGACCGGGCCGGCCCCGCCTCCGTCGTAGGCCTCCGGCCCACCGACTCCTAGGAGCCCGGAGGTACCCAGCGCTGACCACAGTCGGGCGTCGAGGGTGGCGTCGGAGTTGTAGACGGCTCGGGCGTTACCTACCTCGGCGCAGACTTCGCGCAGCAGACTGCGTAGGGCCTCGTGCTCGTCGGTGAACTCGAATTTCATCTATGCATCGGCCCATGGGTCTCGGGGCTGACCGAGGATGCGCTCGGCCAGCACGTTGCGTTGGATTTCGGAAGTGCCGCCGCCAATGGTGGATGCGCGGGTTCGCAGCCAACCCAGCGCCCACTTGCCCTTATTGGGCGCGTTTTCTGCGCCACGATCGAGGATGGCGAACTCGCCGCCCAGGTCAAGTGCCAGTTCGTGCAGGTGCTGCTCGACGTGCTGGCCGAACAGTTTCGACATCGCTCCCTCAGGCCCGGGTTGGCGGCCTGATAGCACCTTGGCGAGGTTGCGCATACCGTTGAGCCGCACCAGTTCGACGTCGATCCAGCCCTGGGCGATACGGTCGCGCAGATAGGGATCGTCCGCGGCACGCACACCGAATGCGTCGGGTGTCTTGGCCATCGCGATCGACTTGCGTAGCGTGGCAGTCAGCGCCATCTGCTGGCCCATGAACAGGATCGCGCGCTCGTTGGCCAGTGTCGTGCGGGTGACGTTCCAGCCATCATTCAGTCGGCCGACCACATTGGTCATCGGCACCCGGACCTCGTCGAGGAAGACCTCGTTGAACTCGGCATCGCCTGAGATCTGGCGGATCGGACGCACATCGACGCCGGGGGCGCGCGTCGGGACCAGGACGAAGCTGATGCCCTGGCGTTTGGGCGCGTCAGGATCGGTGCGCACCAGGGCGAACATCCAGTCAGCGACCTGGGCGCCCGAGGTCCAGATCTTCTGGCCAGAAATCACCAGTTCATCGCCGTCGATTTCACCCCGTGTGCGCAGTGCGGCCAGGTCCGAACCCGCGCCGGGCTCGGAGAAGCCTTGACACCACACCTCGCTGCCATCGAGCATCGGGGGCAGGAAGCGTTGCTGCTGCGTGGGAGTGCCGTGAGCTATCAGGGTAGGGCCGCAGAGGTTGAGGCCGATGCGGCCGGCCAACGGTGGCACCCGCCGTTCGGCGGAGATCAGGTAGAAGAGCAGTTGTTGGCGCGAAGTAGCCGACCGACCGCCGAACTCCGGTGGCCAATGGATGGCCGCCCAGCCCCCCTCAGACATCCGCGCCTGCCACTTGCGGGCCAGGGAGTGCTTGTCCATGGCGGACGTCGCCATTGCGTAATCAGCATGTACCGCTGGGAGATTGGCGTCCAGCCAGCTCGACCATTCAGCGCCGAAGGCGGCATCGGCCTCAGACAGGTCGATGTTCAGTTCGTCGAGTCCGGCCGGGGCGGGTGCCCTGGTGTCATCCTGCACCTAAATACTATAACCTGGTTGTTCAATTGGTCGTCTAGTGGTTCGGAGTGCGCGTTGTTCGATGAACGTTGGCCGGAAGAGGCTGAGGAACTCGCGGATGCACTGGACGGCATCCTGGTCAAGTACTGCTCGCCGGCAGCGCTTCGGGTGATGGAGGCCGACGGGTCCGAGTCGACCGACCGTCGTGAAGATCTTGATCAGGCATTGCAGAAGTTCGGGTTGGGTGACTTGCCTGCCGAGCCCTGCCTGTTGACTCGGGCGGCGGTAAGCCTGGGTGCGCGTTTGGCGCCGGTGCCATTCGTCTCAGCGACGCCGGCACGGGTGATTTTGGACGAGTCCGATGTGGCCAATGGCGTTGACCGCGCCACGATTCCGTCCGGGCTGCCGAGGGCTGTGGTTGCCTCGGGGGGGAGAGTCGCCATCGCCGACGTCGCGGGCGAGATACGGCGCAGTGCCAGTGGCGAACGGTTGGTTGTGATAGGGGATCTCACCGGTCAAGCGGTAGATGCGGACGTCGACGCGTTGCGTGCCTGGGGATTTCTTTTAGAAGCGGCGCAACTGGTCGGGGCAGCGAAGGCTCTGCTTCGTTACGGCGTCGGCTATGTGTCCGAGCGGCATCAATTCGGTGTCCCGGTCGGCAGCTTCCAGGGTGTGGCGCATCCGCTGGCTGAGACCGCGACCGCCCTGCAGGCGGCCGATCTGCTGACCCGGCATGCCGCCTACTTGGCCGATTGCGATGGCGCGGTCCCACTGTTCGCTGCCGCAATGGCAGCGGCCAAGGCGCGGACGGCCTCGCGATTTGCGGCCGGTACGGTACACCAGGCGCTGGGCGGTTATGGGTTCACTGTTGAGGCAGACTGTCAGCTGTATTCCCGCAGGATCCGCGCTTGGACTGCGGCAATGGCCGACCCGATGCCGACTTTGGGCGTGCTGGCCCGAACGCTGTCCGACCCGGCGACACGCGATCAGGTTACCGACCTATGGCAGTTCGATCGGGGATTCGCATTGCCGCGCTGGGCCATGGAGGCGGGCTGACTCGCGCGGCGTGTGACAATGCCTGGGCGTGACGGTACGCCGGAAGCCGAGAAGCGGCTCGGGGGCGACTGCGTGATCTGACATTCTTCCGGTTGCGCCCCTTGCGCAACGTGCTCCGCTTGATCTCCAGGCGATCAGCAGCAGGTGGAGATGGCGTAGCCAAACCTAATGAGAGCTGCGAACCAACGACTCAGAACCCTTGAAGTACTTTGCTAGGTCATTGTACTGCAACAGGTTTCGTTTCATTCTGGCGATAACCATCGGGGAGGGCACAGTCGGCTCGGTCCGCAAGACCCTGTTGCGTAGCCGCTGTGGCACGGCACACTCCCAACCCGAGCAAGTTCTGCTAGGCACCGCATTTGCGTCGCGGGGTGGGTTTCGATCCGTTCTCTTGACAAGACGCGCCTCGAACTATAGATATAGTTAACCAGGTTGGTCAATTGACCTCGCCGGGGCCGAGTGATCGAACACCACGCGTTCACGTCGATGAGGGGTGCCAGGTGGCCGAGGTGCACACTACGTGCCGGATCTGTCAACAGAAATGCGGGCTCACAGTCACCATCGAGGGTGGTCGCATCAAGCGCATTGGGCCCGATAAGGAGCATCCGCTGAGTTGGCGTGACTTCTGCGTGAAAGGCCGTGCCGCGGGTGAACTCGTGCACCACCCTAGACGCATCACGACCCCGATGCGCCGCTGCGGTGACAGGTACCTGCCGGCGACCTACGGCGAGGCATACGACGACATCGCGACCAGGCTTGCGCGCATCGTCGGAGACGGTGGCGCGGACTCCGTTGGCTGCTTTTACGGCAACCCCGCAGGATTTCACCCCAGTGCACTCGGTGGGTTGCTGCGATTCATGATGGCCCTCGGTTCTTCGAACCTGTTCAACTGGGCGTCCGTGGACACCAACGCCAAGACGGTTACATGCGGCGAAATGTACGGTGTGACGCTGCTACCCCTGATACCGGACGTGGACGCATGTGATTGTCTCTTGCTCGTCGGTGCCAATCCTGCGGAGAGCAAGATGAACTGGGCGTCGTCCGTGCCCAACGGATGGCGGCGCATTCTTGACCGTGTCGATGCAGGCGCGGATCTTCTGGTCGTGGATCCTTACCGCACGCCTACCGCCGCCCGGGCCACCATGCATCTGCGCGTGCGGCCTGGTGAGGATTGGGCGCTGCTGCTGGGCATGGTGAAGACGATCTTCGACGAGCGGCTGGAGGACGCGGCGGCCTGCTCCGCGGAATCGGGAGGAGACGACCTGCGCACCCTTGCGGCCGAGGTGGATTGGGACGTGCTGACTCGGCGCAGTGGCGTGGCGCAAGCCGTCATCGAAGACGCAGGACGGCGGTTCGGCGCTGCGGAGACGGCCATCGCCCTAGCTCGTACTGGACCGTCACAGACGACCCGAGGAACCCTCGCGCTGTGGCTCACGGAGGTTCTCGGCGTCATTACGGGCAATTGGGATCGGCCGGGAGGACGGTACTTTCAACGCGGCTTCGCGCCGGTTGAGTTGAGCGAGTACGCCCCGGAGAAGGAGCCTCGAGCGCGGCTGACTGGTCGACCAGCCATCGGCGGATGTCATCCTCTGGCAGACTTGCCGGCCGAGATCCTCACACCGGGTCCCGGCCAGATCCGGGCCCTGTTCGTTGAGCACGGCAATCCGGTCGTGGCCGGCCCGGACGGCGCGAATCTCGACCGCGCGTTGGCCGACCTCGACTTGTTAGTGTGCGTGGACATGGTGCAGCGTGAGAGCCATCGGCACGCCGACTGGCTCATCCCGGGCACGCACTGGCTCGAGCGTGACGAGCTGGTGGACCCTCTGTTCGCCACGTTTAACGAACTGCCATTCGTTCAGTTCACTCCGATGGCGTTGCCGCCACCGGTGACGGTACGCGAGGAGTGGGCGTTCTATCAGGAATTGGGCGCGACGCTGGGACTCGCCGGGTATGTCCGTGACCAGCCGGCGGACTTCGAAGACCGATGGCGTGAGGCGGTGGAGGGTGGCAACCGCACCACCTGGGACGAGGTCAGGGCAAGTCCGCACGGCATCGTACTGGGGACGCGCGAGTTCGGGTATGCGCGCAGCATGCTCAAAACTCCCGGCCAGCGAATCCGTTTGGCGCCACGGCGTTTTCTGGACGAAGCGCGTCGCCAGGCGGTGTCGCATGTCGACGTAAACGATGGTGAGTTCCCGTTCTTCCTCGGCAATCGTCGTCGGCTGGAGTCGATGAACTCGCATCTCAATGACTTGCCGAGTATTCGCCGGCTGCTTGATGGCAACGGTGTCGAAATACACCAGGATGATGCTGTCGAGCTGGGCATCAGCACCGGCGACATGGTCCGCATCAGCTCGCCGACGGCGAACATCGACCTCGGTGCGGTCGTATCCGCGAATCCGAGGCCGGGCACAGTAATCATCGAGCACGGCTGGGGCTCCCGGGTATTCGACCCAGTGTCGAGTCAGACGCCGGATGTTGTGGGGGTCAACAGGAACCTATTGACATCAGCCCGCCACGAAGACCCGTTGTCGTACATGTCCGGTTTCAACGACACCCGCGTCGCCGTCAGGCGCGTTGACGGTCCGTCAGACGACCTGAACCAACCAAGCTAACTCCGCCACGGTTGATTTCCCCAGCGGTCGAAGTGGGCCACCTCACCCACCGGTCGCCGGTTGTTCGGTCCATATTTACCGCGTGGCCAGCCGAGCGGGATCACCCCCACCGGTGTGACGCTGCGGGGCAGGCCGAGGACGCGACGCAACTTGCCGAGACGCCACAGGGGCAGCGAGATGAATCCTGCGCCCAGAGCTACCGCACGCGCCGCCAGCAACAAATTCTGCATCGCCGGATATATCGACGCGTACGGCGCGGAGTTGCACATGATCGGGCGGAGCGGGATTCGACCCGTCCAACACGCCACGATGACCACAAGTATTTCGTGGAAATGGTCGCGCTGCCACTCGATAGCCTTCCAGGTGCGCGCCCACGCCGCGTCGGTGCGCAGGCGCCGACGGTAGTACAGCGACATGCTGGGAAAGCCGCTGCGGTTCAGTCGCGCCAGCTCCGCTCGCACCAAGGCGTCTTTGACGATGACGAAGGCAGCCTTCTGCTCGTTGCCCCCATTGGGGGCTTTCGTCGCGAGTTCGAGGACACGTTGAAGCACAGCATCATCCACCGGGTCCGGGTGCAGGCGCCGGATCGCCCGCTGCGTCTCGACTACGCTCTGTAGGGGCATCGCCAGTCCGCTCAGCGCCGCCTCGACCGTGGGGTTGAGGCCGGCGGAGGCCGCATCTTCTGTCGTCACGATCGCCTTTCATCGACTTGACGCGGACTATTCGCGGCTGTACTGGCCGACCGGCTGACGGCGTCGCCGAGACAGTCGGTGTGTCAGTATTGCCCCGCCGCTCGCATGACACGCACTGCACCGCGCCCTACTCACATGATGATATAACCTGGTTATCGAACGCGACGTGCCTCAGTCGTCGCGCAACCGGCGGCTCGATTGGACGCCGCAGCCCAGCGGAATGCCGCGCGCCGACTATGTGCATGGCGGTTTTTCATCGCCAATCATGTTGGTTTGATGCAGAGTTCACGCACTTTAGGACCGCCCCAGCAGATCCGAGGGCGCGAACTCGGTGTGGCGGGAGAACCTTCGTGCGCAAGCACGTTCGGCGGTCTCCCACCCGGTCCCGTGCCACAGTGGGAGGGGCACTACAAGAGATACAAGCCAGATTGGGTGGCCGGCGCCGGCCACCCCGTCAGAGGTACTCGGACCCACCGTCGACATTGAGTAGTACACCGTTGATATAGCTCGCGCGCTGAGAGACCAGGAAAACGATGGCATCGGCGATATCGTCCGGTACCCCGAGTCGGGTTCCCCAGGTGGCCTGATGCCAGCGTGCGTTGGCGTCGGCGAAGTAGTCGTCTTCACTACCACCCGTTTCAGCCATCCACTGGCGGCGCTTCTCGGCGATCTGCTCGTTGACGATCATGCCCGGCAACACCACATTGGCCCGGATGCCCTGCGGACCATATTCGCGGGCAAGGTTTTTGGTGAAATGCGCCAGGGCGGCCTTCTGTGCCGAATAGTGCGCGATCCGCGGGACGAAGTGCCGCATCGACATGGCCGAGGTGGTCACGATCGCCCCGCCGCCCGAGTCCAGCATCAGCGGCACTCCGGCCCGGCAGGCGCGCACCGACGTCATCAGCACCGACTGATACGACCGGTCCCACCAGTCGTCGGGCTCGGTGACCGATTCCCCGAGTTCGCACAGCCCGACGGTGTTGACCAGGATGTCGAGCCGGCCGTGCTCGGCGGCCACCGCCTCCATCAGTTGCTCCGCCTGACCGGTCTCGGTCAGATCGGCGGCGATGGCCTCCGCCGATACCGCACCGGCGCTGCGGGCATCGACCGCCACGGCCTCCAGAGCGGGCTTGGCGGCATAGCGATAGTGTTCATCGCCGTCGGTATGTCCGCGCGAACAGACAATCAGATGCACGCCCTCAGCGGCCAGCCGCAGGGCCGTGGCCCGTCCCATGCCCTGGGTGGCGCCGAGAACTAGCGCTACCTTGCCGTGCAGTCCGAGATCCATGGCTCAGCCTCGTGGCAGGCCCAGCCAGCGCTGGGCGATGATGTTGCGTTGGATCTCACTGGTACCGCCGATGATCGACAGCACGGTGGCCGCTCGCAGGAAGTGCTCGGTGTCCTCGGCCAACCGGTCGCCGCTGTCGACGATGTAGGCATCCGGCCCCAGCTCATCGACCAGCCACTGCGCCACCCGCTGCGCCACGGCCGGCCCGTGCAGCTTGCTCATCGAGGCCTCGCCGCTGGCCGACTGCCCACGGTCACCCAGCGCCACCACCTGCTGGCCCAGCAGCCGTTCGGCCTGCAGTTCCATCACGAACTCGCCGATCTGCCGGTAGGTGGCATCGTCGAGTTCGATGCCGCGCTCGCCGATGCGATGCAGGTATCGGGCCAACAACAGCCGCGCCTCGCGCCCGCCGAAGCTCATCGAGCGTTCCATGTCCAGCGCCCGCGACATCATTGACCACGCCTGGCCTTCTTGGCCGATGAGGTTGCGAGCCGGCACGGTCACGTCATCGAAGAAGCAGGCGTTGACCCGCCAGCCGCCCATCACCCGCACCGGCTGGATGGTCACCCCGGCAGCATGCGCATCGATCATCAGCAGCGACAGCCCCTTGTGTCGGGAGCTGTCCGGATCAGTGCGCACCAGAGTGAAAATCCAGTCGGCCAGGTGAGCGCCGGAAGTCCACATTTTCTGTCCGCTGACCACGAAATCGCCGTTGGTGTCGCGGGCGGCTCTAGCTCGCAGTGCGAGCATATCGCTGCCGGCCTCGGGTTCGCTGTACCCACCCGCGTAACTCCACGAAGCATCGAGGATATGTGGAAGATGTTCGGCAGCAAGTTCATCCGGACCGAAGGTGGCCAGCATCCAACCGACCGCCTCGGCCTGTTCCAGGCCGTAGGTGGGCAACCCGGCCGAGTCCATCTCCTCGTAAGCGATGAATCGGTCGGTCTGGGTGGCGGGCCGGCCGTGTGGGCCTGGCCAGCCCAGGCCGATGACATCCTGACGTACCAACCACGGATGAAATACCGTGGGCGCCTGACGGTCGCTTTCCAGTGCGGCCATCTCGGCATGCATCGCTGCCATATCGTCGGCGCTGAATTCGTCGATGTGCGAGCGCAATTCGTCACGCCGTTGGGATTCAGCCTCGTCGAGACGGAAACGCATGGGGATGACTACCTTTCCTGTCCGCCGACACTCAAGCCAGCAGGCTGTAACCGCCGTCGACCGGGATGGTCAGGCCGGTGACGAACTGGAAATCGCTGGACAACAGCGACACGATGACCGAGGCCAGTTCGTCGGGGTGGCCCAACCGTCGCAGCGGGGTCTTCTGGGCCACCGCGGCCTGCATGTCGGCCACCCCGGCGATGATGTCCTCGCCGCCGTGGCCGGGGTTGTCCACCAGCGACGGTGATATGCCGTTGACGCGAACACCTTTGGGTCCCAGCTCGGCGCCGAAGTAGCGCACAAGGTTCTCCATGGCCGCCTTTGCCGGGCCGATGGCCCCGTAATAGCGGGCGTAGTGGTTGGCGCCCAGGCTGCTGACCGCGACGACCGAGCCGCCGACCTTCTCCAGCTCGGGCAGCGCGGTGCGGACGGCTTCCCACAAACCCCACACTTGCACATCGAAGACGCGGTCATACTCCTCGCGGGTGACTTTCAGGGTGCGTCCGGCGATGATCGGCACCGCGGTGGTGACCAGCCCGCCCAGGCCGCCGAGAGCCTCGATGGCGGCGCCGACGAAGCCCGCGGCGTCGATGCCCAGGTCGCCCCGCACCAGTACCGGTTCGGGACCACCGGTGGCGCGGGCGAGGGCCTGGGTTTCCTTGGCAGCGGCGTCGTTCTCCAGGTAGCCGATGGCGCAGTAAATGCCGGCTTCGGTCAGCTGCACCACAGTGGAGCGACCGATGCCCCGGCTGCCGCCGATGACGAAGACCTTGTCCGGCAGGGAGCGGGTGTATGAGTGATCTGTCACTATGCTGATCCTGTTCCGAAGTGCTCGTCGCGCTTCTTGAACGCTGCGCTGGTACTGCTCTTCTTCCGCTCCTTGACGAAGTTGAACTCGTCGGGCTCGAACCGCAGGTTGGTGCCGTAGCTGTGGAACAGGTAGGCGGTGGTCTCCTCCAGCCCCAGCGCCGAGCTCGCCTCCACCAGACGGTAGGCCTCCTTGGCGATGGTGATGCCGTCGGCCGGCATCTTGGCGACCTGGCCAGCCAGCGCCTCGGTCTCGGCGGCCACATCGGCCTCGTCGACGAACCGGGTGAACAGTTTCATCGACTCGAACTCCTCGGCGGCGGCCATCCGCCCGGTCAGCATCAGATCACGCATGACCACCGGACCGAGCCGGTGCAGGAACAGCGAGACGTTGCCCAGCACCGGGCCTAAGAAGCGGGCCGCGGGCATACCGACCTTGGCCTGACGGGAGGCCACGACGAGATCGGCTGACAGCGCCAATTCGAAGCCCAGACCGAGAGCGTAGGACTCCAGTTGCACGATAGTCACCTTCGGGAATCCGATGAACTCGTGGAACATCCGCTGGCCCTTGCGGTCGACGGTCAGCCGGCGGCGCTGGCTGGGCCGGCGCTCGTCGCCAGGTGTGTTGTACCAGCCGTAGGCCCGGTTGAGGTCGACGCCGGTGGTGAATACCCCGCCGTCGCCGCGGACGATCACGATCTTGATCGCGTCGTCGTCGGCTACATCGTCGAGCAGGCGGCCCATCACCTCACAGTCCTCGGGCGCCATCGCGTTCTTCTTCTCCGGGTTGGAGATGGTGATCCGCGCGATATGGCTTTCATGATCCTTCTCCAGCCGTACGCGTTCGGTCTCGGTGGTGGTCATCGTTGGCCTACTCTCTTGTCGAAATTCTCGTGGGGTCTTCAGCCGAAGAACTGCTTGCGGGTAACGTCGCGGGCCAGTACCCGCAGCATGACCTCGTCGGCGCCGCCGCCTATCGACAGCAGCCGCGAATCACGGAAGAACCGCGAGGTCCAGCTTTCCGCCATGTAGCCCATACCGCCGTGATACTGCAGGCACGTGTCGGCTACCCGGCGAATCAGCTTTCCGGCCAATAGTTTTGCGCTGCTGGTCCGACGGGTGACATCGGCACCGGCGCCGATGAGCTCGGCGCATGAGTACGCGTACTGCTTGAGCGCGTCTACCTCACATGCCAGCTCGGCGAGGTTGTATCGCAGGTATTGGTTGTCGATCAGCTTGCCGCCGAACGCCGGGCGGTCCTGCAGATAGTCCACGGTCTGCTCAATGGCGGTCTGCATCTGCCCGACAGCCTGGTAGACAGCGCTGATGCGTTCGGTCTGGAATTGCTCCATCTGCTGCTGAAAGCCGCGGCCGATCTCACCGATGGTGTTGCGCACCGGCACCCGCACCTTGTCGAAGCTGAGTTCGGCGGTGTCCGAGCACCAGTTGCCGAGCTTCTTGAGCGAGCGGCTGACGGTCAGGCCGGGGCTGTTGTTCGGCACGATGATCTGGCTCATCCCGCGGTAGCCATCCTCGTCGGAGGTGCGTGCCAGCAGGCACAGCCAATCGCCCTGCACACCGTTGGTGATATAGGTCTTGGCGCCGGTGATCACCCAATCATCGCCGTCACGAACGGCCTTGGTGCGAATGCCCGCGACGTCGGAGCCGGCGTCGGGCTCGGTCACCGCGATCGAACAGACCAGTTCGCCGGCGATCGCCGGGGCCAGGAACTCACGCTTGAGTTCGTCGCTGCCGTACGCGTGCAACGACGGCGTGGCCATGTTCGCCTGCACGTTGTAGGCCATCGGGATGCCGTTTCCCGAAAGCCGGCCGAATTCCTCGCAGGCGATCACCGAGAACCAGTGCTCGGCGCCCTCGCCGCCATAGGCCGGGTCGTACTCCAGGCCCAGCAACCCGAGCTTGGCGAACTCCGGAAACAGCTTATGGGCCGGGAACTGGCCGCGCTGCTCCCACTCCTCGTAATACGGTTCGACGGTCTTGGCCAGCATCTCGCGCACGCTGGTGCGAAATAGGTCGTGCTCTTCAGTGAATTGCATCAAGCCTCCGGTGGAGTCGGGTCGGGCAGAAGCGCGGCGGGCACCGATACGCGGGCCGCGCGGAAACGTTCGCCGAGGCCCTTGGCCTGCGGATCCTCGCGTAGGGAGGCGGCTACCCCGTTGCCGAGCAGGCCGACTACTACGATGTTGACGGCGAGTAGGTTCGGCAGCGGGAACACCCGGATCTGTTGACCCCCGAACTCTTTGAACACCTGTGGCAGCCGGCCCGGATCGGACAAGTGGTCGAGCAGCGGCAGGAGGCGTTCGTCGCGCACCCACAGGCCGAGGTTGGCGTTACCGCCTTTGTCGCCCGAGCGAGCTCCCAGGTAGTCCCCGATGACGATCTCCACGAGCTCGGTGCAGGCGATGTCGGTGGCGCACGGGGTGCGTGGCGTATCGGCGATCAGCGGTGCGACGGTGACCGGCTTGGCCACCGTGAGGGCCTGGCCGTCGAGCTGGGCACGCGGCTCCAATCGGGCCACGTCGATCAGCGTGGGCCAGCCCACCATGAACTCACTGGCGGCCCCTGGCGGCGTGGTCAGATACAGCCCCGGATAACTGCCCAGTGCGGTGGCGACCACCGCCGAGGAGAATTCCCGGCCAACCGCGTCGGCGTCCGGATCGGCAACCGAGATACGCAGATAGCTCTGATCATCGGGGGCCTCGGAGTCCAGGCCCGCCCCGACGACCTCGACCGAGGATTCGGCGAAACGCTCTCTGCCACCAGGGATCTGTGCCCAGACGGCGCGCTCGCCGAGCTCGGACTTGGCTCGCCGACAGGTGCCGGTGATCGCCAGGGTCATGGCGTTGCGATAGCCGCCGCGAAAGGTCAACAGGGCTTTGGCATGCGCGGGTGCGCGCTCGCCTCGCACGGTCGAGATCTGGACGCGGTCCGGACCGAGTTGGTGCAGTCGCACGCTATCGAAGCGCGCCACCACATCCGGCACCGGATAGCGCGGACCCGCGATCTCGTAGAGCAACTGGGCCGACACCGAATCCACGGACACCGTTCCGCCGGTGTTCGCTGCCTTGGTGATGACACTGCTCCCATCGCGCGCGATTTCGGCGATCGGGAAGCCCGGCTCGGTCAGATCGGCGATCTCGGTGAAGAACGCCAGGTTGCCACCGGTGACCTGTGTGCCACATTCGATCGCGTGACCGGCGACGGTCGCACCCGCCAACGCATCGACTTCGTCGGGGGACCAGCCGTGCCACCAGGCGGCGGCCCCAGTGACCACCGCGGCGTCGGCCACCCGACCGGTGATCACCACATCGGCGCCGGCGGCTAGTCCGGCGGTGATCGCGTGCCCACCCAGATACGCGTTGGCCGCCACCACGTCGCCGGCGTCACCGCTCCAGGGTTCGCCAGTGTCGAGATGACAAAGAAGCTCACCGGCTGAACGCAATTCGTCGATCCGATCGGTCAGGTCGTCGCCCTCGACGATAGCCACCGAGATCGGCATGTCCAGTCTCTCGGCGATGATCCGTATCTTTTCGGCACAGCCACGCGGGTCGATGCCGCCGGCGTTGGCCACCACCTTGATACCGCGTCGTAGGCAGGCGCCCAACACCTGGTCCATCTGGGCGATGAAGGTGCTGGCGTACCCGGCACGGCCCCGGCTACGGCTCTTGGCCAGGATCGACATGGTCAGCTCGGCCAGCCAGTCGCCGGTCAGCACATCGATCGGTTCACCGCTGTCCAGCAACTGGGCGGCCGCGGCGACGCGGTCGCCGAAGAACCCAGAACAGTTGGCGATCCGGACCGGACGGTCGGCGCGGCCGGGACTCAAGACTGATCCTCCAGTTCGACCAGGACCCGGCCCGCGGGGACCGACTGCCCCACCTCGACCAGCACACCGGTGACCACCGAATCAGCGGAGGCGCGGATCACGTGCTCCATCTTCATCGCCTCCACGACAATCAGTCGGTCACCGGCGCAAACTTCTTGTCCAGTAGTGACATGTACCGACAGCACGGTGCCGGGCATGGGGGAAGTGGGGCCGCCGATGATGGCGTCGATATTCGATTCGGTGAATCGCGGTGCCACAGTGAACGAGATCTGCCCATCGGTTCCGTTGGCCCAGACCCGGGTCTGCGCATCAGAGTCGACATCGCCATCGGTGCGCACCCACTGATTGCGGGCGATGCCGTCGACCTCGACACGATGGCGCGCACCATCACCGCACAGCGCCCGCACGGTGTACTCGACGCCGTCGATGCGGAACAGTCCGAATGCTTCGCCGCTGCGCCCGGGCGGGCGGTAGTCCACCTGGTAGCTGGCGCCGTGATCATCGGTGACGGTCAATTGCACCGGGGGGCGGGCGGTGTTCGACCAGGCCGAGGGTAGCGCGAACCGGTCGGATTCGCCGGAGATCGAGTCGATCACGGCTGCGGCCAACGCGTGCGGTGAAAGCGGTGGCGCCACCACCAGATCGGATCGCTGTTCGAGCCAGTTTGCCGTCACCTGGCCGCTGCGGTAGTCGGGGTCGGCCAGGATCGAGCGCAGGGCAACCACATTGGTGGCCGGTCCGTGCAACTGCAGTCCGGTCAGCGCGGCACGCAGTGTGTTGATGGCATCGATGCGGGTACCGCCGGTGGCGACGATCTTGGTGATCATCGAGTCGTAGTACGGGCTGATGATGCTGCCCGAGGCGACGCCGTCCTCATAGCGCACTCCATCGTCGGCCGGATGCCAGTAGTGGTCGATGTGACCCGTGCTGGGCAGCCAGCCGGCGTGCGGGTCCTCCGCGCACACCCGCGCCTGGATGGCGTGGCCAGTGAAGGTCACATCCGCCTGGGTGAACGGCAACGCAGCGCCCGCGGCCACATCGAGTTGCAGCGCAACCAGGTCGAGCCCGGTGACCTGCTCAGTCACGGTGTGCTCGACCTGCAGTCGGGTATTCATCTCGAGGAAGAAGTACTCGTCGCCCTGGACGAGGAACTCGCATGTGCCGGCGCCGACGTAACCGATCTCGGCGGCCAGCCGCACGGCAGCCTCGGCCATCGCGGCGCGCAGCCAGGCTTCGACCAGCGACGCGGGGCATTCTTCCAGGAGCTTCTGGTGGCGGCGCTGCACCGAACACTCACGGTCGCCGAGATGGACGACGTTGCCGTGCGTGTCACCGAAGACCTGAATCTCGATGTGGCGAGGGCCGGCCAGGAACCGTTCCAAGAAGACCGTCTCGTCACCGAATGATGTCCGGGCCTCGCGCTGCGCCGAGGCAACCGCGGCGGCGAGTTCATCGGCGGATTCGACCAGCCGGATGCCGCGGCCACCGCCTCCGGCGCTCGCCTTGACCAGCAGCGGATAGCCGACCTGCTCCCCCAGTTCGGCCAGGCCGGCACGGGCGTCGGTGATCACCGCGTCGGGCAGCACCGGGACGGAAGCCTTGCGCGCCAACTGCTTTGCCTGCACCTTCGAGCCCATGGCGGCAACACATTCCGCCGACGGGCCGACGAAGGTCAGGCCCGCCGTGGTGACGGCGTCGGCGAACTGGGCACTCTCGGCCAGGAACCCGTACCCGGGGTGGATCGCGTCGCAGTTGGTCCGGCGCGCGGCATCGAGTACCGCCACGATGTTCAGGTAGGTGTCGGTCGCCGATACGCCGGGCAGTGACACCGCTTCGTCGACATCGTCGAGGTAGGGCAGCGTCGCGTCGGGGTCCGAGTACAGCCCCACGGTGTGGACGCCGCGGGCGTGTGCGGCACGGGCCACCCGGCTGGCCACTTCGGCGCGGTTGGCGATCAACAGTCGATGCACGTAGAACCCCTACTAGAAACGGAAGACGCCGAAGCGGGCTGGTCGATGTGCTTTCGGGCCTTCGCTGTCGCGTGATATGGCGAAGGCGACGGTGAGTGCGGCGCGGCTGTGCCGTGGGTCGATGATGCCGTCGTCCCACACGCGGCCGGTGGCATATAGCGCAGTGGATTCCGCTTCGATGCGGGCCTCGTCCTCGGCGCGCTGCGCCGCATCGGCCGTCTCGTCGAACTCGATGTTGCGGGACTGCGCCGAACGTTTGCGCACGATGGACATGACCCCCGCGAGCTGGCGTCCGCCCATCACCGCGATGCGATGAGTCGGCCAGGTCAGTACCAATCGCGGACGGTAGGCTCGACCGGCCATGGCGTAGTTACCCGCGCCGTAGCTGACCCCGACCATCAACGTCACGTGTGGAACCCGGGAGTTGGACACCGCGTTGATGAGCTTGGCGCCGTCCTTGATGATCCCACCCTTCTCGGCCGCGCTACCCACCATGAACCCGGTGATGTTCTGCACGAACAGGATCGGTGTCCCGAGCTGGTTGCACAGCTCGATGAACTGCGCGCCCTTCTGCGACTCGGGGGAGAACAGGATGCCGTTGTTGGCCAGCACGCCGATCGGCATGCCGCTCAGCTCCGCCCACCCAGTCACCAAGTTCGGTCCGTAGAGCGGTTTGAACTCGTCGAACTGCGAACCGTCGACGATCCGGGCGATCACCTCACGAATATCGAACGGCGTCTTGGGATCCTCGGGCACGATGCCCAGCAGCTCGTCGGGGTCGTGTACCGGTGACGGGCCGCCGGGGACCGGATCAACAAGGTCGAAGCGGGAAATCACGGATCGGGCCTGACAGAGGGCGTCGGGTTCATCGGCGGCCAGGTAGTCTGCCAGCCCGGACGCCCGTGCGTGCATGTCGGCCCCACCGAGCTCTTGCTCGGTGACGTCCTCATCGATCGCCATCTTGACCAGTGGGGGGCCACCGAGGAAGGCGTAGCCGCGGTCCTTGACGAAGATGGTGTAGTCACTCATCCCGGGCAGGTAGGCACCGCCGGCGGTAGACGATCCGAAAACAACTGACACCGTCGGAATGCCGGCGGCCGACAACTCAGTTAGTCGGCGGAACTGCTCGCCGCCTGGGACGAAGATGTCGGCCTGCTTGTCCAGGTCCGCGCCGCCCGATTCGACCAGGGTGACCACCGGCAACCGGTTGGTCTCGGCGATGTCCATGGCGCGCAGGGTGCGGGCGATCGAGGTCGGCGACAGCGAACCGCCGCGCACGGTGGGATCGTTGGCGATCACCATGACCGCGCGCCCGCGGATTTCGGTGACGGCGGTGACCAGGCCGCCGCCGAGCGGATCGGTGGTGCCCCAACCGGCCAGCGGTGAGAGTTCCATGATGAAGCCGTGGCGGTCCGCGAGCAGCGAAAGGCGTTCGCGTACCGGAAGTTTTCCACGTTCGCGGTGGCGTTGCACCGAGTCGGCCGAGCCGCCCTCGGCAACCTTGCCTTGTAGACCGTCCACCTCGGCGAGCAGCGCCGCCATGCGCGAGCGTGCCCTGCGGTGAGGCTCGCTCGACGGGTTCACCTCGGTGGCAAGAACGGGCACGATTCCTCCAAATTTAATAACCTGGTTATATAAAAGAATGTGCGTTAAAGCAAGCCCGTCACTCCTGTAGCGCGAACGCCTCCACTACGTTGCCGCGCAGGAACAGCCGGCGCACCTCGGGATTCAGGTCCAACCCATCCAGGCCCTCCAGCGCTGCCTCGAAGGTCAGGATCGGCCAGTCGCTGGCCCAGATGCACTTACGTCGGCCATAGGTACGCAGGAAATGCACGAACGCCGCTGGGTAGTATTTGGGCAGGTGGGCGCTGGTGTCGATGTAGACATTGGGGTGCTTGGCGGCAACCGCGATCATCTCTTCGGTCCATGGCCAGCCGATGTGGCCGGCGACGATGCGCAACTCCGGGAAGTCGATCGCGATCCGATCGATGTGGCCCGGCCGGCCGGTCTCGGAGGTATAGGTCGACGGGCCGGTGCCACCAACCTGGACCTGCAGTGTTATGTCCAGTTCGGTGCAGGCCGCGTACAGCGGATACCACTGCGCCTCAGTGGGGATCTTGTCCAGGATGAACGGCTCGAGCTTGAGCCCCTTGAAACCGTAATCGCCCACCAGTCGGCGAAGTTCGCGGACCGCAGGCATAACGCCGTCCACCGACCATGGGTTGACGTTTGCGATGCCGATCAAGCGGTCCGGGTAGCGCCGCACGGCCTCGATGACGTCGTCGTTGGGGATCAACGGCCCCGCCGAACACAGCGCCTTGCCGACGTTGTTGGCATCCATTTCCTCGATGAGGGTCTCCAACGGCATCCCGGTGCGCAGCCGGGCGCCGTGCTGCATGCGGTCGGCCAGGGTCATGTTTCGCTCGGGCATCTTGGCCACCGTGTCCGGCAGCCAAGGCTGCACCCACGCATCGATCATCGGTGGCGCGTCGTTGTCGGTCATCATCAGCCTTTCGGGAGTCCGAGCACGCGCTCGGCGATCATGGTCTTGACGATCTCGTCGGTGCCGCCGGCGATGTGAAACGCGGGTGCCGACAGCACCACCAATCGCCAGTCGTCGAGGGTGGGATCGGTTTTGGACAGATCGTTACCCAGCCGCTTGGCCACCGCGTCAGAAATCTGCGAGGCAACCTTTCCGGTTGCGAGTTTGGCGAGCGCGGCCTCGGGCCCGGGTGGTTGACCGGTCACCAGGCGGCGGTGCATCCCGGCCTCGAACGCGGCCAGCGCGCGCTGATCGATCACCGCGTCGATGAAGGCTTCGCGGGCGACGCTGTCGTCCCAACCCAGTTCACCGGCCTGGCGCACCAGGCGGCCCAATGATCGGCCGAAGCTGGAGAATCGCTCGAATCCCAGGGTGGCCATGGCGACGGCCCAACCCGCGCCGACCTCGCCGAGCACCGCATCGGCGGGCAGGTCCACATCATCGAAAAAGACCTCCGCGAAGGACGCCCCACCGGTCATCTGCTTGAGTGGGCGCACATCGATACCCGGGGTGGACATGTCCACCACGAATGCGGTCAGTCCCTTGTGACGCGATTGGGTCGGATCGCTGCGCGCGATCAGATAGCCGTACTGCGCGTGCCGTGCCTCCGATGTCCATACCTTCTGCCCGTTGATCCGCCAACCGATCTCGGTGCGTACCGCCTTGGTGGCAACCGCGGCCAGATCGCTGCCGGCGCCGGGCTCGCTGAACAGCTGGCACCACACCTCATCTCCGCGCAGGATGGCCTCGCAGTGTTTCCTCTGCTCGTCATTGCCGACCGCCAGCAGCGTCGGACCCACCATCTCCAGGGTCACGCCGAACAGACCACGCGGGATCTCGTACTCGGCCTCCAGATCTGCCCAGGCCAGGGCGTAGGCCGACGGCAGGTCCTGACCACCGACCTCACGCGACCAGGTCAGGCCGGCGAATCCGTTGTCGAAGAGCAACCGTTGCCAGGCAACGCAATCAGCCCGGAAGCGCTCGGGGTCCCGCAGGTAGCGGAATTGCGCATACATGGCATCGGGAAAGCCGTCGGGCCGATGCTCGGCGTGGGCATCGAGGAAAGCCTTGGCCTGTTGACGAAAGGCATCGAGTGAAGGCGGTTGGCGTTCCATCACACTCCGTACAGTCTGGGGTAGCGACACTTGGCACCTAATTACTAACCTGGTTATATGATAGTGATATCACGTCGCACCGAGGAGTCGTAAGTGAGTTTGCAGGTGTCCGCTCTGGACGGCCAATCCGTCGTCGATCGCCTCAAGGAGGGGCAGTTGGTGGTGCGGCTCGACGGCAGCCGTATCTATTCGCGACGGTTGGTCGGCGGGAAGGCTTATGGCCTGTCAAAGATCCGCGCCGCCGGACTGCCCACGCCACCGGCTTTCACGGCCACCGTAGACGCCTGTCGGCAGTACTTCGAGGGGCCCGAGGCCTTGTTGGAGCGGCTGTGGCCGCAGGTGCGCGACGGCTTGTCCTGGCTGGAAGCGCAGTCCGGTCACGCATTCGGGCAGGGGCCGGTGCCGCTTCTGGTGTCGGTGCGCAGCGGTGCGCCGGCCAGCATGCCCGGGATGATGGACACAGTGCTCAATCTCGGGATCAATGACGAGGTCGAGCAGATGCTGGCGACCAAATGTGGTGGCGAGTTCGCTGCCGACACCCACGCCCGATTCCGCGAGTTGTACCGCCAGGTCGTCGGTCCGGGGGACGGTGTGGTGCCCGCGGATCCGTGGGAGCAGTTGCGTGGTGCGGTCACCGCAGTCTTCGAGTCGTGGAACTCGCCGCGCGCGGTGGCCTACCGGCGCCACCACAACCTGGAAGGCAAGATGGCCGGCACCTCGGTCACCGTGCAGGCCATGGTGTTCGGCAATCTCGATGAACACTCCGGCACCGGTGTGCTGTTCAGTCGCAACCCGTTGACCGGGGAGAACCTGCCATACGGCGAGTGGTTGCCGCGCGGTCAGGGTGAGGACGTGGTCAGCGGCAAGTTCGATCCGATGCCGTTGACCGCACTTGCCGAACACCACCCGGACATCTACCGGCAACTGCTGGAGGCGGCCCGCTGGTTGGAGAACGACGCAGCCGACGTACAGGACATCGAGTTCACCGTCGAGTCCGGCGCGCTTTTTTTGCTGCAGACGCGTGCTGCGAAAAGATCTGCGCGAGCAGCGATTTCGATCGCCGTGGCGCTGCAACGCGAGGGTCTGATCGACGTCGACGAGGCGCTGTCACGGGTGACACTCGCTCAGTTGGAGACCTTGCTTACGCCGGTCATCGAGCCGTCCGCGCTGGCCGGCGCCACGGTGTTGGCAAGCGGACTACCGGCCTGTCCCGGTGTCGGTGCGGGCCGGGTGGTGACAGACAGTGACAGTGCCGAGGATGCCGCCGACGAAGGTGAAAGTGTGGTGCTGGCTCGCGTGACGACCAGCCCCAACGACGTCGGCGGGATGATCGCCGCACAAGCCGTCATCACCGAACAGGGCGGCTCGACCTCCCACGCGGCGGTAGTCAGCCGGGAACTGCACACCCCCTGCGTGGTGGGCTGCGGCAAGGGGGCTTTGGCCGACCTCGCCGGTAGCGCGGTCACGGTCGACGGATCGACGGGCCAGATCTACGCCGGCCTGTTGCCAATGACCAGTCCGTCGGAGGACGCCGATTCGAACATGGCTGCGCTGTTGAGTTGGGCGCGCGAGCGCTGCACGGTCGAGGTGCGGCAGGTCGGTGCTGCGCAGGCCAACGGCATACCGGTAGTCGATCACCGTGACCCGAACTCGGTGTTTCGCACCGTTGACGCGGGGCAGCGGGCGGTGGCAAGCGAGCATCCGCTGCCTGTGCTGCTGATGTTGCTGGAGCGGTCGCGTAAAGCCGACGGCGGTATCCACTAACCAGGATTCCTATTTAGGTGCGACAATCATTGCCGTGTATCCCGATAGTGAGGCCATAACGCATCCGACGGCAGGTCAGCTGGTCGCGGACAACGTCCGCCGCAAAATTATTCTCGGCGAGTTCCGTGATGGTGACTTCCTGCCCAACGAGGCGCAACTGCTTGCTCAGTACGGGGTCTCGCGACCGGTGCTGCGGGAGGCGATTCGCATCCTGCAGTCCGAGTCGTTGCTGACCATCCGGCGGGGGAGCAAGGGCGGCGCCCGGGTCAACGCTCCCCGTCCGGAGCCGGTGGCCCGACAGGCCGGCGGCCTGTTGCAATATGGCCGTACCACGGTTTTCGACGTGTTCCGCGCGCGCTCCATCATCGAGCCACCGGCGGTACGTCTACTCGCCGAGAACTCCACTCCCAGTACGATCCAGCGGCTGCACGAGGCCCTTGAGCTGGAGTCGGAGAGCATCACTGATGCGCGCCGGTGGGGCAAGATTCACGCGGACTTCCACACTCTGGTCGTCGAACTGTCGGGCAGCAACACGCTGGCGCTGTTCGCGCACATCATGTCCGAGATCACCACGGCGCACACCCAGGCGGTATGGCAGCACGCCACCGACGATGCGCAGAAGCGCACCGATTCCGAACTCGCCCATCGGGTGCACCGCAAGCTGGTCCGGCTGGTGGAAGCGGGCAAAGCCGCGGACGCCGAAACGCTTTGGCGTCGCCACCTGGAAGAGACCACCGAGAAGATGTTGTCGAACCAGGGGCAGCGCGAACTGCTCGATCTGATCGACTGATCCCCGTGTAACTGTTCAAGTCAACCTGGTTATACTTTTCTTCGACGGTATTGGTTGGAGGAGAGTTACATGAGCTCAGACCGGCTCGACGATCTGCGCTGCGCCGTCCGCCAAGCCATTTCCAGCGGTAGTGGCCACGATGTCGTCGACCAACTCGACGTTGGCGGTCTGCTGCTCGACGTCGCACACGGCGGACTCGGCATGACCGAGCGCGAAATGGTCATGGTCGGCGAAGAGCTTGGCCGCAACCCCGTGGCGTCGTCCTTTCTGCCCGTGGTGGTACTGGCCGCCACGCTGCTGATCGAGGCCGGTGCGGTCGACCTGCTGGCATCGGCGGCGGAGAAGCGCCATGCTGTTGCCCTGACCGGGCTCGTCGAGGCGTCGACGGACGCCGTGACCGCGGCCAAATCGGGTGCGGGACGGTACCTTCTGCGAGGCTCGGCGTGGGCGTTGACCACGCCCGTTCCGGCCGAGGAACTGTTGATCGCGGTCCCCATCGGCGAGACCGTCGGACTGCTGATGGTCGACATCGCCGATGTGCGGGCCACGCCCGCCAACGAATTGGACCCGCAACGTGGCCTGTTGTGCGTGGACCTGGACCGGGCACCGGCCCGGTTGGTCGCCGACAACGCAACGGCTGCGGTGCGGACAGGCTACCGGCGTGCCCTACTGGCGGTGGCGGCCGAGCAACTCGGCGTGGCTCGAGCCTGTCTGGAGATGTCGGTCGACTACGCCAAGACTCGAACGCAGTTCGGCGCGCCCATCGGGTCGTTCCAGGCGATCAAACACCGACTCGCCGAAACTCTGCTCGATGTCGAGATGGCCGCGGGCGTGCTGGAACAGGCGGTGAGCAGCCGTAGCTTCGACGACGCCGAGTTGGCGTTCGTCGTCGGCACTCGTGCGGCGACCTCGGCCGCCCAGGCCGGTATCCACATTCACGGTGGTACCGGTTTCACGTGGGAGCACTCCGCGCACTGGTATCTGCGTCGCGCACGGGTGAACGCCACCCTGCTGGGCTCCGCCGGTGCGCATCGTGAAGCCATCGCGGCCTCAGCCGGTATCACCTCGAGCAAGGGAAGCTGATCATGATCGACGAACTGACCATCCTGCGGCTCGTTGCCATCAAGGGGCGCGTAACCGCCGATGCTGTCGCCGGCAGCCTGGGCGCCGACGCAGCGCAGGTTCAGGCCCAATTGGATGATCACACCGAGCGCGGGTTGTTCAAGAACACGCCGATGGGTTACCGGATCACACCGGTGGGGCGCGAGCGCTGCACCGAACTGGTGGTCAGCGAACGCCAGGATGCCAACGCGGCGGCCGTGGCGGAGATCTATGAGGCCTTCACCGAGCACAACACGGAACTCAAGGAGATCGTCACCGATTGGCAGACTCGCGGCCCCGATCAGCCCAACGACCATACCGACGCAGCATACGACGCGGAGGTTCTGCGACGGCTGCTGGGACTGCATCGGCAGGTACTGCCGCTCGTCGAGCGAATCTGCAGTGCTGCACCGCGGTTGACTCACTATCGGACTCGGTTGGCCAAAGCTGCGGATGCGGTCGCCGCCGGTGACAACAACTACGTGTCCAAGCCGATACTGGACAGCTATCACACGGTGTGGTTCGAACTGCACGAAGATCTGATCGGGTTGGCCGGCCTGACCCGAGCTGGAGAGGCCGAAGCGGGACGCGGCGCGTGAGCTTGGTCAAGGTCGACGTCGGCGGCGGCGTTGCCCGACTGCTGCTGGATTCGCCGGCCAACCGCAATGCGCTCTCGACACAACTGCGCACCGAGTTGTATACCGCGCTGCGGGACGCGATCGCCGAGGATGGTGTGCGCAGCATCGTATTGAGCCACACCGGGACCGTGTTCTGTTCGGGTGCCGACCTCAAAGAGGCCCGCGGTGGTCCGGCAGCACTCCGCACTGCGACGGTGCCGCAGATCCTTATCGACATCTGGCGCTCCCCCAAGCCGGTGATCGCGGTCCTCGCTGGAGTGGCCCGGGCCGGTGGCCTGGGCCTGGTCGCAGCCTGCGATGTTGTGATCGCCAGCAGTTCGGTGACTTTCGCGTGCACCGAGGTGCACCTAGGAGTGGTGCCCGCGGTGATCTCGGCGGTGATGCGTCCACGGATGACGAGCGCGGCCATCCACCAGTTGTACCTGACTGGGCTACCGGTATCCGCGCAGTGGGCGCAGCAGGCAGGATTGGTCGACGTCGTTGTCGAACCCGAGCGGCTCGATGACGAATTACGCCGGTACACCGAAGCATTCAACCTGGCCGCGCCGCAGGCCTTGGCCGCCACCAAGCGACTGTCGCGAAGCAACGATGCAATCGCGGCGCTGCAGACCGAACTGGCCCAACTGGAAAAGCTATCGGCCCGGCACTTCGCGTCAGAGGAAGGCCGCGAAGGCCTCGCCGCGTTCGCCGAGAAGCGTCGGCCGCGCTGGGCGCCGTCGGGCTAGCCTTGTCGGCTGGTTGCCCTCGGCAAGCCGGACCGGGCGGAAGGCCTGTCAGATCTTGAGCAGTGCCCCTCCGTCGACCGGAAGCTGAAGTCCGGTGACATAACGGGATTCGTCCGATGCCAGGAACACCACGGCATTGGCGATGTCGTCGGGCTCGACATAGGGGATGGGCATCGACTGCATGTGCGGGAACGCCTCTTCGGCGTCGGCCCGGGTCGGTTCGGCCAGGTCCTTGCGGAATGCCTTGTACATCGGCGGGCTGTGCAGCATGTCGGTGTTGCAGTTCGTCGGGTGCACCGCGTTGACCCGGATGCCCTGGGAGGCAACTTGGCGGGCCAGTACCACCACATAGTCGCTGATGAACTGTTTGGCCAGGCCGTAGCCTGCACCGCCTGGGCCGTTACCGGGGTTGTTGACGGCGTTAGGCAGCATGGCTGCCACCGATCCGGTGGCTATGATCGAGCCGCCCTGCGAAATCAGCGGAAGTGCAACGTGAATGGTGTTCAGCACGCCCACCAGGTCGACATCGACGGCGTCGGCGAACGCCGTGACCGGGTAGTCGGTACCGATCGGACAGATACCGGCGTTGGCCACCACGACGTCGAGTCCGCCGAGTGTCTGGACGGCTGTTTGCACGGCCTTGTCCATTGAATACCGGTCCCGCACATCCACGATCACCGGGACGGCCCGGCGTTCGAACTTCTCGACCAGCCGTACCGTCTCATCGAGGTCTTGGGGTGTGGCCATCGGGTATCCGACGCCGGGGATATCGGCGCAGACGTCGATCAGGATGACATCGGCGCCCTCCTCGGCGAGCCGGATCGCGTGGTGCCGACCTTGGCCGCGCGCGGCGCCGGTGATCAGTGCCTTCTTACCTCTAACCCGCCCCATCGCAGATCTCTCCTCGCAGTCTCGGCGACCATGCCCATCAAATTATATGACGTGGTTAGTCTATTATGGCTACGCTACCTAGACGAGGAGAACAGCGCATGCCCGGGGTAATGGATGGCATTCGTGTCATCGAGCTCGCCACGTGGGGATTCATCCCGTCGGCCGGTGTCGCACTGGCGGATTGGGGTGCCGAGGTCATCAAGATCGAGCACCCGGTGCACGGCGATCCGATGCGCGGACTGGTCAGTGGCGCGCTGGCGGCCGCCGGCCAGCAACCCGTCCCGTTCATGTTCGAGACCTTCAGCCGCAACAAGTCCAGCGTCGGTATCGACCTCACCACTGAGCCGGGCCGCGAAGCCCTGCTGCGGTTGGTGGCCACTGCCGACGTGTTCCTGACGAATTACCTTGAGCCGGTACGCAAGAAGCTGCGGGTCGACGTCGACGATCTGCTGGCCGTCAACCCCCGGCTGGTCTATGCGCGCGGAAGCGGTCTGGGGCCCAAGGGCGACGAATCCGCAACCGGAGGATTCGACCTGGCGTCCTATTGGTCGCGCGGTGGGGTAGGCCATGTCAGCACCGAGGCCGGCGCCGACTATCCGCCGCCGATGCCGGGCGCCGCCTTCGGCGATCTGCAGTCGGGGCTTTATGCCGCCGGCGGGGTGGCCGCGGCGCTACTGGGCCGCGAGCGCACCGGTGAATCCCAGGTCGTTGATGTCAGCCTGCTGGGCGCGGCAGTATGGGCGACCGCCCCGCATATCGCCGCGGCATCGTGTTATGACATCGACGCGATGCCCCGTGGCGATCACCAATCGGCCCACAACCCGATCAGCAACACCTACCGCACCAAGGATGACCGGTACATCGCCCTGGTCATGCTCGAATCCGACCGATTCTGGGCGCCGCTGGTCGAACTTGCCGGCCGCCCGGATTTGGCCAGTGACGTGCGGTTCCGTGACTCCGCTGCCCGCGCCGAGAACAGCGCCGCCTGCATCGCCGAGCTCGACGCCGTGTTCGCGCAACGTACCGCGGCCCAATGGTCCGAGCTGCTCGGACGGCAGCGTGGCGTGTGGGCGCTGGTGCAGACTCCGTGTGAAGTCGCCGCCGATCCACAGGTGGTAGCCAACGGCTACGTGGAAGCCGTACGACGCGACGATGAGGTATCCGTCTCGGTGGCGATGGCGCCGATCCAGTTCGAAGGCGCCGCACCCCAGCCGGTCGCGGCACCAGACCTGGGCGCTGACACCGATCGACTGCTGCTCGACGCGGGCTACGACTGGGACGAACTGGTGCAGATGAAGATCGACGGCGCCATCACCTGACACCGTCGGCAACGTTGTGCTCACCGGGCGATACCCCGACTGCTATCGCGGTATCGCGCGGTAGTGCTTTGCGCTTGAAAACATTGCGGTGTAGTGGTTTCAGTCACCCTCTTGGTCACCGTGACGTCGGTCGCCCAGCTGGCCGCTCGCCGGTCGTGGTGGTCTGCGACCCGCCCGCCGAAGGTTCGACCCGCGAACGGTTTCCAAGATCCATGTAATCTTGTTACGCTAACCTGGTTATATTAATCTGCTTGTTTGAGTGTTAGCGCGCCACGTTCGGTGAGGGTGTCTGGATGAATTTGATCGAAACAATGCAGCGGCGGATGAATGTCGCGGGTGACGAGCCGTTGCTGTGCTATCGCGGCGAGTGGCGAAGCCGAAGCGAGTTCGCCGCGGCCGCGCGGACGATCGATACTCTGCTCGCCGAACACGGTGTCGGCCGGGGCGATCCGGTGGGCATCTTCATGCGCAACCGCCCGGGACTGGTGGCCGCTCTCACGGTGGTGTTCGCCACCGAACGTCCGCTCATCGTGCTCAACCCGCTGACTCCCGACGGGGCCGTTGGCGACGAGGTGCTGGCCCTGCGTCCGGCGGCCGTGCTGGCCGACGGCGAGGACTGGGCGCGCCCGGAGTTGGTCAAGGCCGTGACCACCTGCGGCGCTTTGGGTGTGCAGGTCGACGTGCCCTCTGGTGCGGAGTCGGCGGCGACAGTGGTGACGCCGCGAACCAATGCGTCATGCGCGGCCATCGACGACGGTGTGGCGGTGCTCATGCCAACCAGCGGCACCACCGGTCCGCCGAAGCGGATCCCGTTGCGGTACAAAGAGATCGAGCAAGCGCTCAACGGTGCGCAGGAGCACTACATGACGGGCAGTGCGCGCAGCGGTAGCGTTCGCGGCGGCGGCGTGCAGATCATCTCCCTCCCATCGACCAATATCAGCGGGCTCTGGGCGATCATCACCGCACTCAATGGCGGCGGCCGCGCCCTGTTACAGGACAAGTTCGAACCGTTGGAGTGGTCCGAGGCAGTCGCCGAATATCAGGCGCGGTCGGTGTCGCTCCCCCCCGCCGCGTTGCGCATGGTGCTCGATGCCGGCGTGGCGCCGGCCAAGCTGGCCAGCCTCAAAGCGGTGTGGGCCGGTGCGGCACCGACCGGGGCCGACCTGGCCGCCCAGTTCGAAGAGACTTACAGCTGTCCGGTGCTGCTCAGTTACGGGGCCACCGAATTCACCGGTGGGATCGCCGGTTGGTCGCTCAAGGACTGGCAACAGTGGAAAGACACCAAACGCGGCAGTGTCGGGCGCTCCCATCCCGGCGTCGAGATCTCGGTGATCGACCCGGACACCGGGGAGCTGCTTGACGCCGGTGAGCATGGCATCCTGCAGGTCCGCTCGGCGCAGGCTTCCGGCGGCAACGCGCAGTGGGTCCGCACCAACGACCTGGGCATTGTCGACGCGGACGGCTTCGTCTGGATTCATGGTCGTGCCGACGATGTCATCAATCGGGGGGGCTTCAAGATATTCCCGGCCGAACTCGAGGACTGCCTCGAAGCCCATCCGCAGGTGCGCGAGGCCGTGGTCTTCGGCATCGCCGACGATCGACTCGGAGAGGTGCCCGTCGCGGTGGTGGTGGCTGCCGGCGAGATCTCCGTCGACGAACTGATCGCGTGGACCCGCAGTCGGCTGCCTGGCTACAAGGTGCCCACACGCATCCAACTCGCCGATGCCATTCCACGGAACTCGGCCATGAAGATTCTGCGCAAACAGGTCCGTGAAGAGTTCGAACTATCCACCGCAGCAACGCAATGAAGCGGTTCTGAGACAACAAGGGAGTCCGACAGTGCAGTCCGATCTGACTGACCGCGTCGTCGTCATCACCGGAGCCGGCAATGGTCTGGGCCGTGCGCACGCACTCGCCTTCGGCCAGGCCGGTGCCGCGGTCGTGGTCAACGATCTCGGCGGAAGCCGTGACGGCAGCGGGGGATCGACCGGTCCAGCCCAGCAGGTGGTCGACGAGATCATCGCGGCCGGCGGGCGCGCCGCGGCCAACACCGACGACATCAGCACCTGGGACGGCGCGAAATCGCTGATCGACCAGGCCGTCGACAACTTCGGCAAGCTGGATGTCCTCGTCAACAACGCCGGCATCCTGCGTGACCGCATGCTGACCTCGATGTCGGAAGCCGAGTGGGACGCGGTGATAGCCGTGCATCTCAAGGGCACGTTCTGCCCGACCCGTCATGCAGCTGAATACTGGCGCAACCAATCCAAGGCCGGCACCGCCGTCGACGCTCGCGTCATCAACACCACGTCGCCATCGGGATTGTTCGGCGCGCCAGGCCAAAGCAACTACGGTTCGGCGAAAGCCGGGATCGCCGGCTTCACCGTCATCACCGCCATGGAGCTGGCTCGCTACGGCGTCACCGTCAACGCGGTCGCACCTACGGCGCTGACTCGGTTGACCGACGATGTTCCGGCTATGCATGATCTGGCGGCGTCGACCGACATGGCACCGGAGGGCGTCTCACCGCTGGTACTGTGGCTGGCCGGCCCTGTGGCCCGAAGTGTGACCGGCCGGGTGCTGGCGGCGATCGGCGGCACCATCGCGGTGGTCGACGGTTGGGCCTACGGCCCGGAGGTTCGCAGCGCCGAGCGCTGGACGTTGGCCCGGTTGGATCAGGAAATGCCCGCACTGTTGGACAAGGCGCTGCCGGGCGCCGACATCACCGGATGTCGGGCCGCCCGATGAGCGCATCGACCAGCCACCCCGCCCAAAAGCTGATCGGGACAGTCCTTTTCAGCTACGACATGCCCATCGAGCGGGGTAAGATCCGTGAGTTCGCCGCAGCCACCGAGGCGACCGACCCCGTCTACCGAACCGCGAACCCGCCGGTCCCGCCGACGTTCATGGCCACCAGCATGCACTGGGAACCACAGGACCCACCGCTGGCGACCCTGCTGGGCCTGAATCTGAGCCGGGTTCTGCAGGGCGGTCAGGAGTACACCTTCACCGGTCCCCTGCCGCAGGCCGGAGACTGCCTGCACGCGGAGACCTCGGTGGAATCGGTGACCGAAAAGCACAGCAGCCGCGGTGGTGTGATGACGGTGGTCGTCGTGCTCACCCGGTTCACCCGACCCGACGGCAGTGTGGCCGCAGAGGGGCGTGCCACCGTGATCGAGCGGGCCGAATCATGAGCGCGCCAGCTCGGTTCGGCGCCGGGGCGGCGCTGCCCGAACGACGCTTCGGGCCGCAGACGCACACCGACATCATTCGCTACCAGGGCGCCAGCGGTGACTTCAACCCGATCCACCACGATCTCGAATTCGCTCGGTCGGCGGGGATGCCCGGAGTGTTCAGCGTCGGCATGCTGCAAGCGGGGTATGCGGCCACCTACTGCGTGGACCTGTTCGGCCCAAGCAGTGTCCGTCGGCTCGCGGTCCGGTTCGCAGAGCAGGTGTGGCCCGGTGACGAACTGGTGTGCCGGGGCACCGTGACCGCGGTGACGTCCACCGACGACGGCGACACCGCCGAGATCGAGCTGACGATTTCGCGTGCTCCCGGCGGGGTGGCCGTATCCGGTTCGGCCACGGTCCTTCTCGAGTCCAGCGCCGAACCTGAAAGGTCCCCCGCATGACCGATCACGTCATACCGGTCGTCAACTACCTGGTGCTCGGCGAGCGTCCGCATCTGACGGGGCTTCGTTGCGCCGACTGCGGCGCCGTCTACCTGCTACGTCGTTCAGCGTGTTCGCGCTGCGGCGGAGCCGAACTTGGCGAGCGCGTCGACCTCGGTGACGTCGGGGTGGTGACAGCGGCATCAGTGGTCCATCGCGCCCCAGAAGGCGTGCAGACGCCGTTCGTCAGCGGTGTGGTGGCTCTCGACGGTGGTGGCCATGTGCGGACCAACCTGACCGGTGCCGCCGAGGACCCGGTGGCGGCGGTCGGCCGGCGCGCGAGGATGCGCACCAGATCGATCGGAACCGACAGTCGCGGGGTGGAAGCGGTGTCGTACGAATTCGAGGTGCAGAAATAATGACGGACACCGTGTGGATCGTCGGTGCGGCCATGACCAAGTTCGGTCGTTTTCCTGATGCCGACCTAGTCGACCTGGGAGCGAGCGCCGCTCGCAGTGCGCTCGCCGACAGTGGCACCACCATTCATCAAATGCAGACGGTTGCCGTCGGTAATGTCTTCGAGGGGATTACCGGAGTGGGGCAGCGGATCATGCATCAGATCGGACAGACCGGCGCACCGGTCTACAACGTATCGAACGCGTGTGCGACCGGTGCGACGGCGCTGCGCACGGCGTTGCTCTCGCTGCGTGCCGGCGAGGCCGACCTGGCGCTGGCCATCGGGTGCGAACAACTCGGCAAGCGCGGTCTGCTGGCCGCCGGTGAAGAGCCGCGCGGGTCTGAGTTCAGTCCGCGCGGCCGGGATGGCGCCGTCGTCGAGCCCGAAGGTGTGATCGGCAGCGCCCTGATGCCCTCGGTGTTCGCCGAGGCGGGAGTGGCCTACCTGGCCCGCAACCCCGAGGCCACGGTCGAACACTTCTATAAGGTGGCGCAGAAGAACCACCTGAACTCCGCGCTGAATCCACTGGCCCAGTACCGCAAGGAGTTCAGCCTCGAGCAGATCGCCGGTGGCGATGTGATCGCGTATCCGAACACCGCCCTGATGTGTTCGCCGACCGGTGACGGCGCCGCGGCCGTGGTACTGGCCACCAATGCCGCCCTGAGCAAGCTGGACCCCGGCGTGCGCGACCGCGCGGTCAAGGTCAGCGCCTCGGTGTTGGTCAGCGATCCGTGGGTCGAGCAGGCCGAGGCATCGTGGGACGTGGACACCGTCACGCAAAATGCGGCGAACCAGGCCTACGAGGCTGCCGGCATCGGGCCCGGCGACCTCGACATGGTCGAACTACACGACTGTTTCGCCACAGCGGAGTTGGTGCACTACGAGAATCTGGGCCTGTGCGAACGGGGTGGAGCGGCGAGCTTCCTTGATTCCGGGGCGCCGTGGCGCGGCGGTAAGACGCCCGTCAACATCTCCGGCGGGTTGTTGTCGAAGGGGCATCCTCTGGGTGCCACCGGTATCGCCGGGGTGTTCGAGGTTGTCACGCACCTGCGCGATGAGGCCGGTGATCGGCAGATCGACGGCGCCAAGGTCGGCTTGGCACACGTCCTCGGCCTGGGCAGTGCATGTGCGGTCCACGTGCTCGAACGCCGTGCGGGTTGATCCTGCCGCAGGCCCTTCCGGGCGCATCGTTTCGACGTTAGACTAGAATCAAATAACCAGGTTATACATTAGGAGTATTCATGCCGCTGCAGGATCGCATGCAGTTGATCTCCGTCGATGACCACCTCATCGAGCATCCGAGGGTCTGGTCGGATCGCTTACCGGCCAAGTATGCCGCGCTCGGCCCGCGGATCGTTGAGGTGCCGCGTTCTAAGGGGGGACCGCCCAGCCAGGTCTGGGAATATCAGGGCAAGACCTACCCGCAGATCGGCCTGAACGCCGTCGCGGGCAAGAAGCCCGAGGAGTACGGCATCGACCCATCACGGTTCGATGAGATGCTGCCGGGCTGCTACGACCCGGTGCAGCGGCTGGCAGACATGGACCTCGACGGGGTGGAGGCAGCCCTGTGCTTCCCGTCCTTCCCGCGGTTCGCCGGCACCGTCTTCCTGGAGGGCGAGGACCGCGATGTGGCGCTGGCCAGCGTGCAGGCGTTCAACGACTTCATCCTCGACGAGTGGTGTGCGGCGGCGCCGCACCGCTACATCCCACTGGTGATCTTGCCGTTGTGGGATGTGCAGCTCTCGGTGGCCGAGGTGCATCGCACTTTCGCCAAGGGCGCCCGGACCATCGCATTCCCGGAGAATCCGCACCCGCTGGGGCTGCCGTCGATCCACACCGATCACTGGAATCCGTTGTTCAGCGTCGCCGAGGAATATGACCTGCCGCTGTCCATGCACTTCGGCACCTCGGGCCAGTCCCCGAAACCCTCGCCCGAAGGGCCCATGGCGGTCAGCATTACGCTGTTTGGCACCAACTCGATGTCCGCATTGACCGATCTGCTGTTCTCGCCGGTCTTCCACCGTCACCCCAAGCTCAAGGTCGCGTTGTCCGAGGGCGGCATCGGTTGGGTTCCCTACATGCTCGAGCGCGCCGACTACGTGTGGGAACGGCATCGCTTCTACCAGAACGTCAATCAGGAGTACCGGCCGTCGGAGCTGTACTACAAGCACGTCTATTCGTGCTTCATCGACGATCGGCACGGGCTGGAGGCTCGCGACAAGGTCGGCCTGGACAACATCCTGTGGGAGTGCGATTACCCACACTCGGATTCCAACTGGCCCAACAGTCGCAGAATCGCGCAGGAGGTCTTCGCCAAGGTGCCCGACGAGGACACGCACAAGATCGTCGAACTCAACGCCCGCCGACTGTTCAATTTCCCGCGGGTGGAGATCGCGAAGTAATGAATCACCAATCCCCGCAGCCCATTCCGCCCGAAGCGATGCTCGGGCCATCGGACTGGGATGACGAGGACCTACTGACAGTTGTGGGGGCATCTGATCGGCTGGTCGGCGAGATAGCGGCTTGCCGGGAGCGCATTCGACAGGCCGAAGAGGTGCTGGACGGCGCGGCTGACGACGCCGAGGCGGCGGCCATACTGGCGGCGGAACGTCAGCGATCCGACGACCTGATGCGCGCCGTCGAGCGCATCAAGGACGCCCAGGCCAATGCCCCGCGCTGAGGCCGGCGGGATCTCCGCGGTCGTCTTCGACATGGGTGGGGTGCTGACGGTCGATCCGTTCGAGGCATGCCGGGCGTATGCCCGCGAGCTCGGTATTCCGTTAGATACCTTTGTCGACCAGCTGCGTGGGCCGGTGTTCGCCGAGGTGGAATGCGGGCAGCTTGCCATTCGCGACTTCCTCAAGTTCGCCTGCCGGGACGTCTCCGAACGCCTCGGGGTGGCCGTTGACATTCGGCGCCTGGCCGACTGCCTGGCGGCCGGTCAGCGGGTGCGAGCTGAAATGGTGACGCTGATCGGTGACCTGACCGCCCGCGGGATCAAGGTCGGGGTGCTGACCAACAACGCCAAAGAGGCGGCCTCGTGGTGGCGCAGCGGCGTGCTTCCTGTGGAAAGCTTTACCGCTGTGGTGGATTCGTCCCAAGTTGGGATCCGTAAGCCCGACCCGGCGATCTATGCGCTGACCGCCAAACGCATGGGATCCCGCGCGGAGGAGCTGCTGTACTTCGACGACCTGGATGAGAACGTGGACGGTGCGGTCTCGGCGGGGCTGGCGGGGGAGCTCTTCACCGACCCGGCCTCCTGCCGCGCCGTATGCGCGCAACGGGGCCTGCTCTAGGGGTTTGAGCTCCAGACACAACCAAAATAATATAACCAGGTTATAGTTACGTCGTTGGCTGAGATTGCGAAGGTGATATGTCAGGGCGAATTCTGGTAACGGGCGGCACCGGCGCCGCCGGTGCCGCCACCGTCAAATGGCTCAAGCGGATGGGTGCCGACGTCGTGGTCCTCGCGCGCCGCCCCCCCGCGGTGCCCGTCGCCGGGGTGGAGTACGTCGCCGCCGATATTCAAGACGCCGACGGCGTCTCGCGAGTGGTCGCCGGCTGCGATGCCATCGCGCACTTCGCCTGGACAGTGTCGGCCATGCAGAGTGCCGAGATCGCCGAGGGCATCGACATCGGGGGCACCACCAACCTGCTGCGGGCCATGGCCGACCACGACTGCCGTCGTATGGTGTTCGCCTCCTCGATCACCGTCTACGGCGGACACGCGGATCACCCGCGACCCTTCACCGAGGACGAAACGCCGCGCCCGGCAGCCTCTTTTCACTACGAGAACAACAAAGTTCGCGCTGAGCAGATGATCCTCGATTCCGGTGTGGAGGCGGTCAATGTACGTCCCACCGTGATCGTCGGCCGCTCGTCGTGGAGCGCGCCGGCCAACATCTTCCGTCAGCCGGTAGTCGTCACACCTGGCCGGGACGCCTGCATGCAGCTTGTGCACGTCGATGATGTCGGCCGGTTCTGCGCGCTGGCCGCATTGGGCGGACCCACCGGAACGGTGAACCTGAACGCTGATGACGCCCTGACCTTCACCGAAATGGCACGCATCGTCGGGCGGCCCGTGATCAACTCCGGCAAGCGATTCGCGCAATTGCTCGCTGGCCTGATCGGGCGGGCCGAGAACTTCAGCTCGGTGCCCGATCTCATCGACTTGTTCCTGCACTACCCGCTGGGCGATACCCGAAAGTTGCGCGAAGAATTCGGGTTCCGCTGTGCCTACAGCTCGGCCGATGCGGTCGCCGACATGACCGACTGGTCGTCGAGCACGTGGACGGTGGGGACTCGCTCGGTGCGCAAGCCGATCCGCCTGGGGGTGCCGGCCGTGCATCCCCGCAACACCAGCGGTTCCGACGGCAGTGTGACACGCATCGTGCCGCCGGAATACACCGGCGAATTCGACAATGTCACCGGCGATCCCGAACTGCCGGAGTGGAGTGCGGCCAACCTCTCGGAAGCCTTCCCCGGCCCGATGACACCGTTCTCGCTCGGACTGGCGAATCGAATTCTGTTCAGCGGCGCCAACATGCTCGACCACCTGTTCCCGATGGACCGCGATCTGATCGCCACGGTGAGCACCAAGCAGGTCGGGACGATCGGCCACCGGCTGTACAACAACATGACGGTGATGAAGCGGCTGGCCGGCGCCATCCCGGGGCAGACACCGGAGAGCTTCGAGCTGCAGATGAACGGAACCCCGCTGCCCGAGGGCTACCAGGCGCCGCCGATGTCCCGGGCCGATTTGCTGGCCGGTGTGCAGGCTGCGGTGAAGGGTGGTCCGCAGATCGCCGGACTCGGCAGGGAAGTCGCCGACATGGAACGGCGTGCGCAGCGTCTGGTCGCAGACCGCCCGAATCTGACCGCGATCAGCGATGAACAGTTGTTGTCGCGTCTGGAGTTGGTGTCCGACACGGTGGTACGTGCTTGGGATATCAATTTGATGAATACTTTCATGGTCAGCCTCCCGATGAACCTGATCGCCCGGCGCTACGGGGAACGTTCCGCTATGAATGTGCGTGCCGGAACACAGAATCTGCGCAGTGCGGCACTGCTGCGCGGCGTACGAGAACTCGCTGATCTGGTGGCGCGGGACGACGGTCTGCGCCGATTGATCGCCGAGAGTCCACGCGAGGTAGTGCTCGACAAACTCCGCAGTGATGCACCCGGATTCGCCACGAAATTCGACCGGCTGGTGGCCGACTGCGGGCACCGCGGCCCGGGCGAGACCGAACTGAGCAACGAAGTCTACGCCGATGCACCCGAACTCTTGCTGCGATCGGTGCTGGGCAGCATCCGCGGGGCGGAGACGCCTGCCGTGGAGGCCACGTCTGGATCGCCGATGAGTCGGGCACTCACTCGGGTCGCGGTCAGTGCGATGGAGCGCCGGGAGAACGGGCGCGACGTCTGTATGAAGGTCACCTACGAGTTGCGGTTGGTACTGAGGGAATGGGGTCGCCGATTGGTGAGTCGTGGCATCCTGGATTCGGCCGATGACGTGCATTATCTGACTCTTGACGAAATCTATTACCCACCAGCAAGTTCCAAGGCGACAGTCGCTCGCCGGCGCGAGGAGCGCGAGCGGCTGGCGAAACTCGACTATCCGGTGCACTTCACTCAGCCGTGGGCACCCGACGATGCCGGTTTGGTCGACGACGCCGAGATGGTT
Source organism: Mycolicibacter sinensis (assembly GCF_001673565.1). Classification (GTDB taxonomy): domain Bacteria; phylum Actinomycetota; class Actinomycetes; order Mycobacteriales; family Mycobacteriaceae; genus Mycobacterium; species Mycobacterium sinense_C. The sequence continues at coordinate 51,046 of NZ_LZMF01000057.1, forward strand.
ACCGGTCAGGCGGTGTCGCCCGGCACCGCGCGGGGCATCGTGCGCATCCTGGCGCATCCCGACGACGACTTCGAACCCGGTGAGGTGCTGGTAACCAACGTCACCGACACCGGCTGGACGCCGTTCTTCGGTTGTGCCGCGGCCATCGTCACCAATGTCGGTGGCGCGATGTCCCACGCCGCGATCGTAGCCCGCGAGTTCGGTATCCCCGCCGTCGTCAACACCATGACCGCCACCCGGCAATTGCGGGACGGACAGTTGGTCGAGGTCGACGGTACCGCCGGAACAGTTCGCGTCATCAATGCCAAGGTCAGCTGAGAGGAGCGAGAACATGTCAGAAAAAGGAGAATTCGGTCATCGGACCCTGGTCGGCACCTTTGAGCCCGTCGCGGTCGACGCTGACCCGACGCGCACCTACTTCGGGCTGTCCTTGTCGTGCACGTGGTTCTATCTGAACTTCCGTGACGCAGACGGCAAGCTGTATTTCGCATACCGGACCGTCTTGGGCCTAGAGGGCACACTCCACTTCACCTGCAACGAATCCCGGGATGGCGCTCTGCGCAAGGTCGCCATGCCCGAAGGTCGCGAGTTCTTCCGGGGACCGGTCATTACCACCGTCGACGACGACACCTACCGGATGGCCAGCAAGCCGGCCGAATCCGGCTACGCCACCGGTCAGCCCTTCGAATTGGTGCGCACCGGCACCGACCTGCGCTATCGCGAAGGACAGGAGCTACAGTTCAGCGGCCGCCGGATCGGTCCGGGCATGCAGGTGTACGTGCCCAGCGGCCCGACCCCGCTGCTCTACACCTCCCTGCAGCACCGGGTTTCCGGTACCGCTTTCGGTAAGTCCGGTGAAGGCTTCCTGTGGTTGGACCAGTGTTATCTTCCGCCCGGTGTCACCTGGCGCAACAGCGACTTCTTCAAGGGCGTCGAGCTGGCCTGGACGCCGTTCGGTACCGAGTACGCCGACGGGTCGATCGAGATGGGCCACATCTGCTACGGCGCAGACGGATTCAACTTTTCGCTGATCGCAACCGGCGATGGCGAGGTGCTGCACTGCACCTCCGATGTCGCGGCACGCGACATCAAGTACAGGCCCGACACCTTCCCGGAACACATGTACTACGAGGTCGACGGCACCGACTGGGAGTGGTCCGCGGTCGACGACGGCGAACTGCCCGATCAGGCTTCCGGCCATGACTTCTACCGCTCATCGGAGGGCTACCTGCGGCGTGCAGGGGAGACTCGCACGCCGGTGGTCTACCACTCGTACAACGAGTTCTTCCCACCGGCGATCAAGGCCTGGGAATCGACCGGACGGATCATCGGCAGGTGAGTTCGGAAGATCAGAACCAGCACCGCACCGGGGTCGGTCCGCTGCTGCAGCCGGTACCCACGCCCGACGAGATGGAGTTCTGGCGTTCGGGGGCGGACGGCCAACTACGCATGCAGCGCTGCGGCAGCTGCCGACGCTGGCAGCATCCGCCGAATCCGGTGTGCTCGCACTGCCTCTCGCGTGAGGTGGCATTCGAGACGGTGAGTGGTTACGGCACCGTCTACTCGGTGACCATCAACCACCAGCCCTGGTTGCCGCACCTGATCGAGCCCTACGCGGTGATCGTCGTCGAACTCGACGAGCAATCGGGTCTGCGTTTCGTCAGCCGCATGGTTGCCACGCCGGTCGACGAGGTGGCCGTCGGGATGAGGGTGCGGGTGGTGTTCGAGCCCCTGGGCGACGGCCTGTACGCGCCGCTGTTCACTGCAGCGGAGGAAGTTCTGCGATGACCCGTCCAGAACAGCAGGCGGTGATCCGCGGTTTCGGATCTTCACAGGTCGGTCGCCGGCTGCCGGCCAGCGAGATGGCACTCACCGTGGACGCTTGTCTGGCCGCAATTGCCGACGCCGGTCTGACCCGCGATGAGATCGACGGGCTGGCAACGTTCCCCGGAGGCGGCTTCGATACGCCCGGCTTGGCCGGCCCCGGTGCGGATGACGTGCACGCTGCCCTCGGGCTGGTAACGAACTGGAAATACGGCGGCCCCGAAGGCGGTCAGCTGGGCGGGTTCTTCTCCGCATGCCTGGCCGTGGCCACCGGGCTGGCCCGGCACGTCCTGGTCTATCGCACCGTCGGCGAGGCATCGGCACAGGGCGCTGCGGGCCGCGCCGCGGCGCTGTCCGGCAACGCCAACGCCGCGGTATCGGGCTTCCGGCGCTGGCTTGCCCCGTTCGACGCGCATTCGCCGGTGAACTGGATTGCCCTGTTCGCGCAGCGTCACATGCACGAATTCGGCACCACTCGTGAGCATCTGGGTACCATCGCGGTCAATAACCGTAGCAACGCCGGCCGCAATCCGAACGCGGTCTACCGCACCCCGATTACTCTCGAAGACTACTTCGGGGCACGGATGATCAGCACACCGTTCGGCATGTATGACTGCGACGCCCCGTGCGACGGATCGGTGGCTTTCGTGGTGTCCCACGTCGATACCGCCGACGACGGTCCGCATCCGTCGATCGGCATTGAATCGATCGGCTGGGCTATGCGGCACCGACCGCTGTGGGATCAGTGGCCGGACATGACCGAGATGGCCGCCTGGGACGCCGCCGCGCACCTGTGGGAGCGCAGTGATCTGACCCCGGCCGATATTGATCAGGTGCAGCTGTACGACGGCTTCTCGTTCCTGCCGCTCATGTGGTTGGAAGCGTTGGGCTTCTGCGATAAGGGTGAGGGGGGGAACTTCCTGGAAGGCGGCAAGAGGATCGCGCTGGACGGGCCACTGCCGCTGAACACCGGCGGCGGCCAGCTCTCCGGCGGACGGCTGCACGGCTGTGGGCTGCTGCACGAGGCCTGTGTGCAGCTGGCCGACCGCGGCGGCGATCGTCAAGCCGGTCGGCCCGACACAGTTGCGGTCGGGGTCGGCGGAGGTCCGACCGCCGGAGCGGCACTATTGGTGCGCCGATGAGCACGGCCGGTGAAGGTATCGACGTCGCGCTGGTACGTCACGGTCTGCCGCTGCGGGTCGAGGGTGTGACCAGGCCGGACCCGCAGCTCAGCGAGAGCGGCCTGGCGCAAGCCCGCGCGGTTGCCGAGGTGATGACCTTGCTGCCGGTGAGCGTGATCGCCAGCAGCGACCTGGCCCGCGCGCAGCAGACCGCGGCACCGACGGCTGACAAGCTCGGTATGACCGTCGACATCCACGCCGATCTCGCCGAGTTCGACAACGGTGCCGACTACTACATCCCGATCGAGGACATGATCGCCGAGGGCGATCTACGCCTTGAGATGTGGCGGAATTCCCTTTCGGAGCCCGAGACGGCCCGGCTGTACGCAGAATTTCGGCAAGAGGCGGCCGCCGCGGTCGGTCGGGTGGCGCAGGAAACACCTTCGGGGGTGGCGGCGATCTTCTGTCACGGCGGGGTGATCGCCGCGTGTGTGGCCAAGGCGCTCGGCGACGTGCAGGCACCCTTGATCGAACCGCACTACGGCTCGGTCACCCGCATCACGATCACCCCTAACGGGCAATGGAAACTGCGAACGTACAACGAAGTTCAGCATGTCGAGCGGCAGATCGGATGAGCCCCATGAGTTTTCGGGATGACGGCAAGGTTTACCTTGAGGTCGGCATCAACGAGGTGGTCAGCAAGGATGACAACCCCAACGTGCCCTATGGTGCCGAGGAAACCGCGCGCAATGTCGTCGACTGCATCCAGCGCGGCGCAACCGCGGTGCACTTCCATGCCCGCAATGACGACGGGACCCAAGCCTGGGTCGATGACGAGATTTCGCGCACGGTGCTCGCCTCCGCGGCGCGAGAGGTCGACCCGCTCGCCTACCCGAGCTACCACGGCAGTCTCGACCACATCTGGTCTCTGGCTGAGCGACCGCCGGCCGGGACCAAGCTGCTGCTGACTCCGTTTGACCCGGTGCAGCACATCAAGCGGGTGCTCTGGTTGGAGGACGAAAACCGATTCGGTGTGGTCAGTTTCGGTCCCGATGACCCGAATAACTCGAACCCCCCGTATCCACCGGAACTGGATCGATTCGCCGAACTCGGGTTGGTACCGAACATCGCGGTGTTCAATGCCGCGGACATGAGGTGGGTGACGTTGGCCGCCCGGATCGGAATCTTGCGGCAGCCGCTGAACATTAAGCTGTTCTTCTCCGACCGATGGGTTTCCAACAACGATCCGGATCCCGACGTCATCGACTTCCTGATCTCGCGGATCCCCCAGGGCATCGACCACGAGACCGTGGTGGTGCCTTACGCGATGAGTTCGGCGCAGCGGTGTGAACAGCTGTGGGAACGGGCGCTCGACCGCGGTCTGGGAATTCGCGTCGGTGTCGGCGACTGCCCGTGGGCGTACCCCCACGCCACCAATGCGGAGATGGTCGATCGCGCGGTGGATCTGATCAGCAAACGGGGACTCACGCCAGCCACTCAGGCTGACCTGCGTACGCGAGTGGGTGCACCCGAGGTGGTGGCGTCATGAAGGTGACCGTCGACTCCGAGCGTTGCATGGGCCACGGGCAGTGCTACACCTGGGGACCGGATGTCTACCAGCCTGACGATCAAGGCTACTGCTTAGTGCCAGTAGCTGAGATCACTGGCGATCTGGCGGCCCAGGCCATCGCAGGTGCTGAGGCGTGCCCGGAGTCGGCCATCACCATTCATGAATCGACCGTGACCGCGGTCCGAGAGGCGAGGTAGTAATGCCCGATCAAGATGCCACCACGACGACCCAATTCGACCCGTTCACTCCGGTATTGGACCCGTATACACCGCTGGGTGAGGCTGCAGCGCGCTGTCCCGTTCTGACGGCTCCCGGCGGTGCGCTGGTGATCACTGGCTCGCAGAATGTGTCGGCGGTGTTCAAGGACTCGGAGTCCTTTCTTAACGAACTTCGCCCACCGGAGCCCGGGACCCAGCCCAGCCTTGTGCACCTCGACGGTGCCGAGCACAGCCGAATGCGCAAGCTGGTGGTCAAGGCGTTCACGCCACGGGCGGTGAAGAAGCTCGAAGCGCCGACCTACGCCATGGCGCACGAACTCATCGACGGCTTCGTCACGCGTGGAACGGCGAACTTGTGTGCGGAATTCGCCTTCCTGTTGCCGGCCATGGTGATCGCCGAACTGGTCGGTATCCCGGAGGGGGACCGCTCGACGTTCGTGCGGTGGGCCGATGACGCGATCACTGCCGCCGGCCCGGGATCCAGCGGTTATGCGGAGTCGGATCCGGACTTACGGGCCTACGTCCTTGACATCATCGACCGACGTCGTACGGCTCCGGGTGAGGACCTGCTCAGTCACCTCATCCAAGTGCATGACGGAGACGACCACCTCACCACCGATGAGCTCGTTGCCTTGGTGCGCATGTTGATTCTCGCGGGAACCGACACCACCGCAAACCTGATCGGATCAATGCTGCATCAATTGCTGTCGGTGCCGTCGCGTTGGCAGCGCCTGATCGCCGAGCCGACGCTGATACCGAACGTGGTCGAGGAAACACTGCGTTTCGACCCGCCGTTGTACTGGGTGCCGCGCAAAGCCGCCGCGGACACCGAACTTGCCGGCATAACCATTCCGTCGGGAACGTTGGTGTGCAACGCCGTTGGACACGCGAACCGTGATGTGACGGGACTGGAGCGCCCCTTCGAATGGGACATGGACCGCCCAGCAGCACGCAACCGGACCCATCAGACGTTCGGTTTCGGTGAGCACTTCTGCATCGGCTCCTCGCTGGCGCGGCTGGAAGCGAGCATTGCACTGGAAGTGCTACTGGAGCGTCTCCCTGACCTCGCACTGGCGGATGGTTACGTTTATCAGCCGCACGGGCCGTTGATGATGCGTGGTGTCAAGTCCATGCCGGTCGTTTTTTCCGCGGGTTCCCCTCGATGACCTCGACGGAGAAACTTGGGAGCCGTTTGCTGATCGACGGCGCGCTGATCGACTCAGTTGGGTCGCATTCGGAGGTCATCGATCCGTCGACCGGAGCGGTCGTACGTACGGTGCCACACGGTGGGCTGACGGATTTGGATTGTGCGCTCGCGGCGGCGCGTCGGGCATTCGACGACGGGCAGTGGCCGCGGTTGGCTACCGAGGAGCGTTGCCGCGTTCTGCTCCGGCTCGCGGATCTGGTCGATGCCCATACCGCCGCTTTCACGCGTTTCGTGGAGACCGAGGTCGGGACCTGCCGCAAGGTGGCCGGTCCCGGGCAAGTCGTCAGACCGATGGATCACTACCGCGACATGGTGGCGCGCGCGGGCGTCGAACTCGGTCGAGAGCTGCCGCGGTTGGCCGGCCCGCCCGTGACGGGACAACGCGTCGTGCGCGAGCCCTGGGGCGTGGTGGCCGCGATTACCCCTTGGAACGCACCGCATCTGTTGAACCTGTGGAAGGTCGGTCCGGCACTGGCGACCGGGAACACCATGGTGCTCAAGCCCGCCCCGGAAGCGCCGAGCTGTGCGCTGCTGCTCGGTGAGCTGGCGGTGCAGGCCGGTGTACCCGCGGGTGTGCTGAACGTGATCACTGGTGGTGCCGATGTGGGTCAGGCGATGGTCGCCGATCCACGGGTTGACATGGTGGCGTTCACCGGGTCGTCGGCCGTGGGCCGAGCGATCGCACAGTCGGCCGGTGCGACACTGAAGCACACGCTGCTGGAGCTTGGCGGCAAGTCCGCGCTGCTTGCCTTGTCTGATGCTGACATTCCGTCATTGGTCGCGGCGGTATTGCGGTTCGTCACCCTTGCGGGGCAGGGCTGCGGTCTGCTGACGCGGATAGTAGTGCCCGACCCGCTGCACGACAGCGTGGTTGCGGCCCTGATTGCGGCGCTGCAGCGGGTGCGGGTCGGCTCGGCCGACGATCCCGAGGTCCTGATGGGACCGGTCATCTCCGCGGCGGCCAGGGAACGCATCGAAGCCACCGTGCGCCAGGCTGTCGCCGATGGTGCCAGCATCGCGTTCGGCGGCGGGCGTCCCGTAGGCGTCCCGGACGGCGGGTTCTACCTGGAACCGACACTTCTGACCAATGTGACCAACGATATGGCGGTCGCTCGCGAGGAGATCTTCGGGCCGGTGGTCGTGGTCATTCGGTACAGCGGTGAGCCCGACGAGGGGGTTCGAATTGTCAACGACAGCCCCTACGGGTTGGTCGGTGCGGTCTGGACGGCGGACACCGCGCTCGGACTGCAGCTGGCGGGCCGTATTCGTGCGGGCCAAGTGCGCGTCAATGCGACAGCGTCGTCCAATGAGGCGCCGTTCGGCGGTTACAAGCAGTCGGGTATCGGCCGCGAGGTCGGGCAGGAAGGCGTCCTTGAATACACCACCGTCAAGTACGTCGGGTGGCAAACCGTTTCTGGTAACTGATCATTCACACATCGATAGGAGTAATCCATGACAGCCGGTCCCGCAGTCGGCGACCTCAACTTCGCCACGTCGGTCAGCTGCTACCAGCCGAACCTCGCCATGCACCTGCCCACGGCACGGCCCCTCGGCCTCACCGAAGAGTCGATGTACCTGTACGGCGGATGGCGTGACGAGTCCGGCGCCTTGCACATCGTTGAGCGCAAGTTCTGCGGTCCAATGACCGCGGGCCTGTGGATGATGACCAATAGGTCGGGCAAGGTCACGTTGGCACCGGAGTCGCTGCAGACTGTGCGCGGTGAGGTAAAGCGCGAGTACTCCGACACCCAGCACCATTTGCATGGGTCGCTGCTCGGCAAGGCTGGTGGTGCGCCCGAGGAGGGCCTCGACTATCGGCTTACACCCGGTGCCATGCACTGGCGTGAGGGAACCGTGCTCGATCTCGACGGCGCTCTGGTGGGGCCGGGAATTCAGATCGGTTCGATCGACCACGAGGAGCCGTTCTTCTACACAAGTGAGCTGTACAAGGTCACGGGATCGGTTCTCGGGGAGGCCGTCGACGGTTTCGTGTTCCTGGACCACGGCTACTGGCCGCACGGCCGGGACTGGAAGGAATACCAGATCTTCAACGGCATTCAGCTGTCCTGGTCGGCATTCGCGACCGAATTCGACGACGGGCATGTCGAATGGGGTCAGGTGGCCATCGGGCGTCAGGGCTTCAATTTCGTGGCCGTCGCTGACGAGCACGGCCCGGTGGTCATGGACGTCAACACGGCCGGCGGAATCGACCCCGATCCCGAGGACTGGGCTCAGCGCATCGGTTACCAGGCACACGACGGCCGGACCTGGATATTCGAGTTGGAGCCCGGGGGGCAGATGTCGCAGTTCTCCGCCGCACGCTGGGGCGGCTATCGTGCGCAGGCCGGCCACATCGTGCGCCACGGAGAGGACCGGGACGTAAAGGTCGCCTTCTCCTGGGGGGAAACGTTCATGGAACGCTTCCGCCAAGAGGGCGTCGGTTCGGTGGATGCGCTGCTGTCGGCAGACGCCACAAGCTGATCGTCTCCCGGGGTGACATTTCAGCAGAGGCACTACCCGCTGGACCTTTGCGATACAGCCGGCAGTTCGTGGCACGAGCGTGTGCGGGAGTTACCGCACCATCAGCTCGCCGGCGTTCGTCTTGATCCTTGACCGAATTGCTCTTCGCCCACAACGGATCCCGCTGTAGGTCGTCGGGAATCCGGGATTTTTCGCCGGAACCCGCGAGCAGGTATGCCGGCGGCCCGCCGACTACGCCGACGCCGCTCGGACCTATGAGCCATCGTCGATTGCAACGGACGGACCGATTCGTCGCATGCCGAGAACGCCAGGGGTCACGTGGAATTTCTGGTTACGGAGTTGCGGTAACACTGAGCGCGGCGGTTTGCAGGCCTGGGGTCCAAAAAGAATAACCTGGTCAGGCATATATTGACGGCGCTTGACGCCGAATGACTTTGCGCGGCTCCGGTCCCGCTAAGTCCGTGGGATGTCGAGTCCGAGGTTCACGAAGTTCATCAGCGTCGCCTCGAGTTGTTCTTCACTCGGCGCCGTGGCCTCGGGCGCGGCTCCGGCATGCTGGCTAAAGAGTGCGTGTATGAGGACGCCTCCGCCGATGGCTTCCAAAACCGCCACGGGGTCGGCGGTTTCGCGAAGTCCGCCGTGGTGTGCGGCGGCGTCGAGCGCGGCCACGTTGACGACAAAATTCGGGTCGACGACGCGTTCCCGATAGGCGTGGTACAGCTGCGGAAACTGCTGGGCTTCCAGGTGGATGCGCAGACTGGCGATACCTTCGGCCGAAGTGAAGTAGCGGTAGATATCACGCGCGTACCGCATCAGTTGCTCACGCACGGGGCCACGACCGTCCACGACAGGAAGAACCGCATCTGCGAGTGCATCGAGCAGAAGCGCTTCGCGGTCCGAGTGCCGCCGGTAGATGACATCACGGCTCACTTGCGCAGCTTTGGCAACCCGATCGAAATGGAAACCCGACCAGCCGAATTCGGCGTAGGTCTGGCGGGCCGCCACAAGAACCCGAAGGTCGATGTCGGGGTCGCGCCGGCGTCCACCACCGGGGCGTCGCCGTCGTCGCGGCTCGCCCGGCGTCGTGTCGGATTCAGGGGAGTTCGAGGGATCGGCGGCGTCGGCCTTCTTGGGCATCGGTATCCCTCTACGTAAGCGGAGCTGAAGCGGGCTGTGCGGAATACTAGCCGGATCAGCTATTGCCAACACAATGTGTCGGCAATAAGCTGACCTTGGCGCACGCCGCGGCGAGGTATCCCAAGAGGTGACCGCGGCCAGCGCCGTGTGGATCAGGCACTCATCAGCCAAGAGCTAGGAAGAACAAGGGATATGGCATCAGACATCGGATCGTTTCAGCACCGCGCCTTGACGGCGCCCTACACACCCGACGTAAGCGTGCACCACCCGTACAACACCCCGTTCGGGCTCACCGAGCAGGTCGTCTACTTTTATGGGGGATGGCGCGAAGCTGACGGAACGCTGCACGTCTTCGAGCGCAAGTTCATTGGGCCCATGACCGCTGGGCTTTGGCTGATGAACGCCCGCGGCGGCTCTGTGGCCATCGAACCCGATTCTGCGAAAACCGTTCGGGGTGAGGTAAAACGAGAGTATTCCGATGATCGGATCCTGCTCCACGGGGCGATGATGGAGAAGGTGGGAGACTCGGGCGGCGCCTTCAGTTTTGAGGCCACACCCGGCAGGTTCGAGTGGAGCGAAGGCGACCTGTTGTCGCTCGACGGAGCGCTCGTCGGTCCGGGTGTCCAGATCTATGCGCCAGACGAGAGTGAGCCCATCCTCTATATCAGCGAGTTGTACAAAGTCAATGGCAATGTGCTCGGCGATGATGTCGAGGGGTTTGTGTTCTGGGACCACTCTTACTGGCCGGCCGGCTACGACTGGAAAGAATTCCGGGTGTTCAAGGACCTGCAGTTGGGCTGGGAAGCGTACGCCAACGAGTACGACGACGGCACCATCGAATGGGGACACCTGTGTTTGGGCCGCGATGGCTTCAACTTCGCCGGTGTGGGGGACCAGAACGGTGCCGTGACGATGGACAGCGGCGTCACCGGCGGCATCGACCTCGGCGACGATGATTGGGCGGAGCGCACTCGATGGAAGGCGTCCAGCGGCGAAGAATGGACCTTCGAGTTGGAAGAAGGTGGCAAGCTCTCTGAGTTCACCGCAGCCCGGTGGGGCGGCTACCGAGCGCAGGCCGGACACACGCGCCGCGTCGGTGACGACCGCAAGGTGCGGTTGGGCTTCAGTTGGTTGGAGACATTCGGTGATCGGATCCGGGAGAGCAAGATCCCATCCTTTGACGACGCAGCAAACAACTGATCCAAAGGAGATTTGGTGACTTCGAACGGTCGTGTGTTGGTCACCGGGGGTACCGGCGCTCTTGGTGCCGCGACCACCAAGTGGCTCGTACGCGCAGGCCACGATGTCGTCGTCTTCGCCCGCCACGAACCGGACACTCTGCCAAGGGGTGCCCGGTTCGTGGCGGGTGACATCGCCGATGCGAAGTCGGTCCGGCGCGGTATGGGCGGCTGCGACACTGTGGTGCACCTGGCGTGGGTACTCAGTGGCTCGAGCACCCATGACCAGGCCGAGCCGGTCAACATAGGGGGGACCCGAAATGTGCTGCGCGCCATGAGTGATACTGGCTGTCAGCGCTTGGTTTTTTCTTCGTCGGTAACCGCCTATGGTGCCCATGCAGATCACCCGCAGTTGTGGCACGAGGATGAAGATCTCGATCCGGCCCACGGTTTGGTGTACGAATGGCACAAAGCCCAAGCCGAGCAGTGCATCGTCGATTCTGGGGTCGAGGCGGTCCGTGTGCGACCGACGGTGGTAGTCGGGCGTGAAGCGCACAATGCTCCGGCCAATGTGTACCGGCAGTTGATGATTCCCACTCTCGGTGGCGCGAAGATCCAGATGATCCACCAGGACGACGTAGGGCGGTTCTTTGCCCATGCATGTGATAGCGCCGCCGTCGGTGCCGTCAACCTGGCGGCTGACGATGTGCTCACCTGGAGTCAGGTCGCTCAACTGGCGCGCCGGCCCGGGCTTCCCACGCCGCCCGGCGGTTTGGTGCCAGCTGTACGCCTAATCAGCAAGTTGGCGCCGGTAGCGCGGTCGGCTCCGGAACTGCTCGACATGTTCCTCCACTGGCCGATTGCCGATACAACTCGGTTGAGGGAGGAGTTCCGTTTCCAGCTCGGGTACTCCTCTGCCGAGGCCATCGCGGACCAAGGGCGGCATGCGACCAGCCACTTCGTCCTCGGCATGAAGGAGATCCGCAGACCGGCCAAATTGGATCGAGCGCGTCCGTTCCTGCCCGCGCAAGGTGACACCGAAGGTCGCTCCATCGAAGTGATATCAGGCGAACCGTCAGGAGAGCTGGACACGCGACAAGCCGACCCCGGATATCCGGAGTGGACCTGCGCGAACCTCGCCGAGGCCTTTCCGGGGCCGATGACCCCGTTGTCGCTGCAACTGATCGGCGACGCGCTGTTCACCGGTGCTGACCAAGTCGCGTTGCTGCTCCCGTTGAACGAGCAATTGCGCGATAACGTGCGGCGCAGGCAACTGGGCGTGTTCGGTCACCGGTTCTATCAAAACGTCAGTGTGCTCCGGGAGATGGCCTCGGCGATTCCGGGTCAGACCGCAGAGGACTTCGAGCACCAGATCAACGGTCGGCCGTATCCGGCCGGTTACGTTCGCCCGAAATTCAGTCTTCGCGATGTACCTGGATACGTGAAGTTTGCCGCTGTCGCCGGGCCTCGGCTGTGGGGTGTCCCGGGGGCCGTTCGCGATGTCGAGAAGCGAGCAGATGAAATGTGTTCTGTACAGGCATCCCTCGGCGGTCTGACCGACGAACGGCTACGCGCACGCATCGACACATTGTGGCGTGATTGCCTCGACGGGTGGAAGGTCGGCTTGTTGTGCACCTTCCTGGTCAGCGCGCCGACCTCCGCGCTAGAACGCCGGTATGGCCCCGGGGCCGCGGCGCAGAGCACGCAGAGCTCACCGGGGTTGGCAAGTTCACGCCTACTGCGTGGTGTCCGAGAGTTGGCGGCTATGTCCAGGCACCGGCCGGAAGTCGCTGCGGTGCTTTCGAGCGTTCGGTCTGACAGCTGGCGCGAGTTGCAGCGCCGAGACCCGCCGTTTGCCGAGCTGGTGCAGCAGTTGCTTGATGCTGCCGGACACCGCGGTCCGGGCGAGACCGAATTGGCCAACGCCGTATACGCCGACGAGCCCGTTCTTCTCCTGCGGGCCATTGCCGGCGCCGCCGACGCCAGACCCGTGCCGGTCGATATCCCGAGGCTCGACTTCCTCGGCAGGCAATTGACCAAACTCAGCTGGTTGACGATGGGGCAGCGTGAACGCTGCCGTGACGCAGTGATGCGCTTGACGCATCAGTTGAGATTGGCCCTGCGGGAATGGGGCAGCCGGCTGGTGGAGCGCGGTCTACTCCTGTCAGGTCTCGATGTCTTCTACCTCAGATACGACGAGCTATTTGGTTGCGGCACTGAACTCGTGACGACTACTTCTCGGCGCCGCGAAGAGCACGAGCGGCTCGCCAAGTTCGACCTGCCACTGAGGTTCAGCCAGCCGATGGACCTGACCGCGGTATCACGTTCCGAAGGTGCGGAATCCGTCATCTCTGGCGTGCCCGCGGTCTCGGGCGTGGTGCGCGGGCGGGTGCGAGTGCTGCGGTCACCAGACGATGAGCTCGAGTCAGGTGAAGTCATGGTGGCCAAGGTGACCGACACCGGGTGGACACCATTTTTCGCCACTGCCGCAGCCATAGTCACCGATATTGGCGGCATGATGTCGCACGCTGCGATCGTAGCTCGAGAATTCGGTATCCCAGCCGTCGTCGGGACCGAAATTTCCTCGCGCGTGCTTCGGGATGGGCAACTGGTCGAAGTAAATGGCGATACAGGCCAGATCACAGTCCTCGATTAGGGTTCTCACGTTTGCGAACTCGGTTACTCGCCGAGAAGCTGCGCGGCACAATCAGTAACCCGACCGGCAAGCCGGGATGGCGGATCAGCCGTGCCAGCGCTGCTGATGTTCGGCGTGGGTGCGCAGATACGCACCGGGGCCGTAGAACTCGTCGTAGAAGTCGGTGTCGAGGTGCTGGGCCTGCAGATACATCAGCACATGCACGGTCGGCACCGTGCCGGGCAGCTTGCCGAAGGTGTCGTAGATATACGACGCCTGCAGCGTGACCAGCTCGGCGATACCGTCCGGTGGCAGCGCCGAGCCGCGCACCGCCGGGCTTGCCGACCAGGGCCCCGGGGTGTCGGCGTGGGACGGCCCGCCGGGACCGAACTTTCGGGCCACCAGCTTGGCCACGCCCTCGGACACCGACGGTACATGCGGCGGGCTCAGCGTCTCGAAATGGTCGGGCAGCCCGGTCACATTGGGCAACGGCCAGCGCGGATCGTCCTCGGCGATGAACCCCAGCCCACGCAGCACCGATACCCGGTCCAGCCCGTCGAAGATCCAGCCGCCCAAGCCCATCGCCTGCAACCCCAGCGCCCCATTGTGGGCGGCGATGGACAGCTCGGCGCTGGCCTCGGTCAGACTGTACTGCTCCACGAACGACAGCGGGATCGGGTCATCCGCGTGCGCCAAATGCGAAAAGGCTTGCAGGCCAGGGATATCACGGCCGTTGATGTCGTCGGTGATGCGGTAGCCGTTGGCCGCGAAGAACCACAGGTTCTCCAGCAGATGCTCGGCCAGATCGGCCACGGCGAACGCCAGCAGGCTGCCTGGATGGTTGCCGATCCAGGTGTTGTGGCCCTCCATGTAGGGCTCCTCGCGAGGAAGCTCCAAGCGAGAATCCGACAGCCGCACACAGGAATCCGCGGTGTGGCTGATCCAATCCTCGATGGTGTCGAGCTGCCGCGGTTGCTGGTCGCGGGTGGGTAGCAGATAGCAACCGGTGTCGTCGGTGAAGAACAGCTGACTGGTGTGAAAGCCCGCCGCCGACGGCATTGCCCGGCCGGTGGCGCTGCCGGGATAATTGGGCAGCGCCGGGGCGTATCCGGGATGGTGCGCGATGCCGTCGTGCCAGCCGGTGACCCCGGCCATCAGCGACAGCAGCAGCGCCCGTTCCACCTCCGAGAGCGGCTGCACCGGCCGCCGGCTGGTGTAGGCCAGCGCGCCGGCCGGAATGGCGCCGCCGACCGGGAACCGCCGGGACCGGCGTCCGGTGATCGCGGCGAACAGGCCGAAGCCGGCGGCTTGGGCCAGCGCGGCCCGTTCGTGGTCGCTGATCGCCAGGCCCATGGCGGATCTACTTGCTGACGGTCTCCAGCAGCATGGCCAACTGGGTCGGGGAGACCGCGATGCCGCACTGGTTCTTCAGGTCGGTCAGCGGTGCGGCGATGCCCTGCAGGGTCGACAGCTGGTCGAGGTGGCCGATGAAGTAGCCCTGCACCGAGGACTTGGCCTGGTCCGCGGGCATGGTGGCCGCGGCGGTCAGCACGTCGTTGGCCTCCGGGTGGTCGTTGAGGAAGCCACCGGCCTGGCTCAGCACGCCGCTGGCGGTGGTGCTCAAGCCGGCAGCGGTGCAAGGCGCCGGCGCGGCGTCGGCCGGCGCGGTGGTTCCGGTCGTGGAGGCGGCCACCGCGCCGAGGATGCCGACGGCTGCCGCGCCGATCGCCAGGCGAGAAGTCGTGGTTGTGCGCATTGCTGTGGTCCCTTCGGTCGGTCGAGCTTGTGAGTAAACCTACCGGAGTGCCAGCCACCCGCCGATTCGATGCAACGCTTCGGAGATATCGGCGGTCGGGCCGGCGAACGACAACCGGACGAACGTGTTGCCGCGCTCGGTGTCGAAGTCGACCCCCGGCGCCAGCGCGACACCGGTGTCGGCGAGCAATCGTGCGCAGAACGCCAGCGAGTCGTCGGTGTACTGACCGACATCGGCGTAGACGTAGAACGCCCCGTCGGTCGGCGCCAGCTTCTCGATGCCCAGGCCTCGCAGCCCGCCCAACAGCAGCTCCCGGTTGGCGGCGTAGTGGCGCAGGTGGCCGTCGGATTCGGCGATCGCCGCAGGCGTGAAGGCGGCGACCGCCGCGTACTGGGCCAGCACCGGCGGGCAGATGGTGAAGTTGCCGGTCAGCCGGTCCACCGCGCGCCGCAGCGCCGGCGGCACCAGCAGCCAGCCCAGCCGCCAGCCGGTCATCGCGAAGTACTTGGAGAAGCTGTTGGCCACCACCGCGTTGCGGGAGGTCTGCCAGGCGCAGCTGGTCTGCGGGGCGCCGTCATAGACCAGGCCGTGGTAGACCTCGTCGCTGATCAGCCGCACACCGGCGTCGTCGCACCAGCGGGCGATCGCGGCCAGCTCCTGCGGCTCCAGGACGGTCCCGGTCGGGTTGGCCGGGCTGGCTACGATCACCCCGGCCAGCGGCCCGGGGACCTCGGCCAGCGCCGCCGCGGTGGGCTGGAAGCGGGTCTCCGGCCCGCACGGGATCTCGACCACCTCGCAGCCCAGCGCGGTCAGAATGTTGCGGTAACACGGGTAGCCGGGGCTGGCGATCGCCACCCGGTCCCCGACGTCGAAGCAGGCCAGAAACGCCAGCAGGAAGCCGCCCGACGAGCCGGTGGTCACCACCACGTCGTCGGGGTCGACGGTCAAGCCGTAGCGATCCTGATACGAGCCGGCGATGGCCGAGCGCAGCTCCGGGATGCCCAGCGCGACGGTGTAGCCGAGCTGGTTGGCCTGCAGAGCCTCGGCGGCAGCAGCGCGCACCGGTGCCGGCGCCCCGACGCTGGGCTGCCCGGCGGACAGGTTCACCAGGTCGCCGTGGCTGCGCTGGCGCTGCGCGGCGGCCAGCCACACATCCATCACGTGGAACGGGGGGATGCCGGCGCGCAGCGCGACACGATCAGTCATGGGCTTTCCTCCGTCATGGCGCGGTGCAAAAAGCGGGTGGAGTCGGGCATCGAGGCGATCACGGTGCCGGAATGGTCCTGATCGGGGTACAGGTGCAACTCCACGTCCTGATGATGGTCGAGCAGTTGCTGGTAGAGGGTCTGGGTGGACAGCGGCGGCACGTCGGTGTCCAGCATGCCCTGGCCCAAGAAGATCGGCCGGTCGTAGCCGTCGACCGGAGTGCCCATGAACGCCTCCAGGGCGCTGGCGATGCCCGGCAGGGTGTCGATCGGGGCACTGAACAAGTCGTTGACGGTTGTACCGGCTGCCTGCTGATCCAGTGCGGGTTTACACAGGTCCTGCGCCATGTCGGCCAGCTCCCGTCCCCGCGGGGTCAGCACCTGATCGATTCCCAGGTCGGGGCGGGCCTCCCGCAGGGCGGCCAGAATGTAGGAGGCGTAGCTGATGGCCGCCGGCGGCGTCGGACGGGGCGGCAGATCGGGACCGGCCGCAAGGACCACCCGTTCGATGTTGGCCGGGGTGCCGGTGGCCACCACGCCGCGATAGTCGAGCCCACTATCGCCGGTCAATCGATCGGCCCACCAGGCGCTGTTCACCGCCGCGCCGCCACCCTGGGACTGACCCACGATCGCCCATTTCGGGGACAGCGGCAGGTCCATCTGGTGCACGGCCTGCACCGAGTCGACCACCGAATGCGCCTCGGCGACGCTGTTGAGGTAGCTCATCAGCCCGGGGGTGCCCAAGCCCGCGTAGTCGGTGCCGACGACCAGGTAGCCCTGGTCGAGCCAGTGCGACAGGTACTGGTCGTCGCGGGGGCTGCGCGGCAGCGCCGACGGGGTGCAGTCGTCACCGAGACCGACGGTGCCGTGCGCCCAGGCGATCACCGGCCAGCCTCCGGCCGGTGCCGCGCCGCGCGGCACGAACACCGCCGCGGTGCTCACCGCCGGCCGATCGTGCTGATCGACGGTGGCATACAGGATGCGAAATGCGTTGGCGGCGCCGGTCACCGACAGTGCTGGATCAAGCGGTACCGAGGTGATCAAGCCCCCTGCGGCGGGGATGCTGCCGGCATAGGCGCGCGCGTCCAGTCCCGACCACTGGGGCACCGGTTCCGCGACGGCCGGTGCGGCCAGCATCACGGTGGCCAGACCTACCGACAGCGCGGCGCCGGCCAGCCGCCGAGCGTGGCGAACCGACCTCACGTGTCCATGCCGAGAAAGGAGAACGGTTCGGCGACAACGAAGTCCGCTGAGGTCTCACCGGCGAAGACGTTGCTGTCATCGGAGCCGAGGTCGAGCTTGCGCACCGCGGCCCCCTGCGCGAAGTCGAGCTTCTTCAGGTCCACCCAGAACACGTTGGGCGTCAGGGCGGATTCGAAGCAGTACAACCTGCGGGTGTGGTGGGCGACGGTGCGCCAGCGGGTCGAGGAGATATTGGGCTCGTCGGGAGTGGAGATGCCGAACGGCACCGACACGTTGCGCACCACACTGAGCACCGACGCGAGCGCGATCTTCGGATCCTCGGACTTGGGTATCGCGTTGACGTAGAACGAGGCCCGCGCGAACCGGTCGGCTGCCCGGTTGGTCCCGGGCAGCATGACGGTGCCGCCGAGCTGCTCCCAGTAGGCGTTGACTGCGAGCTGCTGGTCGAAGGTCGGCGAATTCGTCATCACCTGATAGTCGCGGCTGTGGTGGATGACCTGTTTGCCGCCAACGTATTCCACGATCGCACTGTCACCGCCGGCGTCCGACATCGACAGATGCAGGGTCGCCAGGCGGTCCTCACCGGGGACGCCGTCGGTGACCACTACGAACGGTTCGGTGCTCAAAGCGGCGACGGCCTCGGCCACGGTGGCGAAGTTGTCCAGGACGTACTGTGCCCAGGCTGCGATCGACAGCGCGGGCCGGGAATCGTCGTAGCAGGGGTACTCCGATTCGGCCAGCCACAGCAGGTTGGCCGACAGTCCGGCCTCGTTCAGGCCGTCGGTGGTGCAGATGTCGTAGCCGGTGGCCACCACGCTGCCGTACTTCGCCGTCCACTCAACGGAGTTCGGCCCGGCCTGCCCGGTCCGCTGCATTCCGCGCGGTAGCGCCCAGAGATTGGTCGCCAGATCCAGCTTCCAGTCCATCGAGCGTCCGGTGATGATGTTGCCGTTGGGCCCCAGGTAAACCAATCGGGTACACACGTGTCCACCGTACGGGAGTTCTAGAACACCTCGGCCTCTAACCGGCGCAGGTGCTCGGCGGGCCGACCGAGCAGCTGCGAACTACCGTGCGCACGTTTGAAATACAGCTGGATATCGCTTTCCCAGGTGATCGCGATGCCGCCGTGCAGCTGCACCGCCTCGCCGGCCACCTTGGAGAACGCCTCGCTGGCAACGACTCTGGCCAGTGCGGCCGAGGACGGCGACGGGGCGGTTTCGGCGTCTTGGATGGCGTCCTCGACGACGGCGCGAGCCGCCGAGACCGCCACATACAGGTCGGCCATCCGGTGCTTGAGCGCCTGGAAGCTGCCGATCGGCCGGCCGAACTGCACCCGGTCCTTGGTGTATTGCACGGTCAACTCCAGACACCGGCTGGCCGCGCCGATCTGCTCGGCGGCCAGCAAGATCGCGGCGTAGCCGGCGATGCCGGGGTCAGTTCCGATCTCCTGAGTCTGCTCGGCGGTGACCCGGCCCAGTCGGCGGGTGGGGTCCATGGTGGCCGCCGGCTCGGCGCTGAAGCCGGTCCAGCGGGTGAGCCGGCTGCCGTCGGTGCCGACGACGATATCGGCGACATCACCGTTCACGGCGTATTCGTCATCGAAGACGACCGTCCCGATCGCGCCGCCTTCCGCCAGCTGCTCCAAGGCTTCGGCGTCCGGCTCCTCCGAGGCGGCCAGCAGGGCCAGCTCGGCCAGCACGGTGCCCAGCAGCGGCGTGGGCACCAGTGCCTTGCCGAGCTCCTCGAGAACGACTGCGGCATCACCCAACTGGCCACCGGCCCCGCCGAGCTCCTCGGGCACCACCAGGGCGGCGGCACCGACCTGCTCGCACAGCAGCTGCCACAGCGTCTCGTCGTAGCCCCGTTCGGACTCCATCGCCGTCCGGACCGCTTCGGGTCCGGCGTGCTTGTCGACCAGTGCGGCGACGGTCTGGCGCAGCAGTTCACGCTCTTCGTTGTGGGCCACTTAGATCGCCTCCAACACTCGCCGCCGATGGGCGGTCGCATCACCCCAGGCCGGGCGCAGGGCCTGCACCCGCAGCAGCCACAGCGACAGGTCGCATTCACTGGTGAAGCCGATCGCACCGTGGGTCTGTAGCGACGAGTGCGCGGCCAACAGGGCCGCATCACTGGCGGCCACCTTGGCCGCGCTCACGTCCCGGGCGGTGTCAGCGGAGTCATCAGCCAGCGAGAGCGCGGCCCCGTACACCAGCGGGCGGGCCAGCTCCAGCGCGATGTGCACGTCGGCCAGCTTGTGCTTGATCGCCTGGTAGCCGCCGATCACCCGGCCGAACTGGGTGCGCTGCTTGGCGTAGTCCACGGCCGTATTGAGCATGGCCTGCCCGGCGCCGATCAGCTGTGCCGCGGTGGCCAGTGCCCCGACCTCGTAGGCGCGGGCGGTGTCGGCGTCCCAGGATTCGCCGGTCGCGGTGACGTCGAAGACGCCGCGGCTCGGGTCCACCGAGGCGTGTCGGGTACCGGCCTGGGCCAGGTTGACCTTGCCGGCCTCGGCCAGCAGAACGAGGTCGGCGGCCTCGGCGTCCACGGCCCGCGGCGTGTGCGGGGGCAGCGCCACGGTGGCGATCAGCTCACCGGCGGCCAACCCGGCCAGCCGCTCACCCTGACCGGCCAGCAGCACCGGTGCCACCGCAATGGATTCCACCACCGGCCCCGGTACGCACCAGCGGCCGAGCGCTTCCATGGCCAGCACCAGATCGACCGGGTGCGCGCCGATGCCGTCGAACTCCTCCGGGACGGCCAAGGCGGTGACGCCGAGTTCGGACAGCTGGTTCCACACCCGCTTGCCGGCCGCCGTGTCACCGGTCGACCAGGCGCGCACCGCGCCGGGCACGTCGGCCGCACCGAGGGCGGCGTCGATGCTGGCCGCGAAGTCGCGCTGTTCTTGGTCTAGATCGAATTTCACTTCTTCTCCCGGGGCAGGCCCAGCAGCCGCTCGGCGATGATATTGCGCTGGATCTCGTTGGTGCCGGCGTAGATCGGGCCGCCGAGTGCGAACAGGTAGCCGTGGGTCCAGGCGTCGGCCAGCTCGCCGTCGGCGCCGCGGATATCCAGGCCGGTCTGGTGCAGCGCGACGTCCAGGTCCGACCAGAACACCTTGGTCACCGACGACTCCGCACCCAGCTCACCGCCGGCGGCCAGCCGGGTCACGGTGCCGAACGTCTGCAATCGGTAGGCCTGCGCCTTGATCCAGGCGTCGGCGACGGGGTCGGTGAACACCGGGTCACTGCCGTGCTCGCGCCAGAGCGCGGCCAGTTTCTCGGCACCCACCAAAAAGCGGGCCGGGCTGCGCAGGCTCATCCCGCGCTCGTTGCTCGAGGTGCTCATCGCCGCGCGCCAGCCCTGGTTCGGCTCGCCGATCACATCGTTGTCCGGAACGAACACGTCGTCGAGGAATATCTCGCCGAAACCGGTCTCCCCGCCGAGCTGCTCGATGGCCCGCACGGTGATCCCGTCGGCCTTGAGGTCGAACATGAAGTAGGTCAGCCCGTGATGGCGCTGCGCTTCCGGGTCGGAGCGGAACAGCCCGAAGCCGCGCTCACCGAACGGCGCACGCGAACTCCAGATCTTCTGCCCGTTGAGCTTCCAGCCGCCCTCGACTTTGGTGGCCGTCGAGCGCAGCGACGCCAGGTCGCTGCCGGACTCCGGCTCCGACCAGGCCTGCGCCCAGATCTCTTCGCCGGAAGCCATTTTCGGCAGGATTCGGTCCAGCTGCTCTTCGGTGCCGTGCGCGAACAGCGTCGGCGCCAGCATCGAGGTGCCGTTGGCACTGGCCCGCCCCGGTGCGCCGGCGCGGAAGTACTCCTCCTCGTACACCACCCACTGCAGCAGGCTGGCGTCACGCCCGCCGTATTTCTTCGGCCAGGCGATCACCGACAGGCCGGCGTCGTAAAGCACCTTGTCCCAACGACGGTGCTGCTCGAAGCCCTGGGCGGTGTCATAGGACTCAGTCGGGAACTTGTCGGAGTTCGCCGCCAGGAAGTCGCGGACCTCCAAGCGGAACTCTTCGACCTCGGCATCTAAGTTCAGGTCCATTCAGGCCCACTCTCTCAACTCATGCTTGACCACCTTGCCGCCGGGATTACGCGGCAGGGAGTCGGCGAAGGTCACCGATCGCGGCGCCTTGAAATTCGCCAGATGTTCACGGGCGTAGCCGATTACCGTCTGCTCGTCCAACTCCGCCCCGGGCCGGCGCACGATGAACGCCCGGCCCACTTCGCCGAGACGCTCGTCGGGCACCCCGATCACCGCCACGTCGGCAACCCCGTCGAGTCGAGCCAGTGCCTGCTCGATCTCGGCCGGGTAGACGTTGAAGCCGCCGGAGATGTACATGTCCTTGAGCCGGTCGGTGATCCGCAGGTTCCCGGCCTCGTCGAGGGTGCCGACGTCACCGGTGTGCAGCCAGCCGTCGCCGTCGACGGCCGCGGCGGTGGCCTCGGCGTCGTCGAGGTAGCCGAGCATGATGTTGGCGCTGCGCAGCAGCACCTCCCCGGATTCGCCGATGCGCAGCTCAAAGTCGGCGATCGGGCGCCCGCAGGTGGTAGCCACGGTGACGGCGTCGTCGTCGGCGCGGCACATGGTGGCAAACCCGCCGGACTCGGTCAGCCCGTAGGCGGTGAGCACGATGTCGATGTCGAGCTCGGTCTGCATCCGCTCGATCAGCACCACCGGGACGGTGGCGGCCCCGGTGACCGCGAACCGCAGCGAGCTCAGGTCATAGCGGTCGCGATCGGGGTGGTCCAGCAGGGTCTGGTAGATCGTGGGTGGCCCGGGCAGCACGGTGATCTGGCGCTCCTCGATGGCGCGCAGCGCACCGGCCGGGTCGAAGGTCAGCTGCGGGATCAGCGTGGCCCCGGTCTGCAGGCAGGCCAGGATCCCGGCCTTGTAGCCGAAGTTGTGGAAGAACGGATTGATGCACAGGTAGCGGTCCTGCGCGGTCATCTGCCCGCACGCCGCCCAGGCCGCCGGGCCGGCCAGCGACTGCCGGTGCGCGCAGAGCACCCCTTTGCTGCGGCCGGTGGTGCCCGAGGTGAACAGGATGTCGGACAGATCGTCAGGGCCGACAGCTGCGGCCCGTGCGTCGATCTCGTCGTCGGTTATCGAGGAACCGGCGGCGATGAACTCGTCCCAGGTCCCGTCGGCAATTTCTACCGGCACCCGGACGACGTGCTCGAGGGCGGGCAGCTGGTCGCGGTCGAGTTCGGCGAGCCGGTCGGCCTTGAGGAAGCGGCCCATGCCGAGCAGGACCTTGGCTTCGCTGCGGGCCAGGATGTCTGTGGCCTCCGAAGCGGTGTAGCGGGTGTTCAGCGGCACCAGCACGCCACCGGCATAGTGCGTACCCAGGCAGGC
The DNA here is from genome assembly GCF_001673565.1 of Mycolicibacter sinensis. GTDB lineage: Bacteria > Actinomycetota > Actinomycetes > Mycobacteriales > Mycobacteriaceae > Mycobacterium > Mycobacterium sinense_C. The sequence goes on from NZ_LZMF01000057.1 coordinate 73,948, forward strand.
GATGACCCAGTGCCAGGTGTTGGGCGACCACAGCGCGACCCGGTCGCCGGGTGCCACGCCGTGGGCGATGAGCGCGGCGGCGGCGCGGCGCACCTGTTGGCGCAGGTCGGCGTAGGTGAACCGGGTGTCGTCGGCGATCAGTGCGTCATGGTCGGGGAGTGCACGCGCGATGTGGTCCAGGGCCGCAGGAGTCGTCTGCGGTGCTGTGTTCATGGGCGCCACTCCTCCTCATCGCTCCGTCCCCCTCGCCGCTGCGCGGCCGGGGGTACCCCCACCGCATCGTCGCCGGCGCAACTCATGGGCGCGGCTCCTCCCCGTCGCGGAACTCCGGCGCGGGCTCCTCGGGCTCGACGGCTCGTAGCCGAGCAAGTGCTTGGTAGGTTAGCCTACAGGGGTGCAAGCAGTCGAGGAGTTCCGGGCTGAGGTCCGCGCATGGCTGGACCACAACCTGGTCGGGGAGTTCGCCAAGCTCAAGGGCCTCGGCGGTCCCGGGCGCGAACACGAGGCCTTCGAAGAGCGGATGGCGTGGAACCGTCATCTCGCCGACGCCGGGCTGACCTGCCTGGGCTGGCCGGTGGAGCACGGCGGGCGCGGCCTGTCGGTGGCGCACCGGGTGGCCTTCTACGAGGAGTACGCGCGCGCCGATGCGCCCGACAAGGTCAACCATCTCGGTGAGGAGTTGCTCGGGCCGACGCTGATCGCCTTCGGCACGCCCGAACAGCAGCAGCGATTCCTGCCCGGGATCCGCAACGTCACCGAGCTGTGGTGCCAGGGCTACTCGGAGCCCGGCGCCGGCAGCGACCTGGCCAATGTGGCCACCACCGCCGTGCTGGACGGCGGGCAGTGGCACATCAATGGCCAGAAGGTGTGGACCTCGCTGGCGCACCTGTCGCAATGGTGCTTTGTGGTGGCCCGCACCGAAAAGGGCTCCAAGCGGCACAACGGACTGTCGTATCTGCTGGTGCCACTGGACCAGCCCGGCGTCGAGATCCGCCCGATCGTGCAGCTGACCGGCACCTCGGAGTTCAACGAGGTGTTCTTCGACGACGCGGTCACCGACGCCGACCTGGTAGTCGGCGAGCCCGGTGACGGGTGGAAGGTGGCGATGGGCACCCTCACCTTCGAGCGCGGCGTGTCCACACTCGGTCAGCAGATCCGTTATGCGCGTGAGCTTTCCGCGCTTGCCGAACTCGCGCAGCGCAACGGCGCCGCCGAGGACCCGCTGATCCGTGAGCGGCTGACCCGGGCGTGGGTGGGCTTGCGCGCCATGCGGTCCTACGCGCTGGCCACCATGGACGTGGAGCAGCCCGGTCAAGATAACGTGTCGAAGCTGTTGTGGGCCAACTGGCATCGCGACCTGGGCGAGCTCGCCATGGACGTGATCGGGCGCGACTCGATGGTGCTCGCCGACGGCGAGTTCGACGAGTGGCAGCGGCTCTACCTGTTCACCCGCTCCGACACCATCTACGGCGGGTCGAACGAGATTCAGCGCAATATCATCGCCGAGCGGGTTCTCGGCCTACCCCGGGAGGCAAAGGGATGAGCTCGGCTTCGGATCTGTCCAAGGCGCCGGAAGAGATCGCCGGACACGGCCTATTGGCGGGCAAGACGGTGCTGGTGACCGCGGCCGCCGGCACCGGGATCGGCTCCACCACCGCCCGGCGTGCGCTGCTCGAAGGCGCCGACGTCGTCGTCTCCGACTACCACGAGCGCCGGCTGGGCGAGACCCGCGATGAACTGGCCGGCCTTGGGCTGGGCCGGGTGGAGGCGGTGGTCTGCGACGTCACCTCCACCGCCGCGGTCGACGCGCTGTTCGAAGCCGCCGTGGCGAAGATGGGCCGGCTCGATGTGCTGGTCAACAATGCCGGGCTGGGCGGGCAGACCCCGGTGATCGACATGACCGACGACGAGTGGGACCGCGTCCTGAACGTGACGCTCAACTCGGTGATGCGGGCGACCCGGGCGGCGTTGCGCTACTTCCGCGACGTCGAGCACGGCGGGGTGATCGTCAACAACGCCAGTGTGTTGGGTTGGCGCGCACAGCATTCCCAGTCGCACTATGCGGCGGCCAAGGCCGGCGTGATGGCCCTGACCCGGTGCAGCGCGATCGAGGCCGTCGAGTACGGCGTGCGCATCAACGCCGTCTCACCGTCGATCGCCCGGCACAAGTTCCTGGAGAAGACCAGCTCGGCCGAACTGCTGGACCGGCTTGCCGACGGCGAGGCGTTCGGCCGGGCCGCCGAGCCGTGGGAGATCGCCACCACCGTCGCGTTCCTGGCCAGCGATTACTCCAGCTACCTGACCGGCGAAATCATCTCGGTTTCCAGCCAGCGCGCCTGATGCCATGACGCGCCGTGACGAACTTTTGAACCTGGCTGCGGCGATGATCGCCGAGCGTGGCCTGCGCGCCACCACCGTGCGCGACATCGCCGACGCCGCCGGGATCCTGTCCGGCAGTCTGTATCACCATTTCTCCTCCAAGGAGGAGATGGTCGACGAGGTGCTGCGCGACTTCCTCGATTGGCTGTTCGAGCGCTACCAGCAGATCATCGACACCGAGTCCGATCCGCTGGAGCGCCTCAAAGGGCTGTTCCTGGCATCGTTCGATGCGATCGAGCACCGGCACGCCCAGGTCGTCATCTATCAGGACGAAGCCAAGCGACTGTCGGCGCAGGATCGCTTCGCCTACGTCGACGAACGCAATCGTCAGCAGCGCAAGATGTGGATCGACGTGCTGCAGCAGGGCGTCGAGGCGGGATGCTTCCGGCCCGACCTCGACGTCGACCTGGTCTACCGTTTCATCCGCGACACCACCTGGGTTTCGGTGCGCTGGTATCAACCGGGCGGACCGCTCACCGCCGAACAGGTCGGCAGACAATACCTCGCGATCGTGCTGGGTGGAATCAGTGAAGGAGTAAAACGAGATGGCTGAAATCTCACAGGCTTACGTCATCGACGCGGGCCGCACCGCTGTCGGCAAGCGCAACGGGTCGCTGGCCGGTGTGCACCCGGTCGACCTGGGCGCGTTGGCGTTCCGCGGCCTCCTGGACCGGGTCGGCGTCGACCCTGCGGCCGTCGACGACGTGATCGTGGGCTGCGTCGACGCGATCGGGGGCCAGGCCGGCAACATCGGCCGGCTGGCGTGGCTGGCCGCCGGCTACCCCGAAGGGGTTCCCGGCGTCACCGTCGACCGGCAGTGCGGTTCCAGTCAGCAGGCGATCTCGTTTGGCGCGCAGGCCATCATGTCCCGGACAGCGGATTTGATCCTGGCCGGCGGTGTGCAGAACATGAGCTGGGTGCCGATCTCGTCGGCGATGATCGTCGGCGAGCAGTTCGGCTTCACCTCGCCGACCAATGAGTCCAAGAAGTGGCTGGAACGCTATGGCGACCAGGAGATCTCGCAGTTCCGTGGCGCCGAGATGATCGCCGAGAAATGGGACCTGTCCCGCGAGGAGATGGAACGCTTCGCGCTGCAGAGCCACGAACGGGCCTTCGCCGCCATCCGCGAGGGCCATTTTGACAAGGAGATCATTCCGGTGGGCGATTTCCGCGTCGACGAGGGACCGCGGGAGTCCACCCTCGAGAAGATGGCCGGGTTGAAGCCGCTGGTAGAAGGTGGCCGGCTGACCGCCGCACTGGCCAGCCAGATCTCCGATGGGGCCAGCGCGGTGCTGCTGGCTTCCGAGCAGGCCGTCTCCGACCATGGCTTGACCCCGCGTGCCCGCATCCACCACATCAGTGCCCGCGGCGACGACCCGGTGTTCATGTTGACCGGCCCAATCCCGGCCACCCGCTACGCGCTGGAGAAGACCGGGCTGAGCATCGACGACATCGATGTGGTCGAGATCAACGAGGCGTTCGCGCCGGTGGTGCAGGCCTGGATGAAGGAGTTCCCGATCGACCCGGCCAAGGTCAACCCCAACGGCGGGGCGATCGCGCTGGGGCATCCGCTGGGGGCTACCGGCGCCAAACTGTTCACCACCATGCTGCACGAACTCGAGCGCACCGGCGGCCGGTACGGGTTGCAGACAATGTGTGAGGGCGGCGGCACGGCCAACGTGACTATCATTGAACGGTTAGGCAGTTAAACTTCTTCGCCATGGGCGGAATAATGACGACTCCGGCCCCCCAGGGGCGCAGGATTCGCGGGCTGGACGCCGAACAGCGGCGTGCTCAGCGCCGTGATCAAATTTTGGCTGCGGCGTTTGACCTGTTTGCGCAGGACGGCTATGTCAACACCTCAATCGAGCAGATCTGCCAGACGGCCTATGTCGGCAACAAGGCGTTCTACGAACTGTTCGACAGCAAGGAAGACTGCTATCTGGCGTTGATGAGCGAGATGGGGGAACGCCTCGAGGGACAAGTCGAGGCGGAGCTGCAGCGCATCGGCCCCGACGAGGCGGAGGAGCTCACCGTGCGCCGGGTCGCCGCCGCGTTCGCGCATGCGCTGGTCGACGACCCGCGGGTGGCGGTGGTGACTTTCCGGGAATCCACCGGTATCTCGCCGCGGGTGGAAGCGCAGCGGCGGGCCCACCGCAAGTGGGCGGCCGGTTTCATCGAGGCGTTCTGGCGCAGCAAGGCGCGCCCGGGCGAGGACATCGATTACCGGGCGATGGCGGTCGCCACGGTCGGGGGACTGTTCGAGACCGTGGCGGATTTCCTGTACGAAACCGATCCGCCGCGCTCGATCGACGATCTCACCCGCGACCTGACCTCATTCGTGCTCGCGGTCGGAAACGGCATCCACCGGCCGACTGTCGCCGACTGAGCGGGACCGCTTAACCCACCAGTCCGGCGATGACGTCGTCGACCGTGCGTCTGGCCAGTGTCTCCAGCTCGCGGCGGCTGCTGCCCTGCAGTGGCCCGCGCAGGGCCAGCTCGGCGAATCCGTGTGCCGCCGACCAGCAGGGCCACTCCGCTCCGGCACGCCGGTTCGGTGAGAGCACACCGGCATCGGTCATCGCATCCAGGGCGTCCACCAGTGCGCGAAACGGCGGCGCGGTCCACTCGTCGCCCACTGCTGTCAGATCGGAACCGCTCGGCTCATGCGGCGGTCCCAGCTTCGGCTCTCCTCCGTCGAGCCTCGCTGAACTGCCGAAGAACGCGACGGCGAACCACCCGGGCTCGTCCAGCGCGAACTCGATGTAGCCCAGACCCACTGCGCGCAGCTGGTTGCGCGCCCGGGTCTGGGCCGAGCCGCGTTGACTTCCGAGTTCAAGCATGCGCGCGGCCATCCGGTCCTGGATCGCGATCGCCACCGCTCCCAGCAAGGCCTCGCGGTCGGCGAAGTGGCGGTATGCAGCATTGGGGGAGACACCGGCGCGCCGGGTCGCTTCCCGGATGGTCAAGGCCTCGGGGCCGCCGGTCCGGGTGAGGTGCAGGCCGGCCTCGATCAGCGCGGCGCGTAGATCGCCGTGGTGGTAACCGGTCTTTGCTCCCGCCACCTCTTGACAACCCCCTCGAGCTGAAGTGTACGGTGTCAACATACTCAATGTAGACGCCGTACACATGACAGTGGGAGGTTTTTTCATGGAGACGACGTTGGGTCTGCCCCCGGTGGTGGACCAGGCGACGTGGCAGCGTGAGTTGGACGCCCTTCGGGTCCGGGAGAAGGCGGCCACCCGCGAATTGGATGCGATCGCCGCGCAGCGCCGCCGGCTGCCGATGGTCGAACTGCCCGACTACGTGCTCGAAGCAGAGCATGGACCGGTGCGGCTGGTCGATGTGTTCGACGGCAAACAGCAGCTGATCGTCTACCACCACATGTGGTTTCCCGGCCAGGAGTGGCAGTGTCCGGGATGTACCGGGTTCACCTCGCAATTCACCCGGTTGGAGTTTTTGGCCGATTACGACGCGCGGTTCGTCATCGTCACCCAGGGTCCCATCGATGAAGCGATCGCCTACAAGCGGCGGGTGGGCAACCGGATGGACTGGTACAGCAGTGCCGACAGTCAGTTCGGCGCCGACGTCGGTGTCCCGCCGGGCGGCCAGTTCGCGCTGAACGTCTTTCTGCGCCAAGGCGATACGGTGTACCGCACCTGGCACACGAACCACCGCGGCTGTGAACAGCTCGGCTACATGTTCGGACTGCTCGACGCCCTGCCCTACGGCCGCCAGGAAGCCTGGCAGGACTCTCCGGACGGCTGGCCGCAATATCCCACCTTCAGTCGCTGGGCGAGCTCTCCGGAGATCGCCCGGGCATACGGCACCGATTAATCCCAACCCAGAAGGAGCATGATGACCCCCACCAAGACCGGCATCAAGACCATCAACCTGGTGTGCATGGCCACCCCCGATCAGGACAAAGCGGTTGCGTTCTACGAGTCGCTGGGCTTCGAGAAGCGCACCGACGAGGAATTCGGCGGCGGCTACCGGTGGATCGAGGTCTACCCGCCCACCGGCTCGACCGGCATCGCGCTGGCGCCGCCGCAGGAGGGCGTGCCGGTGGTGCCGACGGAAACAGGCATCACGCTGACCACCGACGACATCGACGCCACCCACGCCGCGATGAAGGAACTCGGAATCGACGTCGACGCGCAGGTGGCCCGGATGGGCGAGCCGGTTCCGCCGATGTTCTGGTTCCGGGACCCGACCGGGCACACCCTGATGGTGGTCGAGGTCCAGCCGGCCTAACCTCCTTCGCGCCGAGTGGGAATCTCGCGACGCTGCCACGGTGTGTCGCGTCGTGCGGTTCCCACTCGGCGGCCTGTGGAGGGGGGTGCGCGTGAATTGGCGCCCGGTAGCACGCTTCAGTCATGTACGAACTGGACTGGCCGTTTCTAGGTGCAGAGGCACTGGCCGACAGGCGCATTCCGGAGCGGGCGATGCGCACCCTCTACGAAGCGGTGTACCCGGGCGTCTACGTCCCGTGGGGAATCAAGCTGACCGCGCGGCAGCGAGCGCAGGCGGCGTGGCTGTGGTCGCGGCGGCGAGGGGTGGTCGGGGGCAACTCGGCTGCGGCACTACTGGGCGCGAAGTGGGTGAGCGGCGGGTTGGATGCCGAACTGGTGCACAACAACCGCAAGACGCCGCCGAAGCTGATCGTGCACCGGGACGTTCTTGACGACGACGAGGTGATGACCGTCGACGGAATCTCGGTCACGGCCCCGGCGCGGACCGCGTTCGACATCGGCCGGCGAACCCGGTCGCGGTCTGTGGCACTCGGGCGGCTCGACGCACTGGCCAACGCCACCGGCGTCACCATCGCCGATGTCGAGGCCGTGATCGCCGCGCATCCCGGCGCGCGGGACCTGAGCCGGCTCCGCGCGGTGCTGCCACTGCTTGATGCCGGCGGGGAATCCCCGCAGGAGAGCGGCACCCGGCTGGCCCTGATCGATGCCGGCCTGCCGTGGCCCGAGACCCAGATCGTGGTCTGCGACAGCTTTGGCGAATTCGTGGGGCGGGTGGACATGGGGTACCGGGACCTCAAGGTCGGCGTCGAATACGACGGGCCGCAGCACTGGACCGATCCCAAGCAGCGACAGCGTGATATCGACCGTCATGTGGGGCTGGCCGAGCAGGGCTGGGTGATCATCCGGGTCAGCACGGAGCTGCTGCGCTACCGGAAGGCGACCCTGATTGCTCGCGTGGAGGCCGCGATGTACGCCGCCGGCTGGTCTGGGCGGGCCCGACCCTTCGCGAGCGGGAATCCCGCGACGCTGTTACCGCGTGTTGCGTCGTGAGGTTCCCACTCGGCGCTAGACGACGAAGGAGTTCGCGGCCTGAAGGTGCTCGACCGCCTCGTCGACGATCGAGGTGATCAGCTCCGCGCAGGACGGCAGGCTGTCCAGGATGCCGGCCACCTGACCCGAGGCCAGCACACCGGCCTCGGTGTTGCCTTCTACCAGACCGGCTTTGAGCAGCATCGGGGTGTTGGCGGCCATCAGCACCTGCGACCAGGTGAGCTCCTTGCCGTGCCGCATCGCCAGCCCGTCTTTGACCATGGTCGGCCAGCTCATCTGCGACATCTTCTTGAACTTCGCGGCATTGCGGATCGCGGCGCTGAAACCGCGCGCCCGTGAGCCGCTTTCCAGCTTCTCCACCAGTTCGGTGCGCAGCACCCGGTGCGGCATGCCGTCGACCCGGGTCGAGACCACGGTGCCGTCCAGTCCGGCGCCCAGGTAGCGCTGCTTGACCGCATCCGGCACGGTCGAATCCGAGGTCAGCAGAAACCGGGTGCCCATCGCGACGCCGGTCGCTCCATAAGACAGCGCGCCAGCCAGACCGCGGCCGTCAAAGAAGCCGCCGGCGGCGATCACCTGCACACCGGTGCCGGCGACCGCGTCGAGCACCGATGGCAGCAGCAGGGTGGTGGCCACCGGGCCGGTGTGCCCGCCGCCCTCGCCGCCCTGCACGATCACCGCGTCGGCGCCCCAGGACGCCACCTTCTTGGCATGCTTGGCCGCGCCGACCGACGGGATCACCACGGAGCCCGCATCTTTGAGTTTGGCGATCAGCTCGGCCTTGGGCGCCAGTGCGAACGACGCGACCTTCACGCCCTCGCGGATCATCAGGTCCACCCGGTCGCCGGCATCGGAGGCGTCGGCGCGGATGTTGACCCCGAACGGCTTGTCGGTAGCCGACTTCACCTTGGAAATCGCGGTGGCCAGCTCGTCGATGGTCATGGTCGCCGAGGCCAGGATGCCCAGCCCGCCGGCGTTGGCGGTGGCTGAGACCAGCCGGGCGCCGGCCACCCAGCCCATCCCGGTCTGCACCACCGGGTGTTCGATGCCGACCAGTGTGGTCAGCGGGGTCTTGAGCCGGCTCATGCCCGTACTTCTTTGTCCCGCAGCGATTTCGGGTCGATGACCTCGCGGATCAGCCGCAGCTCCTCGACCTCCGGCAACCGGGTGGTAGCGGCCTCGGCCAGCCCGTGCACCTCGAACGAGGTGTTGTCGGCGACTTCCTCGGCGGTGACGCCGGGGTGCAGCGAGACCGCGCGCATTTGGTGATCGGGGCCGCCGAAGTCGAACACGCCCAGGTTGGTCACCACCCCGCCCAAGTTGAAGAACCGGAACGCCGGGTTGGCCGGGTCGACCTTGTCGTAGCCGATGCCCGAGACGATGTCGACGGTCTCGCAGAACACCCGTGACGAGTGGGCGCCCACCCAGTAGCTGGTGGTGTGGTTAATGGTGTTGCCGGGGGCGCCGCGGACCCCGAACATCTGCCGGGTGGGTTGCTGCAGGGGACCGAACGCCGACAGGTTCTGGTTGCCGTAGCGGTCGATCTGGTTGGCGCCCATGATCACATGGCGCCGGCCCCACGAGAGGGTTTCGAAGACCCGGTTGAACGGCATCCAGCCTTCCAGCGCCCCGACCTTGCCGATCGCCGGGGTGTCGGCCAGGATGCGGGCCTCCCCGTCGGTGAGCACCAGGTCGGGGGAGAAGGTCAGGCGGGCCAGCCGGGCGCCGACCGAGGGCACGGTGGCCATGGGTGAGGCCATGATCTCGCCGGCGTCGCGGAACAGGTCGGCGCAGGCGATCGCGCAGATCTCGGCGCGAGTGGGTGAGTCGGTCATGCTTGGGCCTCCGCTCCGAACTTCTTCACCGCAGCCTGGTAGTCGTCTTCGCTGCCGGACAGGTAGGTGGCCGTGAACTCCGCCCAGGTCTCGTCGGACTTGGCGGCCTCGGCGTAGTGCCGCTGGAACTTCTCGTCGCGGCCGTAATCGGCTGCGCCGATGGTGAAGTGAGCACCGTTCGGGGCCTCGACCACCTTGTCCACCATCATCCGGTTGATCACCTGGGTCTGCGGCGAGGTGGCGGCGATCAGCTCTTCGGTCGGCACGATCTTCTCCACCGACAGGAAGCGGCGCTGCGCCGACATTAGGAACAGATCATCGAAGTACGGGTCGATGCCGGTGTAGGCGGCGTTGCCGCGCTCGTCGCCGAGATTCATGTGCACGAAGGCGGCGTCGAGGTTCAGCGCCGGCATCGCGACCAGCGTCTCGTGGGCACCGTCAGTCGGGTACGGGCTGGCGACGGTCTTGAGCTCACCTTCCCAGAAGTCGAGCACCGAGCTGCCCAGGCCGGCCCGGATCGGCAGGAACGGCAGCCGTTGGGCGGCGGCCTGCAACCCGCAGCGCAGCATGCCCTCGTCCATCTCGCGAGCCTCGATGGAACCGGTGGTGCGTGCCTTGGCGAACCAGGGGTCGTAGAACGGTGGGGAGTCCAGCGAGACGAATCCGTAGTAGGCCCGACGCACCTTGCCCGCCGAGCACAGCAGCCCCAGGTCCGGGCCGCCGTAGGTCACCACGGTCAGGTCCTTCACATCGGTACGCAGGATGGCGCGCACGAACGCCATCGGCTTGCGCCGCGAACCCCAGCCGCCGATGCCGATGGTCATCCCGTCGCGCAGCTCGGCGACGGCCTCGTCGAGAGTGGTCAGCTTGCTCATTTCTTGGCGCCCTTCTCGGTACCGGCGAACGCGTCGCGGTGCTCATCGGCGACCCCGGCGAGGTTGAGCTCGAAGGTGAAGCCCTGCTCCATGCGGTAGCTGGAGTTGACCTTCTGCACGTCGATGAGGTTCAGCGCCTCCTTGGCGGCCCGGATCACCCGGGTGTCCTTGGCGGCGATGTCGCGGGCCACCCGCAGCGCTGCCTCGTCGAGCTCGGCGCGCGGCACCACCTCGTGCACCGAGCCGTACTGGTGCAAGGTGGCGGCGTCCACGGTGGCCGCGGTGTAGAACAACCGGCGCATCATGTGCTGCGGGACCAGCCGGGACAGGTGGGTGGCCGCGCCCAGCGCGCCGCGTTCCACCTCCGGCAGGCCGAACTTGGCGTCGTCGGAGGCCACAATCACATCGGCATTGCCGACCAGGCCGATGCCGCCGCCGACGCAGAACCCGTTGACCGCGGCGATCACCGGCACCGCGCACTCATACACCGCCTTGAACGCGGCGAAGCAGCCCCGGTTGGCGTCGATGAGCGCGGTGAAGCCCTCGGTGTTCTGCATCTCCTTGATGTCGACGCCGGCGTTGAAGCCGCGGCCCTCGGCCCGCAAGATCACCGCGTGGGTGGACATGTCGTTGCCGGCGGCGGTGATGACCTCGCCCAGCTCGAACCAGGCCCGCGAGGGCAGGGCGTTGACCGGGGGGTAGTCGACGGTGACCGCGACGATCCCGGGTTCGACGGTGGTGGACGTGATCGGCATGCAGACTCCCCTGGGTTGACCTGAGCAAGCACTTGCTTGGTACGCTAGCACAGTGGCTGATGCGATCAATCTCGGCTTGACCGGCAAGGTGGTGTTGGTGACCGGCGGAGTCCGCGGCGTCGGCGCCGGTATCAGCGCCGTCTTCGCCGATCAGGGCGCAACGGTGGTGACCTGCGCCCGGCGACCCGTCGACGGCCTGCCGTATGAGTTCCACGCCTGCGATGTCCGCGACGACGACGCGGTCAAGGGGCTGATCGAGGCGATCGCCGCCAAGCATGGTCGCCTGGACGTGGTGGTCAACAACGCCGGCGGCTCACCGCACGCGCTGGCCGCCGAGGCCTCGGCCAACTTCAGTCGCAAGATCATCGAACTCAACCTGCTGGCGCCGCTGCTGGTCGCCCAGCACGCCAACGCCGTCATGCAGACCCAGGACGGCGGCGGCTCGATCGTCAACATCACCAGCGTCAGCGGCCATCGCCCGTCGCCGGGCACCGCGGCCTACAGTGCCGCCAAGGCCGGGGTGGACAACCTGACCGCCACCCTGGCCGTCGAGTGGGCGCCCAAGGTCCGTGTGAACTCGGTGGTGGTCGGGATGGTCGAGACCGAGCAGTCCGAGCTGTTCTACGGCGACGCCGAGTCCGTCGCCGCCGTGGCCGCCACCGTGCCGCTGGGCCGGCTCGCCAAACCCGCCGACATCGGCTGGGCCGCAGCATTCCTGGCTTCCGACGCCGCGTCCTATATCAGCGGCGCCAGCCTTCAAGCCCATGGCGGTGGTGAGCCGCCGGCCTACCTCGACGCTTCGAGCGCCAACAAATAGCCAACGGATAAGGGAGACAACAACATGGGACTTCTCGACGGCCGCGTGGTCATCGTCACCGGAGCCGGCGGCGGAATCGGGCGGGCGCACGCGCTGGCGTTCGCCGCCGAGGGCGCCCGGGTGGTGGTCAACGACATCGGCGTCGGACTCGACGGTTCGCCCGCCGGTGGCGGTAGTGCCGCCCAAGGTGTGGTTGACGAGATTAAGGCCGCCGGCGGGGAGGCCGTCGCCAACGGCTCCAACGTGGCCGACTGGGACCAGGCGCAGGCGCTGATCCAAACCGCGGTGGACACCTTCGGTGGGCTGGACGTCCTGGTCAACAACGCGGGCATCGTGCGGGACCGGATGTTCGCCAACGCCACCGAAGAGGAATTCGACGCCGTCACCGCGGTGCATCTCAAGGGCCACTTCGCCACCATGCGCCACGCCGCCGCGTACTGGCGGGCCAAGTCCAAGGCCGGCGAGACCGTTGACGCCCGGATCATCAACACCAGCTCGGGCGCCGGCCTGCAGGGCAGCGTCGGGCAGGCCACCTACAGCGCCTCCAAGGCAGGCATCGCCGCGCTGACCCTGGTCGCCGCCGCTGAGATGGGCCGCTACGGCGTCACCGCCAACGCCATCGCGCCGTCGGCCCGTACCCGCATGACCGAGACCGTCTTCGCCGACATGATGAACACCCAAGACCAGGCCTTCGACGCGATGGCTCCGGAGAACGTCAGCCCGCTGGTGGTGTGGCTGGGCAGCGTGGAATCCAAGGACGTCACCGGCAAGGTCTTCGAGGTCGAGGGCGGCAAGATCCGCGTCGCCGAGGGCTGGGCGCACGGGCCGCAGGCCGACAAGGGCTCCCGCTGGGACCCGGCCGAGCTGGGTCCGGTCGTCGCCGACCTGCTGACTCAGGCGCGGACGCCGGTGCCGGTCTACGGGGCTTAACCCGGGCCGGGCCTCACGCAGCCGCCAGGGCGGCGGTCAGATCGTGAAGCACGTCGGCCGGGAATTGCGTTAGGGCGGTGCCGATTTCGTCGGCGCCGGCCGTCAGTGCCGCCGTCATCGCCGTCGGATCGCCGCCCAGGACGGCCTCCCACACGTGGTAGGCCGCCATCTGCGGCACTGTGATCAGGTCACGGAAGTCGACGAAGAGCTCGGTGAGCAACCCCGGGTCCTGCGGTACGGCGTGCCCGTCCCAGCTGATCAGTGTCCAGCCGTCGGTCGGATTGCCCTGCACCTCGATAACGCCGGTGTAGGGCAGCAACTCTCCGGTGGTGAGGGCTTGGTTGAAGATCAGCCCGAAATCGGGATTCTTGACGTTCATCAACGTCCAGAACACGATTGAGGCCTCGTGGGCAAACACCGCGTCGGTGGTGTCGCCGTTACCGGCGCCGAAGTAGATCTGTTGCACCGCATCGGTGAAACGCTCCTGGAATACCATCCCGTTGGCGTCGGGTGAGCCCAGTTGCGGCACGAAGTACAGCCCGAGCGACCACAGGAACGGCGCCAGCGCGTAGGCCACCGCACCCACCGGCAGGCCCCCAGCATCAAGAGGCAGGCCCGCGAAAACCCCGGCGCCGATCTCGTTGAGGCCGGGCAGCACGTGATCGGACGGCAGCGGCCACAGCTGCAACGCCTCAGCCAGCGGCTCGGCGGTCTGCTGTGCCCGTGTCATCGCCGAGGCGAATATCCCGTCGATTCCACCACCCTGCAGCAGCATCTGGGCGACGTCGTTCGCCTGTTGCCACCCCTGCGCGGTGAGCGGCGGCCCGGGGATCTCATCGTTGATGATCAGGTTGTCGCCGGCTTCGCCGTGCCGCACGAAGTCCAGGGTGATCGACCCTGCGCCCCAAGCGATTGCCGGGCAGGCGAACAGCGCGAGTGCGGCCGCCGAAGCGGTGCCGGCAACGAACCGATGGGTCGGCATAGGCAGCAGCAAACCCGGCTGCCCGTGCAGCTGTCAAGGCTCGCAGATGACGATCGGGATCTCTCGGTCGGTCCAGGCGCGGTAGTTGACGAAGTCGGGGTACATCGCGTCGAGCTTCGGCCAGTACGCGGCCCGCTCCGACTCGCCGGCGTCCCGGGCGCGCAACGTCAGCACCTCGTTGCGGATCCGGAACGACACCTTCGGGTTGGCCTTGAGGTTCAGGTACCACATCGGGTTGGTGGCGCGACCGCCCTGCGATGCCACCAGGATCACCCGGTCGCCTTCGCGCAGGAACAGCAACGGGGATTCGCGCGGCTGACCGGTTTTGCGTCCGGTGGTGGTGAGGATGCCGACTTCGGGAACCTCCCCGAAATGCTTGGTGCCCAGCCGCCACTTGCCGCCGATCCGGCCGCCGGTCGCCTTGTAGGCAAGCGTGTTGGCCCGCGACATCCATTTGATGATGGTGCCGGTGACCGGCGAGTCCAGCGACTTCGGCTTCTCTGGTGTCTCCACGCCCACCACCTTAACGTTGAACGAACGGACGAATCCCGGCCCGGATGTGGTGGATGGTGGCGGTGCCGTCCGGGCTGTCGGCCGGGATGACGAACACCTCGTCGACGTGGGCGCACACCCGCCGCCCCAACAGCGACGGCTTGGTGATGATGTCGAAGACCGCCCGCACCTCGTCGCCGTCGACGCTGTACTTCGGCAGGGTGGCGGCCGAGATCAACCGGAACTGTGGTCCCCGATTCAAGCTGCGCCGCAAGTGATTTCCGGAGAATCCGGTCTTGAGTCCGACTTCGATGCGGACACAGTCTGGGGCGAACCGGACCGCCGAGGCATCGTGGCTGACCAGCGCGTCGATGTAGGCCTGGGCCGCCGCGATGCGGTCGGCTTCTGAGACCGCAACCACTAGATCCGCTCGATGATGGTGCCGGTGGACAGCGCGCCGCCGGCGCACATGGTGATCAACGCTGTCGACTTGTCGGTGCGCTCCAGTTCGTGCAGCGCGGTGGTGATCAGCCGGCTTCCGGTGGAGCCCACCGGGTGACCCAGCGCGATCGCCCCGCCGTTGACGTTGACCCGATCCATGTCCGGGTTGTGCACCGCGGCCCAGGACAGCACCACCGAGGCGAACGCCTCGTTGATCTCGACCAGGTCGATGTCGCCCATCTTCATCCCGGCCTTCTCCAGCACCTTCGCGGTGGACTGCACCGGGCCGTCGAGGTGGTAGTAGGTCTCGGCACCCACCAGAGCCTGGCTGACGATCCGGGCCCGCGGCTTGAAGCCGAGGGCTTTCGCTTTGTCTTCGTCCATCCAGAGCACCGCAGCCGCGCCGTCGGAGATCTGTGAGCTGGTGCCGGCGGTGTGGATGCCGCCCTCGATCACCGGGTTCAGCTTCGCCAGGCCCTCGGCGGTGGTGTCGCGTAAGCCCTGGTCGCGGCTGACCATGTTCAGCTCGGCGGTGGGCTGCTTGTTCTCGTCGATCACCGGTGCCTCGATCGGGGAGATCTCTCGGCCGAACCGGCCCTCGGCCCAGGCCTGCTTGGCCCGTTGCTGTGAGCGCAGCCCGAATGCGTCGACGTCGGCCCGGGTGATACCCCGGCGCTTGGCGATCCGCTCGGCGGCCTCGAACTGGTTGGGCAGGTCGATGTCCCAAGATGCGGCGCGAGCACCGCCGCCGTTCTCGCCCAGGCCCACCCGGCTCATCGCCTCGATGCCGCAGGCGATGCCGATGTCGATGGCGCCGGCGGCGATCAGTCCGGCGATCAGATGGTTGGCCTGCTGCGCGCTGCCGCACTGGCAGTCCACCGTGGTGGCGCCGACCTGCTCGGGCAGCCCGGCGACCAGCCAGGATTGCCGGGTCACGTTGTTGCCCTGCTCGCCGAACTGGGTGACGCAACCGCCGATGACCTGCTCGACGCTGCCCGGGTCGATCCCGGCCTTGGTGACCAGTGCCTTCTGCACCGCCCCGAGCAGTTCGGTGGCGTGCAGGCCGGACAGCCAGCCGTTACGTTTACCGATGGGGCTACGAGTGGCTTCGACGATGACAGGATTACCCATGCGGCCAGGCTAGAACACGTTTCATTAGTCTGACAAGCGACGATGTGAAGAGGCCTTTGGTCTATGGTGAGGCCATGTTTTACTGCTACTAGAACGCGTTGCATTTAGGAGTCGTCGATGTCGAGTGTCAAACTGCCCCCGGGGTTCGACTTCACTGACCCCGAGATCTACGCCGAACGGCTGCCGGATGCGGAGTTCGCCGAAATGCGGGCCGCCGCCCCGATCTCCTGGATCGAGCAGCCGGACGACAAGAGCGGTGGGTTCAAAGACGGCGGCTACTGGGCGATCACCAGCCACCACGACGTCAAAGAGGTGTCCCGGCTCGACGACGTCTTCTCCAGCGAGATCAACGGCGCCATCCCGCGCTACAACGACGACATCGAGCGGGAGAACATCGACGTCGGCCGGCTGTTGATGCTCAACCAGGACGCCCCGCGGCACACCCGGCTGCGCCGGATCGTCTCGCGCGGTTTCACCCCGCGCCACATCCTGCCGCTGCACGACGAGTTGCAAGAGCGCGCCCAGGGCATCGCCAAGGAGGCTCTGGCCAAGGGCACCGGTGACTTCGTGGTGGAGGTGGCCTCCGAGCTGCCGCTGCAGGCGATCGCCGGCCTGATGGGCGTGCCCCAAGAGGACCGCGGCAAGCTGTTCAACTGGACCAACCAGATGACGTCCTACGACGACCCCGAATACGCCCACTACGACCCGAAGACCTCGTCGATGGAGATCATCTCCTACGGGTTGCAGCTGGCCGAGATGAAGCGGCAGAACCCCGGTCATGACATCGTCACCACACTGATCGAGGCCGACATCGACGGCGAGAAGCTCAACGATGACGAGCTGGGATTCTTCATCATCCTGCTGGCGGTCGCCGGTAGCGAGACGACGCGTAACTCGATCACCCAGGGCATGATGGCGTTCACCGAATTCCCGGAGCAGTGGGAGCTTTTCAAGTCTCAGCGCCCGGAGACCACCGCCGACGAGGTCGTGCGCTGGGCCACCCCGGTGACGTCGTTCCAGCGCACCGCCACCCGCGACCACGAGCTGTCCGGGGTGAAGATCAAGCAAGGCCAGCGGGTAGTGATGTTCTACCGCGCGGCCAACTTCGACCCCGAGGTGTTCGACAACCCGCAGCAGTTCAACATCCTGCGCGACCCCAACCCGCACGTCGGCTTCGGCGGCACCGGTGCGCACTACTGCATCGGCACCCACCTGGCCCGGATGTCGGTGAACCTGATGTTCAACGCCATCGCCGACCAGATCCCCGACCTCAAGCCGATGGGCGCCCCGGAACGACTGCGCTCGGGCTGGCTCAACGGGATCAAGCACTGGCAGGTCGACTACACCGGCAAATCCGTCTGAACCACCGAACGAACACGGAGGTTAGTTCTGTCATGTCCACCCTTCCGCCCGGATTCGACTTCCTCAACCCCGACGTCATCGTCGAGGGCATCCCCGAGCAGGAGTTCGCGCAGCTGCGCAAGACGGCGCCCGTGTGCTGGGTCGAGCAAGCCCCGGGCAAGGGCGGCGGATTCAACGACGGCGGCTACTGGGCGGTCACCAAGCTCGCCGACGTCAAAGAGGTGTCGCTGCGCAGCGATGTCTTCTCCAGCTACGAAAACTGTGTGATCCCACGGTTTCCCGACGACATGCAGCGCGAGAACATCGAGGTTCAGCGGTTCGTGATGCTGAACATGGACGCGCCGCACCACACCCGGCTGCGCCGGATCATCTCGCGGGGCTTCACCCCGCGGGCTATCGGACGGTTGCGCGACGAACTCCACGAGCGGGCGCAGGCGATCGTCAAGGACGCCGCCGCGGCGGGCAGTGGTGACTTTGTCGAGCAGGTTTCCTGCGAACTGCCGCTGCAGGCGATCGCCGGACTGCTCGGGGTGCCGCAGGAGGACCGGGACAAGTTGTTCCAATGGTCCAACGAGATGACCGGCAGCGAGGACCCGGAATACGCCGACATCGACCCGCAGGCCACCTCGCTCGCGTTGATCCAGTACGCCATGCAACTGGCCGCCGACAAGGCGGAGAACCCCGGCGAAGACATCGTCACCACCCTGATCAACGCCGATATCGACGGCGAGAAGCTCTCCGACGACGAGTTCGGGTTCTTCGTCGTGATGCTGGCGGTGGCCGGCAACGAGACGACCCGCAACTCGATCACCCACGGCATGATCGCGTTCTCCGAGCACCCCGAGCAGTGGGAGTTGTTCAAGAAGGAGCGCCCGGCGACCACCGCCGACGAGATCGTGCGGTGGGCCTCCCCGGTGATCTGCTTCCAGCGCACCGCACTGGAGGACTACGAATTGTCCGGAGCCCAGATCAAAAAGGGCCAGCGGGTGGTGATGTTCTACCGCTCGGCCAACTTCGACGAGGACGCCTTCGACGAACCGTTCAGCTTCAACATCCTGCGCGATCCGAACCCGCACGTCGGGTTCGGCGGCACCGGTGCGCACTACTGCATCGGCACCCACCTGGCCCGGTTGACGATCGACCTGATCTTCAACGCGGTCGCCGACCACGTGCCGGACCTCGCGCCGCTGGCCTCCCCGGAACGGCTGCGATCCGGATGGCTCAACGGCATCAAGCATTGGCAGATGGACTACACCGGCAAATGCCCGGTGGGCCACTAGTTTTAAGGAGATTCGGTGGACTTCAGTCCAGATCCGGAACAGCAGGCAGTCGCCGACGTCGTCACGTCGGTGCTCGACCGGGACAACAGCTGGGAGGCGCTGGTCGCCGGCGGCGTGACGGCACTCGCGGTGCCCGAGCGGCTCGGCGGTGACGGTGTCGGCCTGTCGGAGGTGGCCACGGCGCTCACCGAGATCGGTCGGCACGGGACCATCAGTCCCGCACTGGCCACCCTCGGGTTCGGTCTGGTGCCGCTACTGGAGCTGGCCACCGAGGCTCAGCAGGACCGCTACCTGGCCGGGGTGGCCAAGGGAGCGGTGCTGACCGCCGCGCTCGACGAGCCGGCCGCCGCACTGCCGGAGCAGCCCGGAGTTCGGCTTTCCGGTAACCGGTTGTCCGGCACCAAGATCGGTGTGCCCTTCGCCGAGCAGGCCGAGTGGATGCTGGTCACCGCTGATTCCGGTGTCGCGGTGATCTCACCGAAGGCGCCCGGAGTGCAGCTGACCAAGACCCCGACCGCCAACCACAGCAACGAGTACGTGGTCGTCTTCGACGGCGCCGAGGCCGACGCCGTGCTCGACGGGGCGTCGGTACACCGGGTGAACCACTTGGCACTGGCCATGGTCGGCGCCTACACCTCCGGGCTGGTGGCCGGTGCACTGCGGCTGACCGCTGACTACGTCGGCAGCCGTGAGCAATTCGGCCGGCCGCTGTCGACGTTCCAGACGGTGGCCGCGCAACTCTCGGAGATCTACATCGTCTCGCGCACCATCACCCTGGCGGCGACGTCGGTGGTGTGGCGGCTGGCCAACGGCCTCGACGCCGGCGACGACCTCGGGGTGCTCGGCTACTGGATCACCTCGCAGGCGCCCCCGGTGATGCAACTCTGCCATCACCTGCATGGCGGGATGGGCATGGATGTCGACTACCCGATGGACCGCTACTACTCCACGATCAAAGACCTGAACCGCCTGCTCGGCGGACGGTCGCACCGTCTCGACCTGGTGGAGGTCGGTAGCGCGGCGGAGCCGGGGGAGGGGCAGCAGCCGGCAGCAGCGGGCACCATGTTCGTCGATCTGACCCCCGAGCAGCGCAAACTGCAAGCCGAATTGCGGGAATACTTCGCCAACCTGATCACGCCCGATGAGGAAAAGGCGATGGCCACCGACCGGCACAACGAGGCCTACCGTGCCGTGATCCGCCGGATGGGCCGCGACGGCAAACTCGGCGTCGGCTGGCCCAAGGAGTTCGGCGGCCTGGGCTTCGGCCCGATCGAGCAGCAGATCTTCGTCAACGAGGCGCAGCGCGCAGACATTCCGCTGCCCGCCGTGACGCTGCAGACGGTGGGACCGACCCTGCAGGTGTACGGCAACGAGGCGCAGAAGAAGAAATTCCTGCCGGACATCCTGGCCGGCGAAGTGCATTTCGCGATCGGCTACAGCGAGCCTGAAGCGGGCACCGACCTGGCGTCGTTGCGCACCACCGCCGTTCGCGACGGTGACCACTACATCGTCAATGGCCAGAAGGTGTTCACCACCGGCGCGCATGACGCCGACTACATCTGGCTGGCGGTGCGCACCGACCCGACCGCGGTGAAGCACAAGGGGATCTCGATCCTCATCGTCGACACCAAGGACCCGGGTTACTCCTGGACTCCGATGATCCTGTCCGACGGCGCACATCACACCAACGCGACCTATTACAACGACGTGCGGGTGCCCGCCGACATGCTGGTGGGCGAGGAGAACGGCGGTTGGAAGCTGATCACCACCCAGCTCAACAACGAGCGGGTGATGCTCGGCCCGGCCGGCCGGTTCGGCGCCATCTACGACAAGGTGTACGCCTGGGCCACCCAGCCCGGCAGCGACGGGATCACCCCGATCAGCCACGACGCGGTCAAGCGCGGTCTCGGCGAGATCCACGCCATGTTCCGCATCAACGAGCTGCTCAACTGGCAGGTCGCCGCGGCCGGCGAGATCATCGACGTGGCCGACGCGGCGGCCACCAAAGTCTTTGGCACCGAGCGGATCCAGTACGCCGGGCGGCTGGCCGAGGAGATCGTGGGCTGCTACGGCAACCCGGCCGACCCGGCGACCACCGGGCTGCTGCGTTGGCTGGACGTGCAGACCAAGCGCAACCTGGTCATCACCTTCGGCGGTGGGGTCAACGAGGTGATGCGCGAGATGATCGCCGCCTCCGGTCTGAAGGTTCCGCGGGTGCCACGGTGAGCGCTTGCGCGAGGAGTCGAGGACACAGATGAGTGACATTTCTTCCGGTATCGAGCAGATTCTGGCGTCGGGCCGCAGCAAGCCGCGGTCGGGCCGGGATCCGGTGAACCAGCCGATGATCCGGCACTGGGTCGATGCGATCGGTGACGCCAATCCGATCTACACCGACGAGGCCGCCGCGCGCGCGGCCGGCCACCCGGGCATCGTCGCTCCGCCGGCGATGATCCAGGTGTGGACGATGATGGGCCTGGGTGGGGAGCGCCCCGCAGACGACCCGCTCGGCAAGGTCATGGAATTGTTCGACGGCGCAGGCTACGTCGGGGTGGTGGCCACCAACTGTGAGCAGACCTACCACCGCTACCTGCGGCCCGGCGAAGAGGTCAGTGTCACCGCCGAGGTGACCGACATCGTGGGCCCCAAAAAGACCGGCCTGGGTGAGGGCTACTTCGTCACCCAGAAGATCCGTTGGTGGGTCGGAGAAGAGAATGTCGCCGACATGAACTGGCGCATCCTCAAGTTCCTGCCGAAGGATCGCGCCGAATCCATCGCGGTGCCTGAGGATCTCGACCCGGGCAAGATGATGCGCCCGTCCTGGTCGAGGGACTCCAAGTACTTCTGGGACGGGGTGGCCGCCCACGAGCTGCGCATCCAGCGCCGCCCCGACGGCAGCCTGCAGCATCCGCCGGTTCCCGCGGTCTGGAAGGACAAGTCCGAGACCACCGACTACGTCGTTTCCAGCGGCAAGGGAACGGTGTTCAGCCACGTCGTGCACCATGCCCCCAAGGTCCCCGGCCGCAGCCTGCCGTTCGTGATCGCGCTGGTCGAGCTGGAGGAGGGCGTGCGGATGCTCGGTGAACTGCGCGGTGTCGACGCCGATGCGGTGGAGATCGGGATGCCGGTCCGCGCAACGTTTCTCGACTTTCCTGCCAGCGACGCCGGCCCGGCGTGGACCCTGTACGCCTGGGAGCCTGTGGAAGGAGGCGGGGCATGAGCGCTCCGACCGTGGAAGTGGGCACCAAGCTGCCCGAGCTGAAGATCTACGGCGACCCGACGTTCATCGTCTCCACGGCGATCGCCACCCGCGACTACCAGGACGTGCACCACGACCGGGACAAGGCGCAGGCCAAGGGATCCAAGGACATCTTCGTCAACATTCTCACCGATACCGGCCTGGTGCAGCGCTACCTCACCGACTGGGCCGGATCCAATGCGGTGATCCGTTCGATCGGGCTGCGCCTGGGCGTGCCGTGGTACGCCTACGACACCGTCACCTTCAGCGGTGAGGTGACCGGGTTGGAAAACACAGCGGACGGACCTCTGGTAACCGTGAAAGTCGTTGGTAACAACAGTCTTGGCGACCACGTGATCGCCACCGCCACATTGACGATCGGGGACGTGTAATGCTGTCGGGTAAGGCTGCCATCGCCGGCATCGGGGCGACCGACTTCTCCAAGGAATCCGGGCGCAGCGAACTGCGTCTGGCCGCCGAGGCGGTGCTCGACGCACTCGACGATGCGGGCTTGGCGCCGTCCGACGTCGACGGTCTGGTCACCTTCACCATGGACTCCAACCTGGAGACCGCCGTCGCACGTGCCACCGGGATCGGCGAGCTGAAGTTCTTCTCCCAGATCGGCTACGGCGGTGGCGCCGCCGCGGCGACCGTGCAGCAGGCGGCGATGGCGGTGGCGACCGGGATCGCCGAAGTCGTTGTGGCCTACCGGGCCTTCAATGAGCGCTCGGAGTTCCGGTTCGGTCAGGTGATGACCGGGCTGACGGTCAACGCCGATTCCCGCGGCGTGGAGTACAGCTGGTCATACCCGCACGGCCTGAGCACCCCGGCCGCGTCGGTGGCGATGATCGCCCAGCGTTACATGCATGAATACGGTGCCACCAGTGCGGATTTCGGTGTGGTGTCGGTGGCAGATCGCAAGCACGCGGCGACCAACCCCAAGGCGTTCTTCTACGGCAAGCCGATCACCATCGAGGATCACCAGAACTCGCGGTGGATCGCCGAACCGCTGCGGCTGCTGGACTGCTGCCAGGAGAGCGACGGCGGGGTGGCGATCGTCGTCACCACGCCCGAGCGGGCCCGCGACCTCAAGCATCGGCCGGCGGTGATCGAGGCGGCCGCGCAGGCAGCCGGGGCCGACCAGTTCACCATGTACTCCTACTACCGCGACGAGCTCGGGCTGCCCGAGATGGGCCTGGTGGGCAAGCAGCTGTGGGCGCAATCGGGCCTGACGCCGGCCGACATTCAGACCGCGGTGCTCTACGACCACTTCACCCCTTACACGCTGATCCAGTTGGAGGAGTTGGGGTTCTGCGGTAAGGGCGAGGCCAAGGACTTCATCGCCGGTGGCGCGATCGAGCTGGGCGGCCGGCTGCCGATCAACACCCACGGCGGGCAGCTCGGCGAGGCCTACATCCACGGGATGAACGGCATCGCCGAAGGGGTGCGCCAGCTACGCGGCACCTCGGTCAACCAGGTCGACGGTGTCGAGCACGTGTTGGTCACCGCCGGTACCGGGGTGCCGACGTCGGGTCTGATCCTGGGCTAGCTTCGCGCACCCTACCGCCGAGCGTGACGTTCGTCGCCGGCCTCGCTCCAGCTTTCGGGTAGCAGCGGAACCGTCGGGCCGCTGCCGAAGCTCTCAGCAGCCAACGTCGTCAGCCCCGCCGCAGCCCTATCCGGCTTAGCCTGTGCCCCGGCGAAACCCAGGGCACCGGCCCCGGTGGCCGAGGCGCTGGTGGCCACCAGGTCAGCGAACTCGTTCGCCTCATCGCGAGCACGCCGGCGCCGGCGAGTCCGGACCCGGTCCCGACCTTGCGCGGCCGCGGCAGCCGCCGCACTGGCGTCATCCGGATTCGGCGCCTTCTTGACGGCCTGGGCGCGGCCCTTGGCACGGATCCGGTCGGCCGTACCGGTAGGCCCGATCACATAGGGCGGGAAGAATCCCGGGCTTGCGCCGGCCGGGGGAACCGAAGGCGGTGGCGCGGCGGGAGCCGCGCTGGTCGTCGGCACCGACGCGGACGACGGCACTGTCGCCGTGGTCGAGGCGGGAACCGACGGGGTGCTCGACGAGGCACCTGCAGCCGGCAACGCCGGAGGTGTCTCCGAGATCGGATCCACAGCGACGGGTGCGACCGGGGTCGGCTGAATTCCGGCCAGCCCGGCCAGGCCGGCCGCCCATCCCAGGTTGGCGAGCACCAGGCCCAGCGCCGGCTGCAGCAGCGCGGGAGCGAACTGGCTCAGGCTCGAGGCGATTTGGCTGGCATGGAAGGTCAGATCGGCCATTATCAACGGGAGATCGTTCAGCAGCGCCGCCGGATTGGTCAGCAAGTCCGTGATGATGGTGTTGCCGTACTCGCCCAGTTCGCCGAAGAAATCTTGCCACCACTCCGGGTCGGACGGGTCCAATTCGCCGTCGTGGATGCCGTCGTGGTCGTGGTCGTGGTCGTGGTCATGATCGCCGTGGTCGGACTCGTCATGGAGCACGATCGGTGGTGCCGCGGTGGGCTGTGGAGCCGAGGCCAGCGCCGCCCCGGAGACCGCTTCGTAGCTGGCCATCGTGGTCGCGGCCTGGATCCACATCCGCAGGTAGTCGGCTTCATTGAGTGCGATCGGAATCGTGTTGATGCCAAAGAAATTGGTCGCGACCAGGACACCGTGCGTGGCGTGATTGGCGGCCAGTTCCGGCATCGTGGGCATGACCGCCAGCGCGCTGACATAGGCGCTGGCCACCGTTTCGTGCTGCGCCGCCAGGGCGGCGCTGTCGGCGCTGGCCTTCGACAGCCACCCCAGGTAAGGGGCATGCGCGGCGACATACTGTTCAGCACTCGGCCCCTGCCACGCCGCCGCCTGAGTGGACCCCAGCAAGGCGCGCAACTCATCTGCGGTCGCGGTGTACTCCAGGCTCAGTGATGCCCATGCGCCGGCCGCCGACAACAGCGGTCCGGGTCCGGGGCCGCTGGTCAGTGCTGCCGAGTGCACCTCCGGTGGCGACGCCATCCATACCGCAGCCGTCACAGGGTCGTCCTCGCTTGTCGGTTCGCGACGCAACCTCTTCGTGTTGCGTTACGTGGTTCCGACAGACGTTAGCGGAGATGACAATCGTTTTCAATAAGGCCGGGCGACGAAGGACGCCGCCGACCGGCGTCGCTAGGCCGTAACCAGCTCGACGTCGCTCAGCACCGCGGCGTTGTCACGCGAGGGCGCCACCACGTTGCCCAGCAACCGGCCGTCCTCTTTCCACAGGTGAGCCCGCAGGGTCTCGCCGGGGAAGACCACGCCGGCGAACCGCGCGCCGAACGAACGCACCGCGCCCGCATCGCCGTCCAGTGCCGTGTCCACGGCCGCCTTGCAGGTCATGCCGTAGGTGCACAGCCCGTGCAGGATCGGCCGCGGGAATCCAGCAGCCGCCGCGAATCCAGGGTCCGAGTGCAGCGGATTGCGGTCTCCGCAGAGCCGGTAGAGCAGCGCCTGTTGCGGCGCCACCGGGATGTCGACTTCGAAATCCGGTGCGCGGTCGGGACGTTCGGTTGCCGAGGCCGGGCCGCGCTCACCGCCGAAGCCGCCCTCGCCGCGCGCGAAGATGGACCGCTGCTGCGTCCACAGCGGCGTGCCGTCGGTACTGGTGACGGTGGTCTCGAGCACGACGACGGCGGCCTTGCCCTTGTCCCAGACGTCGACGATCCGGCTGACGGCCTGCGCGCTGCCGGACGGCGGTAGCGGCGCGGGCACGATCACCTTCTCGGAGGCATGCAGGATCTTGGCCAGATCGATTTCGACGCCGGGCCAGCTGACCTTGGGCGGGTCGACATCGTTGAACGACGCCGCGACGCAGCCGAACGTCGGCAACACCTGCGGGGTGCCGTCGACGACGTAGCTCAGCTCACGCGGATCCATCGGATCCGAGCCGGCGCCCAGCGCCAGGTTGTAGAGCTGCACATTGGTTGCGGTCCAGGAGAACTCGACCCGGCCGAACTCCGCACCCCGTGCGACATCGAGATCGATCGGCATGTCCTAGGCCCTTTCGGCTGGTGAGTCGGCGATGTCCAGAGCGGCCAGGTAACCGAACGTCATCGCGGGTCCGATGGTGCCGCCGGGCCCGGGGTAGGTGTGGCCCATGACCGGGGCGCTCACATTGCCCGCGGCGTAGAGGCCCTCGATGACGCTGTCGTCGTCGCGCAGCGCCCGACCGCGCACGTCGGTGCGGATCCCGCCCTTGGTGCCCAGGTCCCCGGGCACCATCTTGGCCGCGTAGAACGGCCCCTGCGCGATCGGGCCCAGGTTCGGGTTCGGCTTATTGGTCGGGTCGCCGTAGTAGCGGTCGTAGGCGCTCTCACCGCGGTGGAAGTCCTCGTCGACGCCGGTGCGGGCGAACTCGTTGAACCGCTCCACGGTCGCATTGAGCCCCGCTGCCGGCACGCCCATCTTGGTCGCCAGTTCTTCCAGGGTGTCCGCCGAGACGATCACGCCGGACTCCAGCCACTTCTTCGGAATCCGTTGGCCCGGCTGCAGACCCGCAAAGATGAAGTTGTTGCGGTAGCGCTGGTCGAACACGAGCCAGGCCGGGATGTTCTCGCCGGGGCCGGGGCCCTGCCCGTATTCGCCGCCGTACATGTGGTGGACGGCCTCCACGTAGGGCATCGACTCGTTCATGAACCGCTTGCCGGCCATGTTCACGATGATCGACCCGGGCGAGTTGCGCTCCGAGAGCGCGAACCACGGTGCTCCGGGCAGCGGCACCGTCGGGCCCCACCAGGAGTCCTCCATGACGTCCAGTGCGGCACCGAGTTTTTCGCCGGCCAGGATGCCCTCGCCGGTGTTGGCCTTCGCGCCGACCGTCCACTCGGTGGTGATCGGAGCGCGCTGGTACTTCACCCGCATCTGCTCGTTGTGCTCGAATCCGCCGCTGGCCAGAATGACCCCGCGCCGCGCCCGGATCAGCCGGGGCTCGACGGCCTCCGAGGCATTGCTGTCGCGGACGTAGACGCCGCGGACCACGCCGTCGGAGACGTAGAGGTCGGTCAGTGCGGTGTTCAGCTCGACCGGCACGCCGGCATTGCGCAGGGCGATCCGCAACGGAGCGATCAGCGCGCGGCCCATCCCGACCAGGTTCTTGCCGGTGGCCTGGGCCCACATGGTGCGGGCGCCGACCTTCAGGCTGCGCAGCACGCCGCGCGGATGGCGCTTGAGCTGGTTGAGCCGGACGTAGTCCTGCTGCATGACGACGACGTTCAGCGGCACCTTGCCGTAGGCCGGTTCCAGGCCGGCCGCATCCGCGCCGAGCTTTTTGGCGTTGAACGGCTTCGGCTCGATCGAGCGGCCGGTGGGCTTGCCGCCCGGCTGCTCGGGGTAGTAGTCGGCGTAACCGGGAACCCAGCACATCTTCAGCGGCGAGTTCTTCAGCACGAACGACAACATCTCCGGCCCGCGCTGCAGGTAGGTGTCGATCTTCTCGGCCGGAACGACGTCACCGACGATCGTGCGCAGATAGGTGCGGGCGGCCTCGGGGGTGTCCTTGACGCCCGCGCGTGCGAGCACCTCGTTGTTGGGGATCCACACGCCGCCGCCGGAGCGGGCGGTCGAACCGCCGTAGTGGGCGGCTTTCTCGATGACGATGGTGGACAGTCCCCGGTGGGCGGCGGTGAGGGCGGCGACCATCCCGGCGCCACCGCTTCCGACCACGACGACGTCGTACTCCTGCTCAGCCATGTAGAACACGTTATAGAATTGCCCCACCCGGGCGCCAGTTGGCTGGCGGTATGGTTACCCCGCTCGCCCGGACGACCACTTCCTACCCTGCGGGTAGGGCGCCGGGACCGACCAGGTCAGGCGGAGTTGCGGACCTGGTAGAACGCGTTTCAATTTTGCGGCCCGCGCGGACGCGTTCTCGCCTTTCTTCTGCAGCGAAGGCATGTTTTACTGGCACGAGCATGCATCGTGCTGCACATGCCCTGAGTTAGGAGTCTTCGCCGTGGCCAGCCCCACTGTCCCTTCCGCCTTCAATGTTCCCGCGGGTTTCGACCCGACCGATCCGGAGATCTACGCCGAGCGGATTCCGGACGAGGAGCTGGCGGCGCTGCGCACGAGCGAGCCGATCAAGTGGATCGAGCAGCCGGAAGGTGTCGGCGGCTTCAACGACGGCGGCTACTGGGCGATCACCCGCCACGAGGACGTCAAAGAGGTCTCCCGCCTCGACGACGTGTTCTCCAGTGAGATCAACACCGCCATCCCGCGGTTCAACGACGACATCACCCGCGACGCGATCGAGGCGCAGCGGATCATCATGCTCAACCAGGACGCGCCGCGGCACACCCGCCAGCGCCGGATCATCTCGCGCGGCTTCACCCCGCGTCACATCCTGCCGCTGCACGAGGAGCTGGAGCAGCGCGCGCAGGGCATCGCCAAAGAGGCGCTGGCCAAGGGATCCGGTGACTTCGTGGTGGAGGTGGCCTCCGAGCTGCCGCTGCAGGCGATCGCCGGTCTGATGGGGGTGCCGCAGGAGGACCGCGGCAAGTTGTTCGAGTGGACCAACCAGATGACCTCGTACGACGACCCGGAATACGCTCACTACGACCCGGCGGCGTCGGCGCTGGAGATCATCACCTACGGCCTGCAGCTGGCCGAGATGAAGCGCCAGAACCCGGGCAAGGACATCGTCACCACGCTGATCGAGGCCGACATCGACGGCGAGAAGCTCAACGACGACGAGCTGGGCTACTTCATCATCCTGCTGGCGGTGGCGGGCAGCGAGACCACCCGTAACTCCATCACCCAGGGCATGATGGCCTTCACCGAGAACCCCGACCAGTGGGAGCTGTTCAAAAAGGAGCGCCCGGAGACCACCGCCGACGAGGTCGTGCGCTGGGCCACCCCGGTGACGTCGTTCCAGCGCACCGCCACTCGGGACCACGAGCTCAATGGCACCTTGATCAAGGAGGGCCAGCGGGTGGTGATGTTCTACCGCGCTGCCAACTTCGACCCCGAGGTGTTCGACAACCCGCAGCAGTTCAACATCCTGCGTGACCCCAACCCGCACGTCGGCTTCGGCGGCACCGGTGCGCACTACTGCATCGGCACCCACCTGGCCCGGATGACGATCGGTCTGATCTTCAACGCCATCGCCGACCACATCCCCGACCTCAAGCCGCTGGAAAGCCCCCAGCGGCTACGCTCGGGCTGGCTCAACGGGATCAAGCACTGGCAGGTCGACTACACCGGCAAGTCCTAGTTCACGCTTCGGTGGGGGGCCGGCGGCGACCATGCCGCCGGCCCTCCGTCGCCACCGGACCGCCCGAGACCGCCCGAGCTGAAAGTTAGAACACGTTATAGAATTCGGTCAGCGGCTCGGTTTTACCCGCATCCCAACACCCGAGGGGACTCTTCAAAGATGCTCAGCGCCCAGATCCGCGACGAACTCGCCGCCGAATTGGCGCAAGCGGAGCGCAGCCGCGTACCGATCTCCCCTCTGACGGCGGCGCATCCCGACATCGACGTCGTCGACGCCTACGAGATCCAGCTGATCAACATTCGCCAGCGGATCGCCGAGGGCGCCCGGGTGGTCGGCCACAAGGTCGGCCTGTCCAGCGAGGCGATGCAGCAGATGATGGGCGTCGACGAGCCGGACTACGGGCACCTGCTCAACGAGATGCAGGTGTTCGAGGACAAACCGATCAAAGCGGCGAACTACCTGTACCCGCGGGTCGAGGTCGAGGTGGCGTTCATCCTCGCCGAGGACCTGCCGGGCGCGGACTGCACCGAGGAGCACGTGCTCGCCGCCACCGAGGCGTTCGCCCCGGCGATTGAGTTGATCGACAGCCGGATCACCGACTGGAAGATCAAGCTCTGCGACACCATCGCCGACAACGCCTCCTCGGCCGGGTTCGTCCTCGGCAAACAGCGGGTCAAGCCGGGCGACATCGATATCAAGCGGATCGACGCCTCGTTGACCAAGAACGGCGAGGTGGTCGCCGAGGGCCGCAGTGACGCGGTGCTGGGTAATCCGGTCACCGCGGTGGCGTGGTTGGCCCGCAAGGTGGAGAGTTTCGGGGTGCGGCTGCAGGCCGGCGACATCGTGTTGCCCGGCACCGCCACCCGGGCCATCGACGTGCACGCCGGCGACGACTGTGTCGCCGATTTCTCCGGACTGGGTTCGGTCCGGCTGGTTTTCGAATAGAGGAGCGCTCATGGCCGACAAAGCGTCAGTCGCGATCGTCGGGTCGGGCAACATCAGCACCGACCTGCTGTACAAACTGCTGCGCTCGGAGTGGTTGGAGCCGCGCTGGATGATCGGCATCGACCCGGAGAGCGAAGGCCTGGCCCGAGCCCGCAAGCTCGGACTGGAGACCTCGGCCGAGGGGGCGGACTGGCTGCTGGCCCAGGATGAGTTGCCGGACTTCGTCTTCGAAGCCACCAGCGCCTACGTGCACAAGGCGTACGCGCCCAAGTATGAGGCGGCTGGGATCCGGGCGATCGATTTGACTCCGGCTGCGGTGGGTCCGGCAGTGATCCCGCCGGCGAACCTGCACGAGCACGTGGACGCTCCGAACGTCAACATGATCACCTGCGGTGGGCAGGCCACCATCCCGATCGTGTACGCGGTGACGCGTGCGGTCACCGAGCAGGGCGGCACCGTGCCCTACGCGGAGATCGTGGCCAGCGTCGCGAGCGTGTCGGCGGGGCCGGGCACCCGGGCCAACATCGATGAGTTCACCAAGACCACCTCGCGTGGAGTGGAGACGATCGGTGGGGCGCAAAAGGGCAAGGCGATCATCATCCTGAATCCGGCGGATCCGCCGATGATCATGCGCGACACCATCTTCTGCCAGATCCCCGAGGACATCGACCGGGATGCGATCACCAAGTCGATCCTCAGTGTTGTCGAGCAGGTGCAGACCTATGTGCCGGGTTACCGGTTGCTCAACGAGCCGCAGTTCGACGAGCCGTCGCTGAACTCGGGTGGGCGTGCGGTGGTCACGACGTTCGTCGAGGTCGAGGGCGCCGGCGATTACCTGCCCCCGTATGCGGGCAACCTGGACATCATGACCGCGGCCGCGACCAAGGTGGGCGAGGAGATCGCCCGCGAGATGGCCACCGCCAAGGCTCAAGGGGTGTAGCTGCTATGTCTGATCACATTTTCGACGTTCGGATCACCGACACCAGCCTGCGTGACGGCAGCCATCACAAGCGCCACCAGTTCACGCCTGAGGAGGTCGCCGCGATCGTGGCGGCGATCGATGCTGCCGGCGTGCCGGTCATCGAGGTGACCCATGGCGACGGGCTGGGCGGATCCAGTTTCAACTACGGATTTTCCAAGACTCCCGACCAGGAGCTGATCGCCCTGGCGGCGCAGACCGCCAAGGACGCCAAGATCGCGTTTTTGATGCTGCCCGGGGTGGCCACCAAGGAAGACATGAAGACCGCGCAGGGCAATGGCGGTGTGATCTGCCGGATCGCTACGCACTGCACCGAGGCCGACGTGTCGATCCAGCACTTCGGGCTGGCTCGCGAACTCGGCCTGGAGACCGTCGGGTTTTTGATGATGGCTCACACCGTGTCCCCGGAGAAGCTGGCCGCCCAGGCCCGCATCATGGCCGATGCGGGCTGCCAGTGTGTGTATGTGGTGGATTCGGCCGGTGCGCTGGTGCTCGAAGGGGTGCGTGATCGGGTCCAGGCGCTGGTCGCCGAGCTCGGTGATGACGCGCAGGTGGGTTTTCATGGCCATGAGAACCTCGGGCTGGGGGTGGCCAACTCTTTGGAGGCGGTGCGCGCTGGTGCCAAGCAGATCGACGGCTCGGTGCGCCGGTTCGGCGCGGGGGCGGGCAATGCCCCGGTGGAGGCGTTGATCGGGGTGTTCGACAAGGTCGGGATCAAGACCGGTATCGACTTCTTCGACATCGCTGATGCCGCCGAGGAGGTGGTGCGCCCGGCGATGCCGGCTGAGTGCGTGCTGGACCGCAACGCGCTGATCATGGGCTACTCGGGGGTGTACTCCAGCTTCCTCAAGCACGCGGTGCGCCAGGGTGAGCGCTACGGCGTGCCCGCCCATGAGCTGCTGCACCGGGCCGGCCAGCGCAAGCTGATCGGCGGCCAGGAAGACCAACTCATCGACATCGCCCTGGAAATCCAGCGGGAGCGGGCTGCCGCCGAGTAGCTGTCGGAGCCCTCGGGCACGATGAGGCTTGTGTCTTCCTCGACCACCCCGACGCGCGACGACGCCCAGGCGATCCTGGAGCAGCTGGCCGGCCCCGATGCGCGCCTGCGCGACGACCAATGGGCAGCGATCGACGCGCTGGTGGTCAGGCGTCGCCGCGCCCTGGTGGTGCAGCGCACCGGCTGGGGCAAATCGGCGGTGTACTTCATCGCCGCGAAGCTGCTGCGCCGGTGTGGCCAGGGGCCGACGGTCATCGTGTCGCCGCTGTTGGCGTTGATGCGCAACCAGGTCGCCGCCGCGGAACGGGCCGGGGTGCATGCGGCCACCATCAACTCCTCCAACGTGACCGAGTGGGCCGAGGTGCAGGCCAGGGTGGTCGCCGGTGATCTCGACGTGCTGCTGGTGAGCCCGGAGCGGCTCAACAACCCGGATTTTCGCGATGAGGTGCTGCCGGCGCTGGCGGCCCGGGCCGGGCTGGTGGTGGTCGACGAGGCGCACTGCGTCTCGGATTGGGGCCACGACTTCCGGCCGGACTACCGGCGCATCCGCACGCTGATCGCCGAGCTGGGCGCCGGCATCCCGGTGCTGGCGACCACGGCGACCGCCAATGATCGGGTGGTCGACGATGTCGCCGGCCAACTCGGGGTGGGTGGTGGCGACACGCTGGTGCTGCGCGGCGGCCTGGATCGCGAGTCGCTGCGGCTGTCGGTGGTGCACGCCGGTGGTCCGGCGCAGCGGGCCGCCTGGATCGGTGCGCACCTGGAAGCACTGCCGGGGTCCGGGATCGTGTACACGCTCACCGTGGCCCAGGCCCACGATGTCGCCGCCGATCTGCGTGCGCAGGGGTTCGCGGTCGCGGCCTACACCGGTTCCACCGAAGCGGCCGACCGGGAACAACTGGAGGCGGATCTGCTGGCCAACCGGGTCAAAGCGCTGATCGCCACTTCGGCGCTGGGGATGGGCTTCGACAAGCCGGACCTCGGCTTCGTGATCCACCTGGGTGCGCCGTCCTCGCCGATCGCCTACTACCAGCAGGTGGGACGGGCGGGGCGCTCCACCGCCAGTGCGGAGGTCATCCTGCTGCCCGGCCCGGAAGATCAGGACATCTGGCGTTACTTCGCGTCGCTGGCGTTCCCGCCGGAAGCGTTGGTGCGCAAGGTGATCGGCGAGCTATCGGCCGAACGGCCGCTGTCGACACCCGCGCTGGAACCGCTGGTCGACTTGAATCGGTCGCGACTGGAGATGGTGCTCAAGGTCCTCGACGTCGACGGCGCGGTGCGCCGGGTCAAGGGCGGCTGGCTGGGTACCGGGCAGCCGTGGACCTACGACGAGCAGCGTTACCGCAATCTCGCTGAGCTGCGCCGGGCCGAACAGCAGGCGATGCTCGATTATCAGAGCACCGCCGAATGCCGGATGACGTTCCTGCGCGCCCAGCTCAACGACCCGCAACTGCGCGCCGGGGAACGCTGCGGGCGGTGCGACAACTGCGCTGGGCGGCGGTTTGACGCCGAGGTGGATGCGGCCGCCGCCGCGGCCACCCGGGAGCGGCTGATGCGTCCCGGCGTGGAGCTGACCCCGCGCCGCCAGTGGCCCTCCGGGCTGGCGAAACTCGGGATCGACCTGTCCGGCCGGATCACCGACGGGCCGGAGCCGGGCCGGGTGATCGGCCGGCTCACCGACCTGGGCTGGGGTGCCCGGCTGCGGCGACTGCTCGACGAGCCGGATCGGGAGGTCCCCGACGAGGTGGTTCGCGCGGCGGTCGCGGTGCTGGCGGGCTGGGACTGGCAGAGCAGGCCGGCCGCGGTGCTGGGGTTGGACTCGGCCACCCATCCGAAGCTGATCGAGTCGCTGGTGGACCGGCTGGCCGAGCTGGGCCGACTGACCCGCCTAGACACACTGCGTTATGCACCGGGGCGGCGGGCGAGCACCGCGGCGAACTCGGCCTACCGGGTCGCGGCCCTACACGGCTGTTGGCAGCCGCCCGCTGAACTGCCGGCGGGTATCGGCCCGGTGCTGCTGGTCGACGACGTCGCCGACACCGGGTGGACGCTGACGATGGCGGCACGGGTGCTGCGCGCCGCCGGTGCGCCGCA
Source organism: Mycolicibacter sinensis (assembly GCF_001673565.1). Taxonomy (GTDB): domain Bacteria; phylum Actinomycetota; class Actinomycetes; order Mycobacteriales; family Mycobacteriaceae; genus Mycobacterium; species Mycobacterium sinense_C. The sequence continues at coordinate 108,008 of NZ_LZMF01000057.1, forward strand.
GGTGCTGCCGTTCGCGCTGGCCAGCGTGAACTGACGACGCGGGTACCGTCGAGTTATGAGCGCAATCATTCGAGCCACCGCCGTGGCCCTCGCGGGTGCGGCGCTGATCCTGGCCCCGGTAGCGAACGCCGCACCGCAACAGTGCGACCAGACGTTCGGCAACTCGATCGACTCGTACCTGAACCGGCACCCGGACGTCCGGGCTGAGCTGGACGAGAAGGGACGGCAGGAAGACCCCGGCGCTCCGAACCCGGTGCTGTCCTATCTCGAACGGCACCCGCACGTGCGCGAGGCGCTGATCACCTTGTCGCAGCAGTGCGTGTGAACGGCGACCGCAACAGGTAGCGGCTGGTGGGCACCGTATCGATGTTCTGGTGCGCGCCGAACGCGCTGACGCTGGCGATCATGCGCCCAACCCGGTCGGTGAGGTCGGCCTCGTCGGCCGCGCCGTAGAACACGTAGGGATCTGACACCGCGCCGTCGGGGAAGAGTTCCTCGACGATGCCGTCGATCGCCGGCGCATCCTCGGTGAGCGCGCGGACCACGACATTCTGGGTGTAGCCGAAGGTTGCCTGGGTGTCGATCGCCACCTGGGTGTGGTCGATGTGCCAGCGATGCAGCCAGGTGGCGTGGTCCAATTCGGCGGGCCGCCGCAGCAGTGCCACGTTGGCCAATCCCGGAGTGCGCGCACCGTCATCGGGGTCTGGCGGTGCCAGCGGTGTCGATTCGGTCACCAGATACGCTGGCGCCGAGTCAGATTCGGCCTCGATGAGCGCCATGGCGGCCCGGGCCTGCGTGCCGTAATACTGCTCGGTCCACAGGCTGATGACTGCGGCGGCCGGCGGGTCCAGTGTCGTCAGGGTCATCATGGCATCGCGCACCGGTTCGTCGCGCACGTTGACCGCCAGCCCCGGAAGTCCCAGATCCAGCAGCTCCGCGGCGACCGGCCCGCGCAGTTTGCGGCACCATTCCTCGCTGAAATCGGCTGTCCGGGCAACGATTATGACCTTTTCCATCAATGCTCCTAGGTTGCGGCGCGGAACGCCTCGACGAGTTCGCTCAGCACCTCGGTGGCCCGGTCGGCGTCGCGCGGCAGTGAGCAGGTGACCCGCACATCGGTGACGCCGGCGGCCACCAACGCCGGCGCCGATGCCACGGTGGCCGCGGTATCCAGGGAACCGTCCGCGCGCTTGACGGTCTTCGCGTGGCCCAGCACCTGCAAGGCGGTCGGGTCGCCACCGAGGCCGGCGATGCGGTCCTTCATCTCGGTGATGGCGCCGGCCGGGTCCTGGATCGCGGGACCCCACGGAATCCAACCGGTGCCGAACCGGGTCAGCCGGCGTGCCACGGCGTCGTTGATGGTGCCGCTGACCCAGATCGGGACACCTTCTGCCCGAGTCGGTTTGGGCATCTGATGGATGTTCTCGAAGGACAGCTCCGGTGAGTGGTAGCTGCTGCGCTGCTCGGTCCAGAGTGTCTGGCACACCTCCAAGGTGTGATCCAGCAGTCGGCCGCGGCGCTCGAACGGCAGTCCCGCGGCTTCGTACTCCTCTCGCTGCCAGCCGACGCCCACACCGAGGTCGAGCCGCCCGCCCGACAGCACATCCAGCGTGGCCAGCTGCTTGGCCAGCACCGCGGGGCGGCGCAGCGCTGCCAGCAGGATCGCGGTGCCGAGCCGAATGCGGGTGGTGGTGGCCGCCAACGCGGTCAGCACGATCAGGGGGTCCAGCCATTGGCCGTCGGGTCCGGTCGGTTGGCGTCCGCCGGCCATCCCGCCGAGCCGGGGATCGGCGTACGCCTCGGGGTTCTCGCCGAACACCACATGGTCGGAGACGACGACGCGATCCACCCCGGCGGCATCCATCGCGGCGCCCAGCGCCAGGGTGCTGTGCCAGTCATGGCCGGGATCGTCGGTGAAAGTCTTGAGCTGCAGCGAGATCTGGGGCGTGCTCATGATCGCACCTGCCGTGCCGGCCGGGTTTCGATAGCGTCGATCGACAGCGTGCGCACCGCGATCCGCCAGCCCTGCCCACCGCGGCGGTATATATCGCTGTAGCGCAGGTACCAGACGTGATCGGTGATCTGCCCGCCGCTGTCGACCCAGTGATGCGCCACGCCGGCGATCGATCCGGTTGCTACATCAGCGGAGCCCGGGGCGCCACCGGTGTAGAACTCGCCGAGGATGCCGTGCTGGGTCCGGGTGACTCCGGCCAATGCGGACATCGCGTCGAGCACCCCGGCGGGTCCGTTGTGCCGTACGCACGGCTCCAGGTGTGCCGGCGGGTTCGGCAGGATCAGTTCTGCGTTGGCGGTGAACAATTCGGCCAGATCGTCGAAGCGGCGGGCGTCGACGTATCCCGCGTAGCGGTGCACGAGCCCGGACAGCTCCAGCTGGTCGGCAACGGACAAGACGGACGCAGTCATGGCGCCGAACCTAACAGCGGTTTCGGCTTGGTGCCGCCGAGTTGCGCAGTGAGGGCGTCGGCGGTGCGCAGCAGCCCACGGGCCCAGCGGGTGATCTCGGTGTCGGTGAGGGCCCGCTGAGCATGCAGCGACACGACCATCGCCTGGCGTTGGTGATCGTCGTAGACCGGCGCCGAGATGACGCTGATGTCGTGGCGGCCCCGAGCCCCGGCTTCGCCACGGAGATACACCCGTTCGCCGATATCGGAGACCAATTCACCCAGCAAGGCCCGCAATTCGTCCGGCAGGTCGCTGGACAGACCAGCCATCAACGAGTAGAGCCGTTGCCCACCCGGGGTCAGCCGCTCGACCAGGTAGCCGTCCGCCCGGCATTCGGCGACCACGCGTTGCAGGCGCTCGCTCTCGGAGCGCAGCGGGATGGTGGGCTGCCGGGCCAGCCAGTCCTGCAGGGCGTGGTCGTCCCAGAGCACGAACATCAGGCCGACCGGCGGGGCGAACGGATAGCTCTGGCCGGCCTGCACGCCGAGGTGCGCGTTGGGCGCCGCCACCAGCTCCAGCACGGTGATCCGGTCGTCGACCACCGCGCTCAGCGCGGCGGAGGTGGCGAAGTCCTCGGAAAGCCGCAGGAGTTGCTCGCGGGCTTCGGGGCCGACTCGCAGCGATTGTTGGGCGGCCCGCCCGAGCGAGATCAGACCGGGCCCGAGCCGGTAGGTCTTGTCCGGATCGTCGCGCAACAGGTAGCCCGCTTCGGTCAGCGAGGTGGCGATTCCCAGGCAGGTGGACTTGGACAGGCCGGTCCGGCGAGCCAGTTCCGACAGGCCGAAGCGCTGGTCGGGGTGGTGGGCCAGGAAGCCCAGGATGGTTACCACCCGGTCGGCCGGAGGCGACGACCGCGCGGATTGCAGGGGTTCCGGCATTGCCGCATGGTACCGCGACAGTCTAAAGTCGGTTCAAGATATCTACCGATTCGGTTCAATAATGGACCGACTAAATGATCAGTGAGGTGCTGGCGCGATGTACTCCGAACCACTTTCGGCCGCGATCGCTGAGGCGGAGAAGCTGGTTGCTGCGGCCCCGCACATCGAGACCGAGGCTGACCTGCTCGAGGGCCTGCAATACCTGGCCGGCGGGGTGGAGGCTTGTGTGCACGCCGCCTTCAACAGCGAGCGCGACCACCCGTTCTTGCTGTCGGGCACTGGGCCGTTCACCAAGATGGGCCTGGACAACCCCGACACGCTGTACTTCGGCACCGTCGTGCGTCCCGGCAACGACTACGTGGTGCAGGGTTCCCGCGGAACCACGACCGACCTGAGCTTCCAGCTGCTCGGTGGCGAGTACACCGACGACAACGTCCCGGCCAGTGAGGCCGCCTTCGATGATCGCGAACTCGATGTGGCCGCCGACGGCAGCTTCACCTGGCGATTCCAGCCGAAGACGCCGGCGCAACTGGTGATCCGCGAGGTCTACAACGACTGGGCTGCCCAGCGCGGCACGCTCTCGATCGCCCGGACCGACACCGAAGGCACCGCTCCGCCGCCCCTGACCCGTCAGCTCGTCGAGAAGCGTTATGCGGCAGCGGGAAAGCAACTGATCAACCGCGTCAAGACCTGGCTGGCCTTCCCGCAGTGGTTCTATCTGAACCTGCCGGTCAACACGATGGTGGCACCGCGGCTCACCCCGGGTGGCCTGGCCACGCAGTACTCGTCGGCCGGGCATTACGAGTTGCAGCCCGGAGAGGCACTGGTGATCACGCTGCCGGTGACCGATGCGCCCTACCTGGGGTTCCAGCTGGGCAGCCTGTGGTACATCTCGCTGGACTACATCAACCACCAGACGTCGCTGAATGGCACTCAGGCACAAGCCGATCCGGACGGAAAGATCCGCATCGTGGTCTCCGACACCGACCCCGGCGTCACCAACTGGGTCGAAACCCTGGGGCATCGCCGCGGCTTCCTGCAGTTCCGCTGGCAGCGGGTGTCCCGACAGCTGACCGCGGCCGACGGCCCGACCGTCGAACTCGTCGACGCCGACAAGGTGGCGTCGGCACTGCCCTATTACAACGACAACAAGATCACGCAAGAGGCTTGGCGTGCGCGTATCGCGCAGCGGCAGCAGCAGATCGCTAACAGAATGCTGGGGTGAAGATGACCGGAATGCTCGACGGCAAAGTCGTGGTGATCAGCGGGGTCGGGCCGGGGCTGGGCAGCACGATGGCCAATCGGTTCGCGGCCGAGGGTGCCGACCTGGTGCTGGTCGCGCGCAGCGCCGATCGCCTGGAAGAGGTGGCCAAGCAGGTCAGGGCCGCCGGGCGTCGCGCCCTGGTGGTCCCGGCCGACATCACCGAGGACGACCAGGTGGCGAACTTGGTGCAGGCAGCCTCGGCTGAGTTCGACCACATCGACGTCTTGATCAACAACGCCTTCCGGGTGCCGTCGATGAAGCCTTTGGCACAGACCACGTTTCAGCACATCCGCGACGCCATCGAGCTCAGTGGGCTCGGCGCGCTGCGCCTTACCCAGGGCTTCACGCCGGCTCTGGCCGCGGCCAACGGCTCGATCGTCAACCTGAACTCGATGGTGATCCGGCACTCGCAGCCCAAGTACGGCGCCTACAAAATGGCCAAGGCCGCGCTGCTGGCTATGTCGCAGTCGTTGGCATCCGAACTGGGTGAGCAGGGTATCCGGGTCAACTCGGTTGCGCCCGGATACATCTGGGGTGACACTTTGCAGGGCTACTTCGCCCACCAGGCCGGCAAGTACGGCACCACCGTCGAGCAGATCTACGCCGCCACCGCGGCGAACTCCGATCTCAAACGCCTGCCCACCGAGGACGAAGTGGCCTCAGCGGTGCTCTTCCTGGCCAGCGATCTGGCCAGCGGCATCAGCGGCCAGGTTATCGACGTCAACTGCGGGGAGTACCACAACTGATGACCGAGCACAGCGGCCGTATCGATGTCGGCACCGTCGAGGATCTGCACGCCTCGGCCACCAAGATGGTCGGCCTTGATGACTTCGGTCCGGACGACGACGACTACCGCGAAGCACTCGGCGTTCTGCTGGACTCCTACCGCAGTGAGGCCGACCTGACGGAGCTGGGCAGCAAGATGAACCGGTTCTTCCTGCGCGGCGCGCTGGTGGCCCGGCTGCTCTCGCAAGCCGGCTGGAACCAGCATCCCGAATACGCCGACGTCGCCGTCGAGCGGCCGATATTTGTCACCGGGTTGCCCCGGACCGGCACCACCGCGCTGCACCGGCTGCTGGGTGCCGACCCTGCGCACCAGGGCCTTCAGATGTGGCTGGCCGAGTTCCCACAGCCTCGCCCGCCCCGCGACACCTGGGACTCCAACCCGGTGTACCAGCAGATGCAGGCCCAGTTCGCCCGGCACCACGAGGAGAACCCGGACTACACCGGGCTGCACTTCATGACCGCCGACGGCCTGGAGGAGTGCTGGCAGTTGCTGCGCCAGTCGCTGCACTCGGTGTCTTACGAGACGCTCGCACACCTGCCGAGCTACTCGCGGTGGCTGTCCGAGCGGGACTGGACGCCGTCGTACCGGCGGCATCGCCGTAACCTGCAGCTGATCGGGCTCAACGACCCGGGCAAGCGCTGGGTGCTCAAGAACCCCAGCCACCTGTTCGCACTCGACGCGATCATGGCGGTCTACCCGGATGCGCTCATCGTGCAGTGCCACCGGCCGCCTGCGACCATCCTGGCGTCCATGTGCTCGTTGGCTCAGCACACCACCGAAGGCCAGTCCAACACCTTCGTCGGCGCGCAGATCGGCGCGGACGAGATGGAGACTTGGGCCCGTGGACTGGAGCTGTTCAATTCCCAACGCGCCAAATACGATCCGGCGCAGTTCTGCGATATCGACTACAAGGATTTCGTCGCCGACCCGCTGGGGACCGCGGCAGGAATCTACGACCGGTTCGGTATGCCGTTGTCCGATGAGGCCCGCCAGGCGATGGCCGACGACTACGCGGCCAGCCAGACCGGCCCGCGCGCGCCCAAGCACCACTACTCGCTGGAGGACTACGGCTTAACCACCGAGCAGGTGCAGGAGCGCTTCGCCGGGCTGTAGATTTCTCGGCGAGCAGACGCGAAAGCCCCCAAATCCTGCTCGATTTGGGGGCTTTCGCGTCTGTTCGCGGGGTAGGGACGGTGCGCTTAGTCGATGGCGTCGCCGGGCGGTGGAGCACTGGACCTTTCCTCCAGATGCCCTTCGGCGACCGCGTGCCGAATGCTCTTGGCCAGGTTCGGACAGCCGCGATTACGGCTGCTGTCATGGCCGGCATCGCGTTCGGCCGCGAAATACGCGCACTGGTTCAGCGAAGCCGAATTCCACTGCACCGAGGTATACCCGGGACCGAGCTTTTTCACCTCGACCGTGGCCCGACAGTGCCGGCACTCCACCGGCACCAAGCCCGAGTGCAGGTAGCGCTCCGAATCTCGTTCGGTCGCAGCACGTATCGCCTCGTAGCGTGCGGGGTCGACCGGGAACAGCGGTTGCCGCGCGTAGCGGGTGTCGGGTCCGGAATCGGCGGTCGGCTCATCGCCGTGCTCGTCGTGGTCGTCGTGCGGGCCGTACAGCACCAGCATGGACCGAGCCAGAGCTTCAACCTCGGGGACGTCCGGCACCTCCTGGGCCATGGCGGTGTTACTCGGCCTTCACCGATTCGGCGTCGGCGTCGGCCTGCTCGCGCAGGTTCGCTTCGACCTCGGCGTTCCACTTCTCGTTGGCCACCGTCGCGTCGATCTCGATCTCGAAGCGATCGGTCATCTCCGGGGTGACGTCGGCGACGTCGACGTAGAACTGCGAGTACCAGCGGCGCAGCTGGTAGACCGCACCGTCCTCCTCGACCAGCAGCGGGTTCTCGATCCGGCTCTTGTGGGTCCAGATCTCGACGTCCTGCAGGAAGCCCTTGCTGACACCGTCGGTCATCACGTCGGCGAGCTTCTCGGTGGTCGCCTCGTCCAGGCCCTTGGGCTTCTGCACGATGACGCCCCACATCAACCGGAACTGGTCCTGGCTGATCGGGTAGTGGCAGTTGATCAGGATCGACTCGGACTTGAAGCCGCTGTAGCTGTTGTGCAGCCAGTTGATCATGAACGACGGTCCGAAGTAGGAGGCCTCCGAGTCCAGTTCTGCGCCGCCGTAGCTGGTGCCCAGACCCGGGACGTCGGGTCGCCCGATGTTGTGCAGGTACTGGGAGGCGATGTGGCCCTCGAAGACGTTTTTGAACGAGGTGGGCAGGCCGTAGTGGATGTAGAAGAAGTGCGCGAAGTCGGTGACGTTGTCGATGATGTCGCGGCAGTTGGAGTCGATCACCATCGAATTCCAGCGCCAGTCGGTCCACTCCCCGCTGGACCACTCGGGGATCTCCGGGATGCGCACCTCATCCGGCGGCGGGTTGCCCTCGGGGTCGTGCCACATGAACAGCAGCCCGCCGCGCACATCGGTCGGGAAGGAGCGGGTGCGGGCCACCCGTGGCGTCCGCTTGGAGTAGGGGACCAGTTTGCAGCGGCCGTCGCCGCCCCAGCGCCAGTCGTGGAACGGGCAGGCGACCTCGTCGCCCTTGATGGTGCCGCGGCTCAGGTCGCCGCCCATGTGCCGGCAGTAGGCATCGAGTACGTGCAGGTCACCGTGCGAGTCACCGAACACCACCAGCTTGGCGCCGAACGCGTGGATCGCATGCGGCTTGCCGTCCTGGAACTCCTTCACCGGCCCCAGGCAGTGCCAGCCCCGGGCGTAGCGGTCCGGCAGTGTCCCCGTGTCGATCTCGCGGACGCCGACGTCGGCGTTGTCAGTGCTCACCTGTTGCCTCCAACCCGTTGCTTCTAACTAGAACACGTTACAGTTTTTCCACCCGGTTGCGCAATAAAGCCTGCTGGTTCGGGGTCTTTCGGCCCTGGGGTATATCTGGACAATGCAGCTCTTCTCCTTCAACGGACGTTCCCCGCGGATCGACCCCACCGCTTTCGTCGCCCCGACCGCCACGCTGATCGGCGACGTCACCATTGAGGCCGGCGCCTCGGTGTGGTTCGGTGCCGTGCTGCGCGGCGACGATGCCCCCATCGTGGTGCGCGAAGGCGCCAACGTGCAGGACGGTTCGGTGCTGCACGTGCCGCCGGGGGTACCGGTGGACATCGGACCCGGCGCGACGGTGGCGCACATGTGCCTGATCCACGGCGCGCACGTGGGTGCCGAGGCGCTGATCGGCAACCACGCCACCGTGCTCGACGGTGCGGTCATCGGCAGCCGCAGCCTGATCGCGGCCGGTGCCACCGTGCTCGCCGGTACCACGATCCCCGACGGGGTTTTGGTCGCCGGTGCGCCCGCCGTCGTCAAAGGTCCAGTTGCCGGAACCGGCGCCGAGATGTGGATCAACGTGAACCCGAAGTACTACCAGGACCTCGCGCAGCGCTACCGCGACGGGCTTGAGCCGGTCACGCAGGAGTGACCGGCTCCAGCGCCTAGATTTTGCGTGCGGACTTGGCGGCGCGGTCCAACTCCCAGTAGGCGCGCAGCGCGACGAGCTCACCCTTTTCGTTGGCCCGGTAGGTGAACACACCCTCGGTGACGATCTGGTGGCCGCCCATGGTGATCGTGATGTTTCCGGTGTTGGCTTCCTCATCGCCGCACTGGAAGGTGTCGGAGAAGTTGAACTCGATCTTGTCGGTGCTGGCGATCGCCTTGTCCCAGAACGCCGAGATCTCGTCCCGGCCCCGGTGGCCCTTGCCCTCAGGGTCGAAGTGCGACGGCCCGATCGGGTCTTGCACGATCGCGTCGTCGGCGAAGTTGGCCAGCCACGCTTCCTTATCGCGGGCGATTACCGCGTCACGGGAGCGCTTACCTGCTACGTGGGCGGGGTGATCTGCGTTCATGCGGGTAGTCCTCTCACTTGGCGGGCTCGATGCGACGGTCCAGCTTCGGCTCTCCTTCGTCGAGCCTCGCTAACCGTCGGGCTTGTCGGCGCTGACGACCCACATCGAGTAGTACTGCGAACCGCCGCCGTAGGCGTGCCCCAAGGCCTTTCGGGCGTTCGGGACCTGGTGGTCACCGGCCTTGCCCATCACCTGGATCGCCGACTCGGCGAAGCGGATCATTCCCGACGCGCCGATCGGGTTGGAGGACAGCACCCCGCCGGAGGCGTTCACCGGCAGCCTCCCGCCGATCGCGGTCTCGCCGGCCTGGGTGAGCTTCCAGCCCTCGCCGGGTGCCGCAAATCCCAGGTTCTCCAGCCACATCGGCTCGAACCAGGAGAACGGAACGTAGATCTCCGCGGCGTCGATCTCGTCGATCGGGCTGGTGATCCCGGCTTCCTTCCACAACGCGGCCGCAGCGTCGCGGCCCGCCTGCGGATTGACCTGATCGCGGCCGGAGTAGGCCAGCGGTTCGGTGCGCAGCGCGGTGGCGTGAATCCAGGCCACCGGCTGGCCCGCGTCGACTCGGGCTTGTGCGGCGGACTCGTCGCCGATCACGATCGCGCAGGCACCGTCCGACGACGGGCAGGTCTCGTCGAAACGGATGGGGTCCCACAGCATCTGGGACGCCATCACCTTCTCCACGGTGATGTCGGGCTGGTGCAGGTGAGCGAGCGGATTACGGGCGCCGTTGAGCCGGTCCTTGACCGCGACTATGGCACCGATGTCGGTCGGCGCGCCGGAACGGCGGATGTAGGCGCGCACATGCGGGGCGAAGTAACCGCCGGCGCCTGCGCCGACCGGCTTGGTGAACGGCACCGGGATGCTCAGCGCCCACATGGCGTTGGACTCCGACTGCTTCTCCCAAGCCATCGCCAGCACTCGCCGGTATTTGCCGGACTTGACCAGGCTGGCCGCCACGATCGCGGTCGACCCGCCCACCGAACCGGCGGTGTGCACCCGGATCAGCGGCTTGCCGGTGGCGCCCACGGCGTCGGCCATGAACAGCTCGGGCATCATGACGCCTTCGAAGAAGTCCGGCGCCTTGCCGACCACTACCGCGTCGATGTCCTCGAACGTCGAGCCCGAGTCGGCCAGGGCGCGGTCGATGGCTTCGCGCACCAGGCCGTTCATCGACACGTCCTGGCGCTTGGCGACGTACTTGGTCTGCCCGGTGCCCAGCACCGCAGCGAGTGCGCTACCCATTGGCCCCACTCCTCCTCATCGCTCCGCAAGCTCCGCTCTGCATCGTCGTGGCGCGCATCAGTTGCGTCCTTCCATCACCGCGACCAGATTCTGTTGCAGCGCAGGCCCGCTGGTGGCGTGGGCCAGTACCCGGCCGGCCGAACCGTTGAGGATGTGCTGCGCGGCAAAGCCGATGCGCTCCAAACCGGCGACGAACATCGGATTGGCCGCCAGGGCGCCGCCGGACGGGTTCACCTTCGTCCTCGACGGCAGCCGCATCGCCTCGGTCAGGATCAAGTGCTGGTGGGTGAAAGGGGCGTGGATCTCGGCGACGTCCACTGAGGGCATGTCGTCGCCGCTGGCCGCGCGCGCCGAGACGGTGGTCGACGGGGAACGGGTCAGATCCCGGCTGCCCAGCACCGGCGACTCGATGCGGTGCTCGAAACCGGTGATCCAGGCCGGGTTTTCGCACAGCTCGCGGGCCTTGTCGCCGGAGGCCAGCACGATCGCGGCGGCACCGTCGGTGATCGGCGCGATGTCGTGCCGGCGCAGGGGTTCGGCGAAGAACGGACGGTCCAACAGTTCGTCGAGGCTGGTGGATGACTCCACCGAGTCCACCCGGTCGGCGACGGCGAAGGAATCCAGCGCCACCCGGGCCATCTGCTCGGCGGTCCACTGGCCACCGTCGAGGCCGAGGCGGGCTTGCAGCCCGGCGATGGAGACCGAGTCTGGCCACAGCGGAGCGACGGTGTAGGGGTCGGTCTGCAAGGCGAGGATCCGGCGCAGCTGCCCGGCCGAGGACTTGCCGAACCCGTAGGCCAGCGCGGTGTCGACCTCGCCGGTCAACACCTTGATGTAGGCCTCATACAGTGCCCAGGCGCCGTCCATCTCTACATGCGACTCGTTGATCGGCGGAACCGCGCCGATCGAGTCGATCGCCGAGATGAACGAGAAAGCCCGTCCAGCAAGGTAATCCGATGAACCGGAACACCAGAAGCCGATGTCGGTCTGGGTGATGCCCAGCTCGGCGTACAGCTGAGCGAAGCACGGCATCAACATCTCGACGCCGTTGGTCGTGCCGTCGGTGCGGCGAACGTGCGGGGCGTGGGCGAACCCCACCACCGCGACATCGCGTTGCGTCATGCTGCCCCTCACAGGTGGTGCTTGTAGGTGTCGTAGTCGGCGTCCGGTTCGCCGGTCGGCCGGAAGTATTCGATGTTGTCGATGCCCAGACCCCACTCCTCGCGGGGCTTCCACACCGCCTCGACCCGCATCCCCATCCGCACCTCGTGGGCGTCGATCTCGGAAACCAAGTGCAGGAACGCGATGTCGGCACCGTCGAGCAGCACATAGGCCGCCACATACGGGGGCTTGATGCGCTGCCCGGCGAACGGGATGTTGATGATGGCGAACGTCGTCACCGTGCCCTTATCGGGCAGCTCGACGAAGTTGTCCAACGGCAGGCCGGTGGCCGGATCTGCTTCTTTGGGCGGGAAATACAGCTTGCCCTCGGTGCCGGTGCGCGCCCCGAGCAGCTTGCCTTCCTGCAGGGCGCGCAGGTACGCGCTCTCCGGTAGCGAGGCGGTGTGCTGGATCTCCAGGCTGGACGGGATCACCACCATGGTCACCGGGTCCCGGTCGTCGGTGGTCGGGGTTACCGGCTCGGCGTCCTCACCGATCTCGAAGTAGGCGATGTCGGTGATCGCTCCGGTGGTCTCGTCGGCCCAGTGCACGCGCACCCGGGTGCCGGTGCTGATCGCTTTGGGACTGTCCGCCGTTACCGCGTGCAGCAACGGCACGTCGGCGCCGTCGAGCTTGATCAGCGCCCAGGCGAACGGAGTGTCCAGCGGCTGTCCCTCAAGCGGCGTCGGCTGCCAGGTCCACGACACCACGGTGCCGACACTGGCCACCGGTACGATCTCTGTGAGCTGTTCGTAGCTGACCGGGTCGTACTCGGCAGGCGGCACGTACACCCGCCCGTCGGAACCTCGGACGCCGACGATGCGGCGCTCACGCAGAGCGGTGAAGAATGCGCCGAGGGTGGGGCCGACTGAACGTGTGTAGTCGAAGGACAACTTCAGCGGCGCGGAAAGGGGCGGCTCGTGCTCATCGATCTGCGCGCGGTGGCTTTGGCTGGCAGTCACGGCATCGAGTAGAACAGGTTCTAACAATGGTGGCAAGCATGCGAGCAAGGAGCCAAGGATGAAGCTGGGACTGCAGCTGGGCTATTGGGGCGCACAGCCGCCGACCAACCACGCCGAACTCGTCGGCGCCGCCGAGGACGCCGGCTTCGACGCCGTCTTCACCGCCGAAGCCTGGGGCTCGGACGCCTACACGCCGTTGGCGTGGTGGGGTTCGTCGACGTCCCGCGTGCGGCTGGGCACCTCGGTGGTGCAACTGTCGGCGCGCACCCCGACCGCGTGTGCGATGGCCGCGTTGACGCTGGATCACCTCTCCGGCGGCCGGCACATCCTCGGGCTCGGCGTCTCCGGCCCGCAGGTGGTGGAGGGCTGGTACGGCCAGCGCTTCGGGAAACCGCTGGCCCGCACCCGCGAATACATCGACATCCTGCGCCAGGTGTGGACCCGCGAGGCCCCGGTGACCAGCGCCGGCCCGCATTACCCGCTGCCGCTTTCCGGGGAGGGCACCACCGGGCTGGGCAAGGCGTTGAAGCCGATCACCCACCCGCGACGCGCCGACATCCCGGTGATGCTGGGTGCCGAAGGCCCGAAGAACATCGCACTGGCCGCCGAGATCGCCGACGGCTGGCTGCCGATCTTCTACGCCCCGCGGCTGGCCGGCATGTACAACGAGTGGCTCGACGAGGGCTTCGCCCGTCCCGGCGCGCGGCGTACCCGCGAGGACTTCGAGATCTGCGCGACCGCCCAGGTGGTCATCACCGAGGACCGCGCCGCGGCGTTCGCCGGGATCAAGCCGTACCTGGCGCTCTACATGGGCGGGATGGGGTCGGAGGACACCAACTTCCACGCCGAGGTCTACCGCCGGATGGGCTACTCCGAGGTCGTCGACGACGTGACCAAGCTGTTCCGCAGCGACCGTAAAGACGAGGCGGCCAAGGTCATTCCCGACGAACTGGTCGACGACGCCGTGATCGTCGGCGACATCGACTACGTGCGTAAGCAGATCAAGGTGTGGGAGGCCGCGGGCGTGACGATGATGGTGGTCACCGCGCGGGACACCGCACAGGTTCAGCAGCTGGCGTCGCTGATCTGAGGTCGGCGCGGCTCAGCCGAGCAGCCGTTAGTTGGCCGCTGAAACGGTGTGCTGTCACAACCGACGGCGCTGGATCGTCTACCGCAGTGAGGGGTTGACTACCCGACTTGACCGCGGGAGGACGCAACATGGACGACGAACTGCCGTTTATCGACACGCACACGGTGGAGGTCGATGCCCCACGAAGGCCGGTATGGGCCGCGCTGCAGCGGTACACGACGTCCCTGCTCCGCAGCACCGAACGCAATCCGCTGCTGGTACTGCTCGGCCCGCAACCCCGCGCCGGCTTTGCGGTCGCCGAGAGCACCGAGCAACGGCGAATCGTTCTGGTTGGGCGGCATCGGTTCTCGCGCTACCGGCTGGTCTTCGAACTCACCGACGCTCCCGGCGGCGGCACTCTGCTGCACGCCCACAGCTACGCGACCTTCCCCGGACTACATGGTCGTGCGTACCGTGCGCTGGTCATCGGCACCCGGTTGCACGTCGTGGCCACCAACTTGATGCTGCGCGCGATCCGGGCCGGAACATCTGCTTAGCGGCACCTCACCTTGCACCTCGCCTTGCGAGCGGACTAGAACACGTTCTAGATTGGCCGGATGAGCGAAGCCGGCCTGTGGAACATCGCCCGTGACACCCCCGACGCCGCTGCCGTGGTCGACGTCCTGGGCGGTGAGCTGACCTACGGTGAGCTGGCCGCCCGCGCCGACCGCTACGGCCGCGGCCTGCAGGCGCTGGGCCTGGAGCCCGGCGACGTGCTCGTGATGGTGCTGCCCAACATCGTCGACACGCTGGCGGTGTACTTCGCCGCGATGCAGACCGGGCTGTACATCGTCGCCATCAACTGGCACCTGACCGGCCCGGAGATCGGCTACATCCTCTCCGACAGCGGCGCCAAAGCCCTTGTCGCCCACGAACGATTCGCCGAAGCGTCGAAGATCGCCGCCGACGAGGCCGGCCTGGCCGCCGACCGGCGCTTCGCCGTCGGTGACATCGACGGCTTCACCGAGCTGTCGGCGCTGGGCGCGGGCGAAGAGGGCCGGCCCGACGTGCGCACCATGGGTGCGGCGATGCTCTACACCTCGGGCACGACCGGTAAGCCCAAGGGCGTCAAGCGTCCGCTGACCGGGGCCGACCCCGACGCGGTGCCGGTGGCCTCCGCGGGCTTCTTCGCGCTGTATGACCTGGCGCCGTTCGACAACCACGTGCACATCTGCGGCTCCCCGCTGTATCACACTGCGGTGCTGAATTTTTCGGCTATCTCCATTCAGCTGGGCCACAAGGTGGTGCTGATGGACAAGTGGGACCCCGAGGAGATGCTTTCGCTGATCGCCCAGCACCGGGTGACCCACAGTCACATGGTGCCCACCCAGTTCCGTCGGCTGCTGGCGTTGCCGGCCGAGGTGCGGGGCCGCTACGACGTGTCGTCGCTGCGCAATGTCATCCACGGCGCGGCGCCGTGCCCGCCCGAGGTCAAGCGGCAGATGCTGGACTGGTGGGGCCCGGTGATCACCGAGTACTACGCCGCCACCGAGGGCGGCGGCACCAAGATCAGCGGCGAGGAGTGGCTGGCCCACCCCGGCTCGGTCGGCAAGGCCTGGCCGTATTCGGTGGTCAAGGTGCTCGACGACGACGGCAACGAGCTGCCGGCCGGTGAGGTCGGCACCGTTTACATGCAGATGGGCGGATCTAGCTTCGCCTACCACAACGACAAGAAGAAGACCGAGGAGAATCGCGCCGGTGACCTGTTCACCGTCGGCGACGTCGGCTACCTCGACGAGGACGGCTACCTGTTCCTGCAGGACCGCAAGACCAACATGATCATCTCGGGCGGGGTCAACGTCTATCCGGCCGAGATCGAGAACGAGCTGATCATGCACCCCAAGGTGCTCGACGTCGCGGTGTTCGGGGTGCCCGACGAGGACTGGGGCGAGGCGATCAAGGCCGTGGTGCAGCCCGCCGAGGGTGTGGTCGGTGATGACGCGCTGACCGCCGAGCTGATGGAGTACGCGAGCGCGCGGCTGGCGAAGTTCAAGTTGCCCAAGTCCATTGACTACATCGCCGAGATGCCGCGCGACCCCAACGGCAAGCTGTACAAGCGGAAATTGCGGGACCCGTACTGGGAGGGGCGGGGCGCGAAGATTTAGGGGGTGTGTCGGTACTGTGCGAACGAGGCCGCTGCACTGGCAGCAGGGGAGACCGCGTTAATTGGCGCCCTCACTTACCATCTGTTCAATTTCCTCTGCCGATTTCGTTATTAGATGACTGAAAATCGTCGCATTCACCGCGGACGATATGACCCGGTCGCCGTTTGAACAGATTTCATAGCCGCGGTCGACCCGCGTGACCTTGATACCGGGAGCGTAACCCAGTCGATAGAGGTCTGTTCCCAATGGCCCGGCTGCAAGGCTCGGACGCGCTGTTGTTCCCCAGTCCCAGATCAGGTACTTCTCCGCTAGATCGAAATTCGAAAACTTGGCCGCGCCGTTCGTTCGCCGGCCACGATCATCTACTGTGTCCGCTATCCACCAAGAAGACTCTGGGCGCAGATGGACCGAATAATCATCGGACCTGAAGGCGATTTGGCAGTCGTCACAAGTCGTCGAAACCGACACGTTGCCGCCGCTAAACATTGGTGCCCAACGCCGCCAATGCTGGGTTAGGCGCGACATGTCTGTCATTATTGTTGCCTCCTCAGAAATCCGGAACGGATCAGTTCCTCAACACTTCCGGTATCTCCGAATTCATTAATTATTCGGAATTGTGTACCGCCACCGGGTTGGTGGAACCATGGCGCCGTTTGTGACTGCTCGATGTGCCAACCGGGTGGCAGCGCTGCGGGATCGTCGACGACATACCGAAGATACGGCCTTGTCGCGCTTTCCGGCGGCAGCGACAACTGCGCGAAGGGGGTCCCTTCCGGAGCCATGTAACCGCCGTATTCAGAGCCGAAGCGTCCGAGTTCGGTTCCGGCGGCTAAGTCCGCGTCCGGGACGACGGTGCCGGGTATCGCGTATGGCTTGCTGACCAGGCTGTCGTTGGGGTAGATCAGGTGCCCGGCCGAGTCGGTGAATTGCGGTCCGGGTTCGATTGGGTGGTAGCCGTCAAATAGCGGTGACTCCGCGGGTAGCGGATGGACTTCGGCTGCCGGGGCCGGCGCGTGTGGGCCGCTGTGCGGGACATGGTCGTGGGTGATTGCCGGTGGGATGTGGTCGCCACTGGTGGTAACCGGGCTGTGTACTCCCGGATGGTGAATCGCGAGATCGTCGGCGGCGGCCTGAGCGCGGATTTCGGCTTGGGTGATCGCCCGTGGCAGCACATTGTCGGCGCTCAGGCCGGCGGCAGTGCCGCCGCCGGCTTCCAGGGCTTCGCGGGCGAATAACGACCGCATGCCCTGCCAGCCGGCTTCGACGCCGGCCTTGCCGGCGGTGACAGCGGGTCCGGCACCCACCGCGGTGAAGATGACGTTCTGCAGCAGCGCGTCGTCAGGGGTGACCCGGCCGGGGTCGAGGAACCGGGAGGCGACCAGCTTGCCGTCTCGGTAGGTGAAGTAGGCGCTACTACCGCTGGCGGCGCCCTGGTCGTAGATCTCGCCGGTGCCGTTTTTGAGAGTGCCCGTCACCACCATCTTCTGGCCCTCGAGGGTGTAGGCGAACGACACGGCGCCGTCGGGACCCAGGTGTACGGAGGCGGGATCAATGCTCGAGTAGTCGGGGATCTTGCCCAGGTCATCGAGGGCGTCGGCAATGTTCTTCTTCAATGCCGGCAGCCGCTTCATCGACTCTTGAGCATCATCGCTGCCGGCGCCATGGGCATATGCCTTGGCAGCGGCGTCATCGAGTTCCTTTTGGGCGGCCCGCACCCGGGCCATCGCATCGAGTACCGCTTGGTCGTTGGCGCGCAAGAGCTCCTCGAATGCGGACTGGTCGGCCGGAGCGGTCGGGGCGGGGTCCAGGGGCCCGCGCAGCGGTTCTGCGTCATAGCCATGGGACAGCAGCTTGGTCGTCGAAGCTTGAAGTATCCCGGCGTAGTCGTCGCGGAGCTTTTCGATCTGATGCGGGATGCCGGCGGTGTCATCGATCGCTATCTGTTCCAGCTCGGAGGTGTCCAGGTCAGCCTGCTGGTACATCCCGATGCGGTTGTCGATGTCTTGAAGCTGGATCTCGAGGGCGTGGATCTTCGCGGCCGCGGACTTCTGGGCCTCGGCGAGCGCAGCGGCGATGGATTCCAGATCGGTGCCGATCGCGGTGAGTTGGGTTTGTTGCAGATGCAAGCTGCTGGTGGCGCGCTGCACTTCGGCCGAGTCGTTGATGGGGTGTTCGCCGTTCTCGCGGTTCCAGGCGGCCTGGAATCGTTGGCGGGCTTGGGCAAACGCGGCACTGGATTCGGCGGTACATGACCCGGCGTCGTGAAAGGCCTGCGCCAACTCGTCGACGGCGGCCGGATTACCGCTTTGCACGGTGTTGTTGACCTGCCACGGGTCACCGCCGGCGGCTTCGATCAACAGCGCCAGGTTTATGTGCTGGAGTTGCACCGCACCGCACGAAGCTGGGCCGCGTTGTGCTGATCCATACCGGTGAACTCGCGCGCGGCATGGTGGGCCTTGTCGCCGACTTCGGCCAGGGTCCGGCGGTGGACGGTGAGGGTGGTGATGTGCTCGGTGTGCGCTGCGGAGATCGCGTTGCGGAAGACGTCTGCGGCGCCGAGCCCTCCGAAAATGTTTGATGCCACGGCGGTTTGGTTCAGCCGGGCCGCCCCGGCATGGGCGTGTTCGCTGGCGTCGCGCGCATCCACCGCCCCTGACCGCGGCATCGCCGGATCGACGAACATCCCGAACCCCTCTCAGATCGGACATTATCAACCCTGACAGGGCGGCCCTTCGGCGTCAATTCAGTTTGCGATGGTCTACGAGTGCGTTTGTCGCCGGTCTCCTCGACTGCGGGCGGCCAGGGCAGTCGCAGTACGACGGCCCATTGTTTGGACCTGTGGCCGCATTTGGGAAACGATGATGTAAGCGAAGAATCGGCACTCGGAGTTACCATCCGTGAAGTGACCATGACACAGCCCTGGCCCGCACCGCCCGCACCAGTCCGATCCCGCAACTGGCTGACAGTGACGCTGGCCGGCGTGGCCGTAGTCCTAGCTGCAGCGGCGTTGATCGTGGCGCTCACCCGTTCGGGTTCTGGTTCAACTCCGACGTATACGGCCGCGCAGAAGGCTGAGGCGAGAACTGCTATGTGTGACCGATACAGGCTGGCATCTCGCGCTTTGCATGTAGAGACAGGGCCTGAAGGCGATGGCGATATAGCGCTGGCGCGGATCTCCATGACTAATGGCGCCGTAATTCTTGAAGCGGCAGCCGCTAACCCTGCGCTAGACCGTAAGTACGGTGACGCCGCCAACAACCTTGCGAATGCTTATCAAACTACCGCAGCGCTAGCGACAAGAGGCATGTCAACCACTCAGCAATACCAAGATGCAGTAAATGACTCTAACACCAAGAATGGTGTGATGCGGGAGTTGTGCGGTGACTGACCTCCCTGACTCCAGGCCGTTCAGGTGGATGTTGATCGGTTTGTGGTGGCCTGCCCCGCCCACCTGAGGTCCGCGGACAAGAAGCAAGCGTGGACGACCGCCGCTGCCGCGGTCACCCACCTGCGGGCCCGGCTTGCCGAAATCTGCGAAGCTGGCGACCAAGCCTGCAACGCAGCTGCGGTCTCTGCCTTACCGGTTCATGGCAAGCTCACTCAGCTCAACGCTGTTAAGGACCGGGTCAACAACGACGCCGCTGGGGCCAGTCGTGCCGCGGTGGGGAAAATCATCGGCGTCATCCAACAGTTGCTCGACGTTGCGGGCAGCAATGACGACGCTTCCAAATGGCTTGCTGCACACGGATTCGACGTTGCCGGACCACCGCCTCCACCGCCGATCACCGGCGACAGACTCCGCTAGCGGTTGATCACGTCGGGATCGCCGAACGTCATCTCAACCCGCCCGACCGTTGATGACATCATCGGCCGCTTCGGCAGCCCCAACGCGGCCAGCTCACGGGCGTACGGGTGGCTGCCGAGCCGCAGCGTCGTACCGCCCAACGCCCCACGAACTCCGGAAATACGCATCTCCCAAGGAATCTCGCGAGTGACACCGTCGAGGTGACTGTAGGCCCGCAGCGTGCGTGGCCGGGAGGTGAAAAGACTCGGCACCGGCAGCCCGCGCCCGAATTCCATGGTAGCGATGTGTTGGCCGTCGGCGGCGGCGTCGAAACCCAGCTGCTTTCCGTCGCGAACGGTGAAGTCCGCCATGATCTTCGGGAAACCCCAGATGGTCCGTCCGGCTTCTAGGGTGAACGCCTGGTCCACCGGCAGATGGTGGATGAACGCGCCGGCAGAACCCAGCGCACGCCAACCGCTAGCAGACGAGCCCGGCGGGTTGATCATCACCGCGGTCCCGAATTCGTGGTACTTACCGAGATCGCCGTCGATGTAGCGGGCCAGCATCAGGTTGACCACGGCCTGCCCCGGTCGGTGCTGGAAGACCTGCAGGCCGCTGTAGTCGATCATCGCCTGTGCTGCGTTGGCCGGAACCGAGAACATCGCGCTATGCACATCTGCCTGACGGATGCGGACGGGCATGGTAAGCACAGTGCCAGCGATGGTGTGCTGCGAAAGAGCCATGACGCCCACTGTAATCCGGAGGACGCTGATGACCGAGGTAATGGCCGATGTGAAGCCGACGACCAAGCCCGACGTCGATCTGACCGACGGCACCTTCTACTCCGACGGCGGGGCGCGCGCCGCCTACAAGTGGATGCGCGCGCATGAGCCGGTGTTCCGGGACCGTAACGGGCAGGCCGCTGCGGCCAGCTACGCCGCGGTGATCGATGCCGAGCGCAGCCCCGAACTGTTTTCCAGCACCGGCGGCATCCGGCCCGACCAGCCGGGCATGCCCTACATGATCGACATGGACGACCCGGAACACCTGGTGCGCCGCAAATTGGTCAACGCCGGCTTCACCCGCAAGCGGGTGCATGCCCAGCTGCCGTCCATCGGGGAACTCTGTGACAGGTTGATCGACGCGGTCTGCGAGCGGGGGCAGTGCGACTTTGTCCGCGATATCGCAGCGCCGCTGCCGATGGCGGTGATCGGCGACATGCTCGGCGTCCTGCCCGAAGATCGCTCGAAGCTGTTGAAGTGGTCCGACGACTTGGTGGCGGGGCAGAGCTCGCACCTGGATCCGGCATCGGCGACGTTCCAGGCGGTCATGGAAGCGTTCGCCGGCTGGACCGAATTCACCCGCGACATCATCGTCAAACGCCGGGCCGAACCCACCGATGACCTGTTCTCGGTCCTGGTCAACGCCGAGGTGGACGGCGCGGTGATGTCCGATGACGAGATCATCTTCGAGACCCTGCTGATTCTGATCGGCGGCGACGAGACCACCCGGCACACCCTGTCCGGCGGAACCGAGGCAATGCTGCGCCACCGCGATCAGTGGGACATACTGCGCGCCGACGCGAGCCTGCTGCCCGGGGCCATCGAGGAGATGCTGCGCTGGACCGCGCCGGTCAAGAACATGTGCCGCACGCTGACCGCCGACACCGACTTCTACGGCACCGCGCTTCACCAGGGCGAGAAGATCATGCTGCTGTTCGAATCGGCGAACTTCGACGAGGCGGTGTTCGACGAACCGGATCGATTCGACATCCAGCGAAACCCCAACAGTCATCTCGCGTTCGGTTTCGGCACCCACTTCTGCATGGGTAACCAGCTGGCCAGGCTGGAGCTTTCGCTGATGACCGAGCGGGTGCTGCAGCGGCTGCCGGATCTGCGCCTGGCCGAGGGAGCCGAGGTGCCGCTGCGTCCGGCGAACTTCGTGTCCGGTCCGGAGTCCATGCCGGTGGTGTTCACGCCGACCGCGAGGGTACTGGCGTAGCCGAGCGTGTACTCAGCGCGAAAAGCGCGCCCGAAAATCGCTGGGAGTACACGCTCGTCGCCCCCAGGCGTCCGCGACCCGGCCGAGGATGCCGCCGTCGGTGTCTTCGAGGGTGATCCGCAGGTCGATCCAGCCGAGCCTCGTCACCGTCTCGTGGCGTCGGATGTCTTGGTTGAAGCGCCGTGGATCGGTGCGGTGATGTTCGCCTTCATAGTCGAGGCCGACCATGATCTCCTCCCAGCCCATGTCCAGGACCGCGACAAGCTGCTGCCATTCGTCGTAAACCGGGATCTGTGTCTGCGGCGGTGGGTAGCCGGATCGAATGAGAAACAGTCGCAGCCGGGATTCCCGTGGTGAGTCAGAACCGGTGTCGACGAGCGGCAGCGCGATCCGGGCATCACAGATCCCGCGGCGTCCCCGGTATCGTTCGGCCAGCAACTCGACGTCGGTGATCTTGAGGTCGGTGGCCTGCCCGAGGGCATCGATGGCCGCGACGGCCTTGTCCTGGGGATAGCGGCAGGCCAGGTCCAATGCGGTGCGAGCCGGCGATGTCACCGGTATGCCGCCGATCAGCTGCACCTCGTCTTCGCCGACGCGGTCCGACCAGGAGTGGATGTGTTTGGGTGGCCGGCGACAGTCGTAGAGCAGCTCCGCCGGTGCGTGATCATCGACCCATTTCGCCCCGTGCAATGCGGCGGCCGACTGGCCCGCGACGACGCCACGTCGCCGCGACCACAGCCATGCGGCTTGAGCCCGCAATACCGCGGTGGGTCGAGTACCGGCTGGAACATAAACGTCCGGATGGATCGCGACGAATCGGCTCCGCAAGGCGTACGGCGTCAACCGGCCGCTTCGGACGGCCTCGCTGCCCAGGAACGGTGTCGCCATGGCGGAAGCCTGCCAACGAGCACTGACACACGCGCCGAACGTGTACTGGTTGCGAAAATCCCGCCGGATTTTCGCAGTGGTTACACGTTCGACGAGGAGGGGAGGAGAGCTCGCAGCGACTCCACAATTGCGTCCACCGGCGAACGCCACGCCAGGCCCAGATCGGCCAAGGTCGCCGAATCGTCGGTCGGCGTAGCCGAAGTCAGCAGCCAGGCCGCCTCGTAGCTCAGGGACTCGGGCAGCGGCAGCAACCGACTCGCCAGGTCGCTGACCCGGCCGATGCCCTTGAATGCGCTGGGGGCCACTCGAATTCGCCGGACCGGCTTGCCGATGCCATGCTCCACCGCGGCGATCATCTCGTCGAATCCGACCATGATCCCGCCGCACAGGTAGCGGTGCGGGCCGCGGCCCGGCCGCATCAGCGCCTCGTGCACCAGACCGACGTCGCGGACGTCGACCATCGCCATCCCGCCGCGCACCACCGGCGCCACCCGATAGCGCACGATCGGCGCCCAGCCCCGCTCGGTGACACCGGGCGCGGTCCAGTACGCGGGCCCGACCACGCTGGACGGGTAGGTGACCACCACCGGTGCACCCTCGTCTTGCAGCCGGCGGGCCACCCGCTCGCCGTAGGCCTTGGTGCGGGCGTAGGCGCTGCGCCCGGGCACGGTGGGCGAGTCGGGTCCGATGACACCGTTGGGCGGCGGAAACAGCGCGCTGTAGCTGCTGACCGACACCACCGGATCCAGGCCGGCGGCCACCGCTCGGGTCAGGATCGCCTCGGTGGCGTGGGCGTTGATGTCCCACATCAGCTTTTCGAGGCGGTCATTGGTGCCGACCACCCCGGCGGCGTGCAGCACAGAGTCGCAGCCGTCCAACAGCCGCCCGACGACGTCGGCGTCGCGGATGTCGCCGTCGAGCACCTCCAGCGTGCCCAGCTCGCGCAACCGCGGAATGACGGGCTCGGAGCCGCAGCCCGGCGCGACCAGCAGCCGCACCGAATGCCCGGCTTCCAGCAGCGTCTTAACGGTGTGGGCGCCGAGGTAGCCGGTGCCGCCGGTGACCGCGATTTGCATGGGACTCCTTACGCCGAACAGACGTAAAAGCGCCCAATTTCGCCCCGATATGGGGGCTTTCGCGTCTGCTCGCGGGTGTTAGGGGTTAGCAGTGGTTACCGGTTCTTGAACTCGGGTTTGCGCTTCTCGGCGAACGCGCGGGGCCCTTCCTTGGCGTCCTCGCTCAAGAACACCTTGATCCCGATCTGGGTGTCGAGCTTGAAGGCGTCGTTCTCGTGCATGCCCTCGGTCTCGTGAATGGTGCGCAGCATCGCCTGCACCGCCAGCGGACCGTTGTTGTTGATCTGCTCAGCGATCTCCAGTGCCTTGGTCAGCGCCTCCCCGTCCGGCACCACGTGGCCGATCAAGCCCATCTCCAACGCCTCGGCGGCGGTGATGTGCCGGCCGGTGAACAGCAGATCGCACGCCATCGTGTACGGAATCTGGCGGACCAGCCGCACCGCGGAGCCGCCCATCGGATACAGGCTCCACTTGGCCTCGGAGATGCCGAACTTGGCGCTCTGGCCGGCGATGCGGATGTCGGTGCCCTGCAGGATCTCGGTGCCCCCGGCGATCGCCGGGCCCTCCACCGCGGCGATCAGCGGCTTGGTCAGCCGTCGGCCCTTGAGCAGGCCGTCGATACGCGACGGGTCGTAGCTTCCGTCCTTGAAGGAGTCGCCGGGCGCCTTCTTGTTGGCCGCCTTGAGGTCCATACCCGCGCAGAAGTAGCCGCCGGCGCCGGTCAGAATGCACGAGCGGATCTCGTCGTCGTTGTCCACCCGGTCCCAGGCCTCGACCATGATCGCCAGCATTTCGCCGCTCAAGGCGTTGCGGGACTCCGGCCGGTTGAGCGTGACGATCAGCGTGTGTCCGCGCTGTTCAACCAGGGCGTGGGGCTCTTGTGACGACTCGCTCACCGGCGTCCGCCTTTCCGGGTGGGGACCTCGACTTGAAAACGAAATGTAACACGTTCTAGTTTGTGTGTTGTGGCTCTCAACATCGCGGATCTCGCCGAACACGCCATCGACGCCGTTCCGGATCGGGTTGCCCTGATCTGTGGGGACGAGCAGCTGACCTATGGGCAGCTGGAGGAGAAGGCCAACCGGCTGGCCCACTACCTGATCGACCAGGGCGTCAAGAAGGACGACAAGGTCGGCCTGTACTGCCGCAACCGCAACGAGATCGTCGTTGCGATGCTCGGCATCATCAAGGCCGGCGCCATCCTGGTCAACGTCAACTTCCGCTACGTCGAGGGCGAGCTGCGCTACCTGTTCGACAACTCCGACATGGTCGCGCTGGTGCACGAGCGCCAGTACGCCGACCGGGTCGCCAACGTGCTGCCCGACACCCCCAAGGTCAAGACCATCCTCGTGGTCGAGGACGGCAGCGACGGCGACTTCGCCCGCTACGGCGGGGTGGAGTTCGAAAAGGCGCTGGCGCAGGGCTCGCCCGAGCGCGACTTCGGGCCGCGCAGCGCCGACGACATCTACCTGCTCTACACCGGCGGCACCACCGGGTTCCCCAAGGGCGTGATGTGGCGTCACGAGGACATCTACCGGGTGTTGTTCGGCGGCACCGACTTCGCCACCGGTGAGCCGATCGCCGACGAGTACGACCTGGCCAAGCAGGCCTCGGCCAACGCGCCGATGATCCGTCACCCGATACCGCCGATGATCCACGGCGCCACCCAGTCGGCGACCTGGATGTCGCTGTTCAGCGGCCAAACCGTGGTGCTGGCACCGGAATTCGACGCCGATCAGGTGTGGCGCACCATCCACGACCACAAGGTGAACCTGCTGTTCTTCACCGGGGACGCGATGGCGCGTCCGCTGCTGGACGCGCTGCTGGCCGCCCAAAAGGACGGTCACGAATACGATCTGTCCTCGCTGTTCCTGCTGGCCTCCACCGCGGCGCTGTTCAGCCCGAGCATCAAGGAGAAGCTGCTGGAGCTGCTGCCCAACCGGATCATCACCGACTCGATCGGGTCGAGTGAGACCGGTTTCGGCGGCACCAGCATCGTCGCCAAGGGCGAAGCGCACACCGGCGGGCCCCGGGTCACCATCGACAAGACCACCGTGGTGCTCGACGAGGACGGCAACGAGGTCCAGCCCGGCTCCGGCGTGCGGGGCATCATCGCCAAGCGCGGCCACATCCCGGTCGGCTACTACAAGGACGAGAAGAAGACGGCCGAAACGTTCCGCACCATCAACGGGGTGCGCTACGCCATCCCGGGCGACTTCGCGCAGGTCGAGGCCGACGGCTCCGTGACCATGCTCGGCCGCGGTTCGGTGTCGATCAACTCCGGCGGCGAGAAGATCTACCCCGAGGAGGTCGAGGCCGCCCTCAAGACCCACCCGGACGTGTTCGACGCCCTGGTGGTCGGGGTGCCCGACCCCCGCTACGGCCAGCACGTCGCCGCGGTGGTGCAGGCGCGCCCGAATGCCCGGCCGTCGTTGGAGGAGATCAACACCTGCGCGCGCACCGAGATCGCCGGCTACAAGGTGCCACGCAGCCTGTGGTTCGTCGACGAGGTCAAGCGTTCGCCCGCCGGCAAGCCCGACTACCGCTGGGCCAAAGAGCAGACCGAAGCCCGCCCGGCCGACGAGGTGCACGCCAAGCACGTGTGAGGGCCCACAGTGCGATTCCCGGCGATCCGCATCCGGGGACCGGGGTCGCGGGGCTACTCTCGGGCGATGCAGCGACTTTCGGGCGTCGACGCGGCGTTCTGGTCGGCCGAAACGGCCGGCTGGCACATGCACATCGGTGGTCTGGCGATCCTGGATCCCAGCAAGGCGCCGAACTACAGCTTTGAGCTGGTTCGTCAACTACTGATCGAGCGGCTACCGCAACTGCCCCAGCTGCGGTGGCGGGTCAGCGGCGCCCGACTGGGACTGGACCGGCCGTGGTTCATCGAGGACGACGAGCTCGACATCGACTTTCATGTGCGCCGCATCGGCGTGCCCGCCCCGGGCGGGCGCCGCGAAGTCGAAGAGTTGGTGGGCCGGCTGATGTCCTACAAGCTGGACCGCTCCCGGCCGCTGTGGGAAGTGTGGGTGATCGAGGGGGTCGAAGGCGGCCGGGTCGCGACGCTGACGAAAATGCACCACGCGATCGTCGACGGCGTGTCCGGGGCCGGGTTGTCCGAGATCATGCTGGACGTCACCCGGGAACCGCGTCCGCCGCAGCCGGAGGCGGTCGGATCGCTGGCCGGAGTAGGAATGCCCAGCTTCGAGCGCCGGGCGGTCGGTGCGCTGGTCAATGTCGCGGTGATGACGCCGTTTCGGGTCGGGCGGTTGCTGCAACAGACCGTCCGCCAGCAGATCGCCACCATCGGGCTGGGCTTGACGCGCAAGCCGCCACGCTATTTCGACGCTCCGGTAACCCGGTTCAACGCCAGCGTGTCCCCGCATCGGCGAATCACCGGTGCCCGAGTCGAACTCGCTCGCGTCAAGGCCGTCAAGGACGCCTACGGCGTGAAGCTCAACGACGTGGTGCTCGCCATGGTCGCCGGCGCCGCCCGGGACTATCTGATCAAGCGGGGCGAACTGCCCGACAAGCCGCTGGTCGCCCAGATCCCGGTGTCGACCCGCACCGAGGACAGCCAGGGCGAGGTGGGCAACAAGGTCAGTTCGATGACGGTGTCGTTGGCCACCGACATCGAGGGGCCGAACCACCGGCTCAAGATGATTCACGAGAACACCCAGAGCGCCAAGCAGATGGCCAAGGCGCTGTCGGCACATCAGATCATGGGACTCACCGACACCACCCCGCCCGGACTACTGCAGCTCGCCGCGCGCGCCTACACCGCGACCGGGCTCTCGAATCGGTTGGCCCCGATCAACCTCGTCGTCTCCAACGTGCCGGGGCCGCCCTTCCCGCTCTACATGGCCGGAGCGGAACTGGAATCGCTGGTGCCGCTGGGCCCGCCGGTCATGGACGTGGCGCTGAACATCACGTGCTTCTCCTACCGCGACCACCTCGACTTCGGGTTCGTGACCACCACGGAGGTCGCCGATGACATCGACGAGATGGCAGACGCGATCGAGCCGGCGCTGGCCGCACTGGAGGGGGCCGCTAACCGGGGAAAAGCCCGGACAGGTCGGCGCTGAGCGCTACCGGCCAGGTAGCGCCTGCACCGCCCGGATCATCGGGGTCAGCAGCTTCTGCCACAACGGACCCGAAATCCCCAGCGGGGGGTCCAGATTCAGCACCCGGGCGGTTGAGACCGTCTGCGACTCGGTGTACTTCAGAATGCCGTCGGCGCCGTGGCGCCGGCCCACCCCGGAGGCTTTCATTCCGCCCATCGGTGCCGCGGTGCTGCCGAAGGCCAGCGCATAGCCTTCGTCGACGTTGACGGTGCCGGACTTGATGCGGGCGGCGATCGCCTCGCCCTGGGCCTTGCTCGCGGCCCACACGCTGGCGTTGAGCCCATATTCGGTGTCGTTGGCCCGTGCGATCGCCTCATCGATGCTGTCGACCGGGTAGATGGAGACCACCGGGCCGAACGTCTCGTTTCGGCCGCACTCCATCTCGTCGGTGACGTCGGTCAGCACCGTGGGTTCGAAGAACAGCGGCCCGATGTCGGGGCGGGCGTTTCCGCCAGCGATAACCTTGGCGCCCTTGGCCTTTGCGTCGTCGACATGGTTGGAGATGGTTTTGATCTGGTCTTCGGAGATCAGGCTGCCCATGTCGGCGGAGAAGTCGTAGGCGCTCGAGAGCTTCATGGCACGCACCTGTTCGGCGAACTTCGCGGCGAACTCGTCGGCGATCTCCCGCTCGACGTAGATCCGCTCGATGGAGATGCACAGCTGCCCGGCGTTGGAGAAGCAGGCGCGGGTGGCGGCCTTGGCGACCTCGGTCAGATTCGCGCCCTTGGTGACGATCATCGGGTTCTTGCCGCCCAGCTCCGCGGAGAACCCGATCAGCCGGGCGCCGCACTGTTCGGCCAGTGAGCGGCCGGTGGCGCTGGAGCCGGTGAACATCAGGTAGTCGCACTGCTGCACGATCGCCGTGCCGACCACCGACCCCGGACCGGGCACCACCGCGAACAGCTCACGCGGCAACCCGGCCTGATACAGCAGCTCCGCATTGGCCAGCGTGCAGTACGGGGTCTGGCTGTCCGGTTTCACCACCACCGCGTTACCGGCCAGCAAAGCCGGGATGGCATCTGAAATCGACAGCGTCATCGGGTAATTCCACGGCGAGATGACCCCGACGACGCCCTTGGGATGGTGGTTGACCACGGTCTTGACGATGCCGGGCAGCAGCCCCTGCACCCGCTTGGAGGCCAGCAACTTGGCGGCCTGGCGCGCGTAGTAGCGCGCGTTGAGCATGATGTCGACGATCTCCTCCTGGGCCGCCGACCGAGCCTTACCGGTCTCGGCCTGGGCGACGTCCATCAAGAAGTCCCGGTTGGCGATCACCAGGTCGCGGTAGCGCTCGATGATCGCGCAGCGCTCCTTGACGTTGCGGGCGGCCCACTGCTGCTGTGCGGCACGGGCCTTGGCGAAGGCCGCCGTGACGTCATCGGCGGTCCCGATCGGGATGGTGGTCAGGGCTTTGCCGGTGAAGACCTCGTCGATGGTCTTCGACTGCCGGGCGTCGATGTCCTCGATGGCGACCAGGGCGCGCAGCCGGTCGAAGTCTGCGGCGGACGGAGCGGACATGGCAATCTCCTACTCGCGGGTAAGTGCTTAGCCGCCAACCTACCCCGCGCAGCGGCCACCCGGTAGCTGGGCGGCATTGGCTTTGAGCCAGTCGGTCATCTGGTTGAGCGCCGCCACCCCGGAATCGAAGCTGCCGTCTTTCGGTTCGGCGGCCAGCGCCACCGCCAACTGGCCGTGGGGTGTGCCCACCACGCCGAACTGCCGCACCAGATAGCCCCCGCCCGGGCCGGGACCCCAGCCGCCCTTGGTCGGGGCGCCGATGCTGGCCAGTCCCCACCGCTGGTTGGGGATCGTGTTGTTCATCAGGCTGTAGACGGGTGCGGCCACACCCATGCATGGCAGGTGGGCGGCGAACACGGCCTGGCGGGCCAGCGGCCACTGGGTCTGGCCGAACGCACTGAATTCCGGGCGCAGCCGCCGGGATTCGACCGCGGTGCCGACGTCGCCGCCGGCGCGCAGCACGGCCTGCACCTGCTGGGCGGCCTGGGGCGCCGGTCCGAGCTCGGACCACAACTTCTCGGCGGCGTCGTTGTCCGAGGCGGTGACGGCCCGGGCGGCCAGGTCCTGTGCGTTCGGACGGTTGGCGTGAATCGCCGCGATCGCCAGCGGGACCTTGATGGTCGACCAGGCGACGCCGTTCTGCAGGTTGCCGAGCGTGCCGGCACTGTTTTGGCCGACCGGGGCATAGGCGATGCCGACGTTGGCCGGGATGGTGGTGGCCAGCCGGGCGAAGCCGGCCTGCAGTGGTTCGGCCGCGGCGGGGGAAGCGAGGGCCAGGGTTGCGACGACGGTCAGGGCCGCGATGAGTGCTCGGCGGGCTGCGGGCATTGCCTCAGTATTGCGCGCCGGGCGGCCAGATCGGTGGTGGCGCGGCGGGCGGGTCGGCCGGTGCGATCTTGTGACAGCCGGCATCGAAGCTCCCGATATCACCTGCGCTATCCAAATCGACCACAACACACCCTTGTCCGCAGAGGCTGATGGGGCAGGAGAGGTCTCGGACTACCGGGAGATCCGGAACACCGGATCACCGCACTCCACACCCTCGGCCGACAACACCCGCTTGAGCACCTTGAACGTCTCGGTGCGCGGCAGCTCGGCGGCCACGCGGACGTACGACGGCCATTGTTTGGGCCCCAGATCGGGCTGCTCGGCCAAGAACGCCCGAAAGTCCGCAGGATCGAACGACACCCCAGACGCCAGGACCAGTGCAGCCATCACCTGATCGCCCACCGCAGGGTCGGGGATCGGATACACCGCGACCTGGGCGACATCGTTGTGGCGCAACAGGACCCGCTCGATCGGCGCGGTGCCCAGGTTCTCGCCGTCCACCCGCATCCAATCACCCAACCGGCCGGCGAAGTAGGCGTAGCCGGCTTCGTCGCGGTAGGCCAGGTCGCCGGTGTGGTAGATACCGCCGGCCATCCGTGCGGCCTCTGCGTCGGGATCGCGATAATAGCCGCGGAACTGGCCGCGCCCGCTGGTGTTCACCAGCTCGCCCACCACGCCGGGTGGGCATTCCCCTCCGGTCTCGACGTCGATGATCGCGTTCCCGTCGACCAGTGGGCCCAGCGCACCGGCTGGGGTGTCCGGGGTGCGCGCGATCGCCACTCCGCCCTCGGTGGAGCCGAAGGCGTCGACCACCACACAGCCGAACCGGTCCGCGAACCGTTCCAGATCCCGCGGCGCACCTTCGTTGCCGTACAGCAGCCGAAGCGGATTATCGGCGTCGTCGGGTTGCGGCGGAGTGGCCAGCACATAGGACAGCGGCTTGCCCACGTAGTTGGCGTAGGTCGCCCCGAAACGCCGTACGTCGGGGATGAACCCGGATGCAGAAAACTTGCGCCGCAAGGCGATTGACGCGCCCGCGGCCACTGCCACCGACCAACCAGCCATCACGGCGTTGGAGTGGAACAGGGGCATCGACAGGTAGCAGACGTCCGAGGGGCCCAGCCCGAACCGCTGCGAGAGCAGCAGGCCCGGGAAGGCCGCCTTCCACTGGGTGCACCGCACCGCCTTCGGGTCACCGCTGGTGCCGGAGGTGAAGATCAGCATGAACAGGTCGTCGGGGTCGGCGTCGCGGAACGTCACCGGAGCACCGGCGTACGCGGCCAGTTCCGCTTCCCAGGAAGCGGATTCGACGTCGACCGCGCCCGGGACAGACGCGTCGGTGCTGTGGTCTGTCAATACCAGCTGGCAATCGGCGTGGGCCACGTCGCGCTCCAGTGCTGCTCCTCGCCGGGTGGGGTTCAAGCCGACCGGGACCAGGCCGGTCAGCGCAGCCGCCACCAGCACCGTCGAGAAGAACGGGGTGTTGCCCAGCAGCACACCGACGTGCGGCGGCTTGGCCGGGTCGAGGCGGGCCCGAAGCGCAGCACCCAGCGCCGCTCCCGCCGCGATGTGGTGTCGCCAGCTGACGAACGAGTCCTCGAAATACACGCCGCGGTCGTCCACCTCAGCCAGGGGGCCCAGCAGTGCTGTGACGGTGGACTGTTCGTCGATGAGGGCCGGTGCTGACATGGGGGTCAGATTAGTGCTGCAATAGGGCGGTGACTGATATCGACGCCATTGCCGCCATCGACGCCATCAAACAGGTCAAGTACCGCTACCTGCGTGCGCTGGACACCAAACATTGGGACGACTTCGCGACCACGCTGGCCGAGGACGTCACCGCCGACTACGGCAAGTCGATGGGCAGCGACCACAGCTTCACCGACCGCGAATCGCTGGTGGAGTTCATGCGTTCCTCGCTGCCGGCAACGATCATCAGCGAGCACCGGGTCAACCACCCCGAGATCACCTTGACCGGCCCCGACAACGCGACCGGAATCTGGTACCTGCAGGACCGGGTGATCATTCCCGACTACAACCTGATGCTGATCGGTGCCGCGTTCTACCACGACACCTACCGGCGCACCGCCGATGGCTGGAAGATCAGCTCCACCGGCTACCAGCGCACCTACGACGCCACCATGCCGTTGACGGACATCCCCGGATTCAAGGTGACGTTTGGGGAAGCGCTGCACCGCTGAGTCGCCTAGACCGGGGTCTCGGCCAGCTCGCGCCCGATCGTCAACAGCTGCCCGGTGGCGCCGCCGAGTGCGAACTCGGTCTGCTTGGCGGCCAGGAAGTAGCGGTGGATCGGGTGGTCGATGTCGATGCCGACCCCGCCGTGGATGTGGACGATGCTGTGCGCCACCCGATGCCCGGCCTCGGCGGCCCAGAAGGCGGCCGTGGCCACCTGGCTCGCGGCCGGCAGTCCTTCGCCGACCCGCCAGGCCGCCTGGGTCAGGGTGAGGCGCAGCCCCTTGACGTCGATGTAGCCGTCGGCCAGCCGCTGTGACACGGCCTGGAAGCTGCCGATCGGCTTGTCGAACTGTTCGCGCTCGCGGGCGTATTCGGCGGTCAGGATCAGGCCGCGCTCCAGCACCCCCAGCTGGTAGGCGCTGTGGCCCAGCGCCGACAGGCTGGTCAGGTGGTCGAGCACTTCGGCTCCGCCGACGAGGCGGCCCGCCTCCAGCTCGGTCCCGGACAGCTCCAGGTGCCCGACGCTGCCCAGGCCGGTGGTCGCCAACGGCGTCACCGTCACGCCGGGGTCCGTCGCGGCAACCAGGAAAACGCTGGTCCCGGAATCGGTTTCGGCCGGCACCAGGAAGGCGTCGGCCACCGGGGCGAACGCGACCTGGGTGCGGGAGCCGGTGAGCCGGAAGCCCGCGGCGGTCGCGGCAGCCCGCACCGGGCCCTCACCCATGTCGCCGTCGAGTGCGGCGGTGAGGATCTTCTCCCCGGCCACGGCCGGTGCGCCCCAGTCCTGCTGCAACTGCGCGGAGCCGAACTTGGCCAGCGTCTCCGCGCCCAGCACCACCGACTCCAGGTAGGGCACCGCGGCCAGTTGGCGGCCCAGAGCGGTCAGGATCGCCGCCTGCTCCAAGACGCCGAACCCACCGCCGCCCAGCGCCTCGCTCGCGGCACTGGACACGACGTCGGCGTCGATGAGCTTGCGCCACAGCCCGCTGTCGAAGCGCTGCTCCAGCCCGTCCAGCTCACGCTGGTGCTCCGGGGTGCACACCGCATCCACGATGGTGCCGACCAGACCCGAAAGGTCGTCGGCCGCTTCGGTGGTGGTGAAGTCCATGAGTGCTTGCCTCCAAGTCCTGTGAGTGTCAGATCAGCGGTTGCGGGGCAAGCCCAGGGCCACCATGCCGATGATGTCGCGCTGCACCTCGTTGGTGCCGCCGCCGAACGTCAGGATCAAACACGCTCGGTGCATCCGCTCCACCCGGCCGCGCAGCAGTGCGCCGGGGGAGTCCTGGCGCACCGTAGCCGCGGTACCGAGCACCTCCATCAGCAGCCGGTAGGCCTCGGTGGCCAGCTCGGTGCCGAAGACCTTGGCCGCCGAGGCGTCCGCCGGCGAGGGAGCAGCGTCGGTCGCGGATGCCAGCTCCCAGTTGTAGAGCTTGAGCACCTCGGCCTTGGCGAGCACCCGGGCCAGGTTGAGCTGCACCCACTGCGAGTCGATGATCCGGTTGCCGTGGGCGTCTTTGGTGTTCTGCGCCCAGTCGCGGACCTCGTCGAGCGCCAAGAAGATCGGCTGCGCCGACACCAAGGCAACCCGCTCGTGGTTGAGCTGGTTGGTCACCAGCTTCCAGCCCGCGTTCTCCTCACCGACCAGGCTGGTCACCGGCACCCGCACGTCCTGGTAATAGGTGGCGCTGGTGTCCGGGCCGGCCATGGTGTGCACCGGTGTCCAGGAGAAGCCCTCGGCCGTGGTCGGAACAATCAGCATCGAGATCCCGCGGTGTTTTTTGGCCTCCGGGTTGGTCCGAGCAGCCAGCCACACGTAGTCGGCATAGGCGATGAGCGACGTCCACATCTTCTGGCCGTTGATCACGTAGTCGTCGCCGTCGCGGACCGCGGTGGTGCGCAGCGAGGCCAGGTCGGTGCCGGCGCCCGGCTCGGAGTAGCCGATCGCGAAATGCAGGTCACCGGCGGCAATCTTGGGCAGAAAGAACTTCTTCTGCTCCTCGGTGCCGAACGCCATGATCGTCGGCGCGACGCTGTTAATGGTCAAAAACGGCACCGGGGCGCCGGCGATCGCGGCCTCGTCGGTGAAGATCAACTGTTCCATCGACGAGCGCGCCTGGCCGCCGTACTCCGTCGGCCAGCTCAGGGTCAGCCAGCCGTCCTTACCCATTTGGGCGACGGTCTCCCGGTAGACGTTGCCGGTGCCGTACTCGCCCTGCGTCGAACTCAGGGCCTCACGACGCTCCGGGGTCATCAGCCCGGTGAAATAGGACCGCAGTTCGGCCCGCAGCTCTTCTTGGGCGGGCGTGTAGCTGATCTGCATCGGGGGAGTCCTTCGCTGGTGATCGGTGTCACGATAGGATTCTGAGGCGACAGCCCGTTGTAACACGTTCTAGTCTCGGGGTCCAACGGCCCTAGCTCGATGCGTGCGCGAGCTGTTGGATCGTAGGGTGACAGTAGCGGACAATGACGGGCGGAAATGTCCGTCCGGCGCAGGGTTTTTACAGGAGATGTCATGCGAGTTGAGGTGGATCTGGATCGTTGCGAGGGCAACGCGATTTGCGTCGGAATCGACCCCGACCTCTTCGATCTGAACGATGACGAGCAGGCTGTCGTCAAGATGGCACCAGTCCCGGCCGACCGCGAAGCCCATGCCATGCAGGCCATCGCCGAGTGCCCGCGGGCCGCACTGCGCCGGGTCGAGGACTAGCCTCCCAGCCACAGGCAACTAGAGGTATTCATAACCGCAGGCGACGATGCAGCGCGCCGGCGACGAGGAGGAGTGGCGTACATGAGCGCGAACGACAACGCGGCCGATCTGTCCGGAAAGGTCGCCGTGGTGACCGGCGCCGCCGCCGGGTTGGGCCGGGCGGAGGCGATCGGGCTGGCCCGCTCCGGTGCGACCGTGGTCGTCAACGACATCGCGCCGGCGCTGGAATCCTCCGACGTGATCGACCAGATCGCCGCCGCCGGCGGCAAAGGTGTTCCGGTGGCCGGTGACATCAGCCAGCGCTCCACCGCCGATGACCTGGTGAGCACCGCCGACGGCCTGGGCGGGCTGAGCATCGTCGTCAACAACGCCGGGATCACCCGGGACCGGATGCTGTTCAACATGTCCGACGACGACTTCGACGCCGTGATCGCGGTGCACCTGCGCGGACACTTCCTGCTGACCCGTAACGCGGCCGCCTATTGGCGCCAGAAGGCCAAGGAGGCTGAAGGGACCGGCGGGACTGTTTATGGCCGGATCGTCAACACCTCCTCGGAGGCCGGCCTGATGGGTCCGGTCGGACAGGCCAACTACGGCGCGGCCAAGGCGGGGATCACCGCGCTGACGCTGTCGGCGAGCCGGGCGCTGAGCCGCTACGGCGTCACCGCCAACGCGATCTGCCCGCGGGCCCGCACCGCGATGACCGCCGATGTGTTCGGTGAAGCGAAGGTAGCCGAAGGCGAGATCGACCCGCTGTCGCCCGAGCACGTGGTGACCCTGGTCCGGTTCCTGGCGTCCCCGGCGTCGGCGTCGGTCAACGGACAGGTTTTCGTGGTCTACGGACCCGAGGTGACGCTGATGGCCGCGCCGACGGTGGAACGAAAGTTCAGCGCCGCGGGCCAGGCCTGGGACCCGGCGGGGCTGTCGGACACACTGGCGAATTACTTCGCGGGGCGCGACCCCGGCCGGACCTTCTCGGCCTCCGAACTGATGGACGCCGGTTAGAGCGCCGTTAGAACTTGTTTCAGCGAGATCTGGGTCACAACCGCCCCTGAGCAGGGTAAATGGCCTGTCTCGCCCAGTGAAACATGAGCTTTGACACTGAGAACTTGTTCTAGTTAGTATGATCCGGCTCACGCGAGGCGGCGTCTGAATCGGTCGAACAACGCCGGTTACACGCCGTGTCCGGATACAGTTTTGCGACCACCGGCAGCCCCGGGACGCCCCGACTCGAGGGAAGGACGAGCCTTGATCGAACAGCTCACGGTTCCGGCCCGGGCCGTGGGCGGATTCGTCGAGATGTCGATAGACACATTCCGGGCCATGTTCCGCCGGCCGTTCCAGTACCGCGAATTCCTCGACCAGACCTGGATGATCGCCCGCGTTTCGCTGGTGCCGACCCTGCTGGTCGCCATCCCGTTCACCGTGCTGGTGGCGTTCACCCTCAACATCCTGCTGCGCGAGATCGGCGCCGCCGACCTGTCCGGCGCCGGGACCGCGTTCGGCACCATCACCCAGCTGGGCCCCGTGGTCACCGTGCTGGTGGTGGCCGGCGCCGGTGCCACCGCCATCTGCGCCGACCTGGGCGCCCGAACGATCCGCGAAGAGATCGACGCGATGCGGGTGCTGGGCATCGATCCGATCCAGCGGCTGGTGGTGCCCCGCGCGCTGGCATCGACGTTCGTCGCGCTGCTGCTCAACGGGCTCGTCTGCGCGATCGGCCTGATCGGTGGCTACGTCTTCTCTGTCTTCCTGCAGGGCGTCAACCCGGGCGCGTTCATCAACGGGCTCACCGTGCTGACCGGGCTCGGGGAGCTGGTGATGGCCGAGATCAAGGCGCTGCTGTTCGGTACGGCGGCCGGATTGATCGGGTGTTATCGCGGACTGACCGCCAAAGGCGGTCCGCAGGGCGTCGGCAACGCGGTGAACGAGACCGTCGTCTACGCCTTCATCTGCCTGTTCGTCATCAACGTCGTCATGACCGCGATCAGCGTCCGGGTATTGGTCAAATGAGTTACGACGCCACGCTCCGGTTCAAGCGGATGTTCCGCTGGGCACCCAAGGCCGTCGACAACTTCGGCGAGCAGGCACTGTTTTACGCCGAGTCGATCCGCTACGTCCCGAACGCGCTGACCAAGTACCGCAAGGAAACGGTCCGGCTGATCGCCGAGATCACTATGGGCACCGGCGCGCTGGCGATCATCGGCGGCACCGTCGGGGTGGCCACCTTCTTGACCCTGGCCTCCGGCGGCGTGATCGCGGTGCAGGGCTTCTCCTCGCTGGGCAACATCGGCATTGAGGCGTTGACCGGCTT
This sequence comes from Mycolicibacter sinensis, assembly GCF_001673565.1. Taxonomy (GTDB): domain Bacteria; phylum Actinomycetota; class Actinomycetes; order Mycobacteriales; family Mycobacteriaceae; genus Mycobacterium; species Mycobacterium sinense_C. Next base: position 145,358 of record NZ_LZMF01000057.1, read on the forward strand.
CCTGTCGGCGTTCCTCAACGTGCGGATCGTGGCGCCGGTGGTCGCCGGGATCGCCTTGGCCGCCACCATCGGGGCCGGCACCACCGCGCAGCTCGGCGCCATGCGAGTCGCCGAGGAGATCGACGCCGTCGAATCGATGGCGGTGCATGCGGTGTCATATCTGGTGTCCACCCGGTTGGTGGCCGGCCTGATCGCGATCATCCCGCTGTACTCCCTGTCGGTGCTGGCGGCGTTCTTCGCCGCCCGCTCCACCACGGTGTTCATCAACTCCCAGTCGCCCGGTCTCTACGACCACTACTTCGACACCTTCCTGATTCCGACCGACTTGCTGTGGTCCTTTCTCCAGGCCATCATCATGTCGATCGCGGTGATGCTGGTGCACACCAACTACGGCTTCAACGCGGCCGGCGGCCCGGTCGGCGTGGGCATCGCGGTGGGTCAGGCGGTGCGGACGTCGCTGGTCGTGGTGGTCGTCATCACCTTGTTCGTTTCACTTGCCGTCTACGGCGGGTCCGGTAATTTCAACCTCTCGGGATAGCAAGGGAATCAGGTGAACAGGGGATCGAGTCGTACCCATGTGCGGATTGCTGCGGCAGTCCTGGGTGCCATCCTGCTTGCCGCCACGGTGTTCACCTACCTGTCCTATACCTCGGTGTTCACCCCCACCGACAAGGTCACCGTCACTTCGCCGCGTGCCGGCCTGGTGATGGAGCGGGACGCCAAGGTCAAGTACCGCGGCATCCAGGTCGGCAAGGTCACGGCGATCAAGTACCAGGGCAACCAGGCCAAGCTCATCCTGGCCATGGACAGCTCGGCGATGTCTTACATCCCCTCGAACGCCGCGGTGCACATCGCCAGTAACACCGTCTTCGGGGCCAAGTCGGTGGAGTTCATCCCGCCGCCGGTGCCGTCCGGCAACGCGTTGCGCAGCGGCACGAACGTGCAGGCCTCCGACGTGCAGCTGGAAGTCAACACGCTGTTCGAGAAGCTCACCGACGTGCTCGACAAGATCGACCCGGTACAGCTCAACGGGACGATCAGCGCGCTGGGCGAAGGACTGCGGGGCAACGGCGACAACCTGGGCGGGTTGCTGTCCGGACTGAACGGCTACCTGGAGAAGTTCAATCCCAAACTGCCGCAGCTGCAGACGGGCTTTGCCAAGACCGGGATTGTGGGCAACATCTACGGGGACGCGGCACCGGACCTGGCGGCAACCTTCGACAACGTCCCGACCATCAGCAAGACGCTGGTCGACCAGCGCGACAACCTGAACAAGGCGCTGCTGGCGACCACCGGGCTGGCCAACAACGGCTACGACACCTTCGCGCCGGCCGCCGACGACTTCATCGCCGGCATCCAGCGGTTCCGCGCCATGGCTACCCTGCTGGGCGAGTACTCGCCGGAGTTCGGCTGCCTGTTCAAGGGAATCAAGCAGTCGCTGGAGAGGTTCGGCCCGTCGCTGGGCGGCACCAAGCCGGCGCTGTACGTGCACTCCAACTTCCTGCCGGGCGCGCCGGCCTACACCTATCCGGAGAGCCTGCCGGTGGCCAACGCGAGCGGTGGCCCGAACTGTCGCGGTCTGCCGGACATCCCCAGCAAGCAGTTCGGCGGATCCTGGTTCCGGTCGCCGTTCCTGGTGACCGACAACGCCTACATCCCGTTCCAGCCGAACACCGAAGTACAGTTCGACGCCCCCTCTACCGCGCAGTTCCTCTTCAACGGCGCCTACGCGGAACGGGATGAGTACTGATGAGTCATCGAAGCACGCTGATCAGGGTTGCCATCTTCACCGCGGCGATGCTGCTGGTCTCGGCCGGGCTGGTAGTGGTGTTCGGCGAATTCCGGTTCGCGTCCAACCACACCTATCACGCCGATTTCGCCAGCGCGTCCCGGCTCAAAGGCGGCGAGGACGTGCGGATCGCCGGCATCCCGGTGGGCACGGTGAAACGCGTCGAGCTGACCCGGGACAACAGCGTCAGCGTCACCTTCGACGTCGATAAGCGCTACCAGATCTACGACTCGACCCGCGCACTGATCCGGTACGAGAACCTGGTCGGCGACCGGTATCTGGAGATCGCCTCGGGCGCGGGCGACCTGCGCAAGCTGCCGCCCGGGAGCACCATCAACCGGGATCACACCCAACCGGCACTGGATCTGGATGCGCTGCTGGGCGGGCTGCGCCCGGTGTTCAAAGGCCTGGACGGCAACAAAATCAACGAGATCAGCAACGCAATCATCGAGTTGCTGCAGGGCCAGGGTGGCGCGCTGACACAGATGCTGGCCAGCACCAGCTCGTTCACCACCACGCTGGCTTCCCGTGATCAGCTGATCGGCGACGTCATCAACAACCTCAACACGGTGCTGACGACCGTCGACGACAAGAGCGAGCAGTTCGACGCCACGGTCGACCGGCTGCAGCAGCTCATCAGTGGTCTGGCCGAGGGCAAGGACGCGATCGCCGGCGCGATCGGCCCGCTGGCCTCGGTCGAGAACGACCTCACCGACACCCTGCGCCGCACTCGTCGGCCGCTGCAAGGGGTGATCGAGAACGTCCGACCGTTTGCCACCGTGCTGGACAGACGCAAGGACGAGCTCAACGCGGTGATCGACCCGCTGGAGGAGAACTACCTGCGGCTCAACGCGCTCGGCGCCTACGGCTCGTTCTTCAACATCAACTACTGCACAGTCTCCATGAAGTTCAACGGGCCGGCCGGCAGCGACATCATCCTGCCGATGGGTGGCCAGGCCGACACCACCAAGGGGAGGTGCTCTCCTGTCAAGAATTGACGGCGTAAACCCGGTTCGCACGGGCACATTGGGCATCGCGCTGATCGCATGCCTGGTCTTGGTGTCGTTCGGCTACTCCAGCCTGCCGTTCTATCCGCAGGGCAAGACCTACCAGGGCTACTTCGCCGATGCCGGGGGGATCATTCCCGGCAACGACGTGACGGTGTCCGGGATCCGGGTCGGCAAGGTGTCCAAGGTGGCGCTGGACGGGGCCAGCGCCAAGGTGAGTTTCACCGTCGACCGCAAGGTTCGGGTAGGCGACCAATCGCTGGCCGCGATCCGCACCGACACCGTGCTGGGCGAGAAGGCACTGTCGATCACACCCGGGGGCGCCGGCTCGGTCACGACGATCCCGTTGGAACGGACCCGGGCGCCGTACACGCTCAACAACGCGCTGCAAGATCTCGGGGGCAATGTCCGCGACCTGGACAAGCCGCGATTCGAAGAGGCGCTCGGTGTGCTCACCGACTCGATGCGCGAGGCGACCCCGCATTTGCGCGGGGCGCTGGACGGGGTGGCCGCGCTGTCCCGCAGCATCAACCGCCGTGACGAAGCGCTGGGCCAGTTGCTGACCCACGCCAAGTCGGTCACCGGGGTGCTCAACCAGCGCGCCGGCCAGGTCAACCGCCTGGTGCTCGACGGGAACCAGCTCTTCGCCGCGCTGGACGAGCGCCGGCAGGCCCTCGGCGCCTTGATCGGCGGCATCGACGATGTGTCGCAACAGCTTTCCGGTGTCGTCGCCGACAATCAGCAACAGATCGGTCCGACCCTCGAGAAGCTCAACCTGGTGCTGGACAACCTGATCGAGCGCAAGGACCGGATCGCCGGAGCGCTGGACCGGTTGCCCGGATACGCCACCACGCTCGGCGAGGTGGTGTCCTCGGGCCCGGGCTTCCAGATCAACCTGTATGGGTTGCCGCCGCCCACCTTGTCAGAGGTGCTGCTCGACATCTACTTCCAGCCCGGCAAAATCCCGGACAGCCTGGCCGACTACCTGCGTGGAATGATCACCGACCGCACCTGGATTAAGCCAAAATCGCCATGACGCAACGACTCTCACGCATTGTTCTCGCCGGGGTGCTCGTCGCACTTCTGGTCGCCGGCGTGTACGTGGTGCTGCCCGCACAGCGCGGCTACCGGATCACCGGCTATTTCGCCTCGGCGGTGGGCCTGTACCCGGGTGACGACGTCCGGGTGGTCGGGGTGCCGGTGGGGCGGGTCGAGTCCATCGAACCTCGCGCCGAGAACGTCAAGATCACCATGACGGTGAACAATGACGTGCCGCTGCCGGCCGACGCGCACGCGGTGCTGATGGCGCCGAACATCGTGTCGGCGCGGGTCATTCAGCTGGCGCCGGCCTACACCGGCGGCGAGAAGTTGGCCGACGGCGCGGTGCTCGACGAGAACCGCACCGCGGTACCGGTCGAGTGGGATGAGGTCAAGCGGGAGCTGACGCAGCTCAGTGCGCAACTGGGCCCCGAGCAGGGCAAGCTCAACGGGCCGCTGAGCGCGTTCGTCAACCAGGCCGCCGACACCTTCGACGGCAACGGAGACTCATTCCGCAGCGCACTGCGCGAGCTCTCGGCGACCGCCGGCCGGCTTGGCGACTCGCGCACCGATCTGTTCGGCACCGTCAAGAACCTGCAGGTATTGGTCGACGCGCTGTCGGGCAGCAATGAACAGCTCGTGCAGTTCACCGATCATGTGGCGGCGGTGTCGGCGGTGCTGGCCGACAGCTCGGCCGACCTGGACGTCACGCTGGGCACCCTGAACCAGGCGCTGCGCGACGTGCGCGGCTTCCTCCACGACAACAACGACGCGTTGATCACCCAGGTCAACAAGCTGTCGGACTTCAGCAAGGTGCTCTCGGATTCGAGCGAGAACTTCGAGCAGGTGCTGCACATCACGCCGCACGGTCTGACCAACTTCTACAACATCTACAACCCGGCGCAGGGCACCTTGAGCGGTCTGCTGTCGCTGCCGGACTTCGCCAACCCGGTGCAGTTCATCTGCGGCGGTGTCTTCGACATCGGTTCGGTGCCGGACAACTTCAAGAGGGCCGAGATCTGCAAGGAGCGGATGGGCCCGGTCATGCGCCGCTGGTCGATGAACTTCGTGCCGTTCCTGTTCCACCCGATCAACTCGATCACCGCCTACAAGGGCCAGATCATCTACGACACCCCGGCCACCGAGGCCAAGGCGCAGACTCCGGTGCCCTACCTGAAATGGATGCCGGCGCCGGGCGTCACGCCGCCGAGCAACGAGGATGTCGCCGCGCTGTTCCTGCCGCCGCCGGCGCCGGGACAGCTGGGCACGGCGCCCGGCCCGACCGGCCCGCAGCAGCCTGGGGCCGGCGCACCACGGGAGGGCGGATGAGCGTGAAGTCTCTTGCCGGCGCCGTTCGGCGGGCCGGTCGACGCGGCGCTGCCCTGGGCGCCGGGGCGCTGGTGCTGTCCGGATGTCAGTTCGGCGGGCTGAACTCGCTGAACATGCCGGGCACCGCCGGCCACGGCCGGGGGTCCTACAGCATCACGGTGCAACTGCCGGATGTGACCACGTTGCCGCAGAACTCGCCGGTGATGGTCGACGACGTCACCGTGGGCAGCGTCTCCGGGCTGCGGGCCGTGCAGGAACCCGACGGCAGCTTCTACGCGGCGGTCAAGCTGTCGTTGGACGGCAACGTCGTGCTGCCGGCCAACGCCGTCGCGAAGGTAGCCCAGACCTCGCTGCTGGGCTCCCAGCACATCGACCTGTCCGAACCTCGCAACGAGCCACCGGTCGGCCGGCTTAACCCCGGCGACCAGATCCCGCTCAGCCGGACCGGGCGCTACCCCAGCACCGAAGAGGTGCTGTCGTCACTGGGTGTGGTGGTCAACCAGGGCAATCTCGGTGCGCTGCAAGACATCACCGAGGAGGCGTACGCGGCGGTCGCCGGCCGGGCCGGCACGTTCGCGGGGCTGCTGCCCCGGCTGGCCGAGCTCACCGCGTCGCTGGACCGCCAGGCCCACGACATCATCGCCGCCGCTGACGGCCTTAACCGGGTCGGGGCGACCCTGGCCCGCAGCGCCCCCAGCCTGGCGCACGCGCTGGACACCATGCCGGAGGCGTTGGCGGTGCTCAATGACAACCGCGCCAACATCGTCGACGCATTCGGGGCGTTGCAGCGGCTGGCGACGGTCGGCTCACGGATCCTGTCCGAGACCAAAGAAGACTTCGCCGCCGACATCAAGGGCCTCTACCCCGTCGTCAAGTCGTTCGCCGACAACGCCAACGAGCTGGTGACGGCGTTCCCATTCATCCCGACGTTCCCGTTCCCGTCGATGTACCTGCGCAATGCGGTGCGCGGCGACTTCCTCAACGTCTACGTCACCTTCGACTTGACGCTGCGGCGGTTCGGCGAGTCGGTGTTCACCACCGGCGCCTTCGATCCGAACATGCCGCACATGCATGACGTCCTGAACCCGCCCGACTTCTTGATCGGTCAGATGGCCAACCTATCCGGACAGGCCGCCGACCCGTTCAAGATCCCGCCCGGCACCGCTGCCAACTACGGGGATTGAGCTGAGATGCTGACTCGTCTGGTTCGTATTCAACTCGGGATCTTCGCCGTGGTCACCGTGCTCGCGGTCGGCGCGATCTCGATCCTGTACCTGCACGCGCCCAGCCGGCTGGGTATCGGCACCTACAAGGTGACCGCCGACTTCATCGGTGGGGGCGGAATCTACAAGAGCGCCAACGTCACCTACCGCGGGGTCACGGTGGGCCGGGTGGAAGACGTCCGTCTCACCGACCACGGGATCGACGCTCTGATGCGGCTCAACAGCAGCACCAAGGTCCCCGGCAACGTCACCGCCACCGTCAAGAGCATGTCCGCGATCGGTGAGCAGTACATCGATTTGGTTCCCCCCGCAGATGCTGCGGCCGTCGGGTCGCTGCACAACGGCGCCCGGATTGATCAGCACCGCACCGCGATCGGCCAGGACATCGCCGGAATGCTCGATCAGGCCCAGACGCTGGTCAACAGCGTCGCCAACAGCCGGCTGCGTGACCTGCTGCGGAATGCGTTCGAGGGGTTCAACGGATCGGGGCAGGAACTGGCCCGGATGATCGCGTCGTCGCGTCAGCTGGTCGACGAGGCCAACGCCAACTTCGACGCGACGGCGGGGCTGATCGACCAGTTCGAGCCGTTCCTGAACGCCCAGATCCGCAGCGGCGACGACATCAAGAAGTTGGCCCGGTCGCTGGCGGCGGTCACCACCGAAGTGCGCGAGGCCGACCCGCAGCTGCGGGAGGTGCTGCAGGTCCTGCCTTCGGTCGCCGACGAGGCCAACACCACGTTCGGCGGGATCCGCGCATCGTTCCCCACCCTGGCGGCCAGCATGGCCAACTTCGGACGAGTCGGGGTGATCTACCGCAACTCCATCGAACATGCGCTGGTGGTGTTCCCGGCACTGATGGCGGCACTGCTCACGGTGGCCGGTGGCGTGCCGATGGAGGAGGGCGTCAAGCTCGACTTCAAGATCGACCTGCACGACCCGCCGCCGTGCACGGTCGGGTTTCTGCCGTTCACCGAGATGCGTTCGCCCGCCGATGAGACGGTGCGTGAGCTGCCCAAGGGGCTGTACTGCAAAGCGGCCCAGAATGATGCGGTCGCGGTCCGCGGGGCGCGTAACTACCCGTGCATGGAGTACCCGGGTAAGCGGGCGCCGACCATTCAGCTCTGCCGCGACCCGAAGGGCTTCGTCCCGATCGGCAGCAACGCGTGGCGCGGACCGCCGGTGCCGTACGACACCCCGATCACCGATCCGCGGATGCTCAACCCGATGAACAAGTTCCCCTACATCCCGCCGAGTGCCGACTACGACCCCGGCCCGCCGGTGGCCGCACTGCCTCCGGGTGTGCCCGCCGGGCCCGGGCCGGCGCCCAATCCGCCGTACCCGCTGCCGTTCCCGCCGAACGAGCTCGGGCCCGCCCCGGCACCGTGGCCCTACTACGCCCCGCCGGAGGAGAACCTGCCGACCAACCCGGGCGGCAACGGCGGCCTGCCGCCCTACAACCGGGACCCGGCTCCGGGGCCGGCCCCCGGACCATTGCCGGCCGAGGCGCAGGCCAACGGGGTCGCCTACAGCAGCTACGACCAGCGCACCGGAAAGTTCGTCGACCCGGCGGGTGGCACCGGAGTGTTCGTCTCGGGGGCCGACAAGTGGTTGCCCGCCGAGAACTGGGCTGACCTGATGCTCGAGCCGAGGCAGACGTGACCGGTCCGGAGGAGGCGAAGGGCCGCCGCCGGGCATCGCGGGCAGCCGGCCCGGCCGGGGACGCCGCCGAACCGGTCGCGGTGCAGGTGCCGGTTTCCGGCCGAGCCGCCGTGCCCAGGGTCCGGCCGGCGGGACCACCGCCGCGGCGCCGGCCCAATGCACGCAAGGCCGCCCAGGTAGCCGGCGCCGCCGTGCTGGCGGCCAGCATTGTGCTGGGCGGGCTGGTCGCCGTGCTGCTGGTGCAGCACGGGAATGCCACCGCGTCCGACAGCCGTGACCAGCGGTTCGTCGACACCGCGGTCCAGACCGTGCTGAACATGTACACCTACACACCGGACACCATCAACGACCAGGTGAACCGCTTCGTGGAGGGCACCAGTGGCCCACTGCGCGACACCATGGCCGCCAACGCCGAGAACCTCAAGGCGCTGCTGCGCGAGACCAAGCACAGCTCCGAGGCCGTCGTGAACGCCGCGGCGCTGGAGAACGTCGACGAGGTCGCCGGCAACGCCTCGGTGCTGGTGGCCATGCGGGCGACGGCCACCGACGTCGAGGGCGTCAACAAGCCGTCGCAGCCGTACGCGCTGCGGATCATCGTGCACGAGGATGACGACGGCAATATGACCGCCTACGACCTCAAGTGGCCGGACGGCAGCCGATGACCCGTCGTTGGTTGGGGCTCACCGCTTTGGCCGTGATCCTCGGGATCTTCGTGGGCCTGGGCGCCACCGTGGGATCGCTGTACTGGAGCCGGGTCGAGTCGCGGGGCGAACAGGTGGCCCGCGCCGAGTTGACCAAGCTGACGACCGACGAGATCCCCAAGGTGCTCGGCTACGAGTACACCACCGTCGAACGCAGCCTGACCGAGACCTACCCGATGTTCACCAGCGACTACCGGCGGGAGTTCGAGGCCCGGGCCATCAACGACATCATTCCGCAAGCCCGGGAGAAGCAGCTGGTGAACCAGGTTGACGTCGTGGGCGTCGGCGCTCTGGACGCCAAGCGGACCACCGGTTCGGTGCTGGTCTTCGTGAACCGCACGGTCTCGGGTAAGTCCAAGGAGAAGTATTACGAGGGCAGTCGACTGCGCGTCGAGTTCCGCAAGATCGACCGCAAGTGGCTGATCAGCAACATCGTGCCGATCTAGCTGAGAGGATGTGCGCTGTGAAGAAGCTCGTTCGCGCCGTGGTGGCCTTCGGCGTCGCGATGACGGCGGCCACCGGACTGGCGGTCGAGGCCGGGGCGGACGACGACGCGGCACCGGAAGGCACCCTCGAGGGCATCTACACCTACAACGGCAACGGCATCACCGCGAGGTGGAAGATCTACCCGCTGTGCGTGCCGACCGTGGGTGACGGCCGGGTGCCGCTGCACGATGCGGTCGGTTGCCGGCTGCAGGTGGAAAGCGACGGTCCGCCCGGGCAAGCCGGCTCCTACCGGCTGTCCAACGGTCGATGGAGCTACCACACGCCGCTGCTGGCCGGTACCAAGTGCCCGGACGGCAGCACCGCCGCCAGCGAAGAGATGTACCAGTTCGACACCGCGCTCAACGGCACCTACACCCAGTCGCACAACGCCGTCTGCGGCTGGCAGCCCGGACTGGAGAAGCACCCGTTCACCCTGACCTACGTCTCGCCACTGCCCAACCCGGTCATCCACTACCCGCTGACCTGCCAGGACAATCCGATTCACCTGTGTAGCTGAGCTATCCCGATTCGGCGAGCGCGTCGAGGAAGGATCGCGCCCAGCGGTCCACATCGTGGGCCAGCACCTGGCGGCGCAGTGTCCGCATCCGCCGGCGGCCCTCCTCGGGGGTCTGGTTGACCGCCGCCTCGATGGCGTCTTTGACACCCTCCAGATCGTGCGGGTTGACCAGGTAGGCCTGCCGCAATTCCGCTGCGGCACCGGTGAATTCACTCAGCACCAGGGCGCCACCCAAGTCGCTGCGGCAGGCCACGTACTCCTTGGCGACCAGGTTCATCCCGTCGCGCAGCGGCGTGACCAGCATGACGTCGCTGGCCACGAAGAACGCGATCAGCTCGTCGCGGGGGACCGGCCGGTGCAGATAGTGCACCACCGGGTGGCCGACCTCGCTGTACTCGCCGTTGATGTGGCCGACCTGGCGCTCGATGTCGTCGCGCAGGATCTGATAACTCTCCACCCGTTCCCGGCTGGGTGTCGCCAGCTGCACCAGGACGGTGTCGTCCCGCTTGGCGCGGCCTTCGGCGAGCAGTTCGTTGAACGCCTTGAGCCGGACGTCGATGCCCTTGGTGTAGTCCAGGCGGTCCACCCCGAGCAGGATCTTGCGGGGGTGGCCCAATTCGGCCCGGATCTCCTTGGCCCGCCGCCGGATTCCCCGCTCGCGCGCCTTGTGGTCGAGCTCGCCGGAGTCGATCGAGATCGGGAAGGCGCCGACCCGCACGGTGCGCTCCGCCAGGCTCACCTCGCCGAACCGGCTGCGCACCCCGACCGCGCCCCGCGAGGTGGCCGCGCCGGTCAGGTTGCGCGCCAAGTACAGGAAGTTCTGGGCCCCGCCGGCCAGATGGAAGCCGACCAGGTCGGCGCCGAGCAGGCCGTCGACGATCTCCTTGCGCCACGGCAGCTGCATGAACAGCTCCACCGGCGGGAACGGGATGTGCAGGAAGAAACCGATCGTCAGGTCGGGGCGCAGGGTCCGCAACATCTTGGGCACCAGCTGCAGCTGATAGTCCTGGACCCACACCGTGGCCCCTTGGGCGGCCGCCCGCGAGGTCGCCTCGGCGAAGCGGCGGTTGACGTCGACGTAGCGGTCCCACCACTGCCGGTGGTAGATCGGTTTGACGATCACGTCGTGATACAGCGGCCACAGGGTGGCGTTGGAGAAGCCTTCGTAGTAGTCGGCGATGTCGGTGGCACTCAGGGCGACCGGGTGCAGCCGCAGATCTTCGACGTCGATCGGCCCATCAGGTACGTCCAGACTGCCCGGCCAGCCCACCCAGGCGCCATGACGCTTACGCAGCAGCGGCTCCAGCGCCGTGACCAGCCCGCCCGGGCTGCGTTTCCATTCGGTCGTGCCGTCGGGCAGTTTCTCGATGTCGATGGGCAGCCGGTTGGCCACCACGACGAAATCGGCACCCGACTCCGGCATCTAGGCCCCGTGCTTCTCGGTATTCGCCGGACCGATCCCCAGCATGGACAGGAACACCCGGCACTCGTCGGCGTCCTCGGCGTAGGCGGCCACCACTCGTCGCGCTTGGCGTGCGGTGCTGTCGGCCAGCGGTTCGACCTCGTCGATGTCGTGTTCGGTTTTAGCAGGCATAAGTCGACTCTAGCGAAGTGCGCCGTAGCCTGTGGGGCGGACGACAACCAGGGTGGAGGCTGCATGAGCGATCTCGTCGACTATGAAACCCTCGACGACGGGCGCATCGCCCGGATCTGGCTGAACCGGCCCGAGACCCACAACGCGCAGAATCGCACCCTGCTGGTGCAGCTCGACGAAGCGTTCGGGCGTGCCGAGGCAGACGACACCGTGCGGGTGGTGATCCTGGCGGCGCGCGGTGCGAACTTCTCGGCCGGTCACGACCTCGGCTCGGAGGCGGCCGTGGCCGAGCGCCGGCCCGGCCCGGGGCAGCACCCCTCATTTCGTGCACATGGCGGCACCCGGGAACCGGTCGTGGAGAAGACCTACCTGCAGGAGTGGCACTACTACTTCTCCAACACCTGCCGCTGGCGCGAACTGCGCAAGATCACCATCGCGCAGGTGCAGGGCAACGCCATCTCCGCGGGGTTGATGCTGATCTGGGCGTGCGACCTGATCGTCGCGGCCGACAACGCCCGGTTCTCCGACGTGGTCGGGGTGCGCCTGGGCATGCCGGGCGTCGAATACTATGCCCATCCCTGGGAATTCGGCCCCCGCAAGGCCAAGGAACTGCTGCTGACCGGGGATTCGCTGGACGCCGACGAGGCCTACCGGCTGGGGATGGTCTCCAAGGTGTTCCCGCTTGACGACCTGGCGGAGCGCACGCTGGAGTTCGCCCGCCGGATCGCGCAGCTGCCGACGATGGCCGCGCTGCTGATCAAGGACTCGGTAAACGCCGCCGCGGACGCCATGGGTTTCACCGAGGCGCTGAAGCACGGCTTTCATATTCACCAGCTCGGCCACGCGCATTGGTCGGCGCACAACGACAACAAGTTCCCGATCGCGCTGCCGCCGGAGGTGCCGGACTGGCGCACCGCCGAGGCCACCGATCTGGCTCGCCGCGATCAGCCGTAGCGGCCGCGTGGGCCGCGTGCTTGGATAGCTAGAACACGTTCCAGTTTTGATGTGAGGGGTCGGTGTGCAGCTTTCCTTCGAAGACCGCAGCTACCTGGTCACCGGCGGCGGTAGTGGCATCGGCAAGGCGGTGGCCGCAGGGTTGGCTGCCGCCGGAGCCGATGTTCTGATCATCGGCCGAGGCGCCGAGCGGCTGGCGGCGGTGGCCGCCGAGATCGGGGTCCGTCACTTCGCAGCCGACATCACCGACGAAGACAGCGTGATCGCCGCCGTCGAGGCCGCCGCCGGCCGGCACGGCCGACTGCACGGGGTGGTGCACTGCGCCGGGGGTTCGGAGACCATCGGGCCGATCACCCAGATCGACTCGGAGGCGTGGCGGCGCACCGTCGACCTCAACATCAACGGGTCAATGTACGTGCTCAAGCACGCCGGCCGGGAGCTGGTGCGCGGTGGCGGCGGCTCGTTCGTCGGGATCTCCTCGATCGCGGCCAGCAACACCCACCGCTGGTTCGGTGCCTACGGCCCGACCAAGTCGGCGCTGGATCACCTGATGCAGCTGGCCGCCGACGAACTGGGTGCGTCGTGGGTGCGGGTCAACAGCATCCGACCGGGCCTGACCCGCACCGAGCTGGTCGCCCCCATTCTGGACTCGCCGGAACTCTCCGAGGACTACCGCGTCTCGACGCCGCTGCCCCGGCCCGGCGAGGTCGAAGACGTCGCCAACCTGGCGCTGTTTTTGCTCAGCGACGCGGCCGGCTACATCACCGGCCAGGTCATCAACGTCGACGGCGGGCAGATGCTGCGTCGCGGCCCGGACTTCTCGGCGATGCTGGAGCCGGCGTTCGGCGCAGACGGACTGCGGGGAGTCGTCAGCGACTGATGGGCGTGTACGCGGTGACCGGATCGGCATCCGGCATGGGAAAGCAGGCGGCGGACAAGCTGCGGGCCGCCGGTCACACCGTGATCGGGGTCGACCTGCGCGACGCCGACGTCGTCGCTGATCTCTCGACGTCAGACGGCCGCGCCGCGGGCGCCGAAGCGGTGCTGGCGGCGTGCGGGGGCCGCTTGGACGGCGCGGTGCTGGCCGCCGGTATCGGACCCACGCCTGCAGCAGCTCCACGACCCCGAAGTAGTTGACTTGCAGGATCAGCGGCGCTGCCCGCGGA
>NZ_LZMF01000058.1:0-76976 GCF_001673565.1 Mycolicibacter sinensis
CCAGTCCTGCAAGGCCGCGTGCAGCGGTGTGTAGAAGTCGAACGCGGCAGCACCAGCGGCCGATCCGGCCAGCGCATCGCTGGACAGATCCGACGCGACGAACAGACCGTTGAAGTCATCGCTCAGGTTGCCCCAGGCGCTCGGGTCAAACAGGTCGGCCCACAGATCGTCGAAGTCGGCCCGGGCGGCCGGGACCGACGTCAGCGTTGCGAGGCCGACGGCTGTGAGGATCCCCAGCGCTGCAGGTGCTGTCCTCAGTTCGCCGCGGCGCCCGCGCGCACGGCGCTTCCCTGGCTTTCCCAGAAGATAAGACATCGGACCGACCTCCCTGCGCTGACTAGCGACTTCGGTGCATATTGGGCGACTCTAGCGGAACCGCTAGTGCGAAAAACCGTACCAAACGAATGAGATAGTCGCAGTTTGTAGGCTTCCGGTAGACAATTGACGCTAGCGCAACTACTGTGCTGTTCCTAATGCGCATGTTAACAAGGCGTTACAGCGCTAAGGGCTTATACGGGGAACGGGGGCAATGATGGTTGTTCGGCGCGGTGCCACGGTCAGCAGGAGTTCAGGCAGGGGCGGTTCGAGCCGGCGGATCGTGGGCGCAGCGTCGACAGTCGGCGCGTTCCTGGCCTTTGGAATGGCGCCGTTGGCGGCGGCGCCGGCGGCCAATGCCGACTTCGATGACTTCCTTTCCGACCTGTTTGACCCGAGCGCCTGGGGCAACCTGAGCGATGACTTCAACGGTCTGTTCGTCGCGTCGGATCTGTCCAGCGATGCGCTGGCCGGATCGGCCGCTGGTGCTGCCGCGTTCGACTTCTACACACCGCTGCACGCGGCCTTGCAGGACTGGCTCGACTCGCCGTTCGGTGAGCAGCTCACCGCCCCGCTCAACCAGCTCTTCGCCCCGCTGTACCCCGACGCGTGCGGCGTGATCTGCAACGGCGCGGATGGGACCGAGACCGATCCTGACGGCGGCAACGGCGGGGTGTGGTTCGGCGACGGCGGCGACGGCTGGAACGCGACCGGGGCCGGCATGGCCGGCGGCGACGGCGGGCACGCCGGTCTGTTCGGCAACGGCGGCGACGGCGGCGACGGCGCGGCCGGCGCCGATGGCGGTGCGGGCGGTAACGGCGGCGCCGGAGGCGCCGGCGGGACGATGTTCGGCAACGGGGGTGCCGGCGGCGACGGCGGCCACGGCTCTGGCACCGAATCCGGCATCGCCGGCGCCGGTGGTCACGGCGGGATCGGCGGCGACGGCGGCCAGCAGTTCGGTGCCGGCGGGGCCGGTGGGCACGGCGGCACCGGAGGTACGGCCACCGGGGCCGGAAGCACCGGCGGCGCGGGCGGCGACGGCGGCAACGGCGGTCGCGTCGGCGGCAGTGGCGACCCGGCCGGCGCCGGGCACGGCGGTACCGGGGGCGACGGCGGCGCGGCGACCGGGGCCGGAAGCACCGGCGGCGCCGGTGGCGACGGCGGCAACGGCGGCGGCGGCACGCCCATCATTTTGGGCATCCTGGGAGCCAATGGCGGCGACGGCGGCGCCGGCGGCCTGGGCGGCGCAGCCAGCGGCGTAGGCGGGTTCGGCGGGACCGGCGGCCACGGCGGCAACGGCGGCGGCGGCGCGGGCTTCGGTGGTGACGGCGGGGCCGGCGGCAACGGCGGCAACGGCGGCGCCGGTAGCGAGGGCGCCGTTGGCGGGCTCGGCGGCCCGTCCGGCAAGGGCGGCCCCGGCACCGTCCATGGCAGCACCGGCCCGGCCGGGAAACCGGGCGCAGCCGGCGTTACCTCTTAATCGGCGGGCTGGATCCCCGGCCCGTCAAGGTGCGCGGTCACCAGCTGCGCGACCGCGGCCATGCCAGCGGCATTGGGGTGAAACGGCCACGGCCGCCACGGCAGCGGCAGGCCCGCGCCCACCGTCCAGGGCTGCGCTGACCACGGATGGTGATCGCGACTGGCCTGTCCGGCGCGCACGATCTCACAGCCGGCGGCGGCCGCGGCGGTGGCGGTGTGCCGCTCCAGTTCGCCGGCGATGTGGCGGGCCAGCTCGACGACGGGCTCGGGTAGCCGGCCCGCCCGCGATCCGGCCGGTGGCAGCAAGGTCAGGTAGTCGACGAAGAGCACCCGCGCACCCGGCGCCCGGTGTCGCACCGCTGCACCGACCGCCTGCAGCGCCGCTTCGACTTGGTCGAGGGCCTGCTGGCGCTGGCGACGGTCGAAGAGGGCACCGACCCGCGGCAGCAGCCGGGCGGGCCGGGGCAACAACGCCGCCGCCATCAGCAGCGGCACGTAGCCGACGTCGTTGCCGCCGATCGTGATCGTCACCAGGGTTTCCGAGCCGTCGAGCGTCTCAACCTGCGGCGGTGCACCGAGCTGGCGTTCGGTCAGCAGATGCGCTGTCGTGGCACCCGAGAACGTGACGTCGACGAGGTCGAGGTTGCGTGCATGCGCCACCAGGTGGGGGTAGTTGCGGACCGAGCGTCCCGCCGCCCGGGGTGCGCCGGGGACAGTGGGCCGGATGCCGGGCCCGGCCGCCATAGAACTGCCCAGGGCGACATAGCGATTCATGGCCGGCCGCTCGCGCTGAAAGCGAGTGTCACAGCGCTGGGCTGGACGCCTGCGCCCAGAAGCGCTTCGGAATCCGCCCGGCTCGGCGCGCCAGGTAGCCGGCGGTGACGGCGCCGGCCATCGCCGCCGCCATCGCGGGCGGGTCCGCCGCCCGGGTGACCGCGGTAGCCAGCAGCACCGCATCACAGCCCAACTCCATGGCCAGCGCGGCATCGCTGGCGGTGCCGATCCCGGCGTCCAGCACCACCGGCACCCCGGCTGCTTCCACGATCATCTCGATGCTGTGCGGGTTGGCGATGCCCAGCCCGGTGCCGATCGGCGAGCCCAGCGGCATCACGGCAGCGCAGCCGGTGTCCTCCAGCCGGCGGGCCAGCACCGGGTCGTCATTGGTGTACGGCAGCACCACGAACCCGTCGTCGACCAATTGTTCTGCGGCGCGGACCAATTCGACGGCATCGGGCAGCAGGGTGCGCTCATCGCCGATCACCTCCAGCTTGACCCATTCGGTACCCAGCGCCTCGCGCGCCAACTGCGCGGTCAGCACCGCCTCGGCGGCGCTGCGGCAACCGGCGGTGTTGGGCAGCGGGGTGATGCCCAGCCGGCTCAGCAGGTCCAGCATGCCGGTGCCGCCCTCGGCGTCGACGCGGCGCATCGCGACCGTGGTCAGCTCGGTGCCCGAGGCCACCAGTGCCTCTTCGAGCACGGCCAGGCTATGCGCCCCACCGGTTCCCATGATGAGCCGGGAGCTGAACTCCCGTCCGGCGATGGTCAGCTTCGCGTCATCAACCACCTTGCACCGCCGTCACCACCTCGAGTCGAGCGCCGTCGGAAAGCGTAGTGGCCCACCGTGATCTGGGCAGCACCGCCTGATCCATCGCCACCGCGATACCGCGTTCCGGGTAGCCCATCGACACCAGCAGCGCCGCGACCGTCGTCGCGTCGGCCACTTCAACCTGTTTCTCGTTGACGTTGATGATCATTGCACTCCAACCGGAAGTAGTTCGGACACAACCTGTTCGGCGGTCCATGGGGCCAACAGAAAACCATTGCGGCCGTGGCCGGCGGCGATGACCGTCCGCTCGTCGAGCCGGCGCACCAGCGGCAGGTTATCCGGTGTCATCGGCCGCAGACCGGCCCCGCATTCGGCCAGCTCGTACTCCCCCAGCGCCGGCACCAGGGCGCAGGCGTCGTCGAGCAGGTCGCGCACCCCGGAGACCACCGGGGCGGTATCGCGGCCGTGCTCGTACTGGGTGGCTCCCACCACCACGCCATCGCGGCGCGGGACCAGATAGACCTGCCGGCCGTGCACCCGGGCCCGAATCACCCGCTGCGGAACCGGCAAACAGCCCTTGCGCCAACGCAGCCGCAGCACCTCGCCCTTGACCGGCCGGATCGGCAAGCCGGGCCACAGCGCCGGGGCGTCGATGCCGTTGGCGATCACCACCGCATCGGCGGCAACCTGATCGAGCGCCACGACCGGCCCGGCCCACTCCACCTCGAGTTCCTCGCAGGCGGTGATCAAAGCGGTGACCACCGCGCGATTGTCGACCGCCAACTCGGTGGGGGCCCGAAAACCGTGCCGGATCCCGGCGGCCAGCAGCGGTTCGACCTCGCGCGCGGCCGATTCCCAGATCACCGGGTGCCCCTGTGCGGTCAGCCAGTCGGCGACGGTGCGCAGGTCGGCGACGTCGGCGCGGTCGGCGGCCACCACCAGCGATTCGCGCGCGGTGACGACGTCGGTGGGCAGCCGAACGAGGAAGTCGTGCCACAACTCCAGCGAGCGCAGGCCCAGCCGCAGTTGCTGCTCCTCACCGGGCCAGCCCTCGCTGTGCGGGGCCAACATTCCGCCGGCCACCCAGGAGGCGCCGGGGTCGGCGGTGCGATGCACCCGCACCGACCAGCCGGCCCGGGCGGCCTGCATGGCCACCGACAGACCGATGACACCGCCGCCGATCACGGCCAACGAACCGAGCGAGGGTCCGGGCATGTACTGCTCCCTTCCGCCTCGGTGTCAACACACCAAGCTAGCCGCTAGCGTCGAGGGATGCACGAACGCTCAGACCGTCTGACCCGCCTCCTCGACGCCCGGCTCTACCTGTGCACCGACGCCCGCCGGGAGAAAGGGGACCTGGCCGAATTCGCCGAGGCCGCACTGGCCGGCGGGGTGGACGTCATCCAGCTGCGCGACAAGGGTTCGCCCGGCGAGCAGCAGTTCGGTCCGCTAGAGGCCCGCGACGAGTTGGCGGCGCTGGAAATCCTGGGCGCCGCCGCCCGCCGGCACGGGGCTCTGCTGGCGGTCAACGACCGCGCCGACATCGCCCGGGCCGCCGGCGCCGACGTGCTGCACCTGGGCCAGCACGATCTGCCGCTGCCGATCGCGCGTGAGATCGTCGGGCCCGACGTGCTGATCGGCCGGTCCACCCACGACGGCCAGCAGGTCACCGCGGCGCTGACCGAGCCGGTCGACTACTTCTGCGTCGGGCCGTGCTGGCCCACCCCCACCAAGCCCGGCCGGGAAGCTCCGGGTCTGGAGCTGCTCCAATTCGCCGCGGACCAGCGCTCCGACAAGCCGTGGTTCGCCATCGGCGGGATCGATGCCGAGCGGCTGCCGCAGGTACTGGGTGCCGGCGCCGGCCGGGTGGTGGTGGTGCGGGCGATCACCGCCGCGCAGGATCCGCAGGCGGCGGCAGCGGAACTGCTTGCCGCGCTTACCGGGGCTTAGCGGGGCAATTCAAAGTCCGCGCAGCCCGTCCCAGCTGGCGGCGAAACCGGGGTGCAACGGCAGCGCGGACACGTCCTGCTCGGGCACCCAGCGCAGCTCGGTGCTCTCCCGGTTGGGCACCACCGGCAGCAGCTCGTCGGCGTCGGCGACCACGGTGGTGTAGGTCCACGTAGTGCCGCTGGCCGAGGCGGTGACGAGCGCCGCGCGCACCACGATGCGGTCGGCGGGCAGGCCGGCCTCCTCCTGCGCCTCGCGGATCGCGGCCTGCTCGGCGCTTTCATGACTGTCGCGGGCACCGCCGGGCAGCGCCCAGGTACCGCCCTGGTGGCTCCACCAAGCACGGTGCTGCAGCAACACGGTGCGCGTGCCGTCGGGGCGGGGCGCCCGCAGCAGCAGACCCGCCGCGCCGTGCCGGCCCCAGAAGCGGTCCCCGGTGTCGGAAAACGCCCAGCCATCGCCGTCACCTCGCACGCCTGGAAGCGTATCGGCAGCGGTATGTCTCGGTTGTGGTGAGATCGCGCGACTATTTCGGCAACAACACCCCGCAGGTCGGCGCAGACGACACCTGCGCTCTTAGAATCCCTTTATGCTCGTTGGTGACGCGCAGGGATGGAGTGACGAACAGACGTGACCGTTGAGTTGGCGCATCCGTCAACCGAGCCGGCGGGGTTACGGTCGCCGACCGAATCGGCCCGACCCCGCTGGTGGTTTTTCACCACCACCCCCGGTCGGATCCTGGCCATCGGCCTCATCCTGGCCGTACTCGGCGGCTTCAGCGCGTTTGCCACCGCCACCACGATCAACGACCGGCAGAACACCCTGACCACGGTGCTCGATCACACCGAGCCGCTGGCCTACGCCGCCGGCCAGCTCTACACCACGCTGTCGGTGGCCGACGCCGCGGCGGCCACCGCCTTCATCGCGCAGGGCGAGCCGCGAGCGGTGCGGGAACGCTACGAGCAGGCCATCACCGCCGCCGCGGTGGCGGTGACGCGGGCCTCCGGCGGCCTGAACGACGAGCCGCTGCTGGCGCTGCTGGGGCGGATCAACGCGGAACTGGCCGTCTACACCGGCCTGATCGAGACCGCCCGGACCAACAACCGATCGGGTGATCCGGTGGGTTCGTCGTATCTGTCGGAAGCCTCCGAGCTGATGCAGCACACGATCCTGCCCGACGCCCAGCGGCTCTACCAGGCCACTTCGGCGACGGTGGACGTCCAGACCACGGCGTCGACCCGGGTGCCGGCCCCGGTGATCCTGGTGGTGGCGACCACGGTGTTGTTCGGTGCGTTCGCGCACCGCTGGCTGGCCCGGCACACCCGGCGCCGGATCAACCCCGGGCTGGTGGCCGGTGCTTTGGCGATCCTGCTGATGGTGATCTGGGTCGGCACCGTGCTGGTGATCTCCACCGCGGGCAGTCGCACCGCCAAGGACACCGCCGCCGAATCGTTGAAGGCGATCACCAACCTGGCGATCACCGCGCAGCAGGCGCGTGCCGACGAGACCCTGTCGCTGATCCGGCGCGGGGACGAGGAGGCCCGCAAGCAGACCTTCTACCAGCGCATCGACACCATGCAGGAGCAGCTGCAGGGCTACCTGGACCGCGGCGACGCCGTCGACAAGGCCGACCTGGCCAACGCCGGGCAGCTGCTGACCCGGTGGCGGCAGGCCAACGACCGGATGAACTCCTACATCTCCGTCGGCAACTACCGAGCCGCCACCATGGTGGCCCTGGGCGGCAGCGGCGAGGACTCCACTCCGGCGTTCGACCAGCTCGACGCGGCCTTGGACAAGGCGCTGCAGCACAGCCGCAATCAACTGCGCAGCGATGTCCTCAACGCCCGGCGGGTACTGTCGGTGGCCCCCGTCGGGGGCGCGGTGCTCAGCATGGGGGCCGCGATCGCGGTCGCGCTCGGCTTGTGGCCACGACTGAACGAGTACAAATGATGAATCGCCGACTGTTCGTGGGCGCACTCAGCGCGGTGCTTGTGCTGTCGGGGTTGACCGGGTGCGGCCACTCCGAGTTCGTGACGCCCACCGCGGTGCCCACGCTGCCCCCGCCGACCCCGGCCGGGATGCAGGAGCTGGCGCCCGAGGCGCCGCGGCCGCCGGAGTCGGGCACCGAAAACTGTGACGCCACCGCCAGCCTGCGGCCGTTCCGCAGCAAGGCCGAGGCCGACGCGGCGGTGGCCAAGATCCGCCACCGGGGCCGGCTCATCGTCGGACTGGACATCGGCAGCAACCTGTTCAGCTTCCGGGATCCGATCACCGGTGAGATCACCGGTTTCGACGTCGACATCGCCGGCGAGGTGGCCCGGGACATCTTCGGCACCCCCACGCAGGTCGAGTACCGAATTCTGGCGTCAGCCGAACGCATTGCGGCGCTGCAGAAATCCGAAGTCGATATTGTGGTGAAGACCATGAGCATCACCTGCGGACGGCGAAAGCTGGTGAACTTCTCGACGGTGTATCTGGTCGCCAATCAGCGGCTGCTGGTGCCGCGCGACTCCTCGATCCGCCGGGCCGGCGATCTGTCGGGCAAGCGGGTCTGCGTCGCGCAGGGCACCACCTCGCTGCGCCGCATCCGGGACATCTCCCCGGCGCCGATCATCGTCTCGGTGGTGAACTGGGCCGACTGCCTGGTGGCCATGCAGCAGCGTCAGGTCGACGCGGTCAGCACCGACGACTCGATCCTGGCCGGGTTGATGGCCCAGGATCCGTACCTGCACATCGTCGGACCCAGCATGGACGAGGAGCCCTACGGGATCGGGATCAACCTGGACAACACCGGCCTGGTCCGCTTCGTCAACGGCACCTTGGAGCGCATTCGCCGCGACGGGACCTGGAACACCTTGTACCGCAAGTGGTTGACGGTGCTGGGACCGGCGCCGGCGCCCCCTACACCGAGGTATTCGGGCTGATGGCCGGCGACGATTCCGAGTTCGACGACTTCGACGTTGATGGCCCGGCCACCCAGCGCGCGGACGTGCTGGCCGAATCGTCGTCGGTGCGACGGCCGATGTCGACCCAGGCGATCTTCCGTCCCCGCGAGGGTACGAACCCCGCAGCATCGGGCCACGACGAACCCGATGACGCGGCGATGGTGCGCACGATTGCTCCGCGGCGGCGCCTGGGCGGCGGACTGGTGGAGATCCCGCGGGTTCCCGAGATCAACCCGCTCGAGGCCCTGATGGCCGACCCGGTCGTCGCCGAATCCAAGCGCTTCTGCTGGAACTGCGGTCAACCGGTGGGCCGATCGACCGGCGAGGCCAAGGGCGCCTCGGAAGGCTGGTGCCCGCACTGCGGAAGCCCGTATTCCTTTCTGCCGCAACTCAAACCCGGCGACATGGTGGCCGGCCAATACGAGATCAAGGGCTGCGTGGCACACGGTGGGCTGGGCTGGGTCTACCTGGCGGTCGACCACAACGTCAATGAGCGCCCGGTGGTCCTCAAGGGCCTGGTGCATTCCGGCGACGCCGAGGCGCAGGCCATCGCGATGGCCGAGCGCCAGTTCCTCGCCGAGGTGACCCACCCGTCGATCGTGAAGATCTTCAACTTCGTCCAGCACCCGGATTCGCACGGGGATCCGGTCGGCTACATCGTGATGGAGTACGTCGGCGGGCAGTCGCTCAAGCAGCGCCGCGGCAGCCGGCTGCCGGTGGCTCAGGCCATCGCCTACATGCTGGAGATCCTGCCGGCACTGGGTTACCTGCACTCCTTGGGCCTGGTCTACAACGACCTCAAGCCGGAGAACATCGTGCTGACCGAGGAGCAGCTGAAGCTGATCGACCTCGGCGCGGTGTCGCGCATCAACTCGTTCGGCTACCTCTACGGCACACCGGGTTACCAGGCGCCCGACATCGTCCGAACCGGACCGACCGTGGCCACCGACATCTACACGGTGGGCCGCACCCTGGCCGCGCTGACGCTGAAACTGCGCACCCGCGAGGGCCGCTACGTCGAGGGCCTGCCTGACGACGACCCGGTTCTGAAGAAGTACGACTCCTACCGCCGGTTGCTGCGCCGTGCCATCGACCCGGATCCGCGCCGCCGGTTCACCTCCGCCGAGGAGATGTCCGCACAGCTGACCGGAGTGCTGCGCGAGGTGGTCGCCGAGGACACCGGGACGCCACGGCCGGGGCTGTCGAGTGTCTTCACCCGGTCGCGGTCCACCTTCGGCGAGCACCTGCTGGTCGCCCACACCGACGTCTACCTCGACGGACACGTGCACTCGCAAGACCTGACCGCCCGCGAGATCGTCACCGCCCTGCAGGTGCCACTGATCGACCCGGGTGACGTGGCCGCCCCGCTGTTGACGTCGATGGAGCTCAGCGAACCGGTGCAGACGCTGGATTCGCTGCGCGCCGTGCGCAACAGCGCGCCGGAATCCGAAGGCATCGAACTGTCGGAGTCCCTCGGGCTGCCGTTGATGGAGGTGCGCGCGCTGCTGGACCTGGGCAACGTCACCAAGGCGATGGCCAAGCTCGACGAGCTCGCCGAGCAGGTCGGGTGGCGCTGGCGGCTGGTCTGGTTTCGGGGCGTGGCCGAGTTGCTCACCGGCGACTACGAGGCCGCGCGCAAGGATTTCACCGAGGTGCTCGACATGTTCCCGGGCGAACTGGCACCCAAGATGGCGCTGGCCGCCACCGCCGAGCTGGCCGGCAGCGACGAGGAATGCGCCTTCTACGAAACCGTGTGGCGTACCGATGACAGCGTGATCTCGGCCGCCTTCGGTCTGGCGCGCGCGCTGTCGGTGAAGGGCGAACGCAACGCGGCGGTTCGCACACTTGACGAAGTCCCTGCCACCTCAAGGCATTTCACGACTGCCAGGCTGACCAGCGCGGTGACATTGCTGTCTGGTCGGTCGACGAAGGAGATCACCGAGGCTCAGATTCGCGATGCCGCGCGCCGGGTGGAGGCACTGCCGGACACCGAACCGCGGGTGTTGCAGATCCGGGCGTTGGTGCTGGGAGCGGCGATGGACTGGCTGGCCGAGCACGACGCCAGCACGAACCACATCCTGGGCTTCCCCTTCACCGAACACGGGCTGCGGCTCGGCGTCGAGATGGCGCTGCGGGCCCTGGCCCGGCTGGCGCCGACCCAGGCGCACCGCTACGCGCTGGTCGACATGGCCAACGCGGTGCGGCCGATGAGCACCTTCTGAGCCGTCGCCCCTTTCGTCAGCTGCCCGGCCGCCCGGCCGCCCTGCCGTCGAGTGTGCGGTTTGGTACGGCAGGGGCGGCGTGTCGCGGACCAAACCGCACACTCGGCGGTCGAGGGCGCTCGGCGATCAGCCCAGCTGACGCGGCGAAGATTCCGCGCGACCCGTGGGAGCGGTACTCCCCAATATCAGTGAACTGACATCGTTGAAAATCCCACTACGCTCTTCTCATGACCTCCCCAGCACCGCTGCAGGTCACCCCTGCCAGCTTGCGCGAGTTGGCGCAGCGCTGCGAGGCGCTGGCGGCTCAGGTCGCGCCGATGCTGCCCGCAGTGACTACATCGGGCTGGCAGGCCAGCGCGGCGGCGGTCAGTACCGCCAACGCCGGCGGGAGTAGGGCCTCGACGGCGATGCGCGGGCGGATGACGGCGGCCTCGAACAAGCTCACGACGGCCGCTCACGATTACGAGGCGATGGACAACGACGGCGCCGCCGCCCTGGCTGCAGTCCCCCGCCGCGCAGCCGGCTTCACCCCGTTGGCCCCGCGCGGCTCTGGCGCCGACGGTGGCGCGGCCGGCGGATTCGGGACGCCGAAGTAGCCCGCGATGACCCTTCCGACGCTGGCCGAGATCGAGGACGCGAACTGGAACTACCTCAAGACCAGCGCCGCCGCCTGGAGAAGCCTCGCCCACTCCTGGGAAGCCGCCTTCACCGAAGTCCGTGACGCCTCGGCGCGTCCCGGCGGCACCGCGTGGACCGGCGCCGGCGCCGAAGCCTTCCAGCACCGCGCCGCCGCCGATGTGGTGACGGTGCACAGCCCCGCCGACATGCTGATCAACGCCGCCGGTACTGCCGATCTCGCTTACGACTCGCAGGTGGCAAACAAAGGACTGGTGCTGTCGGCCGTCTATGCCGCTGAACGCGAGGGCTTCCGGGTGGGCGACGACTACTCCGTCACCGACACCTGGACCTACTACACCTCGGCGGCAGAGCAGGAGGCCCGCGAACAGGCCGCCCAAGCCCACGCCAGCTTCATCAAATCTCGGGCCGCCAACCTGGTCGCCAATGAGGCGCAGATCGCCGGCAACCTCACCACTGCCACCGCGGGACTACACGAATTCGCCTTCCCCGGCGAAGGGGCCGACGGAGGGGCGGGGGCTGCCGATGGGCAACCACACGCGGTGCCGCTGGATGACCGTTGGAAGACCGACGCCGACCGGGCCGGCAACCAACGAGAAGCGTTCAACAAGGTTTACGGCCGCGACCCCGTGAGCGACAACGACTGGCGCATGGCGGCAGCGCTGGACCCGCACAGCTACGATCCCAAATATCACGGGGTGCCACCGGAGATCGTCGCGGGCAGGATCACACCGCAACCGGGCAAGGGGGTTGTCCGGTCCAATATGTTCATTCCTGCTGATCACGTGTACAACATCCCGAAGGACATGGACGACTTTCAACACCGACGTCTACGTCCCGATAACTTCGGTGACAATCGGGGTCCGAGCGCAAATGCGGACGTCGAGTGCTCGCGGGTATCGATGTTCGTTGACTACGACAACGGGATGGTTGTGGTCCGCCAGAACCCCACATCGGCGGTTGACGGACAACGCGGCGGCGCGGCGGCAGCAGTGCCGAACGTCCATGTGGCACAAGCGCCAGACGGGCGGTTGACAATCGACTACAACGCCCACGACGCGTACGAGTGGCCGGTAGCGACCGCCGTTGGAGCGACGGTCAACGGACGAATCACCTTCGCTCCACACGCAGACGGCACGGTTGGCCTCGGAGGGAGCACTACTATCTACCCGAGCATGGAGACCTACCAGTACCGCGACGGCGCCGCGCCCGCTCAATTGCAGTGGTCGCCGGCGAACTCGGGCAGCCCATGGGGGCCGGGCACCAGCCTTGAACGCCACCACTGGATCGGCGATACGTCGATCCACGCGGTACGCCCCGATATGCCGAACTGGAAATGGGAGCTGGAAAACGCCCTGCCGCATAACGCCCTGCCATTTTTTGACGATCCGTTCGTTAGTCATACGACGCGGCTCACGGATCCCTTCAAGAGCAGCGCGCCTACGGTAGGCACCGGCCGATGAGGTTCCATTTCACTAGACCATCGCTGGGGCGGGTGGCTCTTTCAGTCGCTGCTGTCTACGCCGTGGCCAGCGTGGCGTCTGGCACGGCACTATCGGTCTCGGCGCTCACCGACGAATACCCGTATTCGGTCGGCGAATACATCCGGATCTACATCTGGTCCGTCTTGCTATGGGGTCAGGCTTACTTGCTGATCCCCTGGTTCATCACGATTCCCGTCATCATCGCGCTCGGCATATTCATCGCAAGCGTCCGCCGCGGCGAGACGGGCGCGAGCACCGAACAGACTTCTACCGGGCAATGACGCGTCTTCACTTCGCCAAACCATCGCTGCGACGGGCGCTCTGGTCGGTAGCCGTGGTCGCAGTCGCGTGCTGTGTGATTGTGGGGCTTGCAGAGTCGATCGGCTTGATTGTTACGCCACGGGATACGTCGCCAGTTCCCGACGGGGGCGAATACGTTCGGCTGGTTGTCTTGTGCCTAACGTTTTGGGGGCCAATTCTTGTGCTCACGGTCTGGTTCATCAGCGTCCCGGTCATCCTCGTCCTCGGCTTGCTGATCGCAAGCGTCCGCCGCGAGACCGACGAGAGCACTAAGCAGACTCCTGCTGGATGACGAGTCGCCTTCGCCTCGCCAAACCACCTCTGCGGCGGGCGATTTGGGCCAACGCGGTGCAGCCGTCGAATGTGCGGTTTGGTACGCCGGTCTCGGCGTGTCGCGGACCAAACCGCACACTCGGCATAAAGTCGCCGGACCTCAGCCCAGCCGGCGCAGCCGCGGCTCCAGGTCGGTCTTGAACAGCTCCAGGAAACGCCGCTGGTCGTGACCGGGGGCGTGGAACACCAGGTGGTTCAGGCCCCACTGCACGTACTGGCCGACCTTCTCCACCGCCTCGTCGGGATCGGAGGCGACGATCCAGCGCTTGGCGATCTGCTCGATCGGCAGCGCATCGGCGGCCTTCTCCATCTCGATCGGGTCGTCGATGGAGTGCTTCTGCTCGGCGGTCAGGCTCAGTGGCGCCCAGAACCGGGTGTTGTTCAGCGCCAGCTCTGGATCGGGATCGTAGGAGATCTTGATCTCGATCATCTTGTCGATGCCGTCGGCGTCCCGCTCGGCGGCCTCGGCGCCGGCCAGCACCGCGGGCATCAGCTTCTCGGTGTAGAGCTCTTCGCCCTTGCCGGAGGTGCAGATGAAACCGTCACCGGCCCGCCCGGCGTACTTTGCCACCGCCGGCCCGCCGGCCGCGATGTAGACCGGGACGCCGCCCTCGGGCACGTCGTAGATCGAGGCGCCCTTGAGCCGGTAGTAGTCGCCGTCGAAATCCACCCGATCGCCGCGCCACAGCTCGCGCATCAGCCGCACCGATTCGCGCAGCCGGGCGAACCGCTCCTTGAACTCGGGCCACTGGCCGGTGAAACCGGTGGCGATCTCGTTCAGCGCCTCGCCGGTGCCCACACCCAGAAAGACCCGCTGCGGGTACAGACAGCTCATGGTGGCGAAGGCCTGCGCGATGACGGCCGGGTTGTACCGGAACGTCGGGGTCAGCACCGAGGTACCCAGCAGGATCTTCTCGGTGCGCTCCCCGACCGCGGTCATCCAGGCCAGCGAGAACGGGGCATGCCCGCCTTCGTGGCGCCAGGGCTGAAAGTGGTCACTGACGGTGGCGCTGTCCATGCCGTGTGCCTCGGCGGCCACACCGAGCTCCACCAGTTCCCGCGGCCCGAACTGCTCCGCCGACGCCTTGTATCCGAGTTTGAGTTCCGCCATTCCACCTTTTCTACCCTCCCGCGCTCTTCCTAGACTCACGGGCATGGGTGAAAGGCTGGTCGAGGTCGTTCCCGTGACCGAACGGGTCCACCTGGCCCGCGGTGAGGCGGTCAACTGGCTGCTGGTCACCGATGACACCGGCGTGCTGCTGATCGACGCCGGCTACCCCGGAGACCGCACCGACGTGCTGGCGTCGCTGGGCGCCCTGGGATACGACGCCGGCGATGTGCAGGCGGTGCTGCTCACCCACGCCCACGTCGACCACTTCGGTGCGGCGATCTGGCTCGCCAAGACCTATGGCACACCGGTTTACTGCCACGCCGACGAGGTGGGCCACGCCAAACGGGAGTATCTGGAGCAGGCCTCGCCGCTGGCGGTGGCTCCGCAGCTGTGGCGGCCGAGCTGGGTCCGGTGGAGCGTGCACGTCCTGCGCAACGGCGGTCTGAACCGCGAGGGCATCCCCTCAGCCCAGCCGCTGACCGGCGACATCGCCGCCGGGCTGCCCGGCCAGCCGGTGGCCATCCCCACGCCGGGCCACACTCGCGGCCACTGCTCGTATCTGGTGGACGGGATACTGGCCAGCGGCGACGCCCTGATCACCGGCCACCCGGTGCTGTCACACACCGGCCCGCAGCTGCTGCCGGCACTGTTCAGCCACAGTCAGGACCACTGCATCCGCAGCCTGGCGGCGCTGGCGCTGCTGGAGACCGACATCCTCGCGCCCGGCCATGGCGATGTGTGGCGGGGCCCTATTCGGGAGGCTGCGGAAGCCGCAACCGAGCGTGCGGGCAAACCTTAAGGTCACGATCCGATAAGTGCTGATCACGGAATTTAAGAGCAGCCTTACCAATCGGATCCGCATTTGCGGCACTCCTGCCCGGATCGACCGGCGAGTGATCAATTTGCTACCCCAGTGCACATTCGGCTGTGCTCCGG
This sequence comes from Mycolicibacter sinensis, assembly GCF_001673565.1. GTDB lineage: Bacteria > Actinomycetota > Actinomycetes > Mycobacteriales > Mycobacteriaceae > Mycobacterium > Mycobacterium sinense_C. The sequence goes on from NZ_LZMF01000058.1 coordinate 15,255, forward strand.
GACACATGTCGCACCCCCCGGCCGCGCGTACCTTGGGCTCCGGACGGGAATTGTATTAACCACCCGGAAGGAAACATCCATGTCGAAAACCCACGGCGTCACCATGATTCGGCGATTCGGCCTCGGCGCCGGACTGCTGGGCGCCACTGCCGCCACCCTGATCGCCGCGCCGTCGGCATCAGCGGCACCGGACTGCAGCCAGGCGTCGGTGACCAGCACCGTCGACTCGGTTACCGGTTCGGCTCGCCAGTATCTGAGCGCACACCCCGGCGCAAATGCCGTGATGAACCGGGCCATCAGCTCACCACGGCCGCAGGCCGCGGCCGAGGTGCGCAGCTATTTCACCGCCAACCCGCAGGAGTACTACGAGTTGCGTGGCATCCTGGCGCCGATCGGTGAGAAGCAACAGCAGTGCCAGACGACGGTGCTGCCGCCCGAATTGGCTTCTGCCTACGCAGAATTCATGGCGGGATAGCGCCCCTGGGACAGCTCCTACTGCCCGCGCGAACCTCTTCACCCACTGCTGCGGGCAGTAGGAGCGGCCGCAATGGCCCGATCAATTCTTCAGTTGCCCAGGGCAATAGGCGTTGGCGGCGATGGCGGCGAATTGCGCAGCGCCGTCCAGCGTGAGCGCGGCGTTATCGCTCTGCACTTCTCTGACGACCTGCAGCCCGGATTCGCCGTTGCTGATCGACCCGCAGACCGCCCGGGCGGCCGCGATCGCTTGCCCTTCACTGGCAAACGTCATCCCCGACTGCTTCAGGGACGCGATGAAGGCAGGGTCATTGTCCGCGCCGTCGGGGTCCGCCTGAGCGGGAGTGGCCCCGGCGAGCGCGAGTGCCAGGCCCGCTACCGCGACGATCTCTTTCACGCTCATCACCACCCGATACTCACATCCGTGCCAGCAGGTGGGCCAGTTCGATGTAGAGCGGTATACCGATCGTCACGTTGTAGGAGAAGGTCAAGCCCAGCGACGCGGCCAACGGCAGGCTGGGACTGGCCTCGGGAATGGCCAACCGCTGGATCGCTGGAACGGCGATATAGGACGCTGCTCCGCAGAGTACCGCGAAGAGCACGTAGGTCCCGGTCTCCAATTGGAACCCGGTGAGCTGAGAATACAAGTGCGCCACCAGGATACCGATCGTTGCGAAAAGGTTCGGCGCGAGCAGCCCGAACAGGATGAAGCCTCGGCCCGCCGCTCTCAGATCCCGCAGCTTGCGGGACGCGGTCATCCCCATCTCCAGCAGGAACAGACACAGCGCCCCCTGGAACGCGGTCAGGAAGACCGGATCATCGACGGCAGTGACCTTCTGTCCCTGCAGTCCGCTGATGAATCCGATCGCAATACCGCCCATGAGCAGGCATAGGCCGGGATTGAGAAAGACCTCGCGAAGGATCGCGCCGGAGATGAAGGAGGTCTCCGCGTTAGGCGCGGCAGTCTTCCCGGATTCCGCTTCGAGATTTTCCGGGAGATCATCGAGTGCAACGAAAGAGACGGTCTCCGTACTGCTCCCCTGAGCAGCCCGAACCACGCTTGCGGCCGACCCCGTGTAGCCGATCTCACCGGGCAGCAGACCGGTGGAGTCCATTCCTCTGCGCCGCAGCCGAGCCACCAGGAGCAGCGCGACCAGACAGCCGGGAATCTCCATGATTGCCAGCATGACCGGCATATAAGAGTCGAAGACAATGTCCGCGGTGGCCAGCACGCCCACGCAGGTGGCAAACGTGCCCGCCGAGTCCGAACCGTAATAGCCGGCGACCGTGGCCCGGTCCACTTCTCGCATTCTCGTGGTGTGCTTCAAGATGAAGTAGGCCAACGCGCCGATGACAAAGTTCACGAGGAACCCGGTCACCATGAAACCGAGCACTCCTCCGATGCTGGACATGCTGATCCCAGCGAGCTCTTCGCCGCCGTGCCAGCCGATTGCCAGCAGCAGGTACATGGTGAGCCCGTGGTAGATCGCCGGCGGAAACTCAAACGGCACCTTCAAGATCGGCAAGAGGAAGCCTAGGTAGAAGAACAGCAGCAGCGGCTTGAACAGGTTGTGGCTGAAGTTCTGCCAGAACTCCAAAAGCATTTGCATGATTTCTCCGATTCCGAAGCGGGTCACGATGGGATGCGGGGCGTCAGACCCCGGATGTCTTGGGCGCCTTCGTTCTCCTGCCCTTGAGATGCACAGCGTGGATTCCCGGCTTCCTCGACAGCTCGTCGAGCAAGTCCTCCAATCCGGCTTGGTCGGTATTCCAGTGCTGCACCGAGTCGGGTTGATGGCGCAGCTTGGCGAGGACTTGGTCGAGCTTGGCGGGCGTCTTGGCCCTCCGGCCGGTGGTGACGCTGGTCCGCCCTGCGGCGGCGACCCGGGGTGCCGCACTGCCGACAGCGCCACCGGTCATGCCACCCAGTGCCATCTGACTCAGCAGGCTCCCGGGAACGGCGGCGGGCGTTCCGGCCGTCGGCAGCGCGCTGGCCGCCAACCTGATCGCCGGGCTTTGGCCGGCCCAGGCGGGTGGGACGGACAGCGACCCCACCATATTGGCCTCGCCCATCCCGGCCGACACGCTGGACATCAGTGCACCGGACGGCGGCAGCGCGAGTCCTGCACCCATGCGGGTGCCCGGGATCTCGACGAGAGCACGTCCGAGCGGGGGCGCGAACTTCAGAAAGTTCTGGATCGGGAAGTTGGTGAGCATGGAGACGTCATTGAACTGAGTGGTGAAGCCGAGGGGGACCTTGAGAGCTGAATACATCGCCGCAAACGTCGAACCGGCGTCGGGCGAGCCGGTCAGGGTGTTCAACATGTTGTTGAAAAACGCGGTGTACCGGGTCGCCATATCGGCGCCTGCCTGCAGCATCGGGTTCGAAGCCGATGACACGGCAGCGGTTGACGGAGCGACCGGCGCGTTCGCGTTGGTGGTCTGCGGCGGTTGGGTGAAAGCGCTGATCTTGGTGGCGGCTGCCGACGCCGCCGCATAACCGTGCATGGCCGCGGCATCCTGGGCCCACATCTCCAGGTACTGGGCTTCGGTAGCTGCGATCGCCGCGGTGTTCTGGCCGACCACGTTCGTCGCGAGTAACGACGTCAACTGGGTACGGTTGGCCGCCACCGCTTCCGGTGGTACGACGGCCGCGTAGGCGGCTTCGTAGGCGGCTGCGGCGGCCTGCGCCTGCGCGCCTGCCTCGGCGGCCAGCGCCGCGGTGGCCGACATCCAAGCCGCATAGGGTCCGGCCGCGGCGGCCATCGACTCGGCCGACGGGCCGGCCCATGACCCAGCGGTCAATCCCGCCACTACCGTGTTGTAATCCGCTGCCGCGGACTGCATTTCACCGGCCAAACGGTCCCATGCCGCTGCCGCCGACAGCAACGGACCGGACCCTGGACCGGTGTAGAGGTTTCCCGAGTTGGTCTCCGGCGGTAACAGAGAGAAATACATTCGCCTATCCCCCCTCCCGTAGCGCAGCCCAGCTTGCGGGCGCGGGGCCACAAGCCGGCTTCGAAACGTCAGTCATCGCCGAGCTCCGGAATCACAACGATCGTGGCCGCCGCCGGGTCTGCCTCTGCAATGGCGCCGAGCACATCGGCGCCCACTCCGCAGCCGGCAGTACCGGTCATCGTCGCGCCGACGGTGCGGCCGGTCGTGGCGCCCATGGCACGTCCGGCCAGGCTGGAGAGGGCCATCTCACTGAACAGTGCGTCTTCACCGGCCAACGCGGCTGCCGGAGCGGCCGCGCTTGTCGGCAGCGACAAGACAAGGGGTTGGATCGCCGGTGCGGACGTGGCCCACGCCGTCGGCACCGACAACTGTCCGACCAGCGCCGCCCGGCCGAGCGTGCCCGTCACCGGGCCCCCGCCGAGTCCGGCCGCCGGAATGGTCTGGCTCGCCAGCGACGACAGCGGCGTCAACGCGCCGGTGATAGCCTTCGGGCCGGCCAGGTATGAGGTGGCGCCCATGGCATTGATCGGCCAGCTGAATATCTGTCCGAACGACAGCAACGGACCGCCGGGCACAGACGTCCATCCCAACATCGGGCTGTACGCCCCGCTCAGCGTTGACATGATCGTGTTCCAGTTGGCCAGATCGGTGCCGAGGCCGCCCGGCAACGCCGATCCCGCCACGGCGGGACTCCCTGACAGCGATTGCAGCGTATTCGGCAACGTTGCCATCGCCTGCGAAACCTGCTGCGCAACAGAGCTTGCCGGACTACTGGTGGCCTTCGCGGTCGCGGCTTCCTGCTCGGCAACGCCAGCCGGGTCGGTGGTCGGCGGCGGCTCGGCGAACGGCGCCAGTTGGGCGGCTGACGCCGAGGCACCGGCGTAGCCGTACATGGTTCCGGCATCCTGGGCCCACATCTCGGCGTAGTGCGCCTCAGTGGCCGCGATCGCCGGAGCGTTGAGCCCGAGAATGTTCGTCGCGATCAACGTCATCAGCAGGCTGCGGTTCGCAGCGATCACCGGTGGCGGAACGGTGGCTGCGAACGCCGCCTCGTAGGCGGCGGCGGCCGCGGTCGCCTGCACTCCCGCCTCTTCGGCCTGGGCCGCAAGTCCGCTCATCCACTCGGCATATGGCGCAGCCGCCAACGACATGGCGTTGGCGGACGACCCATGCCAATCGGCGGACAGGTCCGATATGACCGCACCGTAGCCCGCGGCCGCCGAGTGCAACTCCGCCGCCAGCTCGCCCCAAGCGGATGCCGCGGACAGCAACGGGCCTGGGCCGGCCCCCAAGTACATCCGGCCGGAATTCACCTCCGGCGGTAACGCCCCGAAATCCATTTCCACCCAACCCCTTTACAACTGCCCCAGGAGATGCGAGTCACCCGATGCTCTGCACTGCGGTCATCGAGCGCTTCGATATGGCCGACGCTGGGGCTGTACCCGCGCGATGCAGCGTGTGAGAACCACGTAACCTCCTGGAAATACCGGTCATTCACGCATCGTCGCGCTGTCCGCCTGTTGACGAATCATCAAGCTAGGCCCACTTGCCGGGGATTCGCTGTGTACGAGCTGCGAAGTAATTACCGAAAGTCCCTCTTGGACAAATTGAATGACGGAGAAGCTCCGCAGGAAGACCGCTCTCCGAGGAGGCGTTACTCGACGGTTGGGTCAAATCAAACATGTTGAGCAGCAACCCCATTCGGTCGCCAACCCCTTTCACCGTCACAGGTTGTATAAGTTCACTGCGGTGTCTGGCAATCGCTCCGGTCAGTGACGACAGTCGCACTTAATATGACGTTGTACGAGATAAATGGTCCCGCAATGCTTCCCGAAGTGAGAAACAATGGTGATGGCTAGCTCCGGGTAGCGGCGACATAGCGGATCGCGGCCGGGGCCCCGTCCAGCTCACGGTCCGTCAACCGGGGCAGCCGGGCGGCGGCGAACAGCTCGCCGATCCCGGAATCGACCGTCATCCAGTCGCTTTCGGTCAGGTGCCGCACCACATCGGTGTGCTCTCCGGAATAGAACGGTCCCGGACCGGTCAGGCTCAAGCCGCGGCGGCGCCAGCGCTCGACGAGGGATTCGTGATGCACCGCTTGCGGCCGGCTCGGCGGCACCGCGTGGTCGGCGGCGAGCCGGCTGCCCGGGGCGCTGAGCGCGCTCACACCGTCGAGCAGGCGGTTCTGCGCATCCGACGGCACATACCAGACCAGCAAACCCTCGATGACCCAAGCGGTGGGCGCGGTGGCGTCGAAACCGACTCGCCGCAGCGCCGCCGGCCAATCGCCGCGCAGGTCGACACCGACCGCACGGCGGTTGACACTCGGCGTACTGCCCCAGGCTCGCATCGTGGTGGCTTTGAAGTCGACCACCGGCGGATGGTCCACCTCGTAGACGACGGTCTCGGCCGGCCACCACAACCGGTAGGCGCGGGTGTCCAGTCCCGAGCCCAAGATCACCGCCTGACGGATCCCGCCGCGCGCGGCGTCGGTGAAGAATGCGTCGAAGAACGTGGTGCGGGCCGCGGAGAACTCCGCCAGCCGCGGGAACCCGCCGTCCTTGCCGAGCCGGCTGATGTCCAGATCGCCATCGGCCACCCGGATGCAGAAGTCCAGGCCCACCTTGTGCACCAGCGGCGCGGCGAACGGGTCGTTGATCAGACCGCGCGACGTCGCCGCCGCCCGCGCCGCGGCCAGCACCGTCGCGATGACCCCGGCGCCGGTGGCCAGGCTTCCGGCGTCATCGGCGGCCGGCGCCGTGCTCATGGGTGTCCACCGGGGCGGCACGATGTTCAGTGCATCTCTCTGCCGGCCGGCACCCCGTGCACGACCGCCTGAACCTGGGCGTCGATCCCGGCGGCCACCGCGAACAGCATCTCGTCGCCGGCCCGCAGCGCGTCGGCCGCCCGCGGCAGGATGACCGCGTCGCCGCGCAGCACCGCGATGAGCGCGGCTCCCTCGGGCAGCGCGACGTCGCAGATTTGTTGGCCGATCAGCGTATTGTCCTCGGGCAGTGTCAGTTTCATCAGGCTGGCCTGACCGCTCCGCAGCCCCATCAACGACACCAGGTGGCCAACGTCGATGGCCCCCTCCACCGCGGCGACCATCGCCCGCGGTGTGGAGACCGCCACGTCGATACCCCATTCCGCGGTGAACAACCGATCGTTGCGGGCGTTGTTGACCCGGGCCACCACCCGGGCGACCCCGAACTCGGCCTTGGCCAGCAGCGCGACGGCCAGGTTGGCCTTGTCATCACCGGTGGCGGCGATCACCACGTCGCAGATCTCGATGCCGCATTCCTGCAGCGCGGACAGCTCGCAGGCGTCGGCCAGCAGCCAGTCGGCTTCGGGCACGGAGTGCGGTTCGTAGTGCGCCGGGTTGCGCTCGATGAGCAGCACCCGGTGGCCGTCGCCGATCAGTTCTCGTGCGACAGATCGCCCCACCGCACCTGCACCGGCGATCCCGACGCGCATGATCGCTCCCCTCCTCCGCGCACCGCCCCTGGCCTGATCCGGGTGTACCACAGTGGTGGCGGCAGTACTGATTTACTGACAGATAACACGAACCCGCTGACCATGAGCGAATCACACGATCGGGTTCGACCACCACCGACGGCCCGAATGGGGATCAGATGAGCCTGGAACAGCTCTACCTGGCCCTGCTGATCGGGGGCCTGGTGCTGCTGGCGAGCATCATCGCCACCCGGGCGGCGGATCGGGTCGGGCTGCCCAGCCTGCTGCTGTTCCTGCTCGTCGGGGTGGCGATCGGTAACGACGGACTCGGGCTGGACTTCTCCGATGTGCAACTCGCCAGTGACCTGGGCACGACTGCGCTGGCGGTGATCCTGGTCGAAGGTGGCTTGACGACGACGTTCGGCAACATCCGCCGGCTACTGGCACCGGCGGCGGTGCTGGCCACCGTCGGCGTGGTGGTCAGCATGGCGGTGATCGCGGTGGCCGCCCACCTGCTGCTGGGCGTCAGCTGGCAGCTGGCGCTGCTGCTGGGGGCGATCGTCTCGCCCACCGACGCCGCCGCGGTGTTCTCCATTCTGCGGGTGCTGCCGCTGCCGCGGCGGGTGGCCGGTCTGCTGGAAGCGGAGTCCGGTTTCAACGATGCGCCCGCGGCGATCGTGGTGCTGATGCTGAGCACCACGCCACTGACGATCGCGCCGCTGCACGCCGTGGGCAGCGTCGTCTACGAGCTGGTGGTCGGGTCGGCCATCGGTTTGGTCGCCGGGCTGCTCGGGGCGATGATGCTGCGTCGCGCCGCGCTACCGGCGTCCGGGCTGTACCCGCTGGCCACGTTCGGGCTGGCCATGGTGGCCTTCGCGGCCGCCGCGTCCGCGCACGCCAGCGGCTTCATCGCCGCCTACCTGTCGGGCGTGGTGTTGGCCAACTCCGGCCTGCCGCACCGCGCGGCGATCCGGTCGTTCGCCGAGGGGCTGGGCTGGCTGGCGCAGATCGGGCTGTTCGTACTGCTGGGCCTGTTGGTGAGCCCGAGCCAGCTGTCTGGCGAGCTGATCCCGGCGCTGGTGATCGGGGCGGTGCTGCTGCTGCTCAGCCGGCCGCTGTCGGTGGTGGCCTCGCTGATCTGGTTCCGGGTGCCGTGGCGTGAGCAGATCTTCTTGTCCTGGGCCGGCCTGCGCGGCGCGGTCCCGATCGTGCTGGCCACGTTTCCGATCGTCGAGGGTGTTCCGGACAGCTACCGGCTGCTCAACATCGTGTTCATCCTGGTGGTGGTCTACACGGTGGTGCAGGGCCCGAGCCTGGGTCTGTTTGCCCATTGGCTCGGGTTGATATCGCGCGACACCACCCGCGAGATCCAGGTCGAGGCGGCCCCGCTGGACGTCTTGGAGGCCGAACTGTTGACGATGACGGTGCAGCCCGAATCGAAGCTGCACAACGTCTCGGTGCTCGAGCTGCGGCTACCCGACCCGAGCGTCATCACCTTGATCATCCGCAAGGGCGACACCTTCGTCCCGCAGCCCGACACCCGGATCACCGCCGGCGACGAACTGCTGATCGTCACCACCAGCAAAACCCGCGCGTCAGCAGAACGCCGGCTGCGGGCGGTCAGCCGGCGCGGCAAGCTGGCCCACTGGTTCGACGAGTACGGCGACTCGGAGTGAACCCCTGGCGTTGACTCTGCGCGTACCAGGCAAAAGTGCGAGTGACCTGCCTGGTGGCCGCAGAGTCAACGCAGGGTGATCAGCGGGATCACGGTCTCGGCCGGGGTGGGCCCGCCGTGGAAGCCCACCAGCTGCGCGGTCTGCGGCGGCTCGTGCTCGGTCGCCAGGATCGCGGTATCGCCGCTACAAGTCACCACGATGTCACCGATGCGGGCCAGGTGCTGCTCGCGCACCGGCCCGAAAACGCCTGCGGCCACGGCCTGTTCGCGGGTTTGGACCAGTGCCCGGCCGGCGAGCAGTTCGGTCCAGGTGGCCAGCACCTCGGCCGTCGCACCGGGCTCGGTGTGCAAGTAGCGCACCCGCGGCTCGCCGGCCACCACCCGAATCCCGGAGCGCAGCCGCGGGTCGGCATCGAGGTCGATGCGCGCCTGCTCGGGCACGTTCAGCCCGCCGTGGTCGGCGGTGACCACCAGCGCGGCATCGCCGGGCAGGTGGTCGAGCAGATGACGCAGCAGCGCATCGACTTTGGCCGCCGCGGCGTGCCAGTGGTCTGAGCCGATGCCCGAGACGTGCGCCGCGTGGTCCAGCGCCGCGGTGTAGCCGTAGACCAGGCCCGGTGCCGCCGCCAGTTCCGCGGCGACCCGAGCGGCGTAGTGCTCACCCTTGGCGACCGGGCGAAACTCCGCGCCCCGGTAGGCGGCCTCGGTCAGGCCGCTGCCGATGAACATCTGCGGCAGCACCGCCCGGGCGCTGATCCGAGCGTCGCGGAGTCGTTCGAACCAGGTCGGCACCGGCTGCCAGGACGCCGGCGACGGCTCGTCAGCCCAGAAGATGTGGGTCAGCACGGAAGCGGTTCCGGGCACGTTGACGGTGAAACCCAGCACGCCGTGCTCTCCCGGCGACGCGCCGGTGCCCAGCGAGACCAGGCTGGTCGGCGTGGTCGACGGGAAGGTGCAGTCCAGCTCGGTCAGCCGCCCCGTCGCGCCGGCCAGCACCGCGGCCAGCAGCGGCGCGTCGGCCGTCAACTGCGGCAGCAGGTGATAGCCCAGTCCGTCGACCAGCACCACCGCCAGCCGCCGCACCTCGCCGACCTGCTCTATCAGGCCAAGGGCGTCGGTTGCGCCGACAACCCCGAGCGCTGCGGCCGCGGACGGCAGGATGTCGCAGATCGAACCGGGCACCGGTTCAGACTGCCACCTACGGCAGGGCCGCCGGCCGGGGCGTCGGTGCAGCGTTAGTGGCGCTGGTGTTGGACTTGGTCCGCGGCGCACCACCACCGCCACCGCCCGAGCCGCCACCGCTGCCGCCCGAGCCGCCACCGCTGCCGCCGGAGCCGCTGCTGGGGAGGCTGAATTTGGGCATGCTGGGCAGGCTGTTGTGGGAACTGCCGCCCTCGTTTTCGGCACCGGTATGGGTATCGGGGGTGCCATCGGAGGACGCACCGGAGCCGGCGGTGTCGGGAGTCGTGTCGTCGCCGGCCCCTTGGTGGAACAACTGGTCGAGCTGGCCCAGCGGATCCTGAAGGACGCCGCCGAGATCGCCGAGGTCACCCGGGTCGGCCGGGATCGCGCCCAGGTCTACGTCGGCACCGGCGGTCGCTGCGCCGAAGATGCCGTCGAGCAGGTCGTCGAAGTCGGCGTGCGCAGTCGGTGCGGCCAGCAGGCAGCAGGCCAGCGCCAGAAACGCCGCGACTACCCCTGCTCCCGAACCGCCCCGCCGGCGACCGCTCATCTGCGAAACCCTTCACTTGGATTGCGCCGAGCATTGATCGGCTCGGCGAGCATGAACCTAGCCGCTTCCTGTCCGATTACGCGAGCCGAAAAGTCGGAAGAATGACAATGTTCAAGGGCCGTTCATCTAGCGTCATCCGTCCCGCCACCACGGGCACACCATCCGGCATTTCCCCAGGTGGCGCTCGGTATTGAGACCTCGGTCACAATGGTTCACAGTTAAAATCACCGCGCGTAATTTCATTTCTCACATAAAAGTGCCCCGCCGCCCACATCCGGTGAAAGAAGATCAGTGTCGAAAGACATAAAAAATCAGGCCGCGCGTTAAAGGGGGCGAATCACGCCCCGACGCAAGGCTCTGGCGTTAGCGTTCACCGGGTGAGCACCGCTCCTATCGACCTCGGCTCCTGGATCGCCCGGCGGGCGGCGGCGACGCCGAAGCTGCCGGCGATCACCTTCGGCGAAAACACCTGGACGTATCGGGATTTCGCGGATCGTATCGACCGGCTGGCGGCCGAACTCGGCGCCGGCGGGACACGCCGCGGCGACCGGGTCGGCTATGTCGGCCTCAACCACCCCGACTTTCTGGTCACGCTGTTCGCCGCCGCCCGAATCGGCGCGGCATTCGTACCGCTGAATTGGCGGCTCACCGCCGACGAACTCTGCTACATCCTGGGCAACGCGGGAGTGCACACGCTGGTGGCCGACGCCGAGCGCGCCGCGGTGATCGACCCGGTGCGCGCCCAGGCCGGCTTACACCGCGCGATCGCCCTGGCGCCGGTTCCCGGTTGGGAGGTGGTCGACGACCTGCTCACCCAGCGCGCCCCGCTGGCTGACCCGGTCTTCGCCGACGCCGACGAGGTCGCGGTGATCATGTACACCTCGGGGACCACCGGGCGGCCCAAGGGGGCGATGCTCACTCACGCAAACCTGTTCTGGAACAACTTCAATGCCCTCTTGGCGTTCGACACCTGCCAGCACGACGTGTCGTTGGTCTGCGCACCGCTGTTTCACATCGGCGGACTCAATGTCACCACCCTGCTGACCCTGCAGAAGGGTGGCCAGATCGTACTGATGCCCGCCTTCGATCCGGGCGAAGCGCTCCGGCTCATCACCGAGCACCGGGTGACCACCATGTTCGGGGTACCGGCGATGTTCTTGTTCATGAGCCAGCACCCGGAATTCGCCGACTCCGATCTGTCCAGCGTGCGCCACTTCGTCTGCGGCGGCGCGCCGGTACCCGAGTCGCTGATCCAGCGCTACGGGCAGCGCGGTATCCCGTTCGCGCAGGGATACGGGCTCACCGAAACCGCGCCGCTGGCGTTGGTGCTGCGCACCGACGAGGTCGGCGCGAAGATCGGCGCCGCCGGCAATCAGGTACTGCCGCTGTCGGATGTGCGATTGGTCGACGCCAACAACGACCCGGTGCCCGCCGGTGCGCGCGGCGAGATCTGCGTCCGCGGGCCGCAGGTGATGGCCGGTTACTGGCGTAACCCCGAGGCCACCGCCGCGGTGATCGACGCCGAGGGGTGGTTTCACACCGGCGATATCGGCCAGGCCGACGACGAGGGCTACGTCTGGGTGATCGACCGGGTCAAGGACATGGTCATCTCCGGTGGCGAGAACGTCTACCCCGCCGAAGTCGAAGACGTGCTCTACGGGCATCCCGCCGTCGCCGAAGTCGCCGTGTTGGGCACCCCGCACGACAAGTGGGGCGAAGCGGTGACGGCGGTGGTAGCGCTGAAGGCGGGTACCACCTTGACGCTGGACGAGTTGCGCGAGTTCGCCCGGGGCAAATTGGCGGCGTTCAAGCTGCCGATCCGGCTGGAGTTCGTCGACGCCCTGCCCCGCACCCAGTCCGGGAAGGTCGTGAAATATCAGCTGCGCGAGGCGATGTCGGACGAACCGAAAGGTTGAGTTCGGCCGGGCAAGCTGTGCGCCGTCAACGGTGGCAGGATGAGCTGATGGCACACGGTAATACCCCGGAATTCGACCCACTCGACCCGTTGAGCCTGGACAGTCTGTTGTCCGACGACGAGATCGCGCTGCGGGACACCGTCGCGAAGTTCTGCGCCGAACACGTCATGCCACACATCGCCGAATGGTTCGAGATCGGCGACCTACCCGCCCGCGAGCTCGCGAAAGAATTCGGCAAGCTCGGACTGCTGGGCATGCACCTGCACGGGTACGGGTGCGGCGGGGCGTCGGCGGTGCACTACGGCCTGGCCTGCGTGGAGTTGGAGGCCGCCGATTCCGGCCTGCGCTCACTGGTGAGCGTGCAGGGCTCGCTGGCGATGTTCTCGATCTACAACAACGGCTCCGAAGAGCAGAAGCAGCAGTGGCTGCCGGGTATGGCCACCGGGGAGGTGATCGGCTGCTTCGGGCTGACCGAGCCCGACGTCGGCTCCGATCCGGCCGCCATGACCACCCGGGCCAAACGCGACGGATCGGACTGGATCCTCAACGGCCGCAAGATGTGGATCACCAACGGAACGATCGCCGACGTCGCGGTGGTCTGGGCCGCCACCGACGACGGCATCCGCGGCTTCATCGTGCCCACCGACACGCCCGGGTTCTCCGCCAACACCGTCCACCATAAGCTTTCGCTGCGCGCCTCCATCACCAGCGAACTGGTGCTCGACGACGTGAGACTTCCCGCCGAGGCGATGCTGCCGCACGCCCGCGGCGTCAAGGGCGCTCTGGCCAGCCTGTCCGAGGCGCGTTACGGAATCATCTGGGGATCAATGGGTGCCGCGCGTTCGGCGTGGCAATCGGCCCGCGACTATGCGATGGCGCGCACCCAGTTCGGCAAGCCGATCGCCGGTTTCCAGCTGACCCAGGCCAAGCTCGTCGACATGGCCGTCGAACTGCACAAGGGTCAGTTGCTCTCGCTGCACCTGGGCCGGCTCAAGGACGGCATCGGTCTGCGCCCCGAGCAGGTCAGCTTCGGCAAGCTCAACAACACCCGCAGCGCCCTGGAGATCTGCCGCACCGCGCGAACCATCTTGGGCGGCAACGGGATCTCGCTGGAATACCCGGTGATCCGGCACATGGTCAACCTGGAGTCGGTGCTGACGTATGAGGGCACCCCGGAGATGCATCAGCTGGTGCTGGGCCAGGCGTTCACCGGGTTGGGCGCCTTCCGCTGATGCTGAGCTACAACTCCGAGCATCACCAATTCCGGGAACTGGTTAGAGATTTCGCGCGAACCACCGTCCTGCCCACCCATGAGGACGCCGAGCACAGCGGCAGTTGGGATCGTTCGATGTTCCTCGAGGCCGGCCGGCTGGGCCTGCTCGGGTTTCCGGTCCCGGAGGAGTTCGGCGGGCCGGGTGTCAACGACTTCCGCTACCACGCGATCGTCGTCGACGAGCTGCAGCGGGCCGGGGCCGCCGCCGAGGCGATCGCGTTCTCGTTGCAGAACGACGTGGTGCTGCCGTATCTGACCGATCTGACCAACGCGGAGCAGAAGAAGCGTTGGCTGCCCGGCGTGGTGACCGGCGAGACGGTGCTCGCCATCGCGATGACCGAGCCCGGCACCGGCAGCGACCTGGCCGGCATCGCCACCACCGCACACCGCGACGGCGAGCACTATGTGGTCAACGGCGCCAAGACCTTCATCTCCAACGGGCAGACCGGCGATCTGTTCGTGGTCGCGGTCCGCACCGGCGACGACCGATACAAGGGCCTGTCGCTGCTGGTGGTCGAGCCCGACACACCCGGGTTTCACCGGGGCCGCAACCTGGCCAAGATCGGCTTGCACGCTCAGGACACCTCCGAGCTGGCGTTCACCGACATGCGCGTGCCGATCGACAATCTGCTCGGCGAAGAGGGGCAAGGCTTTTATCAGCTGGTGCGCAACCTGCCCCAGGAACGGCTCTCGCTGGGGGTCGGTGCCGTCGCCGCCGCCGAAGGGGTGCTGGCCGAGACCCTGGAGTACGTCAAGCAACGCCGGGCATTCGGCACCGAGATCGCCGGATTCCAGAACACCCAGTTCGTGCTGGCCGAGGTGACCACCGAATTGGACGTCGCCCGAACCTATCTCGACGACTGCATCGCAGCGCACTTGGACGGCAAGCTGACCGCGGCGCGGGCCGCCAAGCTCAAGTGGTGGAGTACCGACGTGCAGTTCCGCACCGCGCACCGCTGCCTGCAGCTCTATGGCGGATACGGCTACATGCGCGAGTACCCGGTGTCGCGGGCCTTCGTCGACGCCCGCATTCAGAGCATCTACGGCGGCACCAACGAGATCATGAAGACGATCATCGCCAAGGATCTGGGGCTCTGACGACGACGGCGTCACCGGCGACGCCGTCGTGCGTTCAGTCGCGTGATCAGGTACCGCTGCCGGAAGCCGCGGGCGGGCCGTCCGCACCGGGCTGACCGGCCTGACCGGGTGCGCCGGGCGTGCCGGTGCTGCCGTTGCCGTTGACGACGGGCGACCCGGGCGCACCGGGCTCACCACCCGGACCGCCGGCGGCGCCCACGCCACCGGGTCCGCCGTTGCCGCCGTCGCCGCCGTCACCACCGGTCGCAAGACCGTCGGAGCCGGTGGCCCGGGCGCTGCCGCCATTGCCGCCGTTGCCGCCGGCCCCACCGTCGTTGCCGGCACCACCCTGACCACCGTTGCCGCCGTCACCGGCGTCACCACCGGTGGCGGTGCCACCCATGCCGTGTGAGAGCGCGTCGCCGCCGGCCCCACCGGCACCGCCGTCACCGCCGACCGGCCCCGGGGTCGCCGGCGTGGCCACACCGGCGCCGTCACCGCCGTCGCCGCCGTCGCCGCCGACGGTGTTGCCACCCGAGCCGTTGGCCGTGGCCGCGCCGCCGGCCCCGCCGGCCCCGCCGTCGCCCATCACCTGACCGCCGACACCGCCGTCACCCCCGTCACCGCCGTCCCCGCCGAACGCGGTGCCATCCGACCCGTTGGAGGTGGCCTCGCCACCGGCGCCACCGACCCCGCCGTTACCACCGATGGTCGAGCCCTGGCCGCCGTTGCCGCCGGCCCCGCCGTTCCCGGCGGTCACGTCGCCGCCTTGGCCATTCGCGACGCCCTCATATCCGGCGCCGCCGGCCCCGCCGACACCGCCCGCACCGAAGATCGTGCCCAACCCGGCGCCACCGTCGCCGCCGATGCCGCCGACGCCGCCGTCCACACCGGTACCGCCGGTGCCGCCGGCACCGCCGACGCCCATCAGCGTCCCGCCGGTGCCGCCCATACCGCCGGCACCGCCGTCGGCTCCTTCACCGCCCATGCCGCCGTTACCGATCAAGCCGGCGTCACCGCCGACGCCGCCCACGCCGTCGGCGTCGGTGCCACCGGCGCCGCCGTCACCGAACCACAGCCCGCCGTTGCCGCCGGCCGCGTCGGCCAGCGTGCCGCCGTCCATACCGTCGGCACCGTTGCCGATCAGGAACTGGCCAGAAAGCGTATTGATCGAGTTGTCGACGAACTGACCGAAGTCGCTGGTGATCCAATCCTGCTCCCAGGTGTGGATCATGGCGTAGGTGTTCGCGTCGACCGACAAGTCGCCGAACAGGCTCCCAAGCAGGCCGCCGAACCAGTCACCCTCGCTGCCGTCAGCCGCTCCCGCGCTCGACGGGTCGAACAGCGCATCCCAACTGAAGGTGGTCGCGCTGGCGTCCGCGGCCGGAGCCGCCCAGTCGGTGGGGCTGAACAGGTCCAGAAGCCAGTCCAGCTCGTCGGCCTGAGCTTTGTGCGCCGCGCCCATCGGCGAGACGGTGAACACCATGAACGCAGCCGCTGCCGCCCCCGCGCCCAGACTCCGAGTAATCCATTGACCGGTCATCTGTGCCACTTCCCTTACGTGCGAATCAAAGTCGGTTGCTTTCATAAACGGCCTACGGCACTGCAAGCCTTATGGTGAATCACGGGGCCGTCTCATCCCCCACCCGGAATTCAGCGGGGCTATACCCACCGCCGATGCCAGCAAAACCCGCGATAACCCAAGAATCCCAACGCAGTTCACTCTATGTTTTCGGACTTCAGTCGAAGACCGTTGCAGTCCTTACCCGCTCGCGAAGCCGACCGAGGGGAGATGGAGACACTTCGTCCGCATTCCTCGACCATTCGCCACAAGCCCGGCCCCGCTGAGCGGCTGGCAAATACCACATGGAAGAGTTGTAAAAATGACGAGTCACGAGGTTCTTGGGCAGCGGGCGGCGGCATTCCTGGCAATGCACCAGCCGGGCAATCCGGTGATCCTGCCGACCGTGTGGGATGTGTGGTCAGCCAAGCTGGCAGTAGGTGCCGGATTCGCGGCGCTGACGATCGGCAGCAAGCCGGTGGCCGAATCGATGGGCCTGAGCGACGGCGAAGGGATGTCGTTCGCCGAGGTGCTGGGCCGGGTCCGCCAGATCACCGAGGCCGTCGACGTGCCGGTCTCCCTCGACATCGAGTCGGGCTATGCCGAATCCGCCGAGCGGCTGGTCGAAGGCCTGCTGGCGGCCGGCGTGGTCGGCTGCAACATCGAGGACTCGGTGCACAGCGAAGACAAGCGGCTGCGCTCGGCGTCGGAGCATGCCGAGTTCGTGGGCGCACTGCGCGCAGCCGCCGACGCCGCGGGCACGCACCTGGTGATCAACGCCCGCACCGATTTGTTCCTGCGCAAAGACGGCGACGACGCGGACCGCATCGACCGCGCCATCGCGCGGCTGACCGAGTGCGCCGAAGCCGGCGCGGACGTGCTCTACCCGGTCGGGCGCCACGATGCGGAGACACTGCGCGCCCTGGCCGCCGGGCTGCCCAAGCCGGTCAACGCGCTGGCCGCCCCCGACCAGGACGACCCGGCCTCGTTCGGCGAGCTCGGGATCGGCCGGGTCAGCTTCGGGCCGCTGTTGCAGGCCGCGCTGGGCAAGCACGCCGGGGAGATCCTCGCCCGCTGGTCCTGAGGCTTTCCCACGAACTTGACACCTGTTAAGTTCGTCGCGTGGACAACATTCGTGGCAAGACCATTGCCATCACAGGTGCCGCCCGCGGGATCGGGCTCGCGACGGCCGCCGCCCTGCTCGCTCGCGGCGCCCGGGTCGTCATCGGCGACCGCGACGTGAGTGTGCTCGACAAGGCGGTACAGCAGCTCGGCCCCGGAAACCCGGTCAGCGGCTACCCTCTCGACGTCACCGACCGTGAGTCCTTCTCGACGTTCCTGGACAAGGCCCGCACCGACGGTGACGGCCACATCGATGTGCTGATCAACAATGCCGGGGTGATGCCGGTCGGGCCGTTCCTCGGCCAGAGCCAGGAAACCATCCGGTCGGCGACCGAGGTCAACTTCTACGGCGTGCTCAACGGCTGCCAGCTGGTGCTGCCCGAGATGGTGAGACGCCGCGCCGGCCACATCATCAACATCGCCTCGATGGCCGGGATCGTCGCCGTTCCAGGCCAAGTGCTCTACGCCGGAACCAAATTCGCGGTCGTCGGTCTGAGCACCGCGATGGCCGACGAGTTCGCGCCGCAGGGTGTGGCGATCAGCGCGGTGCTGCCGACCTTCACCAACACCGAACTGATCTCGGGCACGACGCCGTCGGCGGCACAGAAGCCGGTGCAGCCCGAGGACATCGCTGCCGCGGTGGTCAAGGTGCTCGACAAGCCGAAGACGCTGGTGTCGGTGCCGAGTTTCGGGCGTCGCACCGCGATCCTGGCGACCCTGCTGCCCGATCGGGCGCGCCGTTGGCTCAACAAGAAGACGCACAACGACACGGTGTTCCTGCAATTGGACACCGCGGCCCGCAAGGCCTACGAAGACCGCGCCCAGCACGCCACCGGGGTCATCGAGAACGACTGATCCGGGGCCGCTCGGTGGGCTAACCCAGCGCCTGAGCCAGGTCGGCGATCAGGTCGTCGGTGCCTTCCAGCCCGACCGAGATCCGCACCACCCCGTCGCCCAGACCGATCGCGGCGCGCCCGTCGGGCCCCATCGCCCGGTGGGTGGTGGTCGCCGGGTGGGTGATCAGCGACTTGGCGTCGCCGAGGTTGTTGGAGATGTCGATCAAGCTCAGCTTGTCCAGCAACTCGAACGCCCGCTGCTTGGCGGTGCTCGCCGGGGCGTCGAGCTCGAAGGTGATGACGGTTCCGCCACCGGACATCTGCTTGCGCGCCAGGTCGTGCTGCGGATGCGACGCCAGAAACGGATAGCGCACCCGGCGCACCGCGGGATGCTGTTCGAGGAACTCCGCGATCCGCAGCGCCGCGGCGTTGGCGTAGTCGACCCGAACAGCCAGTGTTTCAAGGCCTTTCAGCAGCAGCCAGGCGTTGAAGGCGCTGAGTGCCGGGCCGGTGTGCCGCATCAGCGTCTGGACCGGGCCGTCGATGTAGTCCTGGTCGCCCAGGATCGCTCCACCGAGTACCCGGCCCTGGCCGTCGAGGTGCTTGGTGCCCGAGTACACCACGACGTCCACCCCGAGCGGGAAGCCTTGCTGCAGCAGCGGAGTGGCGAATACGTTGTCCAGCACCACTTTCGCGCCGGCGGCATGGGCCAGCTCGGTGACCGCGGCGATGTCGACTAGTGACTGCATCGGGTTCGACGGCGTCTCGAAGAACACCGCTTGAGTGGGTACCGACAGCGCCTGCTCCCACTGCTGCAGGTCGTCGCCGTCGACGAACACCGTCTCGACCCCCCAGCGGGGCAGGATCTCGTTGCAGACCACGAAGCACGACCCGAACAGACTGCGCGCGGCCACCAACCGGTCACCGGCACCCAGCAATGCACCGAGCGAGACGAACACCGCCGCCATGCCGCTGGCGGTGGCGAACGCCGCCGGGGCGCCCTCGATCAGTCGCAGCCGCTCCTCGAACATCGACACGGTCGGATTGCCGTAGCGCGAGTAGACGAACCGGTCGACCTCCCCGGTGAACGCCTGCTCCGCGGCGGCCGCGGACTCATAGACATAACCCGAACTGAGGAACAGCGCCTCGGCGGTCTCGTCGAACTGCGAGCGCAGCAGACCGCCGCGCACCCCCAAAGTGGCCTGACTGACCCCGTCGGGCAGCGGTTTGGGAACGCGGACCGAGCGCTCGCTCACGACTGCTGCCAGGGCAATCCGACTGCACGCCAACCGCCGGCGCCGCGGTGCCCGTGCTCGTCGAGTTGGCCTTCGAACCCGTCCAGCACGTTGTAGGACGGCGTGATGCCGGCTGCGGTGGCGGTCGCGGCGGCCGGAATGGAGCGGTTTCCCGAGCGGCACAGGAACACCGCCGGCCCGGCCGGCACCCGGGCGGCCAGTTCATCCGCGAAATTCACATTGGGGCTGCCGTCGGAGTGGACCCACTCGATGCAGACCACCGCGCGGTCTAGACCGGACAGGTCCGGCAGTCCCACGAAGCGCCATTCGGCGTCGGTGCGCACGTCGATGAGCGTCGCCGTCGGGTCGTCGCGCAGTATCGCCCAGGCCTGCTCGGGGGTGATGTCTCCTGCGTAGCTCACCTGCGGAAGTCTCGCACCCGCGGCGGGTTCACGCCACGGCGGGTCACGGCCACAGCTTGCCGAGAACGGCCGCGACCTGCTCGGCCCGGTCGCGGGCGACTGCCACGTCCGGACCGGTCGCCAGCGCCAATCCCAGCCGCCGGCGCGGGTGACCCTCGTGGTGTCCGAACACCACCACATCACTTTCGGTCACACTGAGCGCATCGGCGACCACGGCCACGCTGTCGGCGGTGGCCTCGGTGGCCGCCCCGCCCGGCACCCGCCGCGAGTAGATCAACCGGGCGGCGCCGGGCGAGACCATGATGGCGTCGATCGCCAGCCCGAGGATCGCGCGTGCCTGCAATTCGAAACCGGAGAGCCGCTGGGTGCGCAACGTCAACAGCGCGGCATCGTAGGGCCGCACGTTGACGCCGGTGAAGTACACCTCGTCGCCGTGCACCAGCAACTGCACCTCGAACAGGCCGCGACCGCCGAGTGCCCGCGCGATGCGCGCAGCAACCGATTTGGCCGCATCCAGCGCCACCTTGCTCATCGGGTAGGGCTGCCACAGCTCCACTGTCAGTTGCCCGTTCGGGTTCTCTTCGGTGCGGTGCCCGATCGGCGCGCAGAAATCCAACGCCGGACCGTCCGCGCCGTCGCGATGCACGGCCAGCAAGGTGACCTCGCTGTCGAACTCGACCACGGTCTCGGCCAGCACCCGGGCCGGTGCGCCCGGACCGGCGGCTGAAATCGCGCGTTGCCAGGCCGGTTCGATGTCGCTCTCGCGCACCATTACCGAGCGGCCCTCGCCCAGCGCCCCTGCCACCGGTTTGACCACCATCGGGAATCCGGCGTGCTTGGCCACCGCCTGCAGTTCCTCGACCGAACCGGCGAACCAGAACGGCGCGGTCGGCAATCCGAGCTCGTCGGCGGCCAGCCGCCGCAAACCCTCCGGGTCGCCGGCCAGCCGGGCACCGCGCAGGCCGGGCACCAGTTCGGTGAAACCGGTGTCGACGACGGCGGTCAGCGCCTCTGTAGCCACCACGTCGGAGGCGACCACCACGACTTTCGGCTGCAACCACCGGATCGCCGCGGCCAGCTCGTCGTTGTCGCTCAGATCCACCACCACCGAGCGGTCGGCGATCCCGTGCAACGCGGCGTCGGCGTAGCGGTCGATAGCGATCACCTCGGCGCCCAGGCGCTGCAGCGCCGTCACGAGCTCCCGGCTGAGCTCCCCGGAGCCGAGCAGTGCCACCCTGGTCCGACTGGGACCGTCGGCGGACAACCGCTCGGTCGCGACCTCCCGCCCTTCCTCGGACTCCCCGTTCAACCGCCCTACCCTCCCGCGCCAAGGCAATGTTGCATGGTGCTCAAGGATAAAGGTGAACGCGGACGGAGGTGCGAACGACGGTGAACCCCGCACTGTTGGGCTCGCTGGTGGCCGCAGTGCTGGTGGCGGCCATCGCCCGGCACCACAAGTTGTCCGCGCCGCTGGTCTTGGTGATCGCCGGCCTGCTGGTCGGACTGATCCCGGCGGTGCCCGACATCGCGCTGCGGCCCGACCTGGTGCTGTTCGTGATCCTGCCGCCGCTGCTGTGGTCGGCGGGGCTGGAGAGCTCCTACATCAACATGCGCCGCAACCGGCGCTCGATCATGCTGCTGGCGGTCGGCCTGCCGCTGGCCACCACCGTCGCCGTCGGCGTGGTCGCCTACTACACCGTGCCGGAGTTCACCGTGGCGGCCGCGCTGACCTTGGGCGCGATCGTGGCGCCGCCGGATGCGGTGTCGGCGACCGCGGTCGGCCGCCGGGTCGGGCTGCCACGCCGGATCATGACGCTGCTCGGCGGGGAAAGCCTGCTCAACGACGCCACCGCGCTGACCGTCTACAAGATGGCGCTGGCCGCGGCGATCGGCGCCGCGACCGGCTGGGGCACCGGTCTGGCGACATTCGTGCTGTCCGCCGTCGGCGGCGTGGCGGTCGGGATGGCCTTCGGGGCACTCATCGTGGTCATCCGGTCCAAATTGACCGACCCCCTGGTGGAGAGCGCTGTCGGGCTGGTTGCCCCGTTCGTCATCTACCTGGTCGCCGAGGAGGTGCACGGCTCGGGGGTGCTCGCGGTGGTGGTCGCCGCCTTGATCCTCGGACAGCGCTTCACCCGGGCCCACTACGCCACCCGGCTGCAGGACCAGGCGGTCTGGCGCGCGGTGCAGCTGGTGTTGGAGTCGTTGGCGTTTCTGCTGATCGGCCTGCAACTGCCGACCGTGGTGAAGAACATGCAGGGCGTACGCTTTTCCACTCTGACCGTCGCGTCGCTGCTGGTGTTCGCGACGGTGCTGGCGGTGCGCGGGGTGTGGGTGCTGACGTTCTCCTACCTGCCGCGGAGGCTCTCGGCCGGGATCCGGCAACGCGAGGCCGCCCCCACGCCCGGGCAGGTGTTCATCCTCGCCTGGGCCGGGATGCGCGGCGTGGTGTCGCTGGCGGCTGCCTTCGGTGTTCCGATGACGACGCTGGCCGGGGAACCGTTCCCGGGCCGCCCGCAGCTGGTGTTTCTGACTTTCGTGGTGGTCGTCGGCACGCTGCTGCTGCACGGGATGACGCTGCCGTGGCTGATCCGGCGGCTGGATGTTCGCACCGATCAGGACCGCAACGATGCGATCGCCGCGGCGGCCGCACAGGACAAGGCGGCCCTCTCTGCCGCCAACCGGCTCGACGAGGTGCTCGCCTCCAGCGAGCCGTCGCCGGCCAGCGAGCGCGCCGCCGACGCCCTGCGTACCTGGAACACGCGGCGGCGTAACGCAGCCCGGGAACGGCTGCGCCGCTTGGACCCGGATAACGACGACAGCGACGAGACCGCCGCCGCGGCCTTTCGCCGGCTGCGGCTGGAGATGCTGGGCGCCGAGCGTGCGGCGCTGGTCGCCGAACGCGACCTCGGCCGCATCGACGACCAAGTGCTGCGCAGTCTCCTGCACGGGCTGGATCTCGAAGAGGCGACACTGAATCTGGACTAGTTCCCCCTTCTCCTTCCGCGAGCAGACATGAAAGCCCCCAAAACCGGGTTCCAGAGGGGGCTTTCACGTCTGCTCGCGGTCTACGGCGCCCGCGGCTACAGTCGGATCCATGAGCGCGCTGACATCGCCGAAGACCTACACGGGGCTGGCGGCCTTCCAAGTCGCCGACGCGGTGGCCTGCGCCATCCCGGTGCCCTACATCGCCACGGCGCTTGACCAGCTGGGCTGTTCACCCGAGGTCCGCAAGGTGCTGCCGATCGTCAAGGTGGCCTCGGCGGTCGGTCTGCTGTCGGTGCACCGCTTCCCGGTGCTGGCCCGCGTCACCACCGCGGCGTTGACGCTGTACTTCGTCCTGGCGGTGGGCGCCCACATCCGGGTCCGCGACGCGGTCACCAACACCATCCCCGCCGCGACGTTTCTGGCCCTGTTCGCGGCGATGACCGTTAAGGGCCCCAGTTAGGGCTGCCCCGGCAGTAGCCGCACCATCAGACCCTGCGCTTCGGCCAGCACGGTCCCGTCGGTGTCGGTGAGCTCGGCGCCGATGAACGCCTTACGCCCCTCGGCCTTCTCGATCCGGCCGTGCACCAGCAGCTTGGTGTCGATCGGGGTGACCTTGCGGTAGTCGACGTGCAGGAACGCCGTCCGGCTGATCGGGCGGTTCGCGGCGTGCACCACCATTCCGAACATCCAGTCGAACAGCAGCGGCAACACCCCGCCGTGCACCGCGGAGTTGCCGCCCACGTGAAACCGGCTGAACCACCCCTTCATCGAGACACCGTCGGGCTCGAAGCGGGTGATGCGCCACGGCGGCAGCATCAGGCTGCCCATGCCCGGCAGCGACGGCGCCCGCCCGGCCGGGGCGACCGCCTGCGACGCCGGGAACTTCTCCAGCAGCCCGACCAGCTCCTCGACGCGGTCGGCGGCATCGTCCCAGGTGGCGTCGTCGGGGGCGGTGGACACCGACAGGTCCTGCAGGCGCCGCATCGTGGTGACGAACCGGGCAAACCCCGGGCTCGGCTCGACGACCGCGAAGTCGGGGAACCCGCCGTGGCTGGCGTAGTCGGGATCGAGCTGCTCGGGCCCACCGTCGCTCACGTGTGGTTCCGCACAACGTCGCGGCGCACGATGGTCTGTTCCCGGCCGGGCCCGACCCCGATGCACGAAACCTGCGCTCCGGCAATCTCTTCCAGCCGCGACACGTAGTCGCGCGCGTTGGCGGGCAGCTCCTCGAAGGTGCGGGCGCCGGAGATGTCCTCCCACCAGCCCGGCAGTTCTTCGTAAACCGGTACGGCGCGGGCGAATTCCTCCTGGGTCATCGGCAGCTCGTCGGTGCGTTTGCCGTCGACGGTGTAGCCGACGCAGACCGGCACGGTCTGCAGGCTGGAGAGCACGTCGAGCTTGGTCAGGAAGTAGTCGGTGATCCCGTTGACCCGGGTGGCGTAGCGCGCGATCACCGCGTCGAACCAGCCGCAGCGCCGCTGGCGGCCGGTGGTCACCCCGACCTCACCGCCGGTCTTGGACAGGTATTCGCCGTGGGCGTCGAACAATTCGGTGGGGAACGGTCCCGAGCCCACCCGGGTGGTGTAGGCCTTCAGGATGCCCAGCACCGTGGTGATGCGGGTCGGTCCGACACCGGAGCCGACGGACGCACCACCCGCGGTCGGGTTGGACGACGTCACGTACGGGTAGGTGCCGTGGTCGACGTCGAGCAGGGTGCCCTGCGAACCTTCCAGCAGGACGTTCTCGCCGCGGTCCAGCGCAGCACCGAGTACCAGCGCGGTGTCGGCGATGCGGTGCTTGAAGCCCTCGGCCTGGGTCAGCAGGTCCTCGAGCACCTGCTGCGGTTCCAGCGCCTTGCGGTTGTAGATCTTGACCAGCACCTGGTTCTTGAATTCCAGGGCCGCCTCGATCTTCTGCGCGAGCGACGCCTCGTCGAGCACGTCAGCGACCCGGATCCCGATCCGGGCGATCTTGTCCTGGTAGCAGGGCCCGATGCCGCGGCCAGTGGTGCCGATCTTCTTGCTGCCCATGTAGCGCTCGGTCACCTTGTCGATGGCGACGTGGTAGGGCATCAGCAGGTGTGCGTCGGCGGAGATCAGCAGTCGCGAGGTGTCCACGCCGCGGTTCTCCAGGCCGGCCAGCTCGTCGAGCAGCACCCCGGGGTCGACCACCACACCGTTGCCGATGATGTTGGTGACGTGCGGCGTCAGCACCCCCGAGGGGATCAGGTGCAACGCGAAGTTCTCCCCGGTGGGCAACACCACGGTGTGGCCGGCGTTGTTGCCGCCCTGGTAGCGCACCACCCACTGCACTCGTTCGCCGAGTAGGTCGGTGGCTTTCCCTTTGCCCTCGTCACCCCACTGGGCGCCGATGACGACGATTGCCGGCATGGATCCTCGCTAACTGTCTTGGCTTACTGTGGTCCAGCCGGTGACTGAGCTTATCTGAAGCGATTCCCAAGGAGCGTGTTGAACGCCATTACCGCCCCGGAAACCGTCGTCCTGCTGTTTGCCGGGCGGCCGCTGCCCCGCCCGTTGCGGGGGCTTGCGGCGCTGCCGGTCGCCGACGATGCGGCCGCGGTGGACTCCGCGATCGAGCGATTCCGCCGGGTGGTGGTGGTCGGCGGCGACGCTGAGCTGGCGCGGGTGCTGACCCGGCTGCTCCGCGCTGGCCGCCTGGATGTCGAGGTCGGGTATGCACCGCCACGGCGTACCGCCGCCACCCGGGCCTACCGGCTGCCGGCCGGTTGGCGGGCGGCGCGGGCTGCGCGGCGCGGTGCTGCCGGCCCGGTTCCGCTGATCCGCGACGACGCCGGCACCGCGCTGGCCGGGGCCGGCCGGTGGGCGCCGGTGGACGGCGCGGCCGTGCTGCGCGGTGAGGGCATCGTCGACGACACCGCGCTCTTCGACGGCGAGGTGGCCGGGGTGCTGATCGAACCGATCGGCACCGCACCGGGGCTGCGGGCCGGGATCCCGTCGCGGCGCGGCCGGGTGCGCCGCTGGGCCACGGGCCGGGCGGCACAGCTGGGCACCACCGGGGCGCTGGTGGTGCGCGACGGGGTGTACGGCACCCGGACGGTGAAGCGGTCCACCTTTTATCGGCACATCGAGGACTGGTTGTTGGTCCGATAGGTTCACGGGCGTGAATGTCAGCCCGCTGCGCGGCCAGGCGATACGGCCCAGCCCGGTCTTCCTGGCGCTGCTGGCCGTGACCGGCCTCGGCGGCGTGCTGGCCTGGCGGGCGGCCGCCGACATCCGGCCGCTGGCCTACGCCGGGGTGTTCGTGATGGTGATCGCCGGCTGGCTGGTCTCGCTGTGCCTGCACGAGTTCGGCCACGCCGTCACCGCCTGGCGGTTCGGCGACCGCGACGTGGCGATGCGCGGCTATCTGACCCTCAACCCGCTGCGCTACACCCACCCGGGGCTGTCGCTGGTGCTGCCGATGCTGTTCATCGCGCTGGGCGGCATCGGCCTGCCGGGAGGAGCGGTGTACCTGCAGACGTCGTTCATGACCCCGCTGCGGCGCACCCTGGTCAGCCTCGCCGGGCCGATGGCCAACCTGGTGCTGGCGGTGCTGCTGCTGGGCGCCACCCGGGCGTTCTACGACCCCGCGCATCCGGTGTTCTTCTCCGGGGTGGCGTTCCTGGGTTTCCTGCAGGTCACCGCGGTGGTGCTGAACCTGCTGCCGGTACCCGGACTGGACGGCTACGGCGCGCTGGAGCCGCACCTGAGCCCCCAGACCCGCCGCGCCCTGGCGCCGTTCCAGCAGTGGGGCCTGCTGGTGCTGCTGGTCCTGCTGATCTCGTCGCCCGCCTTGAACGCAAAGTTCTTCGGGATGGTGCTGTGGTTCTTCGACCTGTTCGGGGTGCCGCGCCTGCTGGTGTCGTGGGGGTTGTCGCTGACCCAGTTTTGGAACGGCTGGTTCTGACGAGCGCAGCGCCCACGTGGGACGCGCGACATATATTGGCTAGCCATGGCCACCGGTCACGATCACAGCCACTCCGACTCCCGGTTGTCGCGGATGGTCATCGGGGCGGTGATCCTGACCGCGTTCTTCGCCATCGAGCTGACCACGGCGGTGGTGATCAACTCGATCGCCCTGCTCGCCGACGCCGGGCACCTGCTCACCGATCTGGCCGCCCTGTTCATGGGCGTGGCGGCGGTGATGCTGGCCCGGCGCGGCAGCACCTCGCCGTCGCGCACCTACGGCTGGCACCGCGCCGAGGTGTTCACCGCGGTCGCCAACGCGGTGCTGCTGATCGGAATGGCGACGTTCATCCTCACCGAGGCGATCCGCCGCATCGGCACCGCACCGGATGTGCCCGGCGGGCCGATGATCGTCGTCGCGATCGCCGGACTGGCCGTCAACGTCGGGGTGGCCCTGCTGTTGCGCTCGCATTCGGCGCACAGCCTCGCGGTGCGCGGCGCCTACATGGAGGTGGTCGCCGACACCGTCGGCAGCGTGGGCGTGCTGATCGCCGGTGTCGTCACGCTGACCACCAGCTGGCCCTACGCCGACGTGGTGGTCGCCGTCTTCGTCGCGCTGTGGGTGCTGCCGCGGGCGTTCGCGCTGGCCGGGGCCGCGCTGCGAATCCTGTCGGAGGCCTCGCCGAGCCACATCGACGTCAACGAACTGCGCGCGGCGCTGGCCGGCGTCGACGGCGTCACCGACGTCCACGACCTGCACGTCTGGACGCTGGTGCCGGGCCAGGACATGGCCACCGCCCACCTGTGCGCCGATACCGACCCCGGCCGGGTGCTCGGCCAGGCGCGCGCGGTGCTGGCCGCCCGCGGCCTGACCCATGCCACCGTGCAGGTGGAGCCGCCCGGGCAGGGCGGCGACTGCCCCATCGGATGCTGACGAGGGTCAGCTCAGCCCCAGCGCCGAGCGGGCGTCGGGGTCGCAGTCGTCGAGCAGAGCCAGGCAGCGCGCCTGCTCCTCGGTCTCCCCAATGGTGGCGGCGGCACGCGCCAGCGCGGCCACACACCGCAAGAAGCCCCGGTTGGGTTCATGCGCGTACGGCACCGGGCCGTGGCCCTTCCACCCGTTGCGGCGCAGCTGGTCCAGGCCCCGGTGGTAACCGGTGCGCGCGTAGGCGTAGGCGGTGACCGCCTTGTCCTCGGTCAATGCCGCTTCGGCCAGCGCCGCCCACGCCACCGAGGCTGCCGGATGCGCGGCCGCGATAATCTCGGGGTTCTGGTTGGCCCGCAGGCCGGCCTCGGCGTCGGGGTCGCCGGGCAGCAAGACCGGATCGGGGCCGAGGAGATTACCGGTGTGAGTCACATCGTTCATTCTGCCGCGCCATCCACGGCCAGCCACTCCGGCAACCCGCCTGCTCGCTCAGTAAGCTGGCGCCCAGCAGATTCGCTAGCGGGAGGACAGCACTAGCCCATGCCGAACCCATCCGGCCCCGACCGCGACGACGTTCCTGCCTCACCAGCATCCGGTCACGGTCCCCAGACCGGCGAAGCCGCCATCGAGCAGCCCGACGGCGACGACCAAGCCACCGAAGTCCACCCCGTCGTCTCGGCCGACGACGACACCTCCACCACGGTGATTACCGAAACCGGCCCGCAATCCGACGACGACGCCGAGGCCGTCACCGAGGTGATCACCACCGAAGCCCCCTCCGGCCCTTCGGCCGCCGGCCCCACCGGGCCGCCGGAGCGCCGATTCACCGCGCCGGGGTTCGACGCCGGACAGACCGAGGTCATTCCGTCGGTGGGCGACGCCGACACGGAATTGTTCGCCCGGCGCGGCGGGAAGGCCGGAAAGGCCACCCCGCAACAGATTCCGCCGCGGCTGGGCGGCAAACTGCCCGTCACCGTCTCCCGCAGCTGGGGCTGGGTGATGGCGCTGATCCTGATCATCCTGGCGCTGGCCGTCGTCGCGGTGCTCGGCACGTTATGGCTGACCCGCGACGAGCGGCAAGCCGCCTCGCAGGAGGAGAAGGTGCGCGGCACGATCTCGAACTTCGACGTCGCCATGCAGAACGGCGACCTGGCTGCGCTGCGCAGCCTGACCTGTGGCGACATCCGCGACCGCTACGTCAACTACGACCAGAAGGCCTGGGACGACACCTACCGCCGGATCGCGGCGGCCAAGCAGTATCCGGTGGTCGCCAGCATCGACGAGGTCGTGGTCAACGAGGGGCACGCCGAAGCCAACGTCACCGCGTTCATGGCCTATGAGCCGCGGGTCCGCTCCACCCGCAGCTTCGACCTGCAGTTCCGCGACGACCAGTGGAAGATCTGCCAGTCCCACGGCGGGTAGCAACCCCGCGAACAGTCGCCAAAGCCCCCAAATCGCGGTGGATTTGGGGGCTTTCGCGACTGCTCGGCGTAAGGCCGGTCAGCTGCTGAGGGTCTTGCCGGCGCTGTGCAGGTCGTTGCACGCCTCGATGACCCGCTCGGTCATGGCGGCCTCGGCCTTCTTGAGGTAGCTGCGCGGGTCGTAGACCTTCTTGTTGCCGACCTCGCCGTCGATCTTGAACACCCCGTCGTAGTTGGTGAACATGTGCCCGGCGACCGGGCGGGTGAAGGCGTACTGGGTGTCGGTGTCGACGTTCATCTTCACCACCCCGTGCTGCAACGCCTCCTCGATCTCGGACTTCAGCGATCCGGAGCCACCGTGGAAGACGAAGTTGAACGGCTTGGAGCCGGCCGCCAGACCCAGCTTGGCCGCCGCCACCTTCTGGCCCTCGCCGAGGATGTCGGGGCGCAGCTTGACGTTGCCGGGCTTGTAGACGCCGTGCACGTTGCCGAAGGTGGCGGCCAGCAGGTACTCGCCGTGGTCACCGACACCGAGGGCTTCGATGGTCTTCTCGAAATCGTCCGGGGTGGTGTAGAGCTTCTCGTTGATCTCGGCTTCCACACCGTCCTCTTCGCCGCCGACGACGCCGATCTCGATCTCCAGGATGATGTTGGCGGCCGCCGCCTTGGCCAGCAGCTCCTTGGCGATTTCCAGGTTCTCGTCGATCGGCACCGCCGAGCCGTCCCACATGTGCGACTGGAACAGCGGGTTCTGGCCGGCCTTGACC
Source organism: Mycolicibacter sinensis (assembly GCF_001673565.1). Lineage (GTDB taxonomy): Bacteria > Actinomycetota > Actinomycetes > Mycobacteriales > Mycobacteriaceae > Mycobacterium > Mycobacterium sinense_C. Next base: position 45,016 of record NZ_LZMF01000058.1, read on the forward strand.
CTTTCATCAGAGATCGCCAGCAGGGGACGCACGAAACCGTCCAGCTTGTCCTTCGGACAGTGGTCGGTGTGCAGGGCCACGTTGATCGGGTACTTGGCGGCGATCACATGGGTGAACTCGGCCAACGCCACCGCGCCGGTCACCATGTCCTTGACGCCCAGACCGGAGCCGAACTCGGCGCCGCCGGTGGAGAACTGGATGATGCCGTCACTGCCGGCGTCGGCGAAGCCCTTGATTGCGGCGTTGATGGTCTCCGATGACGTGCAGTTGATCGCCGGGAATGCGTACGCATTCTCCTTGGCGCGGCCCAGCATCTCGGCGTAGACCTCGGGGGTGGCGATGGGCATGGAACACTCTCCTCTTGGCTGACCGAACCTGCCCTCGAGTATCTCAGCAACGGTTTCCCACGGAGCCCCGGGTATGTTGGTGCGTCATGAGCACGACGGTGGCGGCGATGCCCCACATCTTGGACCCGATGTACTGGATCGGGCAGGGCGGGGTCTTCGAGCACGCCGTATTGCCGGCGATCCTGGTGATCGTCTTCATCGAAACGGGTCTGCTGTTTCCGCTGTTGCCGGGCGAATCGCTGTTGGTCACCGGCGGCCTGCTGGCCGCGGCCGGCAACCCCGACATCTGGGTGCTGGCGCCGGCGGTGACGGTCGTGGCGATCCTCGGCGACCAGACCGGCTACTTCATCGGCCGGCGGCTCGGGCCGGCGCTGTTCAAGAAAGAGGATTCCCGTTTCTTCAAGAAGCACTATGTGACCGACTCGCATGCCTTCTTCGAGAAATACGGCCCGGTGGCGATCATCCTGGCGCGCTTCGTGCCGTTCGCACGAACCTTCGTCCCGGCAATCGCGGGCGTGTCCTACATGCGGTACCCGGTCTACTTGGCCTTCGACATCGTCGGCGGAATCCTGTGGGGAGCCGGGATGACGCTGACGGGCTATCTGCTGGGGACCAAGGTGCCGGGCATCACCGACCACCTGGAATTGATCATCATCGGGATCCTGTTCGTCTCGCTGCTGCCGGCGATCTTCTCGGCGGCCAAGGCCTACCTGTCGCGCCGGCGCAATCGCGCCGCCGAGGCGCCGGACGACGAGTCCGCGCTCAGCCTGCGGAATCCCGACTAAGCCCGCTCGGGCGGGCCGCTGCCACGGTGTGGGCGGCCTCCATCAGCATCCAGCCTGACAGCTGTACCGACAGGTCGCGTTCGGGCACCTCGGACTCGTTGACGGCACCGCCGACGGAGGTGGCCACCGCGCCCTCGGCCCGCGGCAGGTCGGCGGTGCGGTCCCAGAACGCCCCGAACAACGGCAGCCCGTCCACCGACTGCCGGTAGTCCCACGCCGATTTCGCCGACGTCAGCACCAGCTCGGCGGCGGTGTCGCGGGCCTCGGTGTCGGCGGCGGAATCACCCGGAAGGTCGGTGGCCACCAATGCCAGGTACCGGGCGGTGATCCCGGCGAATAGCCCGCCGTCGCCCCCGCCGGCGCCTTTGAGCACCCCGCCGGGGGCCATCTGCTTGTGCACCGCGGCCACCAGCCGGTGCACTCGGGCGGCGTGCCGCTCAGCTCCGGTGCGCACCGCCAGCTCGGTCTCGAGCCCCAGCACCACGCCCTGGCAGTAGGTGTACTGGGCCCGCACCAGCGACCCGCCCCTGATGCCGTCGAACACCAGGTGAGTCTCGGGGTCGATCAGGGTGTCGTCGATCCAGTCGCCCATTTGCTGGGCACGCTGAAGCCACTCGGGTTCGCGGGCCAGGAAGATCCCGGCCGGCCCGTTGGCGGGGGCGTTAAAGAACGGCTCGGTGAACTGTTCGTCTTTGCGCCAGGGGATGCCGCCGCCGGCCTCGGGCATCCAGGAGTCGGTCAGCTGGCGGGTCAGGGTGCCCAGCGCACGGTGCCGGTCGATGCCGGTGACGGCGCAGGCCCGCTGGATCGCCAGCGCCAGCCACGCCATGTCGTCGTAGTAGGCGTTGGTCCAGCGGAACACGTTGCGCAGCCGGTGGCTGCGGATCTGCCGTTTGATCCGGGTCGCCCGTTCGGCCTGCGGGTCCCGCAGTTGGGCGTCGACGAGGCAGTCCAGCAGGTGCGCCTGCCACCAGTAGTGCCAATGCGGGGCACGCCGGATCGGCGGCCAGGCCACCACGCCCAGCTGGGTGCCCGGCAGATGCCAGAGCGGTTTGAGGTGCCTCGCGGTGACAGCGGCCTCGGCACTCTCGGCCCGATTCGCCCATCGCAGATCCATAGCCCCAGATCCTGCCCTACCAGCTCACGTCGCACCGTCACAACCGCCCCGGGCTGCCCGCCCCGGACGCCTCAACAGGTAGGCCAGCGCGACGACCGTCGCGGCGAGCCCGGACAGCGCGGCGACACCCAGCGCCCAGCGCGGGCTGAAAGCGTCGGCGATCCAACCGATCAGGGGCGCACCGATCGGTGTGGTGCCCACCGCGATGGCCAACCGCAGCGCCATCACCCGCCCGCGCATCACCGGGTCGGTGGTCAGTTGCATCAGACTGTTCGTGGCATTGGTGAACGTCAGCGTGCAGACCCCGATCACCGCGAGCGCGACGCCGAACAGCCAGACGCCGGGCGCGACGGCGGCGAAGGCGAAACCGACGCCCAAGACCGCCGCGCTGATGAGCAGTGACTGGAAGCGGGGCCGTTCCCAGCCCGCGGCGAGCAGTGCCCCGGCGAGCGTGCCGACCGCCATTACCGAGGACAGCAGCCCGTATTGGTTTGCGCCGCCGTGGAAGACCGTGACCGACATGGTCGAGATGAAGATCGGAAAATTGAGTCCGAAGGTACCAATCAGAAACAGCATCCACAGGATCGCCTTGAGATCCGGACGCGCCCAGACGTAACGCAAACCCTCCATGAGGTTGCCCCGGGCCGGCCCGACCGCACGAGGGTTGGGATGGAGCTCGCGCACCCGTAGTAGCCCCAGCGAGGCGAGCACGGCACCGAAGGACGCCGCATTGATCAGAAACGCCCATCCGGTGCCGACAGCGGCGATCAGCACGCCGGCGACGGCGGGACCGATCATCCGGGCGGCATTGATGGACGCCGAATTCAGCGCCACCGCATTGGAGAGATCGTCGTCTTCCACCAGATCCGAGACGAACGTTTGGCGCGCCGGCATGTCGACCGCGCTGACGCAGCCGGACAGCAACGCCAGGACGTAGACGTGCCACAGCTCGACCAGGCCGGTGACGGTCAGGATGCCGAGGACGAGCGCCAGGATTCCCAACGCCGCCTGGGTGGCGATCAGGAGTCTGCGCCGGTCGAAACGGTCGGCCGCGTAGCCGGTCCAGGGCAGCAAGAGCAGCTGCGGCCCGAATTGCAGGCCCATGACGACCCCGACCGCGGTTCCGCTGCGGGCGGTGAGCTCGGTCAGCACCAGCCAGTCCTGGGCGGTGCGCTGCATCCAGATTCCGATATTGGAGACCAGCGCCCCGCCCGCCCAGAGCCGATAGTTGAAGACCTTCAGTGACCTGAATGTGCTTCTGGCCATGCCCGGCTACCTGTTTGATTCACCGTCAGCGCAGGTGCTCGACCAATGTGCCGCCGTCGCCGAAGAGCTTGCGCTGCCACAGTTCCAGCAGCGCTGTGGTGTCCACGTCGTCGGGGTGGAAGCCGGGTTTGAGATAGCGCAGTAGGTCGCGCAACAGCCCTTTGAAGAACGGGCCACGCAGCAGCGCGCGGCTTTCTCGCAGCAGCCGAACCGGATGGCGGCGCGCCACCGGGTCGCGGGCGATCGAGATCGCCACCGCCAGCAAGGTGGCCGGAACCGTGGTGGCGATCAGGAACGTCATCGCCGCGATCCGGATGGGCTCGGTGCCGCCGACGGCGCGGTAGACGTCGAACGCCACCGACTTGTGCTCCAGTTCTTCCAGCGCATGCCAATTCAGCAGATTCCACACCTCCGGTGTACCCGGAATGGCCTGGATCTCCGCGCTGGACAGGATCCGTTCGGCCAGTACCGCGGTGTAGTGCTCGGCACCGGCGGTCATCGCCAGGTGCACCCGCGGTGACATTCGTTGCTCGCGTCGACACAGCTTGTCCCGCATGGATTTCGAGTCGCGCCATGCGATCCGGTAGCCGCGGTCGATGAGTGCGGCGTTGAGCCGGCGATGTTCCCGCCCGTGGGTGGATTCCTGGCCGATGAAGCCGGCGGCCCGGCGCTTGAGCATCGGATCGGTGATCTGGTCGGTGACCCGACGCACCGAACGGATGAACGACTCCTCACCGGGCGGGAAGCTGCCCGACAGCTCGGCGACGAAATGGCTGAGCACCATGTTGTCGTCGGCGAAATAGCGGCCGTCGGGGGCGTGAAACTGGAAGCGGATGCGCCGGGTGGTCAGCTGGTTGTCCCGCACCACGTCTCCAATGCTCGCTGCTACCAGGCGTTTTCCAGGTTGCCATGCCGGGCGATCCAGGCGTGCATGACGATACCGGCGGCCACCCCGACGTTGATGCTGCGGGTCGAGCCGAACTGGGCGATCGACACCAGCACATCGGCGCCCGCGCGCATCTCGTCGCTGATACCGGGGCCTTCCCGGCCGAACACCAGCAGGCAGTCGGCCGGCAGCGCGGTCTGCTCCAGGCGCACCGCCCCGGCGACGTTGTCGGCCGCGACGACGGTCAGGCCGTGCTGCGCGGCGAAATCCAGCAGTCCGGCGACGTCGTCGTGGTGGCGCAGCCGCTGGTAGCGGTCGGTGACCATGGCGCCGCGCCGGTTCCAGCGCCGCCGCCCGACGATGTGCACGGTGTGCACGGCGAACGCGTTGGCGGTGCGCACCACTGAGCCGATGTTGGCGTCATGCCCGAAGTTCTCGATCGCCACATGCAGCCGGTGCCGCCGCCGGTCGATGTCGGCGATGATCGCCTCGCGGCTCCAGTAGCGGTAGGCGTCGACGACGTTGCGGTGGTCGCCTTCGCGCAGCAGTTCCGGGTCGTAGCGCGGGTCGGCCGGCGGCTCGCCCGGCCACGGCCCGACGCCGTTGGCCGGCGGGAACCACTCGGTCGGGCCCGGCGGTTCAGCGAGGCTCGACGAAGGAGAGGCGAAGCTGGGACCGCCGCATGGGTCCGGGCCCTGTGCGTCGGTCACGTCGTGGTCCATACCGCGGCGTGGGTGCCCACCACCGACACCGAGGCGTAGAGCAGCGCAGCGTTGATCTCTCCGTGTGTGCACAGCGACGTCGGCACGTGCACCGAGTTCAGCGACGCCTCCGGCAGGATCAGCACAGCCGACCCGGAGGCCAGGCAGTCCGGTCCCAGCCCGCGGATCGGCGTCGACGGGCCGGCGATCAGCATCAACGGCCCACCGCGCGCCTGCGCGTCGTCCCGGTACTGACCGGCGAGCGCATCGGCGGTCAGGGTGATCACCATATATCCGTTGCCGGAGAAGGCTTTCGGGTCACCGAGGGCGGCCGGTGCCAGCGGTACACCGTCGGCCCGGTATGCCGTCACGCCTTGGGCGGTGAGCACCAGCCCGGTGTCGTAGGGGTTGATCGGTGGCAGCCCCACCGGGAACGCCGCGCCGTAGGCCACCGTGGTGTCCTTGATCCGGTCGGCCGGGGAGTAGGCGTAGATCCCGCGCACCGCGCTGCGTTCCTTCAATGGGCCCAGGCACACGGTGCCGTCCAGCCGATCCGGTTCGCGGTTCGACAGCGGCGTCGGCGTCAGCTCCCCCAGCGCATCGCAGCTGCCCAGCCCGGTGGCCTCGACCGTGCGCGCCGGGGTGCCGTACACCCCGAATCGCAGCTCGTTGGCCGCGGCGTGCGGCGCATCGGAGTCGGCCAGGTGCCCCTTGACGTCGATCAGCACATGGTCGACTTCCCAGCGCAGGTTGGTCAGCGTCATCTCCCAGCCGAGCAGGGTCAGCGCCTCACCGAGCCGGGCGCCCTGGGCGCCGTACGGGCCGGTCGGGCCCGGGCTGGAGCAGCCCGCCACGCACGCGACGGCCAGCGCCAGCCACGCCGCGATCAGTGTCCGCACAACCGGGCTCAGCCCAGTCCGAGCTCGGCCAGGCCGAGCACGCTGCGATAGGGCACGCCTTCGGCCTCGATGGCCTCGGCTGCTCCGGTGGCGCGGTCCACCACGGTGGCCACGCCGACGACCTGCCCGCCGGCGTCGCGCACCGCACGCACCGCGGTCAGCGCCGACCCGCCGGTGGTGCTGGTGTCCTCGACCACCAGGACCGGCCGCCCGCTCACGTCGGCGCCTTCGATAAGGCGTTGCATGCCATGGGCTTTCACCGATTTGCGGACTACGAAGGCGTCGATCGGCCGGCCCGGGGCGTGCATGACGGCGGTCGCCACCGGATCCGCGCCCAGGGTCAGACCGCCCACCGCGACGTAGTCCCAATCATCGGTGAGCTGGCGGACCAGCCGGCCGATCAGGGCGCCGGCCCGGTGGTGCAGGGTGGAGCGGCGCAGGTCGACGTAGTAGTCGGCCTCGGCGCCCGAGGACAGTGTCACGCGGCCGTGCACGACCGACAGGTCGCGCACCAGCGCGGCCAGTTCGTCGCGCTCGTCGCCGTTAAGTGCGCCCACGGCCCCGCCCGAAGGTGTTGGTCAGCGTCCTCGACAGCCCCCGCGGAATCAGCCGGCTGGCGGTGGTCAAGGCCTTGTACTGCAGGCCCGGGACGCTGATGACGTCGCCGCGGGCGATGTCGGCGAGGCTGGCCGCGACGACGTCGTCGACTTCCATCCACAGAAACGACGGCAGGGTGGCCATGTCGATCCCGGCGCGTTCGTGGAATTCGGTGTGCACGTAGCCCGGGCAGACCACGTGGATGCCGACGCCGGTGCCGGCGAGCCCACCGGCCAGGCCCTCGGTGAACGACACCACCCAGGCTTTGGACGCCGAGTACGTCGAGCCGCGCCCGGACAGCAGGCCGGCCACGCTGGCCACATTGACGACGGTGCCGGCGCCCGCATCGATCATCGCCGGTAGTGCGGCCCGGGTCAGCTGCATCACCGCGGTGACGTTGACGTCCAGCTGCGATTGCAGCAGCGCGGGGTCAGCGGTCCAGAATTCTCCGGAGGTACCGAAGCCGGCGTTGTTGACCAGCACCCGCACGCCGGCGCGCAGCCGCTCGGCCACCGTGGCGCGGCCGTCGGCGTCGGCCAGGTCGGCGGGCAGCACTTCGACATCGCAACCGTGACTGCCCCGCAGTTCGGCCGCCAGCGCCTCGAGCCGTTCGGCGTCGCGGGCGACCAGAACCAGGTCATAGCCGTCGGCGGCGTAGCGGCGCGCGTAGCCGGCGCCCAACCCGGAGGTAGGCCCGGTGACCAGGGCCGTGGGTCGTGACATGACGGACAGCGTAGCGGCGATCGCCAGCACGACGAAGTCGGGCGCCGCGGGTCGCCGCCATCAGCCCGAGCCGGTGGACCGGCGGCGGCGGTCAGCGCTGATAGTGCGCGGTCTGCCGGCCGTTGCGGCCCGGAGCCGGGGCGTGCAGCATGCCCTCATCGCGGGCCGTCCGGCGCCGTGGCCGTTCGACGGCAGCGGCGGCGTTGCCCAACGGCGGAGTGGCCGCCCGCGACGGAGCCGGCGCCTGCTCGGCTGCGCCGTCCTCCGCGGATTCCGTCGCACCGCCAGAACCCAGCGGGCGGCTGGGCTGCCCGTTGCGGCGAGCCGCCGGCTTGGCCGATCCGGCCACGGCTTCGACCGGCTGACGCCGTGGCGTCGGCGGCAGCACCCGCAGCAGGTCGTTGAACTGGCGAACGCTGCGCAGGCCCTCGTCCCACTGGGCGCGGGTGCTGGTGACCGGCATGCTGACCAGGGTCCAGTTCGCCTCGTTCCACATGATCTCCGCGCAGTCCGGCGCGGTGTGGGCGAAGGTGACCATCCGCCGGTCGCAGGCGCGGCGCGCTGCGTCGAGGTTGGTGGAGTAGACCATCCGCGGGCCGATCGCCCCGAGCAGCCAAATGTCGTTCTCGCGTGGCTCTTTGAGACCCTTGAGCCGCACGTCGACGACGACGTTGGTGCTGACCTTGCGGTGCAAGGCGATCACCGTGGCGACCTCGTCCAGGTCGAAGATGTAGACCGCCTCACCGCGGATCTGGCCGAGCACCACGTTGCGGACCGGCGCGTCGCCGACGGTCGAGATCACGCCGCGTTTCCAGCGTCGCAGGATCTCGGTGGACTCCGGTTCGAAGTCGAAGCCGTGCGAGCGGGCCCAGGACTTGCGGCGCCGGCTGCGGCCGCGGCGCTGGTCGAGGTCCACGTACAGCAAGACGCCCGCGCCGACGAAACACAGCGCGGACAGCGTGAACCAGAGCGGGACCATTAGGCCTAGCGTATCTGTTGTCGGCCCGGAAGCGAGAACGCTTGCCGGTCACAACCGCGTATCAGCACGATTCCAAGAGGTCAACGTCACAGCTCGAGGGCGCTGGAGCCGCCGAAGATGGTGGTCCCGGTGCCGCTCGGGCTGTAGGAGATGTAGATCGGCTGCTGGGCGAACGGGAAGTTGCCGGTGTTCATGCTGTCGCCGGAGGTCACGGTCGGGGAGTTGAAGGCCGTGTTCGAGTTGTGCACCGTGTACTCGTACAGCAGGTTGTTGGTGCCGTGCTGGTAGACCGCGATGGTCGTCCCGTCGGGTAGGCCGCCGTTGCTCTCCGGCGTGATGCCGTTGAGCGCCGAGGACGGCATGGTGCCGTACACCCCGCCGGAGTCGACGACCGCGCTGACTGCCTGGTGTGTACCGCCGTTGATGCTGAGATCCAAGGTCGTCCAGGGCGCCCCGGCGACCGAGGTCCCGTCGGTCAACGGATTGGCGCCGAAGACCAATTCGTGGTTGGCCTGGTCGATCAGCAAGCCCTTACCGAGGTCCCCCGGAAGGTCGGCGGTCGGAATGCTGTCTTGTGTCGGCCCGAGCGCATTGGGTCCGACCCCCAGCACGCCGACGACGTTGGCCGGGCCCAGATAGTCCTGGATGGACCACGGGCCGAACAGGTTGAAGTTCGCCGGGAACGCGAACAGCACGGCATCGACGCTGCTGTCGGCGGTGACGGTCTCGCCGGCAGCGTCGGTGAAGGTGACCGTGGTGGGCAGCTCCACATAGAAGTAGTCCAGCGAACCGCCGAACTGACCGACGTTGAAACCGGTGGGCAGGCCGGTGATGCCGGTCCACGGAACGTCCCAGATCGGCATGACCAGGCCGGCCGCGCCGGTGTCGACCAGCAGGGGTTCCGCCGCGCCGCCGCCCACCGAAACGTTCACCACCGGTTCGGTGGTGGCGTTGACCGTCAGCGGGACGGTGAAGGTGTCCGGGGTGACGACGTCCGGGCTGGACGCGACGGCGCTGCCGGCCGTGCTCGCATCGGCGGCCCCGCCGAACAGCCACTGCTCAAGGTCGTTGATCGGGGTAGCGACCAGGTTCTGATACCAGCCCTCGAACAGGGAGTCCAACGAGGCCAGCGCCGAGCCGGGATCGGTATCGGCGGCGATACCGGGATCAACCGCACTGAGCGCATCGATGATCGGCTGGAACAGATCATCGACGTCGGCATTGGCCGCCGGCGCGGCCCCGAACGCCAGGAACGCCCCGGCCGTCGCGGTCGCACCGATCACCTGGCGTCGATGAGCTGCTGACATACCCGCAACCTCCCCCGGTCACGGAGAGCCGCAACCAACAGCGGTTACGTTAACCCCCGCAGGGGCGTAGAACACCAGGGGATTTACCCAAGAAACAGCCAAAAATCGCCGGGGACGTCAGCGAGGCCGGTGATGTCATCCCGCCTGGATGAGGGTGCCCCCGACGATGGTCTGCCCGCCGGGCACGGTGTAGTTGATGTAGACCGGCTCGTGGCCGAACAGCCAGTTCCCGGTGTTCATGCCACTGTTGGCGCCAACCACGACCGGGCTGCGCACCTCACCCGCCTGGGAGCCCACCGTGTAGGAGTACAGCAGCGTGCCGTCCTTGGCGTAGACCGAGATGTCCGTCCCGTCGGGCAGGGCTCCATTGGCGGTCGGGGTAACGCCCGCGCCCGTCAACACCGAGGACGGCATGGTGCCGTAGACACCGCCGGAGTCGATCACCGCCTTGACGTCGGTCATCGGCCCGTCATTGAGCTGGACCTTCAAGTCGGCCCAGGGCGACCCGGCAATCACGGTGCCGCCCTCGTACGGGTTATCCCCGAAGATCAACTGCTTGTTCGCCTGGTCGATCAGCACGCCGTTGCCGAGGTTGCCGGGCAGATCGGCGGTCGGAATGTGGTCGGGAGTGGGCCCGAGCGCGTTGGGACCGATCCCCAAGACCCCGGTGGAGGAACCGGCCAGGTAGTCGTAGATGGACCAGGAGCCAAAGGGATTGAGGTCTGCCGGGAACGCGAAGAGCACCGCGTCCACCGTGGTGTCGGCGGTGACGGTGTTGCCGCCGGCGTCGGCGAAGGTGACCGTGGTGGGCAGCTCCATATAGAAGTAGTTCAGCGCCCCGCCGAACTGGCCGATGTTGAAGCCGGTGGGCAGTCCGGTGATGCCGAACGGGTTGATGTTCCAGATCGGCACGACCAGCCCGGCCGCGCCGGTGTCGACCAGCACCTCGGTCTGCGCGCCGCCGCCGATCGAAACGTTGACCACCGGCTGCGTCCCGAGGTTGACGTCCATCGGAACCGTGAAGCTGTCCGGGAGGTTGGTGCTGTCCTCGTCGTACGCGACCGCACTGCCGGGCAGATCCGCACCGAACAGCCACGGCGCGACGCCGTGCAGCGGGGTGTAGACGAGGTCCTGGTACCAGCCCTCGAACAGCGCGTCCAACGACGCCAGAGCGGAGCCCGGGTCGGTGTCGGCCGCGATGCCGGGGTCGACGCTGCTGAAGGCGTCGAGGATGGGCTGGAACAGGTCGTCCCAGTCGGCGTGGGCCGCCGGCGCGGGCGCGCTCAGTGCCAGGAAGGCCCCTGCCGCACTGACGGCGCCGACCAGGCGATGACGACGACCTGACATAGCGTGCCCCTCCGAATTAACGACGAAATTGTAAAACCCCGGACTTTCTCAGCATCGTTAGATTAACCGATCAGCTTCGTCATCGCATCCGCCAGCAGAGGGGCAAGGAAGAGGTCCCCCGCCGGGCAGCGGGGGACCTCTCACTCTCGGGGGAACGTCAGCCCAGGATCAGCGACTCGCCATCCACGCCGACATTGACCGGTACGACGTCGCCGTCGTGCACCTCCCCGGCCAGCAGCATCTTGGCCAGCTGGTCGCCGATGGCCTGCTGGATCAGCCGGCGCAGCGGACGCGCTCCATAGATCGGGTCGAACCCACGGTGCGCTAGCCACTTCTTGGCCTCCAGGGAGACCTCCAGTTGCAGCCGGCGCTGCGCCAGCCGCTTGGACAGCTGCTCGAGCTGGATGTCGACGATCGACACCAGTTCCTCGGGGTTGAGGCCCTCGAAGATCAGCACGTCGTCGAGCCGGTTGATGAACTCGGGCTTGAACGCGGCACGCACCGCGGCCATCACCTGCTCGTCGCTGCCCCCCGATCCCAGGTTGGAGGTCAGGATCAGGATGGTGTTGCGGAAGTCGACGGTGCGGCCCTGGCCGTCGGTGAGCCGGCCCTCGTCGAGCACCTGCAGCAGCACGTCGAACACGTCCGGGTGCGCCTTCTCCACCTCGTCGAAGAGCACCACGGTGTAGGGCCGGCGGCGCACCGCCTCGGTCAGCTGACCGCCCTGGTCGTAGCCGATGTAGCCGGGGGGCGCTCCGACCAGCCGCGCGACCGAGTGCTTCTCGCCGTATTCGCTCATGTCGATGCGCACCATCGCCCGTTCGTCGTCGAACAGGAAGTCCGCCAGGGCCTTGGCCAGCTCGGTCTTGCCCACGCCGGTGGGGCCGAGGAACAGGAACGATCCGGTCGGCCGGTTGGGGTCGGCGACCCCGGCCCGGCTGCGTCGAACCGCGTCGGAGACCGCCTGCACGGGCTTGCGCTGCCCGACGACGCGTTTGGCGAGCTCGTCTTCCATGCGCAGCAGCTTGGCGGTCTCGCCCTCCAGCAGCCGCCCGGCCGGAATGCCGGTCCAGGCGCTCACCACGTCGGCGATGTCGTCGGGCCCCACCTCTTCCTTGAGCATGACGTCTTCGCGGGCCTGCGCATCCGGCAACGCCGCCTCGAGCTTCTTCTCCACCTCGGGGATGCGCCCGTAGCGCAGCTCGGCGGCCTTGGCCAGGTCGCCGTCGCGTTCGGCACGGTCGGACTCCCCGCGCAGGGTCTCCAGCTGTTCCTTGAGTTCCCGCACGACGTCGATGGCGTTCTTCTCGTTGTGCCATCGGGTGGTCAGCTCGGCCAGCTTCTCCTTGTAGTCGGCCAGCTCGGCGCGCAGCTTCTCCAGCCGATCCTTCGACGCCGCGTCCTCTTCCTTGCTCAGCGCCATCTCTTCGATCTCCAGCCGGCGCACCAGCCGTTCGACCTCGTCGATCTCGACGGGCCGCGAGTCGATCTCCATCCTCAACCGCGAGGCGGCCTCGTCGACCAGGTCGATCGCCTTGTCCGGCAGGAACCGTGCGGTGATGTAGCGGTCGGACAGCGTGGCCGCGGCGACCAGCGCCGAGTCGGTGATCCGCACCCCGTGGTGCACCTCGTAGCGGTCCTTGAGGCCGCGCAGGATGCCGATGGTGTCCTCGGCCGACGGTTCGCCGACGTAGACCTGCTGGAAACGGCGCTCCAGCGCGGCGTCCTTCTCGATGTATTTGCGGTACTCCTCGAGCGTGGTCGCGCCGACCAGCCGCAGCTCACCGCGGGCCAGCATCGGCTTGATCATGTTGCCGGCGTCCATCGCGCCCTCGCCGGTCGCACCGGCGCCGACGATGGTGTGCAGCTCGTCGATGAAGGTGATCACTTGTCCCGCAGCATTCTTGATCTCGTCGAGGACGGCCTTGAGCCGCTCCTCGAACTCACCGCGGTACTTGGCGCCGGCCACCATCGAGCCCAGGTCCAGGGAGACGACGGTCTTGTCGCGCAGGCTGTCCGGGACGTCGCCGGCGACGATGCGCTGGGCCAGGCCCTCCACGATCGCGGTCTTGCCGACGCCGGGCTCACCGATGAGCACCGGGTTGTTCTTGGTGCGCCGGGACAGCACCTGCACGACCCGACGGATTTCGGTGTCGCGCCCGATCACCGGGTCGAGCTTGCCTTCGCGGGCGCGGGCGGTCAGGTCGGTGGAGTACTTCTCCAGCGCCTGGTAGCTGGCCTCCGGGTCAGGGTTGGTGACCCGGGCGCTGCCGCGCACCTTGACGAAGCCGTCCTGCAGGACCTGCGGCGAGGCGCCGTGGCCGCTGAGCAGCTTGGCGACGTCGGAGTCGCCGGTGGCCAGACCGACCATCAGGTGCTCGGTGGAGACGTACTCGTCGTCGAGTTCGGTGGCCAGCTGCTGGGCGACGGTGATCGCGGCCAGCGATTCGCGGGACAGCTGCGGTTGCGCGCTGGCGCCGCTGGCCTGCGGCAGCCGGTCGAGCAGGTGCTGATTCTCGGTGCGGATCGTCGCCGGGTTCACCCCGACCGCCTCCAGCAGCGGCGCGGCGATCCCGTCGTTCTGGGTCAATAAGGCCTGCAGCAGGTGTGCGGGCCGGATTTCGGGATTGCCGGCAGCGGTGGCCGCCTGCAACGCCGCGGTCAGGGCCGCCTGCGTCTTGGTGGTCGGGTTGAACGAGTCCACGACACCTCCATTCGGGGTCAGAGGGGGCCTGAGCGGGCCCGGTGAAAATGCTTGTCGGCTTGTTCAACGTCGTCAAGGTTGAGTCTGTTCCGCTCAACCCCAGATTTCTTTGCGCCGCCTGTGCGGTTTCATACCCGACACGCCGTCGCGGGCGTATCAGACGGCACAGTCGCGCGAGTCGCCGCCGACGCGCGGCCGCGTCCAGAGGTAGAGGCCGAGCCACACCCCGTAGCCGAGCGCCATCCCGGCGTACATGACGACCGGTTCGGTCTGGCCGTGCACGCTGAGGTAGAGCACGACGCCGGCCGCCAATGCCGGCAACGCCGCCGCGCGACGCCGCATACCGAGCGCTGCGGCGACGAGCACGATGGACACGATCAGCAGAACCGGGCTGATCCGATGCAGCACGTCGAGCACTTCCGGCAACCAGCCCCCGGCCTCCCCGGCGCCGTGCGCGGCGTGTCCCATGCCGGCCGCAGCCGATGCTCCGACGCCGAGTGCCACCAGGATCGCCGGCAGACAGCAACCCAGGGTGCAGACCAATGCCGCGATCAGTCCGGTGACGCCGACCCGGCGTCCCACCATATCCGCCTTGCGCACGCCACTGAACCTATACCCCGTACGGGTATCTAGCAAGACCAGTGGTGACGTTCCACGCCCGGCCGGTCGGCTACCGTGCTGCCATGACGTCCGGCTTGGGTTCGGTGTGGACCGCGTTGATTCCGCTCGCGCTGGTGGTGGCGCTCTCCCCGATCACCGTCATCCCGGCGGTGCTGGTGCTGCATACCCCGCGTCCGCGCGAGACCGGGCTGGTATTTCTCGTCGGCTGGCTGGCGGGTCTGGCCGCACTCACCGCGGCCTTCGTGGCCGCATCGGGACTGCTGGGCGGTTTGCGCACCACACCGCCGGCGTGGGCCGCGTGGCTACGGATTGTCGTCGGTGTGACGCTGATCGCGTTCGGTATCTACCGCTGGACCACCCGGCACGGACACGGCGAGATGCCGGGCTGGATGCGCTCATTCACCGCGATGACCCCGCTGCGCGCCGGGCTGATGGCCGCGGTACTGGCCGTGGTCCGACCCGAGGTGCTGTTCATGGCCGCCGCTGCGGGGCTGGCCATCGGCAGCGCCGGGCTGACCAGCGCGGGGGCGTGGCAGGCGGCCGCGTTCTTCGTCGCCATCGCCGCATCCACGGTGGTGGTCCCGATTCTGGGCTATCTCGCGGCCAGCCACCGGCTCGATCCGGCGCTGGAGCGGCTCAAGGACTGGATGCAACAACAGCACGCCGCGCTGGTCGCCGTCATCCTCGTCCTCATCGGCGCCATGGTGACCTACAACGGGATTCACGCGCTGTAGCCGGTACCGCCGCCGGCCCGCATAAAATCGCGGCCGTGGGCCTAGACGACCGTGACGCACTGCAGGTGCTGCGCGGCGCGTTCGCCGCCCCCGATGCCAGCGACGGCACCGACGGCTTTGTGACCCGCTTGTTCGCCCGCTGGTTCGGCACCGACCCGTCGGCCCGTGATCTGTTCCCGGCCGACCTTTCCGCTATCCGCACGGCGTTCACCCAGGCTTTGAGCTGGGTGTACGGCGAGCTGGTGGCCCAGCGCGCGCAGGAGCCGATCTCGTTTATCGCACAGCTCGGCCGAGATCACCGTAAATACGGTGTGACGCAACACCATTACGACACCATGGGACGCGTGCTCTACGCCGCCCTGCGCGACGAGCTGGCCGAGGACTGGACCCCCGCGGTCGAGGACGCCGCCCGCGAGTCGCTGAATCTGATCATCGGGGTGATGGGCGGCGCCGCCGACGCCGAAGAAGGCCCGGCCTGGTGGGACGGCAGCGTCGTCGAGCACCTGCGGGTCTCCCGCGACCTGGCCGTGGTCCGGATCCAGCTCGACCACCCGCTGCCCTACTACCCGGGCCAGTACGTCAAAGTCGAGGTGCCGCAGTGCCCGCGCTCGTGGCGTTACCTCTCGCCTGCCATGCCCGCCGACGAGACCGGCGCCATCGAGTTCCACCTCCGCGGGGTGCCGGGCGGGCTGGTCAGCACCGCGATCGTCAACGAAACCCGGCCCGGTGACCGCTGGCGCCTGTCCAGTCCGCACGGCGGCCTGCACGTCGACCGCGACGCCGGTGACGTGCTGATGGTGGCCGGCAGCACCGGCCTGGCGCCGCTGCGGGCGATCATCATGGACCTGACCCGGTGGGGCGTGAACCCGCGCGTGCACCTGTTCTTCGGGGGCCGATACCCCTGCGAGCTCTACGACCTGCCCACCCTGTGGCAGATCGCGGCGCACAACCCGTGGCTGTCGGTGACCCCGGTGTCGGAGTACGCCCGCGACCCGAGCTGGGCCGCCGACTACCCCGACGTGACGCCGCCGCGGGGCCTGCACGTGCGGCAAACCGGGCAGCTGCCGGATGTGGTCACGCGCTATGGCAACTGGAGCGACCGACAGATCCTGGTCTGCGGCGGCCCCGAGATGACCCGTGCCACCGAGGCCGCTCTGATCGCCAGAGGCGCTCCTGCGCAACGCATTCAACACGACCCACTGTCGGAGTGAGCATGAGCGAATTCGAATCCTGCACATTGGTTGATCCGTCGTCGGATCTGACGGCGACGTTCGTCCCGAGCGCCGGCATGATCGGCACCTCGCTGTCCGACGGCGGTGTGGAGTTGCTCGGTCAGCGCAAGGGCGTGGCGGCATACGTATCCGAATACAAGACCATGGGCATCCCGCTGCTGTATCCGTGGGCGAATCGGTTGAGCGGCAAGCAATACCGCGTCGACGGCACCAAGGTAGCCCTGGCTCCCGGCACCGGCGGCGTACACACCGACGCGCACGGTGCCCCGATTCACGGCACCCTGGCCGGGGATTCCGGTTGGCTGGTGACCGAGCGGTCGGCGTCGACGGTGACCGCTGAACTCGACTTCGGCTCGCGGCCGGAGTTGTTGGCGTCCTTCCCGTTCCCGCATCTGCTGAGCCTGGCGGTCGCTCTGGGAGACCGCACGCTGACCGTGCGCACCACGGTCACCGCCACCACCGGCGCCGGGGTGCCGCTGTGCTTCGGGTTCCATCCCTACCTGCAGCTGCCCGGAGTCTCGAGAGCTCAGTGGCGCATCGAGACGCCGACTATGCGCGCTCGGCTCGTCGACGCCCGCGGCATCCCGACCGGAGCGACCGAACCTCATGCACAATCCACCGAATTGTTGGGCGAGCAGGTGTTTGACGACGGTTTCGACGAAGTGCCGGCCGGAGCGGCGTTCGCGGTCAGCGGCGGTGGGCGGCGCATCGAGGTGCACTTCGACAGCGGGTATCCGGCGGCGCAGATCTTCGCCCCGGCCACCGAGGAGGTCATCTGTTTCGAACCGATGGCCGCGCCCACCGACGCGCTGCGCCGCGGCGGCTATCGGATGGCCCGCCCGGGCGAACCGGGAGTAGCCCAGTTCTCCATCCGGGTCCGCTGAAGTCCGGCGAGCAGACATGAAAGCCCCCATTTGGCACCCAAATAAGGGGCTTTCATGTCTGCTCGCGCGGAAGAAATCACTTACGCGGCTGCCAGACCACCACTGCGGTGCTCTTGGGCACCACCGCGATCTCGCGACGCTGGTTGGCGCGCAACATCTCCAGCTCGGCCGCCATCTCCTTGACCCGCGACTGCAGCGCCTCGACCTGGTTGGTCAGCTCGATGATCCGTTTGATTCCGGCCAGGTTGACGCCCTCGTCGTGGGAGAGCCGCTGTACCTCGCGCAGCATGTCGACGTCCCGCTCGGAGTAGCGTCGCCCGCCGCCGGAGCTGCGGCGCGGGCTGACCAGACCGATCCGGTCATAGGTCCGCAGCGTCTGCGCGTGCATACCGGCCAGCTCGGCAGCCACCGAGATCAGGAAGGTGCGGGCATTGTCCGATTTGCTCATGACCGGTTGCCCGCCCATCCGGCCCGCGGGTCGAACCCGGCGGATCGCTCCGCTGCCGCATACGCCTCGAGCGCTTCCTGCGCTTGACCGTCCAGGTTCGGCGGCACCGCGACCTTCACTTTGACCAGCAGGTCGCCGTTGCCGCCGCTGCGCTTGGGCACCCCGCGCCCGCGCACCCGCAGGATCCGCCCGTCGGCGGTTCCCTTGGGCACCCGCACACCGACCTTGCCCTCCAGCGTCGGCACCGAAAGCGTGGTGCCCAAGGCGAGTTCGGAGAAACTGACCGGGATGGTGACGGTCAGGTCGTCGCCGTCACGGCCGAAGACCTTGTCCGGACGCACCCGGACCGTCACATACAGGTCGCCCGACGGCGCACCGCGCAACCCCGCCTCGCCCTGGCCGGCCAGCCGAATCCGTTGGCCGTCTTCGACTCCCGGCGGAATCCGCACGTTGATGGTGCGAGTGCGGGCCGCCCGCCCGGTTCCCCTGCACTCCGAGCACGGATGCTCGATGATCGAACCACTGCCACGGCAGTCGGTGCACGGCTCGGAGAAGCCGAAGGCGCCCTGGTTGCTGCTGATCACCCCGGAGCCGTTGCAGGCGACGCAGACTTTGGGGCTGGTGCCCGGCCGGGCGCCACTGCCATGGCAGTTGGTGCACGGCGCGGCGCTGGTCAGCCGCAACGGCATCTCCACGCCCTTGGTGGCCTCCAGAAAACTCAGCTCGGAGTCGGTCTCGAGGTCATTTCCGCGCCGAGGCCGGCTGGGCCGCTGCTGCGCACCGCGGCCGAACAGGCCTCCGAACAGGTCACCGATGTTCGCCCCGCCGGTCTGCCCGGCCGCACCGAACAGGTCGTTGAGGTTGAACTCGTTGCCGTCGCCGCCGGTGGAGAACCGATCGAAGTTGCCGCCGCCGAAACCGCCTCCGCCGTTGAAGCGCCGCCCGAAACCGCCACCGGCGAACAGCCGGCGGGTCTCGTCGTACTCCTTGCGCTTGGCCTCATCGGACAGCACGCTGTAGGCCTCGGACACCGCCTTGAATCGCTCCGCGGCAGCCGGGTTGTTCGGGTTCTTGTCCGGATGCAGTTCGGAGGCCAGCTTGCGGTAGGCGCTCTTGATCTCTTTCTCGCCGGCGTCGGAGGAGACGCCCAACTCCTTGTAGAAGTCCTTTTCGACCCATTCACGCTGAGCCATGATGCGTCACCTCCTTACCTGATCAATTCTCGTCAGCAGTGTCACCGTCAACGACAGCGTCGCCGGTCTCGTCGCCGGGGACGGTGTCTATCACCCCGACCATCGCGTGGCGCAGCACCTGCTCGCCGAGTTTGTAGCCCTGCCGCATGACGGTGCCGATCACCGAATGGGTTCCGTCACCTTCATGTTGCACGGCCTCGTGCAAAAGCGGGTCGAATTCTTCGCCTTCGGCACCGAACGCCGCCAAGCCCAGCCCGCTGAGCACACCGGTCAGCTTGTCCGCCAATGCTTTCAGCGGCCCGGATTTCAGGTCGCCGTGGCTACGGGCACGATCCAGATCGTCGAGGATCGGCAGCAGTTCGGTCACCACCGAGGCCTTGGCCCGGTCGGCGACACCCTGCTGGTCGCGGGCCGCCCGCTTGCGGTAGTTGGCGAAATCGGCCTGCACCCGCTGCAGATCCGCGGTCAGCTCCGCAACCTGGTCGACCTCGGCGGCCTCGCCGGCATCAGCGGCCGGCTCCGCCGGTGCCGGCCCACTTGGGGCCGGCCCGGCGGAACTCGCGCGCACCTCACCGGTTTCGGGGTCAATACGCCGCTTGTCGGTTACGGTGATGGTCTCCGGGGTCGGTTCGCGTGAATCGCCTTCGCTCACTTGACATCACCGTCATCGACTACTTCGGCGTCCACGACGTCATCAGCACCGGCGGACGCACCGCCCGCTGCGCCTTCTCCTCCAGCGGCGCCCTGCTCGGCCTGCGTGGCCTCGTAGATCGCCTGGCCCAGCGCCTGCGACTCGACGCCCAGCTTCTCCATCGCCGACTTGATGGCGCCGATGTCGGTGCCCTCCAGCGCCTTCTTGGCCTCGCCGATCGCGGCGTCGACCTTGGCCAGGGTGTCCTCGGGGACCTTGGAGCCGCCCTCGGCGTCACGCTGCTCGGTGACGAACTTCTCGGTCTGGTAGACCAGCGACTCGGCCTGGTTGCGCACGTCGGCCTCTTCGCGACGCTTGCGGTCCTCGTCGGCGTGCGCCTCGGCGTCCTTGATCATCCGGTCGATCTCCTCCTGGGACAGGCCGGAGCCCTCCTGGATCTTGATCGTGTTCTCCTTGCCGGTGCCCTTGTCCTTGGCAGTGACGTGCACGATGCCGTTGGCGTCGATGTCGAAGGTGACCTCGATCTGCGGGACACCGCGCGGCGCCGGCGGGATACCGGTCAGCTCGAAGGAGCCGAGCAGCTTGTTGTGCGAGGCGATCTCGCGCTCACCCTGGAAGACCTGGATCTGCACCGACGGCTGGTTGTCGTCGGCGGTGGTGAAGGTCTCACTGCGCTTGGTCGGGATGGTGGTGTTGCGCTCGATCAGCTTGGTCATCACGCCGCCCTTGGTCTCGATACCGAGGCTCAGCGGGGTGACGTCAAGCAGCAGAACGTCTTTCACCTCACCCTTGAGCACGCCGGCCTGCAGCGCGGCACCCACGGCCACCACCTCGTCGGGGTTGACACCCTTGTTGGGCTCCTGGCCGCCGGTCAGCTCCTTGACCAGATCGGTCACCGCGGGCATCCGGGTGGAACCACCCACCAGCACCACGTGGTCGATCTCCGACACCGAGATGCCGGCGTCCTTGATCACCGACTGGAACGGCTTGCGGGTGCGGTCCAGCAGATCCTGGGTGATCTTCTGGAACTCCGAGCGGGTCAGCTGCTCGTCGAGGAACAGCGGGTTCTTGTCGGCGTCGACAGTGATGTAGGGCAGGTTGATCGAGGTGCTCTGCGAGCTCGACAGCTCGATCTTGGCCTTCTCGGCCGCTTCACGCAGCCGCTGCATCGCCATCTTGTCCTTGGTCAGGTCGATGCCCGAGGTGCCCTTGAACTTGTCGACCAGCCATTCGACGACGCGGTCGTCCCAGTCGTCGCCACCGAGGTGGTTGTCGCCGGAGGTGGCCCGGACCTCGACCACGCCCTCGCCGATTTCCAGCAGCGAGACGTCGAAGGTGCCGCCACCGAGGTCGAACACCAGGATGGTCTGTTCCTTCTGGCCCTTGTCCAGGCCATAGGCCAGCGCGGCCGCGGTCGGCTCGTTGACGATGCGCAGCACGTTCAGCCCGGCGATCTGGCCGGCTTCCTTGGTGGACTGACGCTGGGCGTCGTTGAAGTAGGCGGGCACGGTGATGACCGCGTCGGTGATGTCCTCACCGAGGTAGGCCTCCGCGTCGCGCTTGAGCTTCATCAGCACGCGGGCGCTGATCTCTTGCGCGGTGTAGTCCTTGCCGTCGATTTCGACCTTCCAGTCGGTGCCCATGTGGCGCTTGACCGAGCGGATGGTGCGGTCGACGTTGGTGACCGCCTGGTTCTTGGCGGGCTGGCCGACCAGCACTTCGCCGTTACGGGCGAACGCGACGACCGACGGGGTAGTACGCGAGCCCTCCGAGTTGGCTACGACGACGGGATCGCCGCCCTCCAGCACCGAGACACACGAGTTGGTGGTCCCGAGGTCGATTCCGACCGCACGAGCCATTGTGGTTTCCTCCCTATAGACGTTTACCGAGTCTGAGTGGACTGCGCTCAAGGATGCTCTTCTGGCGGTCCCGCTGTCAACCCAGACTTGAGTACTGGTGACTCAACTTGTCGATGTGCTCAACGGGCGGGCTCGCGGTTTTGTTCCACAGCTCAGCCGACGCGGCCGATAACAGGCAGGAAACGCCCCACCGTCTGCAGGTACCGGCGGTAAGCGTCGCCGTGGACGCCCTCCAGATAGGGCTCCTCGACAACGCGGACCTGCAGCTCGATCGTTCCCAGCAGCACGCAGAACGCGCTCAGCGCCAGCGGGTTGGGCGCCATCAAGGCGATGCCGGCAGCAAAGGCCAACATGGCGGCGAAGATGGGATTGCGCACCCGCGCGAACACGCCGTGTCGGACCAGGGTGGTGGTCTCCCCGGCGTCGACACCGATGCGCCAGGAGTCGCCCATGTCGAGCTGGCTGTACACCGTCGCCGCGATGCCGACGAGGGCCAGCACCGTCCCCACCCCCTGCAGCCAGGGCAGCTGCAGCACCGAGACCGGCGAGACCGCACCGGCAAGCTGCAGCACCGGGGCCGCGATGCCGGCGATCAGGGCGATCACGAACCCGGCGCCGGCGAGCCATTCCAGTGAACCGAGGCGCCCGCTCACGCCGCGAAATCCGGAACTGCCGGTGCGGCGGTACTGCACCCAGCTCCGCCAGCCGAAACCGAGCGCGGCGAAGACGACATAGAGCACTATCGCGATGACGGCCATGATCGAGGACTCCTGCCGGTTCGGACGGTATGACGATCACCGGCAATATATGCATGTGTTGCAATATCAGCAATACAGCGAGCCGTCCCGCGACATGCACCGCTTAGCTGTCGACGACCGTCATCACCCCCGGCGCCGCATCGAGCGCTTTGAGGGTGACCGCGACGGCGGTGTCGATGTGCACCCGCGGCGCCGGCGGGAGTTCGCCCGGATAGTAGGTGCCGGGTCCGTAGAACAGCCCGTAGCGCAGCACCACTCCCTCGGCGGCCAACACGGCCTCCTCGAGGGAGGCGACCGCGTCGGCTTCTCGGCCGGGCTGCATCGTCCACGCGACGCTTTGGGCGATCACCTTCGCCGGGCGCGAGATGTCCAACGCCTCGATGAGGTTGCGGGTGCCCTCGGCTCGTATCCGGGCATTGACCAGTGACTCCGCGGGCAGGTCCGCCAAGTCGTCGGGAAGGTCGGTCAGCTCATGCAGGAGCACGTCGGGCGCAAAAGAACGGACGGCCCGGGTCAGCGCCGGTCGGTCGAAGACGTCGCAGACGATCGGTTGTGCCCCCAGCGCGGCCAGCCGATCGGCTTTCCCTGCCGATCTCGTCATGGCGCCGACGGTGTGGCCGGCGTCGATCAGCAGAGGCACCAGGCGAGCACCGATCACACCCGAAGCACCCGCAAAGAAGATGCGCCGTCCCGCTGCGGAGCCACCGGCCGTCATGCCGTGACCTTCGCGGCCAGCGCGGCCAGCTTGACGTCAAGCTCCGCGGCGGCCGCCTGCAGCTCAGGATTGGGCTCGACGACCATCAATGACGACGGCTTGACGTAGGTCAGACTGCTGCCGTTGTCCTCACCGACCAGCAGCAACTCCACCGGTGCAAACAACCCCGCGGTCACGTCGTGGCGCAACATCGTTATCGCGATCAGCGGGTTACCGATAATGACGCGCAACGCTTTCCGGTCGATGCCGACCTTGGCGATCCAGCCGCCGTGATCGAAGACCGTGAACAACATGAATCCGCCAGGACCGACGTGAGTTTGGACCTGATCGCGATACGACTCCCAGCCGGCGAAGTCCTTCGCGATGTCGTCGATCGGAACCGGCCGGTCGCCGACTTCGGAGAACAACGCGGCCACCAATTCGTCGTAGCTCTTCGTGCTCTCGTAGCACACCCTGGCTCCGGAGAACCGGATCTCGCGCGGATCAGACTGCGACACGGTCCACCTCCTCGACATCGGCTTCGGTGGATCCTTCGAAGCGGTCCCGAACTTGTGCATGCGGGGTGCGGTCCGCCAGCAGGCTCAGCAGATCCGGCCGGCTGTAGTGACCGGCGGCGTCCATCTGCGACTTCCGGGCATCGATCACCGAGAAGTCCAGGTCGGCGATGACCTCGCCCTCGCCGACGAGCAGTGGCTCCCCCAGCAGCTCGCCGTGCGGATTGACGATCGCGGTGAAGCACCCGTCCGAGATCGGGCCGACCGGGCACCCGGTGTCGGCCATGATCCGGGCCTGTTGGTCGGCATCGAGCCAGGCGGTGGCGTTGACGACGAAAGCGGCCGATTCGAGTGCGTGATTGCGCACGCTGGTCTCGATCTGGCGGGTGAACAGTTCGCCGGCGAACGATCCCGGCCACATGGCCGAGTGGATCTGCTCGCCGTCGGCGATCAGCGCATGGCGGGCCAGCGGGATGTAGTGCTCCCAGCAGGCCAGCTGGCCGACGCGCCCGACCGCGCTGTCCACAGCACGCAGTCCGGTGCCGTCGCCCTGTCCCCAGATCATCCGTTCGTGATATGTCGGCATGATCTTGCGACGGCGTTGCAGCAGGCTCCCGTCGGCGTCGAACAGCAACTGCGTGTTGTACAGCGAGCCGCCGTCGCGCTCGGTGACACCTATCGAGACCACCATTTCGGCCTGTCGGGCCGCCGCGCTGATCGCATCGATCTCCGGTGACGGGATCGTCACGGCCTGCTCCATCAATGTGAGGTGTTGCGGACGCATCTCGAACGGACGCTGCACGAACGAGAAGTAGGGGTAATACGGGATCACCGTTTCGGGGAAGACCGCGAACCGCACACCGTGGCGCGACAACTTCTCGATCTTGGCGATCACCCGCTCGACGGTCCCTTCCCGGCTGTAGAGCACCGGGCTGATCTGCACGGCGGCAGCTCGAATCTCACTCATTGCCAACCTTCTTTCCTCTTGCGTCCAAACCGATATTGGGGCGCCAGTCCGAGAGCACGCCGAGGTGTTCCAGATCGGCGACGTACTTTGCAACCAGTTCCGACGACAGCTGCGGAATGTCTTTGTCGTCACCGACCTGTGCGGCTCGCACCGCGGCGCGGAAGGCCGCCGTCGGAGCCGGGGCACCGCGCAGCGGTTGCTGCGGTTTCCGGTAAGCGTCCAGCAGCGGTAGCACGCTGTGCCGGCGCTGCCTTTCGGGAAGCGCCCGCAACGCCGTTTCGAAACGTGCCAACCATGCGTCGTAGTCATCGAGGCGCTCGATCGGATGGCCGGCACCGACGAGCCAATCGACGAAGGTGTCCAACGAGATACCGTCGTCGTGCGGGTTCATCACGTCGAAGGAGCGGAACCCTCCACTGCCCCGAGCGCCGAGGACCGCGATCGCCTCGGCGACGAAATCGACCGGCAAGCCGCTGTAGTGCGCGCGCGGCCGGTCACCGGAGGGCCCGGTTTCGTAGAAGGAGCGTGGAGCGAGACCGGTCACCAGCAGGCTGAAGACCAGCCGGGTGAATGCGTCGGGGACGTTGAGCTGTCCCGGGTATCGACGGTGGGCGAGAATCATGTCCGATCGGAAGACTGTCACCGGCAGCGTGCAGTGATCAAAAGCCTGACGCAACAACACCTCCCCGGCCCACTTGCTGTTGCCGTAGCCGCTGGCGTAACCGTCGGCGATCGATCGGACGGGGCTGACCTGACGGATGTCACCGTCCTCGGTGAAGTCGGCCGGGTCCACCGTCATGGCAACCGCCACCGTCGACAGGAACGTGATCGGCTTGATCCGGGTGGTGATCGCCAGCCGGATCAACTCCGCGGTGCCGACGACGTTCGGGCCGAACAATTGCTCGTAGGGCAGTACGTGGTTGACCAGGGCGGCGGCATGCACGATCAGATCCACGCTGCGTCCCAGCCGATTCCAAACGGCCGCGTCCAGCCCGAGGTCGGGCTCGCCGATGTCGCCGGCAATGACCTCGAGATGCTCGGCGGCCAGTGAACGATAGCGCCGCCTCAGCGTTGCGTCACCGCTGTCGAACATCTGCTCAAGGCGCACCCACGCCGCCGCGTCATCGCTGGCCCGCACGATGCAGATCAGGGTCCCGCCGGTCCGCGACAGCCTTTCCAGCCAGTGCAAGGCGATGAACCGGCCGAGATAACCGTTGGCTCCGGTGAGCAGGACGGTACGCGGTTCGCCGGTGACGCGCGGAAGCGTCCCGGCCTTGGCCAACGTCGTGGCATCGATGAACTTGTCCAGCGTCAGATCGCTCGCCCGCAAGACGGCGGCACCCGGCCCGTGCACCGTGGCGGCAGTGGCACGTGTTGATGCCGACCCGCGTTGAGCCGCGATGTGGTCGGCAAGCCGGGCGAGCGTTGACGTGGGGCTGATGATGACTCCCACGGGTACGTCCGCCCCAAAGACTTCCTGAAGCAGCTCCGAGAAGGTCAGGGCAGACAGCGAATCGCCACCAAGATCGGTGAAATGAGCGTTCGCGTCGACTTCGGCGCCTGCGGAACCGAGTACCGCAACCGCGGCCCGGCGCACGATCTCGAGTACCGGCTGGTCCGTCGCGGAGTTGCGCAGCGCACGCAGTTCGTCGGCCTGAGCCAGGTCGATATCGGCGTAAAGCTGCTCAAGCCGCTGTCCGAAGTGCGCCTTGAGCTTGGGCCGCAACAGTTTTCCGACACCGGAAACGAGCCCGTTGGCGGCGGTGAACGGCTGCGTCTCGATGAGAAAGTCGACGGGAACTTCGTAAGATTGCAGCTCCGCCGATCTTGCGGACTGCCGCAGCGAATCCCGAAGCATGGACTTCAACGCGGCGGCGTCGTCGGCGAATTCCGCACGGGCCTGCGGCGTCGGAACGATCACCGCAAGCAGGTATGCGCGTGCACTGTTGCCGTAGACGTAGATCTGGCTCACCCCGGGCGCCGCAGCGAAAACCGCGTCCAAGCGCGCCACCGCGACGAACTCGCCCTGCGCAAGCTTGAGGACGTTTCGGCTGCGATCGACGTAGGCCAACCGGTCCGGTGCCAACTCGGCCATCACATCACCGGTGCGGTAATAGCCGTCGTCGTCGAAGACCTCGGCGGTGACTTCGGGACGTTTGAAATAGCCCATCGTCGCGGTTGCCGACTTGATCAGCAGCTCACCGCGCGGGTATGGCCGGTCGGTGGTGAAGTACCCGAGCTCAGGAACGTCGACGAGCTTGTAGGCGAGCACCGGGGGGCGAAGGACGGTGCCATCCCGGCTGACACCGCCGACCTCGGTCAAGCCGTAGCCGTCAGACAGGTGTATGTCCAGTGCGGAATCGAGAAACGACGCCATTGCCGGAGCCAGCGGTGCCGTGCCGACGAACCCGCCCAGGAGCCGGCCGCCCAGCAGTCCCTCGCGCAGCTCTGCCGCCGCTTCGGCCTCCGCGGCTTCGGGAGTGGCGCCGCCGGCGATCAGTCCGGCCACTGCGCTGCGGTGACGCTGATACAGCATGTCGATCACCCTTGGTACCAGCGGAAGCTCGGTGGGGCGCACCAGTGACCAGTCCTCGAACAGCGTCGACAGGTCAGGGTCGGGGACGAAATAGCTGGTACCGCCGGCCATGAACGACGACACCAGCGGCAGCCGGCCGCCAAGGTGATTGAGCGGCATGAAGTTGACGTTGAACACCGGTGTCTCCGACGACGAAAGAAACGTTGCCGATGCCGTCCACAATCGCGTGAGCGTCCGTTCGGAATGCATGGCGCCCTTCGGGGCACCTGTACTTCCCGAGGTGTAGAGAATCATCGCCAGCCGCTCGTCGGTGTCGGCGTTGTAGAGCGGTTCGGGCGGCAGTGCGCGTCCACGCTGTACTACCTCGTCCAGCGTCTCGACGACAACCGGCACCCCGGCGCCGCTGACGCGCTCGCGAGCCCGTGCCAGCGCCTCCCGGTGCGCGTCGAGTTCCGGTTGGTGGTCGAAGACCAACAGGTGTCGCAGCGACGCACTGTCCAACGCGGACTCCAGCGCGAGCTCCAGGTAGGCGGTGCCCACCGCGACCACCGACGGCTGCACCTCGGCGATGATCGAGGCGAGTTGCGATGCGGAGGCGGTGTGCTGCAACGGAACCGATACCAGGCCGAGATAGGCGCAAGCAAGATCGATCGCCAGATAGTCCGGGCTGGCGAAACCGATGGTGGCCACGAAATCGCCGGGGCCGAGCGGATAGCTGCGGTGGTGCCGCCAGGAGGCGGCGATCGCCCCCGCCCGCCCCCACAGCTCGCGATAGCTGATCGTCTCGAACCGAGGCAACAGGCGCGCAGTCGTGCGGCCCGTCGCGGAATCGGTCACCACCTCACGGGCGCGCTGGCCCACCGCCGGGCGGTCCCCATAGCCGTCGACCAAGGTCTGCAACACCTGGGCGAGCCGCAGGCCGGGCCGGCGCGCCGCCGCGATGATGTCGGGGTTCGGTTGCGCCGCTTGAAATTGGGCGTCGGCGGCGTAGAAGCCGGCGATGCGATCTGTCAGTCGCTCGGCGCGGGTGCCGATCCGTTCGGTGGTCATGGCGGAGCCCTCCTAGCCGAGGCGTTCGATGATGGTGGCGTTGGCCATGCCGCCGCCCTCGCACATCGTCTGCAGTCCGTAGCGTTTTCCGCTGCGCTGCAAGGTGTTGACAAGAGTTGTCATGAGGCGTGCACCGCTGGCCCCCAACGGATGCCCGATGGCGATAGCGCCGCCGTTGACGTTCGTCTTCGCCAGATCGGCACCGGTTTCCTTCGCCCAGGCCAGCACCACCGGAGCAAAGGCCTCGTTGACCTCGAACACGTCGATGTCTGACAGCCTCATCCCGGCCCGGCGCAAGACCTTCTCGGTGGCCGGAATCACCCCGGTGAGCATGTAGAGCGGATCCGAGCCGACGATGGTGGCGGTGTGGATGCGTGCGAGTGGCCGCAGACCCATCTTCTCGGCGGCTTCGCCGCTGGCGATCAGCACCGCTGCGCTGCCATCGGAGAGCGGCGACGAGTTTCCGGCGGTGATCTCCCAATTGATTTGCGGGAAGCGCGCTTGCACTGCCTCGTCGTAGAACGCGGGCCGCAGCGCTGACAGCGTCTCGACGGTGGTGCCGGGCCGGATGGCCTCGTCGGTACTCAGCCCGGCGAGCGGAGCGAGCTCGTCGTCGAAGAGCCCGTCTTTGGTGGCCGTCGCCGCCTTTTCGTGGCTGGCCGCGGAGAACTCGTCGAGTTCGGCGCGGGAGAAACCCCACCGGGCGGCGATCAGCTCGGCGCTGATGCCCTGCGACACCAGGCCGTCCGGGTAGCGACGTGCCAGACCGTGGCCGAAGGGGTTGGCGCCGGGCAGAACCGAGGAGCCCATCGGGACACGGCTCATCGACTCCACTCCGGCCGCGATGACGACGTCGTAGGCGCCGGCCACCACGCCCTGGGCGGCGAAGCTGATGGCCTGCTGGCTGCTCCCGCATTGCCGGTCGATGGTGGTGCCGGGAACCGATTCGGGGAATCCGGCGCCCAACAGGGCGTTGCGCCCGATGTTGACGGCCTGATCGCCCACCTGGGTGACGGCTCCGGCGATCACGTCGTCGATGTCGACCGGGTCGATGCCGGCGCGTCGGACCACTTCGCGCAGGCTGTGGGCCAGCAGGTCGGCGGGCAGGACGTCGTGCAATGCGCCACCGGGCTTGCCCTTGCCGATCGGGGTGCGAACGGCGCCGACGATCACGGCGTCGCGACCTTGATATTTGGCCATCATGGACCCTCCCGGCTAGCTAAGTATTGTTCTCTATACTCAGCTATACACCCTGGGTATAGTAGAGTCAACCCAGATGGGGAGGTGAGCTGAGATGAATTTCCTGCAGGGGCCGCTGGCAGACCGCGAGAGCTGGTCGGCGATCGGCGAGTGCCCGGTCGAAAGAACCATGGCTGTGGTCGGCACCAAGTCCGCGATGCTGGTCATGCGCGAGGCCTACTACGGCACCACCAGGTTCGACGATTTCGCCCAACGAGTAGGCATCACCAAAGCCGCTACCGCGACACGGCTGGCCGAGCTCGTCGACCTCGGGTTACTGGCCCGGCGGCCCTACCGTGAGCCGGGCCAGCGCAGCCGCGACGAATACGTCCTGACCGAAGCCGGCATCGATTTCATGCCGGTGGTGTGGGCGATGTTCCAGTGGGGCCAACGTCACCTGCCGAACCGCGCCCGGCTACGCCTGACGCATCTGGGCTGCGGGGCCGACTCGGCGGTCGAAATCCGCTGCACCGAAGGCCACCCGGTGCCGCCCGACGAACTCGGCTTGGCCGACCGGAGCGAAAACCGCCACGAGACCGCTTGACCGGGGCCGGTGCCACAACATCGGTTATCCGGTGGGACCGGGGGTCTGGTGCGAAAATGTTTCCACGCTGTTTTTCCCGGCCCGCTGAGGGGGCAATCGTGCTGCCACTCGCCCGGGTGCTGGGTCCGTGGTTCTGGTGGCCCACCGGGATCGGCCCACGGCTGGCTACCCGCGGGAGCCTCTGACACCATGGCACGGACTTCACGACGACAGGGACAGTAACCGCGCAATGCCACACGCACCCGACCCTCACCTGGCGCCTGCCGCTGTGCTGGCCCGCGAAGACGAGGGTTATCACAAGGGCCTGGCCCCCCGACAAGTGCAGATGATCGCCATCGGCGGCGCGATCGGAACCGGGCTGTTCTTGGGAGCAGGACGACGGCTCCACGAGGCCGGGCCCAGCCTGTTTCTGATCTACGGCATCTGCGGCGTCTTTGTGTTCTTCATCCTGCGGGCGCTCGGCGAACTCGTGCTGCACCGGCCGACATCAGGTTCTTTCGTCTCCTACGCGCGCGAATTCTTCGGGGAGAAAACGGCTTTCGTCGCGGGCTGGCTGTATTTCCTGAACTGGTCGATGACCGGCATCGTCGACACCACCGCGATCGCGACCTACTTCCACTACTGGGGCGCCTTCCACGTGGTCCCGCAGTGGGTGTTGGCGCTGACCGCGCTGGTGGCGGTGGTGGCGATGAACCTCATCTCGGTGAAGCTCTTCGGCGAGCTGGAGTTCTGGGCGGCGCTGATCAAGGTGGTGGCGCTGATGACGTTCCTGGTCGTCGGGACCGTCTTTTTAGGGGGGCGCTTCCAGGTCGACGGACAAGACACCGGCCTGCACCTGTGGGGCGACAACGGCGGGTTCCTCCCGACCGGACTGCTGCCGTTGGTCCTGGTCACCTCGGGTGTGGTGTTCTCCTATGCCGCGGTCGAGCTGGTCGGGACCGCCGCCGGCGAGACCCCCGAGCCGGAGAAGGTCATGCCGCGTGCGATCAACTCGGTGGTGGCCCGCATCGCGATCTTCTACATCGGCTCCGTGGTGCTGCTGGCTCTGTTGCTGCCCTACACCGCCTACCGGCATGGCGAGAGCCCCTTCGTCACGTTCTTCTCCAAGATCGGTTTCGCCGGGGCCGGCGGTCTGATGAACCTGGTGGTGCTGACCGCGGCGTTCTCCAGCCTCAACGCCGGGTTGTACTCCACCGGTCGGATCCTGCGGTCGATGGCGGTCAACGGCAGCGGGCCGAAGTTCACCGCACCGTTGTCGCGAAACGGCGTGCCCTACGGCGGGATTCTGCTGACCGGAACGATCGGTCTGTTCGGGGTCGCGCTCAATGCGGTGATACCCGAGCACGCCTTCGAAATCGTGCTCAACATCGCCGCGGTGGGTGTGGTGGCCGCGTGGTCCACGATCGTGGCCTGCCAACTGCGGTTCTTCAGGTTGACCAAAACCGGAGAGCTGCAACGACCGGGGTTCCGGATGCCGCTGGCTCCGTACAGCGGTTACGTCACGCTGCTGTTCCTGGCCGCCGTGTTCGCCCTGATGCTGTTCGACCCCGAGTACGGCACCTGGATCCGTGCCGCGGTGCTGATCGGCGCACCGGCACTGGTCATCGGCTGGTATTTGGTTCGCGGGCGGGTCATGGCCGCGGCCGCGCTCGCACCCGCCGATCCCGAGAAACCGCCCGCGGTCATGGCACCGGCGGAAACCGACGAGCAGTAAGGCCGAAAAGATATGGCCCGCAATCGATATGCCGACAAGCCGCCGCTTTACGGGATGGCGCTGGTGTTCTGCGCCATCGCGATTGTGGCTATCACCGCCTATCTGCACGCCGGCTGGTGGTCGGCGCTCGGTTATGGCCTCGCCGCGGTCACGGCGGTGGCCGGCGGCGCGTTGGCGTTCCGCGACCTGTCCTGACCGGCAGCCGGTCAGGCAAACCGCGAGTCACTGCTGCCACTTGCGTCACACGGTGCGTAGGCTGGGCGTCAATCTATGTCGGCGGGGGATCAATTGCGGGTACCGGATCGGACGAGAACGGCGGCGATCGGCGGACGGCTGACGCTGGCCGCCGCGCTCCTGCGCCTGGTAGGTCAGGTAGTCGATGGTGACGACCGGGATGTCGCCCAGGTTTCCCAGCACCCATCGCACGGTGCCGTCGGTACCGACGCTGACGCCGTTGGCGTGTTGGCCGTCCTTGAGCGGGGTGTTGGTGAACTCCGCCTCGCAGTCGACTTGCGGCGTCGAGATCTGGCAGCGGGTCCTGCCCGACTTCGTCTCAATGAAGACGTAACCGTTCTCGTCGGGCGCCAAGGGGACGACGCCGGCGGGCACTTTTGTGGTGCCTGAGGGGGGCGGTTTGGACGGGGTCGGGGTATTGGGAGGATA
>NZ_LZMF01000059.1:0-18648 GCF_001673565.1 Mycolicibacter sinensis
GGTCTACGCAACACCTTCTGGGCCTTGGTGTTGCCGTTCGTATTCGGGTCCCCGTACGCGATCTTTTTGCTGCGCCAACATCAGATACAGCGGCACCACTGTCACGGTGGCCGGAACCATCAGGGTGGCGACGTACACCCAGAACAACTTGTCGCGGCCCGGGAAGTCCAGCCGCGCGAACGCGTAGGCGGCCAGCACCGAGAAGCTCAGTTGGCCCAGCACGATCACCGCGGTCATCAGTGTGGTGACCGCGGCCGCCCGGCCGAATCCGGCACCGCCGAGGTCGCCGTAGTTGTCCAGAGTCGGCGGGTCGGGCCAGGACAACGGGGTGCCGGTGGCGAACTGACGTGCCGGGGTGAACGACGTCAACAGCCCCAGTGCGAACGGCGCCAAGGTGATCAACGCGCCGAGCGTCAGCAGCGCGTAGACGACGGCGTTACGTGAGGTCATAGCTGACCCGCCGTCCGAACGACAACTGCTGCACCACCGTGACACCGACCAGCACGGCGAACAGCACCAGTGCCATCACCGCCGCGCGTCCGATCGCGGCCGCCCCGAACGCCTCGTCGTAAATGCGGTGTGCGATCAGATCGGTGCGGCCCGCCGGACCGCCCCCGGTCAGCGCGTAGACGGTGTCGAACACCTGCGCCGCGCTGACCACGCCGGTGACAAGCACGAAAAACATGGTGGGCCGCAGCATCGGCAACGTGACCCGCCAAAACCGCTGCCAGCCGTTGGCCCCGTCGATGCGTGCCGCCGCCAGCACCTGGGCGGGAATGGCCAGGATCCCCGCCAAAAAGAACAGCGCGACGTAGCCGACGTTGGTCCACACCACCACCGCCGAGGTCACCGGCAGCGCCAATCCGGGATCGGTCAGCCATTCGATGCGATGCCCCAGTACCGTGCTGACCGCGCCGTCGGTGGGGCTCAGAATCCAGCGCCACAGCACCGCGATCGCCAAGGGTGCGCAGATCCACGGCAGCACGTAGATGGTGCGGTAGGCACCGCTGCCGGGTAACTCGCGGGCCAACAACACCGCCACCCCCAGGCCCAGCAGGGTCTGGGCGGGAACGACGATCGCGACGAAAAGCACCGTCACCACAAGCGAATTTCCGAACACCGGATCGGTCAGCACCGCTCGCCAGTTGTCCGCGCCGACATAACTGATCGGCCCCAGCAGGTCCCAGCGGTGCAGACTCAGCCACACCACTACCAATATCGGCAGCAGCAGGAACGCCACCACGCCGAACAAGCTGGGGGCCAGCAGCGCGTAGCCCAGGGCGGTGGAGTGGCGCGGCGAGTCTGCCATGCAGGTATTAAAACCGCTCGTTACCGTGGACCGGTGACATCGAACCGGGAGATCGACGCCGATTTTCTGGCCCTGCCCCGCCACGAGCTGGCCGATGCCGCCCTGTCGGCGGCCCGAGGGGCCGGCGCCGAGCACGCCGACCTGCGGATTCACCGGATCGCCACCGAGATCGTCCGGCTGCGCGACGGCGAGCTGGAGACCGCCGTCGTCAACCGCGAGCTCGGGTTGGCGGTCCGGGTGATCGTCGACGGCACCTGGGGCTTCGCGTCGCATGCCGAGCTGGCCCCCGGCGTCGCCGCTGACACCGCACACCGTGCCGTGCAGGTGGCCAAGACGCTGGCCGCCCTCAACGGCGAGCGTGTCGAGTTGGCCGCCGAGCCGGTGTACCGCGATGCCAGCTGGGTATCGGACTATGCGATCGACCCGTTCGAGGTGCCCACCGCGGACAAGATCGACGTGCTGGAGGACTACTCGGGCCGACTGCTGGCCGCCGATGGGGTGAACCATGTGACGGCCGCGCTGACCGCGGTCAAGGAGCAGAGTTTCTACGCCGACACGTTCGGCTCCTCGATCACCCAGCAGCGGGTGCGGTTGATGCCGGTCTGCGAGGCGGTCACGGTCGGGCCGGACGGTTTCGATTCCATGCGCACGCTGGCGCCGCCGACCGCGCGGGGCTGGGAGGCGGTGGCCGGCGACGAGGTGTGGGACTGGTCGGATGAGCTGGCGCAGCTGCCAGTGCTGCTGGCCGAGAAGATGAAAGCGCCCAGCGTGACGGCCGGGCCGACCGACCTGGTGATCGACCCGACCAACTTGTGGCTGACCATTCACGAATCGATCGGGCACGCAACCGAATACGACCGGGCCATCGGGTATGAGGCGGCCTACGCCGGCACCTCGTTCGCCACCCCGGACAAGCTCGGCACATTGCGCTACGGGTCGCCGGTGATGAACGTAACCGCCGACCGCACCGTGCCCTACGGCCTGGCCAGCATCGGCTACGACGACGAGGGTGTGGCCGCCCAGAGCTGGGATCTGGTGCGCGACGGGCGATTCGTGGGTTATCAGCTGGACCGGGTGTTCGCGC
Organism: Mycolicibacter sinensis; assembly: GCF_001673565.1. GTDB lineage: Bacteria > Actinomycetota > Actinomycetes > Mycobacteriales > Mycobacteriaceae > Mycobacterium > Mycobacterium sinense_C. The sequence goes on from NZ_LZMF01000059.1 coordinate 2,394, forward strand.
CCCGGCTAGGTCAGGCCAGATCCAACGGATGCTCCTATGCCGACTCTCCGCACCACGTCCCGATCCAGCGGATGGCCAACGTGTCGTTACAGCCGGGAGACGAGGACCTGTCGACCGACGATCTGATCGCCCGGGTCAACGACGGGGTCTACATCGTCGGAGATCGATCGTGGTCGATCGACATGCAGCGCTACAACTTTCAGTTCACCGGGCAACGGTTCTTCCGGATCCGCGACGGCCGGCTCGACGGCCAGCTGCGCGACCTCGCCTATCAGGCCACCACCACCGACTTCTGGAACGCGATGGAGGCCGTCGGCGGCGCCTCGACGTGGCGGCTGGGCGGGGCGTTCAACTGCGGCAAAGCCCAACCCGGTCAGGTGGCCGCAGTCAGCCACGGCTGCCCGTCGGCGCTGTTCCGGGGGATCAACGTGCTCAACACACGGGCCGAGGGGGGCAGGGGATGATTCCGGCGCAGCAGGTGATCGACCTCGCCCTGAAGGCCGCCGGCAGCGGTCAGCACGCCGGCACCGAAACCGAGACCATCGTGCTGGTCACCGACCGCGCCGAAGCTTCGCTGCGCTGGGCGGGCAACTCGATGACCACCAACGGGGTGTCCCACAGCCGGACCACCACGGTGGTCACGATCGCCCGCGACGACGAGGGGCCCCGGGTCGGATCGCTGTGCTCGGCGGAGGTGGATCCCGCGCTGATCCCCGAGCTGGTGGCGGCATCCGCGGAGGCCGCCGCGGGCGCGCCGGAAGCCCGCGACGCCGCAGAGCTGGTGGGCGGCACCGGGGTGCCGGACGATTGGGATGCCGAGGTGCCGGGAACCGGCGCCGAGGTCTTCGCCGGGCTGGCGGCGTCGTTGAGCCGGGGTTTTCGCGGTACCGACCAGTTGTACGGCTTCGCCCGACACGAGATGGCGACGACGTTTTTGGCGTCCTCGACCGGGCTGCGGCGCCGCTTCACCCAGCCCACCGGGACGGTGGAGATCAATGCCAAACGCGCTCGCGCCAGTGCCTGGGCCGGAGTGAGCAGCCCGTATTTCGTTGATGTGCCGACCGATTCGCTGCTCGAGCAGCTGTCGACGAGGCTGGGGTGGGCGGCGCGCACCGTCGAACTGCCGGCCGGGCGGTACGAGACACTGATGCCGCCGTCCACGGTGGCCGACATGATGATCTATCTGGGCTGGACGATGAGTGGCCGCGGCGCCCAGGAGGGCCGCACCGCGTTATCGGCGCCGGGGGGCGGCACCCGCGTGGGGGAGCGGCTCACCGATCTGCCGCTGACCCTGTACTCCGACCCGCACGCGTTCGAACTCGAGTGCGCGCCGTTCGTGGCGACCGGCACCTCTTCGGAGACGGCCTCGGTGTTCGACAACGGTCTGGACATCGGCTGCGTGGACTGGATCCGCGGCGGGGTGATCAACGCGCTGGCCTACCCGCGGGCTGCCGCCGCGGAATTCGGTGCCCCGGTCGCCCTACCCGCCGACAACCTGCTGATGACCGGCGGCTCGGCCAGCATGGATGAGATGATCGCCTCCACCGAGCGTGGTCTGCTGCTGACCACGCTGTGGTACATCCGCGAGGTCGACCCCACCACGCTGCTGCTGACCGGGTTGACCCGCGACGGCGTCTATCTGGTCGAGGACGGCCAGGTGACCGCGGCGGTCAACAACTTCCGGTTCAACGAGAGCCCGTTGGATCTGCTGCGCCGCGCCACCCAGGCCGGAATCGCCGAGCCGACGCTGCCGCGGGAGTGGGGCGACTGGGCGACCCGGGCGGTGATGCCCTCACTGCGGATTCCCGACTTCCACATGTCGTCGGTGAGTCAGGCGCAGTGACGCCGCGGATTCAGACCAGCTCGGTGGCGTCGAATATCCAGGACATGTCCGCGGTGGCAAGGTTCTCGAGGTAGTTGGGCGGCGCGAAGGCCAGCACACTGCCGTAGTCCCAATAGTCTTTCCACACCGTGATTTTCCCGTCGACAACCCGATGCACGGTGGCGAACCGCAGGGTGCCCTGCTCGCCGGTCGGGAATACCCACGTCTCGGAGTGCTCATACATGACATCCGGACCGTTCGAGACCAACTGACCGCCATGGTGCCGGTATTCGGCCAGCCGGTCGAACAACAACCGGAGCCGTTTGACGATGTCCTCGGGCCCGCGCGCCGCCGCCGCCGGTATCGGCATGTCGACGTAGAGGCAATCCGCAGCCAAAAAAGTCTGCAGAGCGTCCCAGTCATGCCGCGCCAGTGCCTGCCACATGCCCAGCACGACGTCGCCCGATGTAGTGGTTGAACCCGACGCGGAGGTCTCCAGCATGATGGTCACTGAACCGGGTTGAAAAGCCGGTGTCAATGGTGAGGTGTCGATCGACTGAGTTCGTCAAAGCGGGCGAGCGCGGCGTCGAGGTCTTCCCGGTCGAACAGCTCGCAACGGTTGACCACGTTTCCGTCGATGGTGATTACGTTGAGATCCCGCCACTCGGCGTCGAAGCCCTGTTGGGAAACCCCGTACGCCACATGGGTGACGACGGCTCCGAGCGTGCTGAGCCGATGCACCTCCTCAAGGTAAATCCGGATATCAGGCGAGTCGTCCCAGGCGGCCTGGAGGTACGCGATCATGTCGCCCGCCGCGAAAGCTGCCCCGCGACGACGGTCAACGTTCACCCAGTCCGGCGCGGTCGGGGCGACCTCGCGGCGGTTGAACGCGGCATAGGCGCCGGTGACGAGCGACCACGTGTGCGCGTGGGCGGCCGCTTCGCCGTCAAGATAGCGCGCGTCGAGCTCGGCGAAGGCGGCGTCAAGGTCTTCGAGATCGAATCCGACCCGCGCCGCCAGCCGCTCGGTGGAGTCGACCTCGACGATCTCGAGGCCCTCAAAGTAGTACGCGGTTCGCTGGTCGCCGGCCGTGTATCGGGTACGTGTGAGGATAAGGCGCTCGCCGCGGGTGGCCAGCACATCTGATGCGAGTGTCTGATTCGCCGTGCCGGTACTGGCTAGTGCGCAAAGTTCGGTGATCACCGCATCACGGCCCCGCCGAATGTCGGAGCCCACCACCCGACGACGGTCTTCGGTGGATACGTCGTCGGTGAGGGTCGCGGCCAGTGCTTCCCAGTCGCGGCCTCCGAAGTAAGCCTGGAACCGTTCGTAGGCACGGCTTGCCGCGTTCTCCAGCCGACGCGGCTGCGGCTGCAGTTCCTCGAATCGCGCGAGCGCAGCGTCGAGGTCATCCTCGTCGAACAGCTCGCATCGAGTAATCCGGTCGCCCTGGACAGTCAGAAGTTGAATCATGCGCCACTCGACTTCAACGCCTTCGGGTGAGCGCCCATGCGAGTAATGAGTGATGACCGCTCCGAAATCGGTGAGTCGATGCACCGCTTCGATCTGAATCCTGAATTGCGGCGTCATGTCCCAGAAGGAGTGGAGGGCCGCGTCCAGGTCGCTGGGTGCGAACGGCAGGCCTCGACGGTGGTCGACGTTGACCCAGTCCACCGTGGGAAGTTCATACCGGTTGAATGCGGCGTAGATGTCGGTGATCGCCGACCATGTACGCGCATGCGCGGCCGCTTCGCCGGCGAGGTAGCGGGAGTCGAGTTCGGCGAAGGCCGCGTCGAAATCGCCGGGGTCGAACACGACGCGCGCTACGACCCGGCTTTCGGCATCGATCTCAACGATGCCGAGCACCTCGCTGTCGAACGCGTCGGGCCGGTGATCGAGACCCATAAACCGGGTACGGCCGAGGAAGAGGCGCTCCCCTCGAATCGCGATGACGTCCGACGTCATGTTTCTAACCCCGACGTCAGCCCATGTGCGCATGTTTTCAATATCGGTATCTCGACCTACTTGAACTCCGGCGCCCACAACGCGACGACGATCGTCACTCGAAAAGTCGTCAGCTGTCATCTCGGTCATCGCGCCCCAATCACGCGACGCGAAGTACGCGAGGAAACGATCGCTGACGTGGCTTGCGGTGTTCTCTAGTCGCGGCCTCGGCTCACTCAGCTCGTCGAATCTCGCGAGCGCGCTGGCGAGGCCTGCCTCGTCGAAGACTTCGACGCGATCGATCCGATCGCCATCGACGGTGGTCATATTGATCACACGCCACTCGGCATCGAAGCCCTGTTCCGAAGTGATATGAGCCACCTGGGTGACGATCGCTCCGAGATCGCTCAGACGATGCACGGCCTCGCCGTAAATTCTCACACCGGGCGCGGCATCCAGGGTGGCGTGCAGGTATTCAGTCATTTCACCCGGTGCGATCGCAATCGCTCGCCGGTGATCGATGTTCACCCAATCGGGAGTGAACGGGGGCAGCTCCCGCTTGTTGGCTGCGGCGAATCCGCTGGCGATGACCGACCATGTGCGCGCATGCCCGGCCGCTTCGCCGGCGAGGTAACGGGTGTCGAGTTCGGCGATGGCAGCGTCGAAATCCTCAAGATCGAACACTATCGCCGCGACAACCTTCTCGTCCGAGTCGATCTCGATGACGTTGAGTGCATCGTTTTGAACCGCCTCGGGGTCGCGGCCGGCGGCCCGAACGCGGGTGAGGACGAGCCGCTCGCCGCGGGTTGCCACAGCGCTCGACATGATGATCGTGAAGCCGACCTCAGCGGTAGCCTGCAACTCCCGGATCCCGGCATCTCGGCCGTACCTTATCCCGGTGTTAACCGTTCGCCGGCGATCGTCGATGACATAGTTGTCGGCCGCTGATTCGGCGATGGCGTCCCAGTCGCGGGCCGCAAAATTCGGGTAAAACTGCTCGATTACCAGCGCTGCCTTGTTCTCCAGGCGTCGCACGGGTTTGTTATCGTCCTCGAACCGGGCGTGGAGGGCATCGAGTTCGGCGATCGCCGCGTCCATGTCGTCGACGTCGAACCATATCTGCAATGCGACGCGGCCCTCCTCATCGATGCCGTACACCTGGAGAAGTTCGTCGACTGGCGCCCCGGGACTCGCGTCGAGAATGGTCGTGATCATGTGGGATAAAGCGAGCCGCTCACCTCGTGCGGCGATCATGACGTGGTCGATTTGTGCGCCCGCCTCGAGTTCACGCCGCATTACCAGTCGTACCGCGTCCGATGGCAGCGTAAGGCCGACGACTTTCCGGCGACTCTCGACGACGAAGTCCGGCGCGAAAAGTTGCTCGAACTCGCCCCAGGCTTTCCGATGAATAGCAGCCATCACGTGTTCGCCGACTCGCACGGCCGCGTTTTCCGGCTTGATCGTCGGCGCTTCGGGCGGCGCCGCGGCGGGAGGCGGGACGCGCTCTCCCAGCGCCCGCCGCGCTTTTTCGGCAAGGGCTGCAGCCCCTTTCCTTTCATACAGGCTTACCGCCTGCTCGGCGGCGGCCCGCGCGCCCGCCACATCGCCGGCGGCGTTCAACACCGTCGCCAGCGCCAGACAGGCATCGCCGTGGTCGACCAGGCCGTCGGTGCGCTCGGCCAGGCCGACCGCGGCCTCGGCTATCCGCCGGGCCTCGTCATGGTCGCCGCGACGAGTCAACAGCAGCGCCCGGAGCGTGCGCCACGCGATCGAGGGCTTCAACGCATTACCGGCGAGCCGCTCGCTCTCCGAACACAACTCATCGGCCTCGGCATCCCGGTCCAGTGCAAGGCAGGTACGACCCAGCAGGGCAGCGGTCTCGGCGGTGTCGGCGTCCAGCCCCATCCGACGAAAGCCGCGGTAGGCCTGACCCAAATGCGGCTCGGCGCCGCCCGGGTCGTCGGCGACCAGTTCAATGATTCCGGCGAACTGCTCAACCTCAAGCAGCGCATGGCGCAGACCGAGCTCGGTGACCGTGCGCCGCGCCGAGTCGATCATCCGTCGGGCCGCGGCGGAGCGGCCGCGGAAGGCCTCCAGCACGGCCTGACACCGCGTCGACGTCGCTTCCACCGCGGGCGAGTCGGTCGTAATCCGCAGCAGCCGCACCACGTCCAGACACCGGCCGCCGGCCCGCGGAACCGGATTGGGGCCCCACAGCGCCGCCAGCGGCGCCCCGGCCAGCACGGCGTTGACCCGGCGGTGTTCATGCGCGCGCCGCGCCGCGGTGAGCGCATTGTCCAACGCGATTTCGCAGTCGCCGATCCGCCCCAGGCGGGCGAGGCACCCAGCCCGCACGGTATGGGCTTTGGCTTCCCCCGCGGCATCGTCCAATTCAGCCAGTTTGTCGGCGGCCGCGCCCAATGCGGCCTCGACCTCGTCCAACCGCTCGGGATGGACCAGCATCGTCAACTGCCCGTCGAAGCAGGTCGCCCATGCCGTCAGCTGGGCCGAATCGACTGTGGCCGCTTGCAGTTGGGAGACGGCGCCGGCCGCCGAAACCATATCGCCGGCAGCCAGTAGTGCCTCGCAGCGCGCGATCAGTAGCTCAGCAGCCTGTTCGTCGCGGTCGGTCAGCTCCTCGTCGACCTCGTCCAGTGCGTGTAGGGCGTGGTCGTAGAGATCGGCGGCGCCCTCGTAGGCGAGCCGGGCCATCGCCTGGTCGGCGGCTCGCCGGCAGTATTCGACGGCCTTGGTGGCGTTTCCCGCCCATGCGCATTCGAAATAGTGATGCGCCAGTTCGGCCAGCCGTTCGTCGTCTGCGCCGGGGGTGTTCTCCAGTGTCGTGGCGATGCGTTGGTGCAGCCGCATGCGACGCACGGATGCCAGCTCGGCAAGTAGTGACTGCCGGACGAGGGCGTGGTTGAACCGGTATCGGCCACCGGGCTCTTCGATGACGATGCCGGCCTTGGCTGCCTCGTCGAAGGCATCGACGAGGTCTTGATCGACCACGCGTTCCACTAGCTCCAGAGCGAAGTGGCTGCCGACGACCGCTGCGGCGGCAAGGGCTTTGTTGGTCTCGGTTGGCAGTCGGGAAAGCCTGCGGCTCACGGCTTCCCGGACACCCTGCGGCAGGGTGCTCGGATCCCATACGCCGTCGCTTTCGTCCACGTGGCGCAAGGCCTCGATCAAAAAGAACGGGTTGCCTCCGGTGACCGAGGCCAAGGCGCGGGCGAGATCCTCGTCGTCATATCCGGCCTCGGCGACGTAGGCGGTCACGTCGTCCTCATCGAGGCCACCGAGTGCCAGGCGGTTCGCGGTGCCGTCCCGGTGCAGATCGGCCAGCATCGCTGCCAGCGGATGGGAACGGTCGAGGTCGGTGCTGCGATACGTCGCCACCACCTGCACGCGGGTGTGGTCGCCGAAGCGCAGCAGATGCCGCAACAGCAAGAGTGTGGGTTTGGCCGCCCAGTGCAGGTCATCGAGAATCAAGATCACGGGTGCGCTCGCGGAGGCCAGTCCCAACAGCGCGACGACGGCGTCGAACAGTGCGTAGCGTTCGGTGTCGGGGTCAGCCCGAGGTGGCGTGGACAGATCGGGGAGCACATCGGTCAGTCCGGGCACCAGCGGAAGCAGTGCTTCCACGCCCCGCAGTCCGCGCAGCCGCTGGGCGCCGATGCAGGGCACCAGCGCACGCAGCGCTTCGGCGAAGGGCTGATAGGGCGCACCGAGGTCCTCGTCGGACCGGCCGTACAACACGACGGCGCCCTGCTGGTAAGCCTGGCGGGACCATTCGCCGGCCAACCGGGTTTTGCCGACCCCGGGTTCGCCGGCGATCAGCACCGCGTGCAGGCCACCGCCGAGTGCGGTTTGCCAAGCCGCGGCAAGGCGTTCCAGCTCGCGTCCGCGTCCCACGAACGGCCCGGGACCGCTCGAGACCGCGGGTAGGGCGGGCCGCTCGAAGGGCTCACCGCCGGTCTCCGCCGGGGGCGGGGCGGCCTCTAGACGGAGCTCGAAAACATGCTCGGGGCGCGGCAGGTTGCGCAGCTGGCGCATCCCAAGGTCGGCGAGCACCACGTCCTCGGGCAGGGTGTCGATGACGAGCTCGGCCGTGGCGCCCGAACACAAGATCTGGCCGCCGAGGGCCAGGGACCGCAGCCGGGCGGCCCGGTTGACCGCGCGGCCGAAGTAGTCGCCGTCGCGCAGTTCGACCTCGCCGGTGTGCAAGGCCACCCGGATACGGATCGGCTCGTGCAGGCCCCACGGCTCGTGAAGGATCGCGTCTTGGAGCTCCATGGCGGCGGCGGCCGCCGCCGATGGGCGTTCAAAGACCGAGAACGTGGCATCGCCCTCGCCGCGCGTCTTGATCAGCCGTCCGCCGCGGGACGTGACGATCTGTTCGGCGAGCTCGTCGTGGCGGGCCAACGCAACCGCCATCGCGCCGGCGTCCGCCTCCCACGCAGCGGTCGACCCCTCGATGTCGGTGAGCAGAAAGGTCACGGCGCGCGTCACCGACGGGGGGTGTTGTGACGTCGGGTAATCCAGCGCGGCATCCTGGGCGACGATCGCGGCCTCCAGACGCCGGAGTTCCGGCCCGGGGTCTACCCCGAGCTCGTCGGCCAACAGGGTCCGGGCCCGCTGATAGGCGCCCAGCGCCTCACCCTGGCGACCGGCCCGGTAGAGGGCCAACATCAGCTGGCCCCATCGCCGCTCGCGCAACGGCGCGTCACCCACCGCGGCTTCGAGTTCGCCGACGACCTCTGCGGCCCGGCCCGCCGCGAGCAGCGCATCAGCCCGATCCTCGACCAGCGCGGCATGGCCCTCGATCCAGCGGGTCTTCTCGGATATTCCGCGGCGGGAATCGGGCAGCTCGGGAGTGCCCCGCCACAGGGCCAGCGCCTCCTCGAAGCAGACCACCGCGTGAGTGGTGTCGCCGGCCGCCGCGGCATCACGGCCCCGTTTGGTGGCCAGCTTGTACCGCGGGGCGTCAACCTCGGTGGTGCTGAGGATCCAGCCGGTCCCCTCGGTGAGGACGAAACCGTCGCCCAACACCCGCCGCAGCGAGGAGATGTGGGTCTGCAGCGCCTTGGCGGCGGTGCGCGGTGGATCGTCGCCCCACAGCAGATCGATCAGCGTCTCGGCTGACACGATCGAACCGCCGTGCAGTCCGAGCATCGTGAGGATGGCGCGCGGTTTCGCGCCCGGGATGATGACCGGGGCGCCGGTGTGCCGGGCCTGGAGAGGTCCCAAAACCCCCAGCTCCACGGCTTGAATGGTAGTCACGTCGTCATCGTCGGTGGGGCGATTCAACGCGCGGTCAAGATCCGGTAAAGCCGGTCCGCGGGGTTCAACCCCCCGAGGCACACGACGAACCCGTCGGTAAAATTCGACGCTATGAGCGAACGTGTGGAGCAGCTGGAATTTCAGGCCGAGGCCCGTCAGCTGCTGGATTTGATGGTCCACTCGGTGTACTCCAACAAGGACGCATTCCTGCGGGAGCTGATCTCCAACGCCTCCGATGCGCTGGACAAGCTGCGGCTCGAGGCGTTCCGCAACAAGGACCTCGAAGTCGACACCTCCGACCTGCACATCGAGATCGAGGTCGACACGGCGGCGCGCACCCTGACCGTGCGTGACAACGGGATCGGCATGTCGCGCGACGAGGTGGTGGACCTGATCGGCACGCTGGCCAAATCCGGCACCGCCGAGCTGCGCCAGCAGCTCAGGGAAGCGCAGGACGCCAAAAACGCAGCGGCCTCCGAGGAGCTGATCGGCCAGTTCGGCATCGGGTTCTACTCGGTGTTCATGGTCGCCGACCGAGTCGAGATGCTCACCCACAAGGCCGGCCAGAGCGAAGCCATCCGGTGGGAATCCAGTGGCGACGGCACCTACACCATCGAGCCGGTGGAGGGCGCGCGGCAGGGGACCTCGATCACCTTGCACCTCAAGCCCGAAGACGCCGACGACGAGCTGCACGACTACACCGCGGAGTGGACCATCCGGGGTTTGGTCAAGAAGTATTCCGACTTCATCGCCTGGCCGATCCGCATGCAGGTCGAGCGCCGGATCCCGCCTGCCGAGGAGGGCGGCGAAGAGACGGTCACGGTGGAGACCGAGACGCTGAACTCGATGCAGGCGCTCTGGGCGCGCCCCAAAGACGAAGTCTCGCAAGAGGAATACAACGAGTTCTACAAACACATCGCGCACGCCTGGGACGAGCCGCTCGAAGTCATCGCGATGAAAGCCGAGGGCACCTTCGAATACCAGGCGCTGCTGTTCATCCCGTCGCACGCCCCGTTCGACCTGTTCAACCGGGATGCGCAGGTCGGAGTGCAGCTGTACGTCAAGCGGGTGTTCATCATGGGTGACTGCGATCAGTTGATGCCCGAGTACCTGCGCTTCATCAAGGGTGTCGTCGACGCGGCGGACATGTCGCTCAACGTCTCCCGCGAGATCCTGCAGCAAGACCGGCAGATCAACGCGATTCGCCGGCGGCTGACCAAGAAGGTGCTCTCGACGATCAAGGAGCTGCAGTCGCAGCGGCCGGAGGACTACCGCACTTTCTGGACCGAGTTCGGTCGCGTCGTCAAAGAAGGGCTGCTCTCCGACTTCGACAATCAAGAGACGCTGCTTGCGATCAGCTCCTTCGCCTCGACGCACAGCGACTCCGAGCCGACCACGTTGGCCGAGTACGTCGAACGCATGAAAGACGGCCAGGAGCAGATCTTCTACGCCACCGGCGAGTCCCGTCAGCAACTGCTGAAATCACCGCACCTGGAGGCGTTCAAGGCCAAGGGCTACGAGGTGCTGCTGCTCACCGACCCGGTCGATGAGGTCTGGGTGAACACCGTGGCCGACTTCGCCGGGAAGCCGCTGCAGTCAACGGCCAAGGGCGAGGTGGATCTGGACTCCGAGGAGGACAAGACCGCCCATGAGGCCGAGCGCAAAGAGCAGGAGAAGGATTTCGCCGAGCTGATCGCCTGGCTGCAACAGACCCTGGACGAACACGTCAAAGAGGTGCGGCTGTCGACCCGGCTGACCGAATCTCCGGCCTGCCTGATCACCGACACCTTCGAGATCACGCCGGCGTTGGCGCGTATCTACCGCGCCAACGGTCAGGAGGTTCCGGTCGGCAAGCGCATCCTGGAACTGAACCCCGCCCATCCGCTGGTCACCGGCCTGCGCCAGGCGCACAACGAGCGCGGGGAGGACGCCGAGTTGGGTGAGACCGCGGAATTGCTTTACGGCACAGCGTTACTGGCCGAGGGCGGCTCGCTGGAGGATCCAGCGCGGTTCGCCGAGCTGCTGGCGCAGCGGCTGGCCCGCACGGTCTGAGCTCGCTGCCGGCTCAGGGCACCAGCACCACCTTGCCGACATTTTCGCGTGCAGCCAGGATGCGGTGTGCTTCCGGGGCGTCGGCGAACGGCACCGCCGCATGAACGAGCGGTGCGGCGGTTCCGTTGGCCAGCGACTCGGACAGCGGAGTGATCCAGGGTTCGAGCGTGCCGCGATCGTCCCACAGCCGCAACATGTTCAGGCCGATGACGGTCTTGGACTCTTCCATCTGTGTGAGCAGATTGAAGCCGCGCAGCATCGCCAGCGCCTGCGGTGCCGCCCGGCGCAGCGAGCGCTTCTCGCCCTGTTGCAGCGAAGAAAGTCCGTAGGCCACCAGCCGTCCGCCGGGACGCAGCAACGCGAATGATCGCCGCGCGGATGTGCCGCCGAGCGCGTCGAGCACGAGATCGTAGGGCGGCAGGCCGTTCCACCAGCCGTTGCGGCGGTAGTCGATGGCACGGTCGATGCCCAACGCGTTGAGCTGATCGTGCTTGCCCGGAGAGGCGGTGCCGTGCACGATCGCCCCGGCGGCCTTGGCCAGCTGGATCACCGCGATGCCGACGCCGCCGGCTGCGGCATGCACCAGCACCCGCTCACCGGAACGCAGTGACCCGTAGCCGTGCAACGCCGCCCAGGCCGTCGCGTAGTTCACCGGTATCGCGGCGCCCTGCTCGAAGCTCATCGCCTCGGGAAGCGCCACCGTGTCGGCGGCGTTGGTGTTGACGATCTCGGCGTAGCCGCCGAAGCGGATGCCGGCCAGCACCCGCTCGCCGACGCGGGCCGCATCGACACCGTCACCGACGGCCGTAATCGTCCCGGCCACCTCGTAGCCGACCACGGCGGGCAGCTTGGGTGCTTCGGGATACAGCCCGACGCGGGCGAGGTGGTCGGCGAAGTTGACCCCCGCCGCGTGTACCGCAATCTGCACCTGGCCGCTGCCAGGTGGTGGCGGGTCGGGTCGGTCCTGCACCTGAAGCACCGAGGGCGGCCCGTGTTTGGTGATGACGACGACGCGCATGGCTTTCACCCTATTGCTGTTCGGACCATAATCCTTGACATGGACGTCCTGGATGAACTGAACCGATTGGTGGCGGTCTCGGGCGGGGTGGCGGCCGACGCAGATCCCGCGGTGGCCGAGTTCGCCGAACAATTCCGCATCGACGTCTCGATGATCACCGACGAGCAGCGCGCCCGGCTGCGGGCGGTGCTGGGCGACGGCACCTTTGATGCCGTGGTGCGGATATTTGTCGCCGACTTCGCGCCCCGGGTGCGTGCCGGATTGGAGGCGCTGGGTGTGCCGGAGTCCTGGCCGGAGCCGGTTGCCTCGGATGACTCGGTCCAGCCGGCAGATGCGCTGTTCAACGGATTCATGCCCGCCGTCGCCCGGCTGCGGTCCCTGGACGCGGTGACCTCAGAGGTGGTGCGGTTGCGCGGTGCGGCACAGCACAATTGCCGGCTGTGCAAGTCGCTGCGGGAGACCACCGCCTTGGATGCCGGCGGCTCGGAGTCGCTCTATGAGCAGATCGAGCGGTTCGAGGATTCCCGGGTGCTGAGCGAGCCGCAGAAGGCGGCGTTGCGCTACGTCGACGCACTGATCTGGACGCCGGCGCACATCGACGCCGAGGTGGCCGCCGGGGTACGCCGGCACTTCACCGACGAGCAGGCCGTCGAGCTGACCTTGGACGTGATGCGCAACGCCGGCAACAAGATCGCGGTCTCGCTGGGGGCCGACGCACCGCGGGTCGCCGAGGGCACCGAGCGCTACCTGCTCGACGCCGACGGGCAGACGGTGTTCAGCTGACGTCAGTCGCCGTGGCGGGTCAGAAAACCCAAAATGGCGTCGGCGAAGATGTCGTTGCGGTCGCCGGCGACCATGTGACCGGCGCCGGCGACGTCGATGAACTGCACCTGCGGGAATCGGGCCAAGAACGCCTCGGCGCTGCCCTCGCTGACCAGGTCGCTGAGTTGGCCGCGCACCAGCAGCATCGGTACGCCGTCGTCGAGGATGGTCTGCACCGCGGTATTGAGCCGGTCGACGTCGTGGATCTCCAGGGGACCCTGGTGCTCGGGGCCGCTGATGAATTGCGGATCCCAATGCCAGTACCAGCGATCGCCGCGGCGACGCAAGTTGGCGGTGAGGCCGGTGAGGTCGGTGGGGCGGGGCCGGTGCGGGTTGTAGGCGGCGATCGCGTCGGCGACCTCATCGAGGGAGTCAAAGCCGGACTCCATGTTCTCGGCCATGAACGCCTGCACCCGTTCCGCGCCGGAGGAGTCCATGTTGGGCACGATGTCGACCAGCACCACCGCGCTGGCCGCACCGGGAGCCAGCTCGCCGCAGAGCAGCATCGCGGCGCACCCACCCAGTGAGGCGCCCACCAACACCGGATCCGGCGGCAGGGTCCGCAGCACCTCATGGACGTCGGTGGCGAAGCTAACCAACCGGTAGTCGCCCTCGGCCGCCCAGTCCGATTCGCCATGCCCGCGCAGGTCGACGGTGACGGCCTGCCAGCCGCGCTCGGCCACCGCCGCGGCGGCCCTGCCCCAGGAACGACGGGTCTGCCCGCCGCCGTGCAGGAACACCACGGCGCGGGCGTCGGGGTCACCGTGGCGGTCGGCGATGATGCGCACATCGCCCGGCGCGTGGGTGACGAACGTTTCCGCGGTCATCCTGGGATCGTAAGCGGGTGCCGATGCGCGGTTTCCAATTGGGCAGGCAAAACCCCTATTGAGCTGGGCGTTATCGGGGCTACGATGGGGTCTTCCTCACCTTGGGAGGCCATCATGGCCCGCTTTCTCGCACTCGCGTACGGGGTGTTCAACTATCTGGCTTTCCTGGTCGTCTTCCTCTACGCCATCGGCTTCGTCGGCGACCTCGTGGTGCCGCGCAGCGTCGACCGCGGCCCGCAGGCGCCGGTGGGCGAAGCGATCGTGATCGACGTGGTGTTGCTGGGCGTGTTCGCGGTGCAGCACAGCGTGATGGCGCGCCCGGCGTTCAAGCGGTGGTGGACCCGCGTGGTGCCGCAGGTTATCGAGCGCAGCACCTACGTTCTGGCATCGAATCTGGTTCTGGCCCTGTTGTTTTGGCAGTGGCGTCCGATCCCGGCAGTCATCTGGGACGTGACGACGCCGGCAGTGCGAATCGGGTTTCACGTCCTGTTCTGGCTCGGCTGGGCCATCGCGCTGACGTCGACGTTCCTGATCAGCCACTTCGATCTGCTCGGATTGCGTCAGGTGTACGCCGCCTGGCGGGCGAAGCCGTACAACTTGGTCGGGTTCCGTGCTCCGGCGTTGTACCGGGTGGTGCGGCACCCGCTGATGCTCGGTTTCGTGGTCGCGTTCTGGGCGACGCCCACCATGACCGCCGGCCACCTGCTGTTCGCCGCGGCGAGCACCGGCTACATCCTCATCGCGCTGCAGCTCGAGGAGCGCGACCTGATCGGAATGCTCGGCGACGAGTATGAGCAGTACCGCACCGAGGTGCCGATGCTCGTGCCCGTGCGGTGGCGCGGCGAGTTCAGGCGAACGGCTGCAGGGCGAACCGGCCCCAGGCCAGGAACGCGAACAGGGCGATGAAGACGACGTCGCCGGCCAGGTAGCCCCACTCGCTGCGGCGGAACCTGGTTGTGGCGGCCCCGGCCATGAACAGCATCAGACCGCACGCGGCGATCGGCACCAGCCGTGGTGCCACACCGACGGCCGCGGGAAGCACCAGGCCGATCGCGCCGATCAGCTTGATGGTCCCGATTGCCTTGAGCTGACCGCCGCCGAAGTCGTCGACCCAGTGCTGGTTGCTGCCCAATGCCCGGTACTTCTCCTTCGGCAGCAGTAGCAGGGTGGCGCCGCCGGCGACAAACCCGGCGGCGACGATGCCGGCGATGATCCACAGCGCGGTGTTCATGGGGTACTCCTTCGTGGTTACCTCGGTCGGGTGGGGCTCGTCATCACCTATGACGGACCAGGACCACGAGAGGTAACCCATGACCACCGAATCGCAGCTGGCGGAAGCTTTCGAACAGCAGCGTCAGCGCCTGCTGGCGTTGGCGCATCGCGTGCTGGGTTCGCGATCGGACGCCGAAGATGCCGTCCAGGAGTCGTGGCTGCGGCTGTCCCGCCAGGACGTGGACGCGATCGACAACCTGCCCGGGTGGTTGACGACCGTGATCAGCCGCATCTGCATCGACACCCTGCGCTCGCGCGCCGCGCGGCCCGAGGTCTCGATCGATCAAGATCTCCCCGAACTCATCGTGACCGATGACCGTGACATTCCCGAAGATGCTGCGGTGCTGTCGGATTCGGTGGGACTGGCACTGCTGGTGGTGCTGGGGTCGTTGCGTCCCGATGAACGGCTTGCGTTCGTGCTCCACGACATGTTCGCGGTCCCGTTCGCCGAGATCGGGCCGATCGTCGGCAAATCGGCCGACGCCGCCAAAATGCTGGCCAGCCGGGCGCGCCGCAAAGTTCAGGACGTGCCCAGGCCGGCGGGAAATCGCCATGAGCAGCGCGAGGTCGTCGATGCCTTCCTATCGGCCGCCCAGCTGGGCGACTTCGACGCGCTGCTGCGGGTGCTCGATCCCGACGTCACCTGGCGCCAGCACACGGCCCGCGGCGTCACCGTCACGACCGGATCCGGCGAGGTGGTGGAGGCGGTCCGCCGCGGGCAGGGGGCGCGCATCACCGCACGTCGTGTCCTGGTCAACGGCGAACCCGGCATCCTCGGCTGGGGCCCGACCGGGCGGCCACTGAGCCTGATGGCGTGCACGGTGCGGAATGGTCGCCTGGTGGGCATCGTGTCGATCGCCGACCCGGTTCGTTTGGCCGCCCTCGATCTGCCGAAGGCTCCCGAGGCGTAACCGCTGACTCTTAATCAGCGGGTCCGTGACGACCATGGTCGTTGTGGGCGGGGCGCATCGAACACACCACCATGTCGTCGGTGAGCCGCGCGGGCGCTAATGTCATGGTCGCCGGTAGGCGCCGGGGGCGGTAGCTCAGTCGGTTAGAGCCGCGGACTCATAATCCGTTGGTCGCGGGTTCGAGCCCCGCCCGCCCCACCACTTCCGTGTATTACGTCGGGTGATGCTTGACGTTTCGGCTTCGGGTGATGGCTGACAGTGTTTCGGCTGATGGTTGACAGTTACTTCGGTTGATCCTTGACACTCC
>NZ_LZMF01000060.1:0-14258 GCF_001673565.1 Mycolicibacter sinensis
ATCCGGCCGCTCTCGCAATCCACCACCACCGCCGAAAACCCCTGTGCGGCAAGCTGGGACGCGGCCTGACGGGACCGGGTGGCGGTGGTGACGTTTCGCGATACGCGAGCCGAAGTGGTGCTGCCCGCGACCGGGTCGGTGGAGATCGCCGCGGTGCGCCTGGACGAGTTGCCCGCCGGCGGCCGCACCCCACTGGCCGAGGGCCTGCTCGAAGCCGCCGAGCTGATCCGTCGGGAACGGCTGCGCGAACCGGCGTGTCGCCCGCTGCTGGTGGTGCTGACCGACGGCCGGGCCACCGCTGGCGCCGATCCGGTCGAGCGGTCCCGTCAGGCCGCGTCCCAGCTTGCCGCACAGGGGTTTTCGGCGGTGGTGGTGGATTGCGAGAGCGGCCGGATGCGGCTCGGGTTGGCACGCAGCCTGGCCGAGCAGCTGCGGGCCGAATACGTCCCGCTGCCGCAGGTGAGTGCCGAGGCGCTGGCCGACATCGTTCGCGATGCCACCGGAAAGGGAGCTGCCTGATGCCGCAAGGACAACCGTTGACGGTGCCCGACGACAACCTGACCACCCGCCAGCGCCGCAACCGGCCGCTGCTGATGGTGCACACCGGCGACGGCAAGGGAAAGTCCACCGCGGCATTCGGATTGGCGCTGCGCGGCTGGAATCAGGGCTTTCGGATCGGGGTGTTTCAGTTCGTGAAATCCGCGAAATGGCGGGTCGGCGAGCAGGCGGTGCTGGAGCGGCTCGGCGCCCTGCACGACGAGACCGGTGAGGGCGGCCCGGTGCAGTGGCACAAGATGGGCTCGGGCTGGTCGTGGAGCCGCAAATCCGGCAGCACCGAGGATCACGCCGGCGATGCGCTGGCCGGCTGGAGCGAGATCAAGCGCCGCCTTGCCGAGCAGACCCATGACCTCTACGTCCTCGACGAGTTCACCTACCCGATCGACTGGGGCTGGGTGGACGTCGACGACGTGGTGGAGACGCTGCGCTCCCGGACCGGCCACCAGCACGTCGTTATCACCGGCCGCCGCGCCCATCCGCGGCTGGTCGAGGCCGCCGACCTGGTCACCGAGATGACCAAGATCAAGCACCCGATGGACGCCGGCCAGAAGGGCCAGCGCGGGATCGAATGGTAAGTCTCCCCCGGATCGTGGTGGCCGCGCCCGCATCCGGGCATGGTAAGACCACCGTGGCGGTCGGGCTGATGGCGGCGCTGGCCGCACGCGGGCTGTCGATCAGCGGGCACAAGGTCGGCCCGGACTACATCGACCCGGGCTACCACGCGCTGGCCACCGGGCGCCCGGCCCGCAACCTGGATCCGGTGCTAGTAGGTGCCGAGCGGATCGTGCCGCTGCTGCTGCATGGTGCTTCTTGCGCCGAGATCGCCGTGATCGAAGGCGTGATGGGGCTTTTCGACGGCCGGCTCGGCTCTGACGGCGAGGCCTCCACCGCTCACGTCGCGGCACTGACCGAGTCCCCGGTGTTGCTGGTCGTCGACATCTCGCACGCGTCGCGTACCCACGCCGCGGTGGTGGCGGGCCTGGCCGGTTTCGACCCGCACGTGCGGGTGGCCGGCGTGATCCTCAACCAGGCCGGCAGCGCCCGGCACGCCGATGAAGTCGTCGCCGCCTTGCGCCCCACCGGCATTCCGGTGCTCGGGGTGCTGCCCCGGGATGCGGGCGTGCAGGCCCCGTCTCGGCATCTCGGGCTGGTGCCGGCCGCCGAACGCGACGAGTCCGGTGCGATGCTGGACCGACTGGCCGGGCTGATCGCGCGGCAGGTGGACCTCGACGCGGTGGTTGCCGTGGCGCGACGGGCACCGGATCTGGTTGGCGCCGTGTGGGATCCGGCTGCGGAGGTACGCGCCGGCTCCTCGCCCCCTCGCCCGGTGGTCGCTGTCGCCGGCGGGCGGGCCTTCACGTTCGGCTACACCGAGACCTTCGAGCTGCTGCGTGCCGCGGGCTGCGAGGTGGTGTGCTTCGACCCGCTCACCGACTCCGGCCTGCCGGCCGGGACCGCGGGCATCTATCTGGGCGGCGGGTTCCCGGAGGTGTACGCCGCCGAGCTGGCCGCCAACACCGCGCTGGCCGGCGCGCTGCGAGCGGCGATCGCTGCGGGGGTGCCGACCGTCGCCGAATGCGGCGGGTTGGCCTACCTGTGCCGCAGTGTCGGCGAGGTGCCCGGCGTGGGTGCGCTGTCCGCCGCCGCCAAGATGTCGCCGCGTCTGACTCTGGGCTATCGGGAGGCCGTCGCGCCGACTGATTCGCTGCTGGCGGAGGCCGGCTTGCGGGTGACCGGGCATGAATTCCACCGCACCGTCGTCACGTTCACCGGCCCGGTCGCCGCGGCCTGGCAGCTGCCGGACGGCCCGGACGGTATCGCCGGGCCGAGCCTGCACGCGTCGTACCTGCATACCCACTGGGCCGGGTACCCGCAGCTGGCTCAGCGTTTCGCCGATGCCGTGCATCAGTTCACCGGCCCGGATCTGCACCATCACGGCGACACCGAAGCGCGGGCCGGGCTGGCGGATTTCGCGGTGAACGTCTACGTCGGGTCGCGGCCGGACTGGCTCGATGCCGCCCTGCATGCCTCGCTCGCCGACGCCGCGGCCTACCCGGACGCCGGCGCCGCCCGCGACGCGCTGGCCGCCCGGCACGGCGTCTCCCGCGAGGCGGTGTTGCCCACCGCCGGCGCCTCCGAGGCCTTCGACCTGGTGGCCCGGCTCCGAGCGTGGCGACGGCCGATGGTGGTCCACCCGCAGTACACCGGGCCGCACGCCGCGCTGATCGCCGCCGGCCACAGCGTCGATGTCGTGCTTTGTCGTGCCGAGGACGGTTTCGCGCTGGACCCCGCCGCGGTGCCCGATGACGCCGACCTCGTCGTCGTCGGTAACCCGACCAACCCCACCGGGGTGCTGCATCCGGCTTCGCTGTTGCTTTCGCTGTTGCGGCCCGGGCGGGTGGTGCTGGTCGACGAGGCGTTTCTGGACGCGGTGCCGGGTGAGCCGGAAAGCCTGGCCGGTTTCTCGCAGCCGGGCCTGTTGGTGACCCGCAGCCTGACCAAGCACTGGTCGATCCCCGGGGTGCGGGCGGGATATCTTCTGGGCGATCCGTTGTTGATCGCCGATGCGGCGCGGCTGCAGATTCCCTGGTCGGTGTCGGCACCGGCACTGGCCGCCATGCTGGCCTGCTCTGACTCTCGTGCACTCGCCGAAAGCGAATGCCGGGCAGAGCGGTTGGCGTTGTGGCGGGATCAGCTAACGGCGGCTCTCGTCGCGCGGGGGGTGCCGTTGGCCGCCGGTGTCGCCCCGTATGTCCTGGCCCGGCTCGGCGCCGGTGTGCATGCGGCGTTGCGGGAGAACGGTATCGCGGTGCGGCGGGCCGACACTTTCCCGGGCCTCGACGACAGCTGGGTGCGGATCGCGGTGCGTCCCCCGGAGTTGACCGATCGGCTGCTGGCGGCGCTGGATCGGATTCTCGGGTGATTTCGGCGCGGGCTCTGGGGCTGGCGCTCGGTTTTGTCGCCGACCGCGCCTGCGGGGACCCGCGGCGGTGGCATCCGGTCGCCGGATTCGGGACGTGCGCGCTGGCGTTGGAACGGCGGACCTACCGCGACAGCCGCTGGACCGGCGTGGCTCATGTGCTTGTGTTGGTCGGCGGCGCCACCGGGCTGGGGTACGCCGCTGAGCGCTCGGTTCGAACCCCGTGCGCGCGAATTGCGTTGACCGCTCTGGCGACCTGGGCGGTGCTCGGGGGGCGCTCCCTGGAACGCGAGGCGCGTGCGGTGCATGGCTTGCTGGCCGCCGGCGATCTGGACCGGGCCCGTGTTGGTGTGCGCAACCTGGTCGGTCGCGACACCGCCGCGCTGGGACCCGACGAGATCGCCCGGGCTGTCGTCGAATCCGTCGCGGAGAACACCTCGGATGCGGTGGTCGCGTCGTTGGTGTGGGGTGCGGCGGCCGGGATTCCGGGTCTGGTGGCGCACCGTGCCGTCAACACCCTGGACGCGATGATCGGCCACCGCAACGCCCGCTACGGCCGCTTCGGCTGGGCGGCGGCCCGGCTGGATGACGTGCTGGGTCTGCCCGCCTCCCGGCTAAGTGGGGCCCTGGCCGTCATCCTGGGGCCGGATTCCCTTGGCGCGCTGCGCGCGTGGCGTCGCGACGCCCGGCGCCATCCCAGCCCGAACGCCGGGGTGGTCGAGGCCGCGTTCGCGGGCGCCTTGGGCCTACAGCTCGGGGGTGTCAACGTCTACTACGGGAACCGTCGTGAGGACCGGGCGCTGATGGGACACGGGCGGGCTCCGGTTCCCGCCGATATTCCGCGGGCGGTGCGGCTGGCCCGGCGGGTGGGCGTCGGGGCGACGGCCGGTGCGATGATCCTGGGTTCGCGGACGTCCCGCCGAGCGTGGCCGTCCGGCGGTCTGGCGACCGTCGGCGTCAAGCCACTCAGTGGTGAGCGATCAGTTCGGCGGCGTGGTCTTCCTCGCTTGGCCGGACTCGGCCGGCAGCAGCCGATTTCAACTGCCAGCTGGTGACCAGCCCATCAGGACCGGTCAACTCGCCGAGGGCAAGCGCCTCGGTGATCAGCTGCCGGACGCGTGGCTCGTCGGCGGCTTCGGCGGCGAACAGCACCCGCAGCGTGACGTCGTCACCGGCGACGTGGTTGGCGGTGTGATGCGGCGCCAATGGGCACGGCGGTGAGTGGTCCCAGCTCCCGCACAGCGCCTTGGTAATGGCCCCGCCGGGCGCATTAGGGCTACCGCCGGGATGGAGCACAACAACCGCGTCGTGAGCGTAGGCGCAGCGAACCACGGACGCGATGTTATCCACAGTTGGGGTTTCGTCCACAGCCATGGTGCCCCGAGGGGTGGTCATCGGCTTTGGTGTCGGGGCTGCTTTTTAGCGTCGGGGTATGGCAACGGCACTGGGTGCGACGGCGGCGCGGCAGCAGATCTGCGCGGCCCTGGATGCCATCGATGCCGCCCATCAGGTGTTGCGCGAGACACCTTCGGATGTGGTGGGCAACGATTTTCGTGTTGAGGTTGCCGAGCGGCTGGAAACCCAGGAACGCACCAACCGGGGGTTGATGTATCGGATCTTCGGCGAGCTGGCCGACCCGCCCGATGGTGAGGGCTCGATCGCCGCAGCACGGGACGCGCTGTGGAAGCGGCTGCGCATCACCCCGCGCGAAATCAGCCGCCGCTGCCGCCTGGCCGCCCGCATCCTGCCGCGCCGGTCCCTGACCGGCGCCGAAATCCCACCGGAGTTGCCCGCCTTGGCGCAGGCGGTCGAGGCGGGTGCGGTCGGGGAGGATCACATTCGGGCGGTCTGCCAAGCCGTCGACGTCCTACCCGCCTCGGTAGCCCCGGATGAGATCGCCAAGGTCGAAGCCGCCCTGGTCGCCCACGCCACCCGGGTGGATTCGGGCGTCGTCACCAAACTCGGGCAGCGCATCGCCGATCACCTCAACCCCGACGGATTGTTCAGCGACGAAGACCGGGCCCGGCGCCGCGGCCTGGTCCTGGGCCGCCAAGGCCCCGACGGCATGTCGAAACTGTCCGGGCTGCTCGATCCAGAGGCCCGGGCCTACTTCGAAGCCATCGCCGCCGCGGTCCGCCCGGGCCGCCACCAACCCGGGGACGCTCCCGGCCGTGATGAGCGCAGCGATGCCCAGCGCCGCCACGACGCCTTCAAACTCGCCCTGGCCACCGCCCTCTCCTCCCAAGGCCTGGGCACTCACCGCGGGCATCCGGTCACCGTGGTGGTCACCACCACTTTGGCCGAACTCAACCAAGCCGCCCACGCGGCATGCGATCCCTCGGTCCCCATGCCCGCGCCGGCTACCACTGGCGGCGGATCCCGCCTGCCGATGCGCGAGCTGATCCGCATGGCCGCCAACGCGATTCACTACCTGGCCGTCTTCGACGACCACACCCAACGACCGCTCTACCTGGGCCGGCAAAAACGCGTGGCCACCGCCGACCAACGCCTGATCTGCTACGCCCGCGACCGCGGCTGCACCCGCCCCAACTGCCTGCAGCCCGGATATCACTGCGAAGTCCACCACGCCCAACCCTGGGCCCAAGCCGGGCGCACCAACACCGACAACCTCTACTTCGCCTGCGGCCCCGACCACACCGACACCACCGACGGCCGCCAACACACCACCGTCACCAAAACCGGCCGCCTCGCCTGGACCGACGGCACCAGCCCACCAGAGATCAACCACGCCCACCACCCCGAAGAACTCCTCCAAAGCGACCCCGACCCACCCGAGGACGACGTCGCCTGAGCAGGCGGGCTCAGGACTCGGCTTTGGTCAACTCGATGACAGGGATGACCCGATCGGTGCGCTCCCGGTAGGTGGCGAAACCCGGGTAGCGCTCAGCCTGGATCGCATAGAGCCGGTCGTGTTCTGCGCCGGTGATCTCGGTGGCGGTGACAGCAAAGGTCTCGGTACCGATCTCGGCCGTGGCCGACGGATTCGCCCGCAGATTGTGATACCAGCTGGGATGGTGGTCCTTGCCCTCGTTGGAGGCGAACACGATGATCCGCTCCCCCTCGGGGAGATACATCATCGGGCTGGTGCGCGGCTGCCCGGATTTGGCCCCGGTGGTGGTCAGCAGCAGGACCGGGGCGCCCTCGAACGGCCCGCCCAGTTTTCCGCCATTGCTGCGGAACTCCGCGATGTTGTGCGCATTGAATTCCAAGGTTCTCTTGGCGTCCACGGGTGCATCACCCCCTAGTCGATGCCGACGAAGTGCTCAATCACCGGCGGGGACTCGTAGAACTCGTGCAACAGTGCCCGCCACTGCTGAAATTCCGGTGACTTCCGGAACCCCTCGGTGTGTGCCTCGACAGTCTCCCATTGCACCAGCAGCAGATAAAGGCTCGGCGACTCGATCGAGCGGGACATCGAAATTCCCAGGAAGCCCGGCTGGGCCGAGATCAGCGGCCGCGCCTTGACGAAGGCCGCTTCGAACTCGCCTTCGCGACCGGGGCGGATGGGCAGCACTCCATGCTCGACAATCACGCCCGCCAGTCTGCCGCAAGCCGTGTGTCGAGCATTACGCCCCTCCCCGCTTGTCTGTGACCGAGTTGCACAGATACGTTTTCTGCAACCGCCAGACACAGATAACTTGGGAGGCACCCGCGAATGGGCGCGATCGCAGCAGCAGTCGTCTTCGCCTGGTTGGGCATGGTGCTGGCGATCTCGTTTCTCGAGGCGCCGCTGAAGTTCCGGGCGCCGGGCATCACCCTGCACCTGGGTTTGGGCATCGGCCGGCTGGTATTCCGGGCGCTCAACGCGGTCGAGATCGTGCTGGCGGCGGTGGTCGTGCTCACGGTCGCCGCCGATCCCCCGGGACGGCTCGCGCCGGCGGCGGTCGGCATAGCGGTAAGCATGCTGGCTATTCAGTCGCTGTTCGTCCGGCCCCGGCTGCGCCGCCGCTCCGACGCGGTGCTGGCAGCGGCGGTCGAACCGGCCGGCGGGATGATCGAACGCTCACACGCCCACTACGCCTACGCCGGGCTGGAAGTGGTCAAGGTCGCCGCGCTGCTGACCGCCGGCGCCGCCCTGCAGCTGTGGTCAATCGCCGGTTAGCACCCAGGCCAGCGCCTGCTCGACGTCGTACACGCATTTCACCCCGGCCGGCCGGTCCGGGCGCCGCACGATGACCACCGGCAGCCCGAGTTCCTCGGCGGCCAGCATCTTCGGCCAGGTGTACTCGCCCCCGGAATCCTTGGTCACCACCACGTCGGCGCGGTGCTCACGCAGCAGGGCGAGTTCGCCGGCCAGCGCATAGGGCCCCCGGTCGGTGACCACCGTCCAGGTGGGCGGCACCGTCATCGACGGCGGGTCGACGACGCGCGCCAGCACCGCCGCCTCGGCCAGCTCCGGCAGATAAGACGCCAGCTGTTGGCGCCCGATGGTCAGCACCGGCCGCCGGCCCAGCCGGGCCGCGATAACAGCGGCCTGCTCGTGCGAGTCGGCCCACTGCCAGGACGGCCTGGCCCGCGCTGCCCAACCGGGCCGCTCCAACCGCAGCAGCGGGCGGCCGGCAGCGGCGCACGCCGCGGCGGCGTTCGCCGACATGGTGATGGCGAACGGGTGGGTGGCATCCACGACGGCGTCGTAGTCGGCCAATGCCGCACGCAGCCCGTCGATTCCGCCGAATCCGCCGATCCGCACCGCACCGACCGGCAGCCGCGGATTGGCCACCCGGCCGGCCAGCGACGTGGTGACGTCGACGCCGGCGGTCACCAGTCGCTCGGCCAACGCCCGGGCTTCCGCGGTTCCACCGAGCAGCAGCAGGCGCATCACGGCGCCCCCGGCGGCAGGAACGGCAGATCCGGCGGCGGCCCGCCGCGCGCCAAGTCCAGCACGGCGTCGACGTCCAGGTGCTCCTCGATCAGATCGCCCAGCAAGTCGAGCCGGTGCTCCCGAGCGGCCGGAAACGACACCCCCGACGGTTCCAGGCCCAGGGTTTCGGCCAGGAACGCCGCGCGCGGCGCATCGCCCTCCAGCGCACCGTGCCGCATGGTGCCGAAGACCTGACCGGCACGGGCGCCGCCGGGAAATTCCTGCACGCCCTCACCGCGGGTGATCCGGCCGTGGTGGATTTCGTAGCCGCCCTCGGACAGCCGCAGCACTTTGTCTGCGCCGAAACAGGTTTCGACGTCCAGCAGGCCCAACCCGGCCACCTCGCCCGGCGGTCCCTCCACACCGTCGGGGTCGTGGATCGCCCGGCCCAGCATCTGAAAACCGCCGCAGATGCCCAGCACCGGCTTGCCCGCGGCGGCGTGCGCAGCGATCGCGGTATCCAGCCCGCGCGAGCGCAGCCAGGCCAGGTCGGACACGGTGGCGCGGGTTCCGGGCAGCACCACCAGATCGGCGTCGGACACCCCGCGCGGATCGGAGGCGAACACCACGTCCAGATCGGGTTCCACACCGAGCGCGTCCAGATCGGTGAAATTGCTGATCCGCGGCAGCCGGATCACCGCCACCCGTCGCGCGCCGGCGCGCGCCGAGCGCCTGCCGTCCAAGTCAAGCGCGTCCTCGGAATCCAGCCACAGCCCCGGGTGCCAGGGCAGGGTGCCTAAAACCCGCCTGCCGGCGACACGTTGCAGGTCAGCCAGGCCGGGCTCCAGCAACCGCTGCTGGCCGCGGAACTTGTTGACGATAAACCCGGCCACCAGCTCCTGGTCTTCCGGCGAGAGCAGCGCGACGGTGCCGAAGAACGCCGCGAACACCCCGCCCCGGTCCACATCGCCGACGACCACTACCGGCAGGCGAGCATGCCGCGCCAGCCCCATATTGACGTAATCGCCAGCGCGCAGGTTGATTTCGGTCGGGCTGCCGGCCCCTTCGGCGATCACCACGTCGTAGCGCCCCGCGAGGTCATCGTAGGCGCGGTGGGCGCTCTCGGCCAGCGCGCGGCGGCCGTGCATCCAATTCGATGACGACAGCTCGCCCCATGGCCGGCCCATCAGTACCACATGGCTGCGCTGGTCACTGCCGGGTTTGAGCAGTACCGGGTTCATCGCCGGCTCGGGAACGGCCCGCGCGGCCATCGCCTGAATCCATTGCGCCCGGCCGATTTCGGTGCCGAGGCCATCCGCACCGACAACCACCATCGAGTTGTTCGACATGTTCTGCGCCTTGTACGGCGCCACTCTTACCCCGCGGCGTGCCAGCGCCCGGCACAGCCCGGTGGTGACCACGGTCTTGCCGGCGTCGCTGGTGGTCCCGGCGATCAGCAGCCCCGCCATCAGGGCCTGCGTACCAGGAGCACGTCCATCACCCAGCCCGCTTCGGCTTTCGCCGCACGGCGGGCGGCCGCAATCTCGCCGACGACGTCGCCGACCCGGCCACGCACCAAGCGCTCCCCCGCCGCACCGAGGTTGGCGCCCCACCAGATCGTCCAATCCGCCACCACGGAAAGGTCCAGCCCCTCCGGGTTGAGCATCGCGACGATGTTGTCCTGCCCCGCGGCGATCGCCTCGCCCAACCGCCGCCCAGTGGTGATGTGCACCGGCCGGCCCACCTCGTGCAGCACGATCCGATGCCGGGCGGCCAGCAGTTGCGGGGCGCTGATGCCCGGCAGCACGTCGTACTCTAGTTCTACGCCAAGGGCTTTCACCTGCTGAACAACGCGGATGGTCGAGTCATAGAGCGCCGGGTCGCCCCAGACCAGGAAGGCTGCGGTGCCGCCCCGTTCCCGTAAGACATCGGCGTAGCGCTGCGCCCGGGCCGCATGCCAGTCGGCCACGGCCCCCGCGTAGCCCGGTCCGCTCAGATCCGCTGACCGGTCGCGCGCAGGGTCCGAGACCGTGACGATCGGCACCGACTCGGCATAGGCGTCGACGACAGTCCGCCGCAACGCCAGCAGGCCGTCCTCGGCTCCCTTCTCGGCGGCCAACACATAGTCGACCGACCGCAGCGCGTCGGCCACCTCGGGCGTGACGTGCCGCGGGCCCATCCCGATGCCGAGAATCCAAACCTTCACCGGTCCTCCAGGTCGCCTTCGACCTCCAGGTAGGCCTGTTGCAATGCTGCCATGGTCTCCGGATCAGGCTCCGCCCACAGCCCCCGGTCGGCGGCCTCCTTCAGCCGCTCCACGATGCCCTGCAGCGCCCAAGGATTGGACTTGTCGAGGAACTCGCGGGTCACCGGGTCGAGCACGTACTCGGCGGCGAGCTTCTCATACATCCAGTCATGCACCACCCCGGCGGTGGCGTCGAAGCCGAACAGGTAGTCGACGGTGGCAGCCAGTTCGAACGCGCCCTTGTAGCCGTGCCGGCGCATCGCGGAGATCCAGCGCGGGTTGACCACCCGGGCCCGAAACACCCGGGCGGTCTCCTCGGCCAGGGTGCGGGTGCGCACGGCATCGGTTGACGTCGAGTCGCCCACATAGGCTTTCGGGTCGGAGCCGGACAGCGCCCGCACCGTGGCGATCATGCCACCGTGGTAGACGAAGTAGTCGTCGGAGTCGGCGATGTCGTGCTCGCGGGTGTCGATGTTCTTCGCGGCCACCTTGATCCGGCGGTAGTTGGTGCGCATGTCATCGGCGGCCGCAGCACCGTCCAGCCCACGGCCGTAGGCGAATCCACCCCAGGCGGTGTAGACCTCGGCCAGGTCCTTGTCGTCGCGCCAGGTGCCGGATTCGATCACCTGCAGAATACCGGCGCCATAGGAGCCCGGCGCGGAACCGAAGACCCGGGTGGTGGCCCGGCGCAGGTCGCCGTGGGAGGCCAGGTCGGCGCGGGCGTGAGCGGCGACGAAGTTCTGATCGTCCGGCTCATCGAGTGTCGCCACCATCTGCACGGCGTCGTCGAGCATGGTCACCACGTGCGGGAAGGCGTCTCGGAAGAAGCCCGAGATCCGCACCGTCACATCAATTCTGGGGCGGCCGAGCTCTTCGGTCGAGATCACCTCGAGCCCGGACACCCGCCGGGAGGCCTCGTCCCAGTCGGGCCGCACCCCGAGCAGCGCCAGCACTTCGGCGACATCGTCGCCGGACGTGCGCATCGCCGAGGTGCCCCACACCGACAATCCCACCGACTCCGGGTAGCGGCCGGTGTCATCGAGGTAGCGCCGCACCAGCGAGTCCGCCATCGCCTGCCCGGTCTGCCAGGCCAGCCGCGACGGCACCGCCCGCGGGTCGACGGTGTAGAAGTTGCGTCCGGTGGGCAGCACGTTGACCAGGCCGCGCAGCGGCGACCCGGATGGCCCTGGGCGCACGAATCCACCGGCCAGCGCATGCAGCACCGAGTCCAGCTCGGCCGCCGTACCCGCCAGCCGCGGAACCACCTCGGTGGCAGCGAATCTCAGCACCCGGCGTACCTCGGGATCGGGATGCAGCGAATCGGCCGCTCCGGCCTCCCAGCCGGCCGACTCCATGGCTTCGACCAGGTGCCGGGCGCGCTCCTCGATCTCATCGACCGCCGAACCCGCCGCGTCGTCTTTCAGGCCGAGCGCGGCCCGCAGCCCGGGCACCGCGTGGTCCACTCCGCCCCACACCTGCGGGGCGCGCAGGATCGCCAGCACCAGGTTCACCCGCTCGGGACCGGTCGGGGCACCGCCGAGCACGTGCAGCCCGTCGCGGATCTGGGCGTCCTTGATCTCGCAGAGCCAGCCGTCGACGTGCAGCAGGAAGTCGTCGAACTCCTCGTCCTCGGGCCGCTCGTCCAGGCCCAGATCGCGGTGCATCTCCGCGGCGCGCATCAGGTTCCAGATCTCGCCGCGGATCGCCGGCAGCTTGCCCGGATCCATGGTGGCGATATTGCCGTACTCGTCGAGCAACTGCTCCAGCCGCGCGATGTCGCCGTAGGACTCCGCGCGCGCCATCGGCGGGATCAGGTGATCGACGATGGTGGCGTGCGCCCGGCGTTTGGCCTGGGCGCCCTCGCCCGGGTCGTTCACCAGGAACGGGTAAATCAGCGGCAGGTCGGCGATCATGGCGTCGGTCGCGCACGCGGAAGAGAGCGCCGCGGTCTTGCCGGGCAGCCATTCCATCGAGCCGTGCTTGCCCAGGTGGATCACCGCGTGCGCGCCGAAGCCGTGTGCCAGCCAACGGTATGCGGCCAGGTAGTGGTGACTGGGCGGCAGCTCCGGGTCATGATAGATCGCCACCGGGTTCTCCCCGAACCCACGCGGCGGCTGGATCATCAGCACGATGTTGCCGGATCGCAGTGCGGCCAGCACGATCTCGCCGGCCTCGTTGACGAACAGCTTTCCCGGCGCGGGGCCCCACGCCCGCGCCATCTCCTCGCGCAGCGAGTCCGGCAGCTCCGTGGTCCAATGCGCGTACTGCTGCGCGCCGACCCGCACCTGCGCCTCGGTCAGCTGCGCGGCGGACAGCCAGTCCTCATCTTGGCCGCCCGCCTCGATCAGGGTGTGGATCAGCCGATCCCCCGCCTCGGTTTCGTCAGCAATGCCCAGTACCCCGAAACCGTCGCCGACGTCATACTCCGCGTCGGCCAGCCGGTGCAGCAGCCGCACCGCCGACGCCGGAGTGTCCAGACCGACCGCGTTGCCGACCCGGGAGTGCTTGGTCGGATAGGCCGACAGCACCAGCGCCAGCTTCTTCTGACTGTTCGGAATGCGCCGCAACACAGCGTGATTGACCACCACACCGGCCACCCGGGCGCAGCGTTCGGCGTCGGCGGCGTAGTGCGGCAGCCCGTCGTCGTCGATCTCCTTGAACGAGAACGGCACGGTGATGATCCGGCCGTCGAATTCCGGGATCGCGATCTGGGTGGCCGAATCCAGCGGGGTGACGCCGTCGTCGTTGGCCGCCCAGTCCGCCCGCGACGAGGCCAAGCACAACCCCTGGAAGACCGGAATGTCCAGCGCGGCAATCTTTTCGATGTCCCACGCACCGTCGTCGTCGCCGGCGCTGACGGTCGCGGTCGCGTTGATCGCCCCGCCGGCCGCCAGCATGCAGACCACCACCGCGTCCAGTGTTCCCAATGCCGCGAACAACTCGTCGGGGGCGTTGCGCAGCGATGCGGCGAAGATCGGCACCCCGACCGCCCGGCCGGTGGCATCGATCGCGTCGGCCAGCGCGTGCGCGAATCCCGCGTTGCCGCTGACCTCGTGGGCCCGGTAGTAGAGCACACCGACCCGCACCGCATCGGGTGCCTCAACCGGCTCCCGAGACCCATACCCCCATTCCGGGACCACCGCCGGCTCCTCGAAACCCTCCCCGGTCAAAAGCACCGTGTCGCACAGGAAGGCGTGCAGCTGGGCGAGGTTGGCCGGCCCGCCCTCGGCGAGATAAGCGTGCGCTTGGGCCGCCAGCCCGATCGGAACCGTCGAGCACTCCATCAGCTCGGCGTTGGGCGAGCGCTCCCCGCCGAGCACCACCAGCGGCAGACCGGTCGCGCGCAGCAACTTCAGTTCGTCGGCGATCTCCGCCGAGGAACCCAGGATGCGCAGCACCACGACATCAACGCCGCCATCGATCAGCGGTTCGATCTCCTGGCGCGCCGGGTTGCCCAGCCGGTAGGCCGCCCCGCTGGCGCGTGCGGACAGCAGGTCGGTGTCGGATGTGGACAGAAGCGCAATGCGCCGCATAAGCCGGGCCTCCTGAGGGGTTCGCGCCCCTCGTCGTCGGATGTCCCGCAGCCGTATCTGGCTCGGGGAGCTGTGCCTGTCAGCGCCCCTCACAGTGGCGGAACCGCCCCGGAATTCCACCGGGTTCCTGACACCACGAGACGGCGGCCAGCCTAGCGCAGAGCGCCGTGCAAGAATGTC
>NZ_LZMF01000061.1:0-28152 GCF_001673565.1 Mycolicibacter sinensis
CGCGCTGGACCCGGAGTCCCTCGGCGGCGAACATGCCGTCGTCGATCAGGATGTGCCGCTGGTCGCCCAGCAGCAGACCGGTGTCCTTCTGCCGGTCCGCCCGCCGCAGCGACGAGCCGGCCTGCAGGGTGACCACGTCGGCGTTGGCGGGCGCCTCCACCCCGATCTGCTGCTGGGCGACCAGCGGCACATCCTGATCGACGACGGCATGTTCGCCGCCGAGGGACTCCGGGTCCAGCGCGGCGCCGGAGCCGTTGCTGATCAGGGTGACGTCGAGATCGAGCGGAATCTTGGCGATCTTGCCCGCGGTATAGGTGGACAGCAACAGGGCTGCGATCAGCAGCGCGGCGCCGAGGCCCATGACTGCGCATGCCGCGATACGCATCATGACTGCTCGGTTCACGTCGCCGTATCCTCCCTTTTCCGCTTTTTCCCGCCACACCTAAATCTGTCTGACCCTAACAGCAGAACTTCAAACAGCTACTGTGTGTCCATTGAAGTTTTGGACCGTGATCAGATGAACCAGCAGGTTGGCGGCGTACGCAGCTTCCTGCCGGCCGTCGAGGGAATGCGCGCCTGCGCCGCCATCGGCGTGGTCATCACACACGTGGCCTTCCAGACCGGGCACTCGTCGGGGATCACCGGCCGGCTCTGGGGCCGTTTCGACATGGCCGTGGCGGTATTCTTCGCCTTGAGCGGGTTCCTGCTGTGGCGTGGGCATGCCGCGGCCGCGCGCGGCCTGCGCCAGGCGCCGCCGGCCGGGCATTACCTGCGCTCTCGCGTGGTGCGGATCATGCCGGCCTATCTGGTGTCGGTGGTGGTGATCCTGGCCCTGCTGCCCGACGCCGGTGACGCCAGCCTGACGGTGTGGCTGGCCAACCTGACGATGACACAGATCTATGTGCCGCTCACCCTGACGCCGGGACTGACCCAGATGTGGAGCCTGGCGGTGGAGGTCAGCTTCTACATAGCCCTGCCGCTGCTGGCGCTGGGGGCCACCCGACTGCCGGTGCGGGCGCGGGTGCCGGTGATCGCCGCGGTGTCGCTGCTCAGCCTCGGTTGGGGATTTCTGCCCATCCATACGCCCTACGGGGTGAACCCGCTGAACTGGGCGCCGGCTTACGGCTGCTGGTTCGGGGCGGGCATGCTGCTGGCCGAGTGGGCGTTCAGTCCGGTCGGCCGGGTGCACCGGCTGGCCCGCCGGCGACTGCCCATGGCGGTGGTGACCGTGGTCGCGTTCGTGGTGGCTGCCTCACCGCTGGCCGGCCCGGAGGGATTGACCTCGGCGACTGTCGGCCAGTTCATCGTGCGCACCGCGATGGGCGGGGTGCTGGCCTGGGCGCTGCTGGCGCCGCTGGTGCTGGACCGCCCCGACACGCCGCATCGGTTCCTGGCCAGCGCACCGATGGTCACATTGGGCCGCTGGTCCTACGGGATCTTCATCTGGCACCTGGCCGCCCTGGACATGGTGTTCCCGGTGATCGGCCGCTTCGCTTTCACCGGGGACATGGCGGTGGTGCTCTTGTTGACCATGGTGTTCACCGTCGCGATCGCCGCGGTCAGCTACGCCCTGGTGGAGCAACCGTGCCGGGAGAAGCTACGCGGCTGGGAGAACCGGCACCGGGCCGTGCGCCCCGCCGCCGCTCAGGCGGCCGCGCCTGACGGGGTGTATTCGGCGACGTCGCTGGTGAATTCGGGCGTGCCGTAGGCCTTCAGCCGCCGCTTGAGCAGCCGCAGCACGTAGGCGTTCGTGAGCCGGCGCAAGCCGGGGGTGCGGACAGCGCGTTGCACCACCGCCGCGCGGCCGGACACGAACGGCGCGGTGAGGGCGATCCGCAGATAGTCGCCCGCCCCGAGCGTGACACCCATCTTCGCGGCCACCGCTCGCTTGCCGCCACAGAACATCCGCACGAAGAAGAGCTTGCTGTAGCTCTTCTCGACCGCGTCGGCGATGCGTTCGCGCAGGGTGTCGTCCTGCCGCAGGTAGGCGGCCATCGTGGAGCGAACCAACTCCCCGCAGGTGGCGTCGTCGAAGTCGTCGCGCAGCAGCGCGGCGCGGGCGCTGAACACCCGAATGATCTCAGTGGGCGTGGTCGGCAGCAGCTCTTCGGGCAGGCCGAGCAGAACGCAGCGATAGCGGGTGAACTCGACCTGGGCACGCTCGCTTGGCGTGAACTCGGTGCGTCCTTGGCGGCGGGCGTCCATCGCCAGCACGTAGAGGTTGATCATCCCGGCCGGCATCTGATCGATCTGCGGGATCGGCAGCCCGTAGACCTCGACGTCCCATTTCGGGGATCGCTTGAGCGCGTTGAAGCGGACCATCGAGTGCATCAGCCGCACCATGGCCGCCGCCTCGAAGCCCGGGCCGTAGCGGTCCAGTGCGCCGGGCAGCGTGGTGACGGCGAAGAAACTGGTGGTCTCGTTGACCCGCCCGGCGGCACGCTTGCCCGACAGGGCGCCGGTCAGTGCCATCGGCAGCGCGGCGTAGGTGTTGAGGAAGGTCGCGATGAACGCACCGCGGACCACGAACGGTGCCAACAGCGCCATCGGGAGTCGGGAGTGCTCTGCTCCCTTTCGAACCAGGTCCATGTCCAGCCAGTCCGGGGTGGCTTCCATGTCGGCGATGAACGCCACCAGCTCGGGCGGCGCGTCGGGCACCGCGTCGACGCCGTGGCGGCACGCCTGCTTGAGCATGCCGATCAGGGTGCTGACGCTGTACTGGCCCATCAGTGCGGCGTAGGAGTCCGCCACCACATCGCCTAGCCAGGTCGCCGTCGAAATCAGCTCGACCGCGGCCTCGTCGGCCAGCAGCTTGGCTCGGGTGGCAGGCCGGCCGCGCAGTGACGACACGTCGTCGGGGTCGGTCGTCGTGCGGTAGGGCTGCGTGTCGAAGTCCAGCTCGCCGTAGAGCTCCGGCAGCAGTTCGGCCTGACGGCGGACCCGCTCGCGCAGCTCGGGGTAGTGCGTGGGCAGCGTGGGCACAGAAGACCTCCGAGTAACTAACGTTTCGTTAGTTACAGCTAACAGTTCGTTAGTTATGCTGTCAAGCGTGATCCCGAGCGGACGTCGGCGGATGACGGGTGAGGCGCGCCGCGAGCAGATCCTCGATGTCACCCATGCGATCGTCGACGCCGAGGGGTTCCACGCGGCCACGCCGAACCGGGTCGCGGCGACGGCCGGCGTCAACCGCTCGCTGATCTACCAGCAATTCGGCAGTCCCGCAGGGCTTTTCGTCGCGCTCATCGATCGGGAAGCGGGTCGGGCCGCCGCCCAGTTCGCCGCTGCGATCACCGGCACCGAGAACCCCGAAGCCGAGGGCTTTTTGGCGCGTGTCTTCGACGGGGTGCTGCACGCCGCCGACAGTCACGCGCCGACCTGGCGGTTGTTCCTCTTTCCGCCCCAGGGGGCGCCGCCGGAGTTGCACGAACGCCTCGCCCGCGCCGAGGCCGGCGTCCGCGGCTTTCTCACGCGCGAACTGCTGCGCACCCTGCCGGATCTGCAAGACCCGGACTACACCGCCCATGTCGTGGCCGCCGTCGGGCGAGAACTGTTGCAACTGCGGCTCAGCGAGCCCGACACAGCTTCGCCGGAGCGGCTGCGGGCGTTGCTGCGGTCGATTCAGTTCACCGCCGTGAGCCGAACCGCGCACGATTGAGTGCGCTCAGTAAGCCGCGGAGTTCTCGAAGATCTTGCGCGGGTTGTCCACCAGCATGGTGCGTAGCTGGTCGTCGGTGACCCCACGCTGCCGCAACGCCGGGATCACGTCGTTGTGGATGTGCAGGTAGTGCCAGTTCGGGGCCGCCACCGAACTCAGCTCGCCGGGCAGCGCATCGAAGTAGCAGTTGGCGTCGTGCGAGAGCACCATCTTGTCGGCATGGCCGCGCTCGCACAGCTGCGCCACCGTGTTGACCCGGTCCTCGAACGGCAGGATCAGGTCGATGCCGAACCGGTCCATGCCCAGATACGAGCCGCCCGCGATCAGCTCCTCCAGGTAACCCAGATCGGTGCTGTCCCCGGAGTGCCCGATCACCACCCGGGACAAATCGACACCTTCTTCTTCGAAGATGCGCTGCTGTTCCAGGCCGCGGCGCAGCCCGGCGTGGGTGTGGGTGGAGATCGGCGCTCCGGTGCGCCGGTGAGCCTGGGCGACCGCGCGCAGTACCCGCTCGACGCCGGGGGTCACCCCGGGCTCGTCGGTGGCGCACTTGAGGATTGCGGCCTTGATCCCGGTGTCGGCGATGCCGGACTCGATGTCGCGGACGAACATGTCGGCCATGAGCTCCGGGCCGTCCAGCATTGTGCCGGGGCCCCGGTAGTGGAAGAAGAACGGCACATCGTTGTAGGTGTAGACGCCGGTGGCCACCACGATGTTCAGGTCGGTGCCCGCGGCGACCCGGGCGATGCGCGGGATGTAGCGGCCCAGCCCGATCACGGTCAGATCGACGATGGTGTCGACCCCGGCCGCCTTCAATTCATTGAGCCGGGTGATCGCATCGGCCACCCGGGCGTCCTCGTCGCCCCACGCCTCCGGGTAGTTCTGGGCGATCTCGGTGGTCATGATGAACACGTGTTCGTGCATCAGGGTGACGCCGAGGCCGGCGGTGTCGATCGGCCCGCGCACGGTGCTTAGCTGTGGCATGGCCTGATCGTAGGGACGCTTAGCCGTTGTGTACCAGGTTGTCGCGGATCTGCGCGTAGGAGTGGGCGAACTGTTCCACCTCACGCGGGCTGAGCAGATTGAAGAGGTTGGCGCGCACCGCCTCGACGTGCCCGGGCGCCGCCTCGGCCAACTTCTCCATGCCCGCCTCGGTGAGCTCGGCGTACAGGCCGCGCTTGTCCTCGTCGCACTTGATCTGGTGAACCCAGCCGGCGTCGGTCAGCCGCTTGACCGCCCGGGTGACC
Organism: Mycolicibacter sinensis; assembly: GCF_001673565.1. Lineage (GTDB taxonomy): Bacteria > Actinomycetota > Actinomycetes > Mycobacteriales > Mycobacteriaceae > Mycobacterium > Mycobacterium sinense_C. The sequence continues at coordinate 4,903 of NZ_LZMF01000061.1, forward strand.
CCGCTGCGGGTCGTCACCGTGATGTCGGCCAACTCGTTCATCCGCATCCGCTGCTGCGGGGCCTCGGACAGTAACGCGAGGATCTCGAAGTCGGACAGGTTGAGCCGCGCGTCGGTGGCCAGTTGCCGGTCCAGGGCACGCAGCAGCAGTCGGGTGCTGTCGAGGTACCCGCGCCACATCCGATGTTCCTCCGGGCTCAGCCACTGCGTGTCCATGCCCCCACAGTAGTTGATTTCGGAACGAGTCTCCCGTGGTAACGGTCGGAATATCTGGAAAACTAGTTTCGTTGTCAACTATCAGCTAGAGTAGCCAACATGAGGAGGGCAGTCGTGTCGAGCACTGGTATGCAGTTCGGCATCTTCACCGTCGGCGATGTCACCGCCGACCCGACCACGGGACGCACGCCGACCGAGGCCGAGCGGATCAAGGCGACGGTGGCGATCGCCAAAAAGGCCGAGGAGGTCGGCCTGGACGTCTTCGCCACCGGCGAGCACCACAACCCGCCGTTCGTGCCCTCATCGCCGACCACCCTGCTGGGCTACATCGCGGCGCAGACCGAACGGATTCAGCTGACCACCGCCACCACGCTGATCACCACCAACGACCCGGTGAAGCTCGCCGAGGACTACAGCGTGCTGCAGCACCTGGCCGATGGCCGGGTCGACCTGATGTTGGGGCGCGGCAACACCGGCCCGGTGTATCCGTGGTTCGGCAAGGACATCAGGACCGCCCTGCCGCTGACGGTGGAGAACTATCAGCTGTTGCGCCGGCTATGGCGGGAGGACGTCGTCGACTGGAGCGGGGAGCACCGCACCCCGTTGCACGGGTTCACCCTGGCGCCGCAGCCGCTGGACGGGGTTCCCCCCTTCGTCTGGCACGGTTCGATCCGCAGCCCCGAGATCGCCGAACTGGCCGCGCACTACGGCGACGGCTTCTTCGCCAACCACATCTTCTGGCCGCCGTCGCACACCAAGCGGATGGTGCAGCTCTACCGGCAGCGCTTCGAGCACTACGGCCACGGCGGCGCCGACCAAGCGATCGTGGGCCTGGGCGGTCAGGTGTTCCTGCGGCCCAACAGCCAGGACGCGGTCAACGAGTTCCGGCCGTACTTCGACAACGCCCCGGTCTACGGGCACGGTCCGAGCCTGGAGGAGTTCAGCGCCCAGACCCCGCTGACCGTCGGCTCACCGCAACAGGTCATCGACAAGACCCTGGGCTTCCGGGACTACGTCGGCGACTACCAGCGCCAGCTGTTCCTGGTCGACCACGCCGGCTTGCCGCTCAAGACGGTGCTGGAACAGCTCGACCTGCTGGGCGAGCACGTTATCCCGGTGCTGCGCAAGGAATTTGCCGTCGGCCGCCCGGCGCACGTGCCCGGCGCGCCGACGCACCAGTCCCTGGTTGAGGCCGCGAGCCGGTCCGAGATCCAGGAGGCGTCATGAACCTCGTGGTGATCAGCAGTGGGCTGCGTGAGCCGTCGTCCACCCGGCTGCTGGCCGACCGGATCGGTGCCGCGGTACGCGCCGAACTCGGCTTGGCTGATATCGAGGTCGTCGAGCTGCGGCACCTGGCTCGGGCGATCACCGACGCCATGCTGACCGGCTTCGCCGCACCGGAGTTGGAGGCGGTGTTCGAGAAGGTCGCCGGTAGTGACGGGCTGATCGCGGTGACGCCGACGTTCAACGCGACCTTCAGCGGGTTGTTCAAGTCGTTCTTCGACGTACTTCCCGAGCAGACCCTCAACGGCACGCCGGTGCTCATCGCAGCGACCGGCGGAACCGAGCGGCACTCCCTGGTGCTCGATCACGCCCTGCGGCCGATGTTCACCTATCTGCACGCGCTGGTGTCGCCCACCGGGGTGTACGCCGCGACGTCAGACTTCGGTGCGCGCGGGCTCGACGAGCGGATAGCCAAGGCGGCCAACGAATTTGCTCGACTTGTACCACTGTGCGGGCGCGGCCGCGGCGAAGCGGTCAACGCCGAACTCGATGAGATGCACCGCCTGCTCGCAGGCGCCCAACAATAAGGAGCAGTGAAAATGACGAACTTGGCGGTTATCTACTACTCGGCCACCGGACACGGCACCGCGATGGCGCAACGGGTGGCGAAGGCGGGCGAGGCGGCGGGCGCCGACGTGCGCCTGCGCCACATCGAGGAGACGCGGGACCCGGCCACCTTCGCGCACAACCCGGCGTGGACGGCCAACTATGAGGCGACCAAGGATCAGCCGGCCGCCACCGGCGATGACATCGTCTGGGCCGACGCCGTCATCTTCGGCTCGCCCACCCGGTTCGGTTCTCCGGCAGCGCAATTGCGGACGTTCCTCGACTCGCTGGGCGGGCTGTGGGCCAAGGGTGCGCTCGCCGACAAGGTCTACGCCGGCTTCACCTCCAGTCAGACCGCGCACGGCGGGCAGGAGGCGACGCTGCTGAATCTCTACGTCTCGCTGATGCACTTCGGCGGGATCCTGGTGCCGCCGGGTTACACCGATCCGATCAAGTTCGCCGACGGCAATCCCTACGGGGTCGGGCACATCACCGGCCCGGACAACCAGAACGAGCTGAACGACGCCACCCTGGCCGCGCTCGATCACCTGGCCACCCGGGTGGTGGGGGTCGCCGCCAAGCTCGGTTGACCAGCGGTCCGCGATTGACCCAACTCCTGCTCGGGTAGACCACGGCCACCTACGAGATGGAGTTTGGCCAATGAAGATCTTGATGCGGCTGCGTCACGCCCCGGTGCGGCTGGCCACCGGGGCGTTCATCCTGGATGCCGGAATCAACCACACCGAGCCTGACGAACAGACGGCGCAACAGGTACACGGCATGGCGTCTGGCACCTACCCGTTCCTCTCCTCGATCGATCCGATGGCCTTCACCCGATTGCTCGGCTACGCGGAAGCGGCGTTGGGCGCGGCGCTGCTGACACCGGTGGTGCCGTCGATGCTCGCGGGCGCCGGTCTGGTGGCGTTCTCCGGCGGCCTCCTTGGGATGTATCTACGCACGCCGGGGATGCGGCGCGAGCAGAGTCTGCGCCCGACACCGGATGGCATCCCGCTGGCCAAGGATTCCTGGATGCTCGCCATCGGTGCCGGGCTGATCCTGGACGAACTGCTGTCACGTGCACGGCAGCCGGCGGACCGCATCAGCACCTAGCCCCGACCCCTTGTGGCGTGACGCACCTCACACTAGGATGACCAGTGGTCATTCCAGTGAGGTGGTCCGATGCCGACGGTGACGTGGGGACGGGTCGACCCGGCGCGCCGGGCCGCGGTGCTGGACGCCGCCGAGGCGGAGTTCAGCGCGCGCGGCTTCTCGCACGGCAGCCTCAACGTCATCGCCCGGCGCGCCAAGGTCGCCAAAGGCAGCCTGTTCCAGTACTTCGCCGACAAGGCCGACCTGTACGCGTTCGTCGCCGACACCGCAGGTCAGCGGGTGCGGTCCTACATGGAGCGACAGATCGTCGAACTCGACTCCAGCCGGCCGTTCTTCGAATTCCTCACCGACATGCTCGACGTGTGGGTCGCCTACTTCGCCGACCATCCGCGGGAGCGGGCGCTGCATGCCGCAGCCAGCCTGGAAGTCGACACCGACGCCCGGATCAGTGTGCGTACCGTCATGCACCGGCACTACCTGGAGGTGCTGCGCCCCCTGGTGGCTGACGCGCAGGCCCGCGGCGACCTGCGTCCCGACGCCGACACCGGCGCACTGCTGTCGCTGCTGCTGCTGATCCTCCCGCACCTGGCGCTGGCGCCTTACCTGCGCGGCATCGATCCCATCCTAGGACTCGACGAGCCCACCCCGGAACTACCGGCCCTGGCGGTACGCCGGCTGGTCGCCGTGCTGGCCGCGGCATTCGGCGGCGAGACAACTCGCCATCGGCACCACTCGAAGGAGGCAGTTCCATGACCCGTACCCACTTCGACTCACTGGCGGCGGGCGGACTGAACTGGGACAGTCTGCCGCTCAAGCTGTTCGCCGGTGGCAACGCGAAATTCTGGAACCCCGCCGACATCGACTTCTCCCGCGACCGAGCGGATTGGGAGGCGCTGACCGACCGGGAACGCGACTACGCCACCCGGCTGTGCGCGCAGTTCATCGCCGGTGAGGAGTCGGTGACCCAGGACATCCAGCCGTTCATGGCGGCGATGCGCGCCGAGGGCCGGCTCGGTGACGAGATGTATTTGACCCAGTTCGCCTTCGAAGAGGCCAAGCACACCCAGGTGTTCCGGATGTGGCTCGACGCGGTCGGGATCACCGAGCAGTTGGACAGCTACCTCGAGCCGCTCCCGACCTATCTGCGGATCTTCAACGAGGAGCTGCCGGAATCACTCGGCGCGTTGTCGGATGATCCCTCACCGGCGACGCAAATTCGGGCGGCGGTGACCTACAACCATTTCGTCGAGGGCACGCTGGCACTGACCGGGTACTACGCCTGGCACAGGATCTGTGTGGAGCGCGGCATATTGCCCGGCATGCAGGCGCTGGTCGGGCACATCGCCGACGACGAGCGACGCCACATGGCCTGGGGCACGTTCACCTGTCGCCGCCACGTCGCCGCGGACGACGCCAACTGGACGGTGTTCGAAGCGCGCATGAACGAGCTCATGCCGCTACTGGGCAGCTACACCGCAGAGGGGGACGCGATCTACGGCGGCGACACCCCATTCGGCCTGTCCCCCGAAGTGGTGTTCAACTACGCGATGGACAAGGGAATGCGGCGGTTCGGCACGATCAGCAGCGCCCGCGGCCGCCCGGTCGGCGAAATCGACCTGGACTACAGCCCGGTGCAACTGGAGGACACCTTCGCCGATGAGGACAGCAAACTGCTGGCGGCCGCCTCCGCCTGAACCCGGCGGCTCAGGCCACCCACACCGTCTTGAGGTTGCAGAACTCGCGAATGCCGTGCCCGGACAACTCCCGGCCGTAGCCTGACCGCTTGATCCCGCCGAACGGCAACTCCGGGTAGGACACCGTCATCCCGTTGATGAAGACCTGCCCGGCCTCGATCTCGTCGGCGAAGCGGCTGATCTCGGCTTCGTCGCGGGTCCAGGCGTTGGATCCCAGTCCGAAGGTGGTGGCATTGGCGATCTCGATGGCCTCGTCGATGCCGGCGGCGCGGTAGACCGATGCCACCGGGCCGAACACCTCCTCGGTGTACAGCGCCATGTCGCGGGTGATGTCGGTGACCACGGTGGGTGGGTAGAACCAGCCCGGGCGGTCGAGTCGCTTCCCGCCGCAACGGATCACCGCACCGGCCGCGGCCGCAGTGTCGACCTGCTGCTCGACCTCGTCGCGGCCCTGCTCGGTGGCCAGCGGCCCGACGTCGGTGTCGGGGTCGGTGGGATCGCCGACCCGCAGCGCCGACATCTGATCGGTGAACTTGGCCACGAAGTCGTCGTAGATGTCGGTGTGGACGATGAACCGCTTGGCCGCGATACAGGATTGGCCGTTGTTCTGTACCCGGGCCTTGACCGCGGTGGTTACCGCGGTTTCCAGATCGGCCGACGGCATGACGATGAAGGGGTCACTGCCGCCCAGTTCCAGCACCGTGTGTTTGACCTCGTCGCCGGCGATGGCCGCCACCGACCGCCCGGCCGGCTCGCTTCCGGTCAGGGTTGCCGCGGCCACCCGCGGGTCGCGCAGTACCCGCTCGACAGCGCCCGATCCGATCAGCAAGGTCTGGAAACAGCCGTCGGGAAAACCGGCGCGAGACAACAGGTCCGCGAGGTACAGCGCGGTCTGCGGCACGTTGGAGGCATGTTTGAGCAGGCCGACGTTGCCGGCCATCAGGGCCGGCGCCGCGAACCGCACCGCTTGCCAGAGCGGGAAGTTCCATGGCATCACCGCCAGCACCACCCCGAGCGGCTGGTAGCGCGCGAACGCCTTCGACGCGTTGACCGTCGAGGCGTCGGCGGGCTCGTCGGCCAACAACGCCGCACTGTGGTCGGCGTAGAACCGGAAACCCTTGACGCACTTGAGTGCTTCGGCCTTGGCGGAGGCCAGCGTCTTGCCCATCTCGAGGGTCATCATCGCGGCGACCTCGTCGGCTTCGGCCTCCAGCAGGTCGGCGGCCGCGTGCGTCCATTTGGCGCGCTGGGCGAAATCGGTACGACGGTAGTCGGTGAAGCGGGCCGCGGCGCGAGCGATCGCGGCCTCGATCTGCGCCTCGGTGGCTGCGGTGAACGTCTTGACCGTCTCCCCGGTCGCCGGGTTGGTGGTGGCAATTGCGGGCACGCGGGCCTCCTTCGGGCGCTGCGGTGTGGCGTGTGCAGGTCCAGCCTGCCACCCCCGAACCGCGTAGGCTCGCCACGAGCCAGAATCAGTACGTCGACACGGGAGTCACCGGATGCGTTTCAACCCCCCGCCCAACTGGCCGCCTGCGCCGCCCGGCTGGGCGCCGGACGCCAACTGGGCGCCGGATCCGTCGTGGCCGCCCCCGCCGCCGGGTTGGCAGCTGTGGGTCGACGACACGGCTCCGGTGCCCTATCCGCCGTACGCGGCGCCGTGGCCGATGCCGATGCCCGAGCACCGGCCGCGCAAAGTGCTGTGGCTTTCGCTGGCCGCGGCCGCGGTTGCCCTCGTGGTGGTCGTCGGGCTGGTGCTGAGCTTCGGCGGTCGCCTCACGGCCGAGGAGAAGCCGTCGCGCAAGCCCGACATCACCGAGCTGACGTCGGACATGCTGGTCGACCGGGCTTCCTTCCCGGACCCTTCGGGCGGCAAATGGATCAGCGGGGTCAACGACGCCGGTGACGCTCCTTCGGAGATGCCGAATCTGACCGTCGACCCGCCGGAATGCGCTGACTTCTACTCCAGTCCCACGTCGGCCACCCAGACGGCGACGGCCACGTTGGCCAAGCTGCAACCCGGTGGTCTGCACTCGATGAGGGTGCGCCTGGCGCTGACGCCGGATCGCCCGAACCTCAAGGCCTTTGTGGACAAGTGTCAGTCGTTCCGGCAGACCTTCGAGGCCGGTGGGCGCAGCGTCACCACCGATATTCAGCTCAGCCCGCTCGATGCCGAGGGGGTGCCGCCCTGGGCGGTCGCGACGGTGATCACGAGCTCCAGCAAGGCCGCCATCCGGCTGCCGATCGCGATCACCGCTTCCACGATCTCCGGTTACTACCGCGGGGTGCTCGTCGTCGCCACCAGCAATGACATCGGGCTGCGAACCGGCAACGACGACGCCGACGCTGAGGCGGCCAACGCCGAGGCACTGGTGAAGCTGTTCAACACCCAGATCGAGAAGCTCGAAGCCGCCTCGTAGGCCCCGGCAGGCCCAGTGGCCCCATGGCTGGACTGGGTAGACGCGTCCGAATCGGATAGCGCCCGCGCTATCGCTGGAGCTTCGTGCCCGCTGATATCGCTTGCGATATCCGATTCGAACAGCTCACTATGCCGAGTTGGCGGTGCCAATGGTGCTGTTGGGGCCGAGGTTATCTCGACCACCACGCGCGACCACCGCCGTCGCGACCAGCGCCGCAACCGACACCAACGCCGCCAGCTGCACCCCCGCGGAATGGCCGGCATAGCCGTCGACCGACCGCCACGGATGCCGGCACAACACCGCACCCGCCAGGATCAGCCCGCCGGCACTCAACCCCAGCCGGGCCGCATCGAAGGCCCGCCGGCGATGCCGCAGCGCGAACATCAGAGCCAGCGCTGCCCCGAACACCGCGGCTCCGGCGGTCCCGGCGATCAGCGCGCCAACCGTCAACGCCCCGACCACCGCCGCCCGGCGGCCGGGCTCCCAGGGCTGCGCCGGGGGACCGGGATCACCTCTCCGGCGTGCCGGCCACCAGGCCAGCAGGGCCAGCAGCGGCAAGAGGGCCAGACCGCCGGCCATCCCCAGGCGGTACATCCGGTTGGGCCCGTACGCCAGCGTGAGCGTGCCGTCGGTACCTGCCGGCACCACCCAGCCCTGCTGCCATCCGTTGACCGCCACCGGAACCAGCCGGGTGCCGTCCGGCGTGCGCGCCACCCAGCCGCCGTTGATGCTCTCCGGAACGACCAGCACCCGCGGAGTCGCCGCGCCGGGCACCGTCACCTCCCGACGGGCCGCATCCCACGTGCCGATGACAGCGGGCGTCGTCGTGGATCCGGCCAGACTGTGCTCCGCCGTCGGCCCGGACATCGTCGCGCTGTCGACGACGAACGCCGAACCCGGACTGATCAGCAACTCCTGTTCGCCGGGCGGCAACGCGATCGGCCGCTTGTCGCAGGGGCGTGCCGGCACCGGTTGGTCATCGAGCAGGGCACCCACGGTGGTCGTGATCGAGGTGTGGACGAACCGGCCGGCGATCGCGATGATCGGGCCGTGGCCGCAGCCCAGGCTGACCCGGCGCGAGCGGTTGCGCGACGGGTCGGCGGGGGCGACCGGACGGCCGTCGGCGCCGAGCACGCCGACCTCGGCCAGCCCCGGCGGTTTGAGCTGGTCGAAGCCGATCGCCGTGCGGTCGATTACATCCTCCCAGCCCAGCAGACTGATGGTGACGGTGTCGGTGACCCGCGGTTGCAACGCCACGCGCTGGTCGTCGGAGTCGTCCAGTTCCCGGACCTGCGGTCCGGAGCCGAGATCGATGGCCACCATGGTGGGCCGGGCCGGCAGCGGTGACCTGCTGGCGGCGAACTGCAATCCGGCCACGTGGACCGGCCGCGGCAGTGTCAGGGTCAGGGTCGGTGGAGAGCGGTGGGCGACCACCCGCTGCGACGCGGTCCAGGAGGTGCGCGGATCACCGTCCGCGGCGGCGTAGGCCGATCCGAGCACGTCGAGCACGTCGGCATCGCCGTGGGCTCGGGTGGTGCCGGGCTCGGCGATCAGGTCGACCAGATTGGGCCCCTGGCGTGGCCGCACCCATACCATCGGGGTCACCGAGATCGGCCGCGGCACGTTCAGGGTGCGGCTGAAGGTGGCGGGCTCCTCGGGCTCCAGCATCATCGAGGCCGCGCAGCGGACGGTGTCGGCGGTCGCCGCACACCCGGTCCGGCCCGGCAGGCCGGCACCCAGATCCCACTGCGCCACGTGTGCGCCCGCCGGCGGGGCCGGCACCAGCGCGGTGTGGCGCAGGTCGACTGGATGCGCGAAACCCGAAGCGTCGTACTGGGTGACCGACAAGTCGGTGATACCGAACTGCACGCCGCGCGATCCGTCGTCGGTGCCGGAGGCCGTGATGCGCACCCAGGGCGTCTCACCGTAGGGCAGCGCGGCGGTCAACGGCTCGCCGGCGTGGTCGAACCGCAGCGTGGTGGTGCCGTTGACGGTCGAGATCTGGATCCGCCGCACCTGCGCGCCGACGGCCGTCGCGCTGGGCGTCACGGTGATGGTGCCGTTGGTCAACGGACGATCGAAGTCCACCTGCAGCCACTGACCGACCGCGGACTGCAGCGCGTTGGACACCCAGGCGGTGCCCGAGTCGCCATCGATGGCGGCGGCCGGCGACGTCGACGGCGCGACGTCGGGCAGGGTGGTGGCGTCCGAGGAGGAACTCGACGCGGTGAGTCGCCCGCCGACCCAGCCGCCGAAGACGGTGGCGGCCCCGGGCGTCGGATAGTCCGGCACCCGGCTGTGGGTGTGGCGGGAGTCGCCGGCGGCCCGGATCGTCGATGAGTGGTCGTCGACCCGGCCGTAGTCGGTTTCGCGCGCCAGCGGGGTATCGGTGACGGTGACTCCGACATGGCGCGGCGGCCCCAGATCGGCGCGGCGGGCATCAGCGGTCATCAGCACCGGGCCCAGCACCGGCTCGCCGCGCAACCGACGGTGTTCGTCCAGTCGCAACAACACCTCCGGGCCCCCGGCGACCCGCGGCATCGCATCGAGCTCGGCCAGATACGGCGCGCCCGGGTTGGCGCCGGCGTCGCCGACCCGGTAGATCTCGATCGCCGGATAGGCCGGGCGCAGGCCGCTATCGGAGACGAATCCCGGCACCGTGCCCGACCCCACCGGCTCGCCGAACTGCGCCACCCGGTGCAGTCCCGGAGAGCCGTCGACGGCGCGGTGCACCAGCAGCGGTCGGGCCGACCGCGAGGTGTCGGGGTCCAAGTCGTTACGTACCACCAGATACGAGATGCCTTGGCGGGCAAGGGTGTCGGCTAACCCAGCTGAGGGGCGGCCGGCGGCGAACAGGCGCTGCACCGAGTCCAGTGCCCGGATGGTCTGCGGTGGGGTCAGCGGAATCGAGTCCCGCACCCCCCACGGACCCGCGTCGAGCACCTGCAGGGGTTCGTCGTGACTGCTGCCCCAGGTCTGGGTGGCGAACGGCGCCCCCGGCGCCACCAGCACCCGTCCCGGGGTAGGGCCGCCATTGTTGTGTTCGTCGAGCCAGGCGGCGGCGTCGCGCCAGTACTGGGGCAGCGCGGAAAACGTCCCCGGCGGGGTGAGCCGGCCGGTCCAGGCCAGCGACGTGCTGACCATCAGCGCCGTCAGGAGCACCAGCCCGACCGCGGCCGCCTTGTGGTGCTCGGGGTGAACGTAAGCGCGCCGCCACACCGGCGCCGGGGCGCTGCCCGGCAGTGGGATACGGCCCAGCAGGTAGGTGAGCCCCAGCACCAGCGGGATCCGGATCACCGACTCGAGCTTGTGCACGTTGCGCAGCGGGGCGCCGGCGCCGTCGAGAAACGCCTGCACCAGAGGCGCCAGCGGCGAACCCAGGCTGCCCGCATAGCCGAGGGCCAGCAGTGTCACCCCGATGAGCAGCATGGCCACCAGCCGCCCGGCGCCGGGAAGCTGCCGGCGCAGCATGCCGGTCAGGCCGGCGAGCCCGCCGGCGGCCACCAAACAGGTGCCCAGGATCATCACCGGGCGGGTGACCAGCGGCGCGCCCGCGGTGGCGTTCGGCGCGACGAACGGCGTCCAGCTGTGCGTGCCGCGCAGCATCTCGGTCAGCGACGTCCACCGGGTCGTCACACCGGCAGATTCGATGAAGTCCAGGAACGGCGGACTGACCCGGCCCAGCAGCACCAGGGCCACCACCCACCACGTCACGGCCAGCGCCAGGGCCAGCAGCCACCAGCCGGTGAAGGACAACCAGCGCCGGGTCGGGCGATGACACAGCCACCAGAGGATCGCCGGCAGGCAACCCGCCAGCGTTGCGACCGCATTGACGGCGCCCATCAGGGCGACCGCCACCCCGGCCTGGCCGGCCAGCATCCGCACCGGTCGCGCCGGAGTTTCGGTGTCCGGGGCGCCGAGCGCCCGGATGACCGGCAGCAGCACCCACGGCGCCAGCATCATCGGCAGCGTCTCCGAGGAGATCGAGCCCAGGGTGGTCAACACCCGCGGCGACAGCGCGAAGGCCGCGGCGCCGATCAGCCGCGCCGTCGGCGTCCCGATCCGCAACGTCTCGGCGACCCGCAGCAGGCCCCAGAATCCGACCGTGAGCAGCAGGGCCCACCACAGTCGCTGGATGACCCAGCCGGGCAGCCCCACCAGGTCGCCGATCAGGAAGAAGGCGCCGTGCGGAAACAGGTAGCCGTATGCCTGGTTCTGCACCTGGCCGAACGGCAGTTCGCTGCTCCACAGGTTGACGGCGCGGGCCAGAAACCGCAGCGGAGCAGCGGTCAGGTCGAGCTTGGTGTCGGGGGAGATCCGTCCGGGCGCTTGGATGAAGCTGCAGGCCAATGAGAGTGTGCCGACCAGCCACAGCCAGCGCCGGGACAACGGTGTCACATCCTGCGACTCCGCCTGCGAACGGCCGGAAGCCGGCGGCGTTCGCAGGTCAGCCGCGGTTGCCGTATTCCACCCTGTTCAGCACCGAGGACGCCGGGTCGCCTCCGGCGATCTGCGGCTTGGTGTCTTGTTGCACCATCAAGGTGACGCCGAAAACAGCCGCCGCACCGAGCAACACCCCGACGACGATGCTGATGGCCGCCGGCACCACGAATCGAGGCATGCTCTGGCTCCTTCCGCAGTCCCGCGACGTGATCTCGGGGCACCGTCAAACCCCGCTGGCCCCGACCGCCAACCTAGCATGCGGGCCGAGCTGGGACCGCCGCATGAACCCGGCGGTTCAGGTCGTGACAGCATGGTCCGATGCCTGGATCGCTGACTCGCCAACTGCCCGGCCTGCTGCTGGCGGCCGTGATGCTGCCAGCCCTGGTGACCTCCTGCTCGCCCCGCACCCAGCCCTCCGAACCGTCGTCGAAAGCGGAGTCCTCCGGCGCCACGACGGCTGCTGGTGCACCGGTCGATCCGGTCTGCGAGCAGCTGGCGGCGTTGCCGCTCCGCGACAAGTTGGCGCAGCTGGTGATGGTCGGCGTCCGCGATGCGGCAGACGCGCGGGCAGTGGTGACCGATCACCATGTCGGCGGCATCTTCATCGGCAGCTGGACCGAGTTGTCCATCCTGACCGACGGTTCGCTCAAGGAGATCGCCGGAACCGACGGGCTGCTGCCGCTGGCGGTCAGCGTCGACGAAGAGGGCGGCCGGGTGTCGCGGCTGTCGAAGTTGATCGGGCCCTCGCCGTCGGCGAAGGAACTGGCCGCCACGCGCAGCGTCACGCAGGTGCGCGAGCTGGCGGCCGAGCGGGGACGCAAGATGGCCGAGCTGGGCATCACCGTCGACTTCGCGCCCGTCGTCGACGTGGTGGACGCCGGCACCGACGACGAGACGGTGATCGGGGACCGCTCGTTCGGGTCGGATCCGGCCAAGGTCACCGAGTACGCCGGGGCGTACGCCCAAGGGCTGCGTGATGCCGGGCTATTGCCGGTGCTCAAGCACTTCCCGGGTCACGGCCACGGTTCCGGTGACTCGCACACCGCCGGCGCGGTGGCCACGCCGCCGTTGGCGCAGCTGCAGGACAACGATCTGGTGCCCTACCGCACACTGGTCAGCCAGGAGCCGGTGGCCGTGATGCTGGGCCACCTGGAGGTGCCCGGCCTCACCGAAGACCCCGCCAGCCTGAGCCCGGCCGCGGTCAACCTGCTGCGCACCGGCACCGACTATCACGGCCCGGCGTTCTCCGGGCTGGTGTTCACCGACGACCTGTCGTCGATGGCCGCCATCACCGAGCATTACGGCGTCGCCGAGGCGGTGCTGCGCAGCTTGGCGGCCGGTGTCGACATCGCGCTGTGGGTCACCACCGACGACGTACCGGCGGTGCTGGATCGCCTCGAGCAGGCGGTGGCCGCCGGCGAACTGAAGCAAGAGGGGATCGACGCCTCGCTGGCGCGGGTGGCCGCGGTCAAAAAGCCCGGGACCCACTGCCAACGGTGATCTCGCCGCCGCGACCGATCACAGAAGTTACTCTTCGGTAAGATCGTCCGGCAGGCAGAACGCGGAAGGACCCGGAGTCGATGGCAGCGGGCAGCAAGCGGTTACCCAGGGCCGTACGTGAACAGCAGATGCTCGACGCCGCCGTGCAGATGTTCTCGATCAACGGCTACCACGAGACCTCGATGGACTCGATCGCGGCGGCCGCGCAGATCTCCAAGCCGATGCTGTATCTGTACTACGGCTCCAAAGAGGAGCTGTTCGGAGCCTGTCTGGACCGCGAGCTGCAGCGCTTCGTCGAGGCGGTGCGCACCGCCATCGACTTCCAGCAACCCCCGAAAGACCTGCTGCGGAACGCGGTTCGGTCGTTCCTGCACTACATCGACGCCAACCGGGCGTCCTGGATCGTGATGTATGCCCAGGCCACCAGTTCGCAGGCGTTCGCTCATACCGTGCGCGAGGGCCGCGAGCGGATCGTTGAGCTGGTCGGCCGGCTGTTGCGCGCCGGCACCCGTAACCCCGAGCCCGGCGTCGACTTCGAGCTGATGGCGGTGGCGCTGGTGGGCGCCGGCGAGGCGATCGCGAGCCGGGTCAGCACCGGCGACACCGACGTCGATGAGGCGGGCCAGCTGATGATCGACCTGTTCTGGCGTGGCCTCAAGGAAGCCCCGGGCGGGCGCGACGGAGCCGAGAGCGCCGCTGCCGGCTAGATCGCCCGCACCGCGCCGGTCAGATACGGATAGCCCTTGGCGACGTTGCGCAGCGCAAGGTCCCAGCCGCCCTCGACCCGGTCGACATAGAGGCCCGGGCTGGCCGGCAGCAGCATCGGCTTGCCGAACTTCACCGCGTACTCCACCGCGTCCGGCAGGGCCCCTTCGATGTTGGCCAGAACCGCTGCCGCCGAGAACATCCCGTGGGCGATCGCGGTCGGGAAGCCGAACAGCTTGGCGCCGATCGAACTGGTGTGGATCGGGTTGTGGTCGCCACCGGCCGAGGCGTAGCGCCGGATCTGCCCCGGCGTGACCCGCAGCACCGCATTGGGCGGTCCCAACTTGGGCTGTTTGGCCGGGGGCGGCTTCGGCTCGTCGGACAGGCTGGTGCGCTGCTGGTGCAGGAACGTCGTCACCTGATGCCAGGCCGGGTCGTTGCCGACGTTGATGTCGGTGACGATGTCGACCAGCAGACCCTTGCGATGCTCGCGCAGGTTCTCCGCGTGCACGCTGACCCCGACGGTGTCGGTGACTGCGATCGGGCGGTGTTGGACGATTCGGTTCTCGGTGTGCACCGAACCCATTGCGGCGAACGGGAAATCGAATCCGGTCGCCAGCTCCATCACCGTCGGGAACGTCAGGGCGAACGGGTAGGTCAGCGGCACCTGATCGCCGTAACGCAACCCGGTGACCGCGGCGTACTCGGCGACGTGGCCCGAATCGATGGCCAGCTCGTCGACCCGCAGCGTGCGGTCCGGCACGGTGCCGGCGCGCGACACGAATGGCAGCGCCCCGGCGACCGCCCGCAACATGTTCTTGGTGCCACTTGGTTGAGTCATGTCGACTATGCCCCCAGCATGGCCTGGCCGCAGACCCGGATCGTGTTGCCGGTCACCGCATTCGACGCCGGGCTGGCGAAGTAGCCGATCAGCTCGGCGACGTCGACGGGCTGGCCGCCCTGGAACAGCGAGTTGAGCCGGCGGCCGACCTCGCGGGTGGCCAGCGGGATCGCCGCGGTCATCTCGGTCTCGATGAAGCCGGGAGCGACGGCGTTGATCGTGATGCCCTTGGGCGCCAGCACCGGCGCCAGCGCGTCGGTCAGCCCGATCATCCCGGCTTTGGTGGCCGCGTAGTTGGTCTGGCCGCGGTTGCCGGCGATGCCGGCCATCGACGACAGGCCGATCACCCGGCCGCCCTCACCGATGCTGCCATTGGCCACCAGGCCCTCGGTAAGCCGTTGCGGGGCAAGCAGGTTGACCGCCAGCACCGCGTTCCACCGGGCGTCGTCCATGTTGGCCAGCAGCTTGTCGCGGGTGATGCCGGCGTTGTTGACCAGCACGTCGGCCTTGCCGCCATGGTGCTCTTTGAGGTGCGCGGTGATCTGATCGACCGCGTCGTCGGCGGTGACATCCAGGGCCAGCGCGGTGCCGTCCACCCGGGCGGCCGTCTTCTCCAGCGCTTCGGCGGCCTGCGGCACGTCGATCGCCACCACCTTGGCACCGTCGCGGGCGAACACCTCGGCGATGGTGGCCCCGATACCGCGCGCGGCACCGGTGATGATGGCCACCTTTCCCTCCAGTGGGCGGTCCCAGTCGGCGGGCGCGGTGGCGTCGTCGGCGCCGACGTAGAACACCTGCCCGTCGACGTAAGCCGAGCGGGCCGAGAGGATGAACCGCATCGTCGATTCCAGGCCGGTGGCGCCGGGTTTGGCGTCCGGCGACAGGTACACCAGCTGCGCGGTGGCGCCGCGCTGCAGTTCCTTGCCCAGCGAGCGGGTGAAGCCCTCCAGCGCGCGCTGAGCGATCCGCTCGTCGGCGCTGCCGGTCGCATCCGGGGTGGTGCCGACCACGACGAGCCGGCCGCAACGGCCCACGTTGCGCAGCAGCGGCGTGAAAAACTCGTGCAGCGCGGTCAGCCCGGCCGGTGACGTGATGCCCGTGGCATCGAAGACCAGCCCGCCGAACGAGTCGGCCCAGCGGCCGCCGAGGTTGTTGCCGACGACTTCGTAGTCGTCGGCGAGTGCGGCGCGCAGCGGTTCTGCGACCCGGCCGTCTCCGCCGATCAGCAGCGGTCCGGCCAGCGGCGGCTCGCCGACCCGGTAGCGGCGCAGCGTCTCGGCCTGGGGGACGCCGAGTTGCTTGGCCAGGAACGATCCTGGGCCGGAGTTCATGATCTGGGACAACATGTCCGAGGGAAGCTTGGGAGCCACTTAGCTGCCTTCCGTGTGGGGACGTGTGCCTGGTGCAGGCGACGGTGTCGACAACGAACTTACTCCAGAGTAAGAATACTGGGTAGTATCACGTCCAATCGCCCCGGCAATGCGGGGCGCCCCAGTAGACGGAGAGATCGTGGCATCTGGATCTGCTGCTAAGTCCACACCCGCCGACACCGGCGCGCGACGTCGCGTCGCCGTCCTCGGTGGCAACCGCATTCCGTTCGCACGGTCCGACGGCGCCTACGCCAGCGCGTCCAACCAGGACATGTTCACCGCGGCGCTCGGCGGCCTGGTCGACCGGTTCGGGCTGGCCGGCGAGAAGCTGGACGCGGTGATCGGCGGCGCGGTGCTCAAGCACAGTCGCGACTTCAACCTGATCCGGGAATGCGTGCTCGGCTCGGCGCTGTCGCCTTACACGCCCGCCTTCGACCTACAGCAGGCCTGCGGCACCGGCCTGCAGGCGGCGATCTGCGCAGCCGACGGTATCGCCGCCGGTCGCTACGAGGTGGCCGCTGCGGGCGGGGTGGACACCACCTCCGACGCGCCCCTGGAGGTCGGCAACGAACTGCGTCGCACCCTGCTGGCATTGCGTCGGTCCAAGTCGAACATGCAGCGCCTCAAGCTGGTCGGCAAGCTGCCGGCCACCCTGGGCGTGGAGATCCCGGCCAACAAAGAGAACCGCACCGGGCTGTCCATGGGCGAGCACCAGGCGATCACCACCAAGAAGATGGGGATCAAGCGGGTCGACCAGGACCAGCTGGCCGCCGCCAGCCACCGCAACATGGCCGCCGCCTACGATCGCGGCTTCTTCGACGACCTGGTCACCCCGTTCCAGGGCCTCTACCGCGACAACAACCTGCGGCCCGAGTCGAGCCCGGAGAAGCTGGCCACCCTCAAACCGGTGTTCGGAGCCAAGGCCGGCGACGCCACCATGACCGCAGGCAACTCCACGCCGCTGACCGACGGCGCGTCGGTGGCACTGCTGGCCAGCGAGGAGTGGGCGGCCGCGCGCAAGCTGACCCCGCTGGCCTACTTCGTCGACTCCGAGACCGCCGCCGTCGACTATGTCAACGGACCCGATGGGCTGCTGATGGCCCCGACCTACGCGGTGCCGCGGTTGTTGGCCCGCAACGGTCTGGCCCTGCAGGACTTCGACTTCTATGAGATCCACGAGGCATTCGCCTCGACGGTGCTGTGCCACCTGGCGGCGTGGGAGTCCGAGGAATACTGCAAGGAGCGACTGGGACTCGATGCCGCGCTGGGCGCCATCGACCGATCCAAGCTCAACGTCAACGGCTCGTCGCTGGCCTCCGGGCACCCGTTCGCGGCCACCGGCGGGCGGATCGTGGCGCAGGCGGCCAAGCAGATCGCCGAAGCCAAGGCCGCCAAGAAGAACAAGCCGGTGCGTGCGCTGATCTCGATCTGCGCCGCCGGCGGCCAAGGCGTGGCCGCAATCCTGGAGGCATAGCGCGGGTCCGCGGGACGGGCCGTCGATAACCACGTTTGTGTCGGGCCACCCCGGGGTAGTCCACAGCACGGCGCGCTCCGTGTGGTCGTCTGCCCCCAGCGTTAGCGCGGAGCAGCCTGGGTTTGGCTCGCCGCTGGACTGAGGGGATCCAGCGGCGGCCAACCTCTTTCGGTTAACCCCGTCGGCGTCGAGCCGCTCCGATCGCGGCGTCCCACAGCAGCAATGCGGAGGCCTTCAACTGCGCCGGCCTGGCCAGATCCCGGGCCATCAACGCGGTAGCCGCCGTCTTGGTCTTCACCGACGCCTTGGACAGGTGACCGGAGTCGAACGGCGGCTGCGGGTCGTATTCCATTGATAACTGGATGACCTTCGCGCGGTCCTCGCCACCGATCCGCCCGGCCAGCCACAACCCGAGGTCGATGCCGGCCGAGACCCCGGCGCAGGTGACGATGTCACCGGAGTGCACGATGCGTTCGTCACCGACCGGGGTGACGCCGAACGCCTTCAGTGCGGGAAGCGCCAGCCAATGTGAGGTGGCCCGTTTACCGGCCAGCAGCCCGGCGGCGGCCAGGATGATCGACCCCGAGCACACCGACGCCGTCCAGCTCGCCGTCGCATGGGCTTGCCGCACCCACGCCAACAGTTTCTCGTCGCGGGCGTGCTCGGTCGTGGTCATGCCGCCGGGCACCACAATGACATCGGGAGAAGGGATTTCGTCGAATGAGTGGGTGGCTCCGACGATGAGCACACCGGAATCGGCGGTGATCGGGCCGGGCTCATGCCAGACGAACCGCACCTGGGCGTCGGGCAGCCAGCGCAGCACCTCGTAGGGGCCGATGAAATCCAGGGCGGTGAAGCCGGGATAGAGCACGATCGCGATTTGCATGGGTTGTCCTTCCGGTGTCAGGCGAACGTCTTGCGGTAGTGGTCGGGGGAGATGCCGAGCCGACGGATAAAGGTGCGGCGCAACGTTTCCGCGGTGCCGAAGCCGCAGCGGCCGGCGATCGCGACGACGGTGTCGTCGGTCTCCTCGAGCTGTCGGCGCGCCGCCTCGGTACGCACCCGCTCCACGTAGGCGCCCGGCGCGAGCCCGACCTCGTCGGTGAAAACCCGGGTGAAGTGCCGAGGACTCATCGCGGCGTGGGCGGCCAGGTCGGAGATCCGGTGCGGGCCAGCGGGTTCGGATTCGATCAGTTGTTGCACGTCGCGGATCGGCGCGCGGCGCGCCCTCGGCAGCCAGACCGGGGCCGCGAATTGGGTCTGCCCGCCCGGCCGTCGCAGGTACAGCACCAGCCAGCGGGCCACGGTCTGGGCCACCTCGGTGCCGTGATCGTCTTCGACCAGTGCCAGTGCCAGGTCGATCCCGGAGGTGACACCCGCGGCGGTCCACACCGATTCCGAGCTCCGCAGGAAGATCGGCTCCGGGTCGACGCTGACCGCCGGGAACTCCCGGGCCAGCGCGTCGGCGAACGCCCAGTGCGTGGTGGCTCGGCACCCGTCGAGCAGCCCCGCCGATGCGGCCAGAAAAGCCCCGGTGCACACACTGATCACTCGTCGGCTGTGCGCCGAGGCGATACGGATCCACTCCAGAACCTGCGGGTCGGCCCGAGCTGCATCCACACCGCTGCCGCCGGGCAGCACCACCGCGTCGACGGCATCGGTGGGGTCGGGCAGTGCGCTCGTCGCCAGTGCCAGTCCGCTGCTGGTGGCGATCGGCTCGCCCCCGGCGCTGGCCACCGTGACCTCGTACCCGTCGTCGCCGCGGCCGGCGCCCAGCAGGGCCAGCGATGCCCCGGCGAACACCTCCGACGGCCCGAACACATCCAGCGCTTGGATGCCGGGATAGCCCACGATGATGACCTTGTGTGTCACGCCCCCAGTGTCAGCCGCCGAACCCGGTGGCGTCTACGCCATACATCCCACTAATCAGGACACGCATCCTTTTGCCGGGTGCGACCCAGCCCGCCAATGGCAACAGGCCCCCGGGGGATCGCCCCGGAGGCCTGCGCGGTCTGTGGTGTTGTCAGCGCTTAGAAAGCCGCTTCGTCGAGCTCCATGATGTCGTTGTCGATGGCGTCGATCACCGAGCGGGTGCTGGTCAGCAGCGGCAGGAAGTTCTTGGTGAAGAACGACGCCACCGCGATCTTGCCTTCGTAGAAGGCCCGGTCAGCACCCTCGACACCGGCGTCGAGCTTCTCCACGGCCACCGCGGCCTGGCGGGCCAGCAGCCAGCCGATCACCAGGTCACCAACGCTCATCAGGAAGCGCACCGACCCCAGGCCCACCTTGTAGATGCTGGAGATGTCCTCCTGCGCGGCCATCAGGTAGCCGGTCAGCGTCGCCGCCATGCCCTGCACGTCGGCCAGCGCGGTGGCCAGCAGCTCCCGCTCCGCCTTGAGCCGGCCGTTGCCGGACTCGTTGGCGATGAACGCCTCGATCTCGCCCGCGACGTGGGCCAGCGCCTGGCCCTTGTCCCGGATGATCTTGCGGAAGAAGAAGTCCTGCGCCTGAATCGCGGTGGTGCCCTCGTAGAGCGAGTCGATCTTGGCGTCGCGGATGTACTGCTCGATCGGGTAGTCCTGCAGGAAGCCCGAGCCGCCCAGGGTCTGCAGGCTCTCGGTGAGCTTGGCGTACGCCTGCTCGGAGCCGACGCCCTTGACGATCGGCAGCATCAGGTCGTTGACCTTGACCGCCAGCTCGGCGTCCACCCCGTGCAGGGCCTCGGCCACCGCGGCGTCCTGGTAGCTGGCGGTGTAGATGTACAGCGCCCGCAATCCCTCGGCGTAGGCCTTCTGGGTCATCAGCGACCGGCGGACGTCCGGGTGGTGGGTGATCGTCACCCGCGGTGCGGCCTTGTCGGTCATCTGGGTCAGGTCGGCGCCCTGCACCCGCTCCTTGGCGTACTCCAGGGCGTTGAGGTAACCGGTGGACAGGGTGGCGATGGCCTTGGTGCCCACCATCATCCGGGCCTGCTCGATCACGTCGAACATCTGCGCGATGCCGTTGTGCACCTCGCCGACCAGCCAGCCCTTGGCCGGCACCCCGTGCTGGCCGAAGGTGAGCTCACAGGTGGCCGAAACCTTCAGGCCCATCTTGTGCTCGACGTTGGTGACGAACACGCCGTTGCGCTCGCCGAGCTCGCCGGTCTCGAAGTCGAACAGGAACTTCGGCACGAAGAACAGGGACAGGCCCTTGGTGCCCGGCTTGGCGCCCTCGGGGCGGGCCAGCACCAGGTGGAAGATGTTCTCGAACAGGTCGTCGGAGTCAGCAGAGGTGATGAACCGCTTGACGCCGTCGATGTGCCAGGAGCCGTCCTCCTGCTGGACGGCCTTGGTGCGGCCGGCGCCCACGTCCGAGCCGGCGTCCGGCTCGGTGAGCACCATGGTCGAGCCCCAGCCGCGCTCGGCGGCGATGACGGCCCACTTCTTCTGCTCTTCGGTGGCCACGTGGTAGAAGATGTTGGCGAAACCGGTGCCGCCGGCGTACATCCACACCGCCGGGTTGGCGCCGAGGATGTGCTCGTGCAAGGCCCACATCAGCGCCTTGGGCATCGGCATGCCGCCGAGCTCGTCGACGACGCCGACCTTGTCCCAGCCGCCTTCCAAGGTGGCGCGCACCGACTTCTTAAACGACTCGGGAAGGGTCACCGTGTGGGTGGCCGGGTCGAACACCGGCGGGTTGCGGTCGCCCTCGACGAACGAGTCAGCAATCGGGCCTTCGGCCAGGCGGACCAACTCGCCGAGCATCTCGGTAGCGGTGTCGACGTCCAGGTCGGAGTATTCGCCCTGGCCGAAGACCTGGTCCAGGCCGAATACCTCGAACAGGTTGAAGAGCTGGTCACGGACATTGCTCTTGTAGTGGCTCACTACTTCCTCCTCATGGAATGCCACCTGTGGTTGGGTACTAGGCTTAAGTTACCCACCAGTAACGTGCCCTGAAATATACCCCCTGGCGGCCACAGTGCAAGCCAGTGTGAGCTACATCGTCAAAGCTAACTAACCAACCAGTTGGTCTCCCCAGGTCAGCGGCGGGAACGCACCGCTCCCCCCAGGTGGCGGCGCGGCGGGTAGGGTTCTTCAGCGACCCGATCCGACGAGGTGAACGAGTTCCGGTGAATGCCCACGTAAGTTCCGCGAGCAATCTGAGCCCATCGTCGCTGCGGGAGGCGTTCGGCCATTTCCCGTCCGGCGTGGTGGCTGTTGCGGCCGAGGTCGACGGCGTCCGGGTCGGGCTGGCGGCCAGCACCTTCGTGCCGGTGTCGCTGGAGCCGCCGCTGGTGTCGTTCTGCGTGCAGAACACCTCCACGACCTGGCCCAAGCTCAAGGACTCGCCCCGGCTGGGCATCAGCGTGCTCGGCGAGGCTCATGACATCGCCGCGCGCACCCTGGCCGCCAAGACCGGTGACCGCTTCGCCGGGCTGGAGACGGTGACCAACGACGGTGCGGTGTTCATCAAGGGCACCGGGGTGTGGCTGGGCAGCTCAGTTGAGCAGTTGGTTCCCGCCGGGGACCACACCATCGTGGTGCTGCGGGTCTGCGACGTGACGGTGGATCCCGAGGTCGCGCCTATCGTGTTCCACCGCAGTGGGTTTCGCCGGCTCGGAGGCTAGACCACTTAGAACGGTGGGGGATCGTCACCGCCGGTGCCGGGTGTTATGTGGGGGAACAGGGCGGCGTGGCGGGCGGTTCGGCGGGCTTCGCGGGCTTTCCGGTTCTGGTTGCGTTCGGTGTTGATGCGGGCCGCCCGGTTCTGGGCGCGGGTGCGCCGGCGCCGCGGCATCATGGCGGTGCGCTGCCCGCACGGGGCCTCGGGTTCCCGGTCAGAGCGTGCCAGCTCTCCGGTGGGCGCACATAGGTGGGGAAACAGCAGTGCACTGCCCGGGGTGGTGACATAGGTCTGCCCCGACGGTGCGGTCAAGATGAGCGTGCCATCGGGCAGCTGGGCATCGCGCCAGCCCCAGAATGTTTTGACCAGGTGGTGGGTGCGGCAGTAACACTTCAGGTTCGAGGCGTGGGTGGGGCCGCCGTCGGCGTAAGGGATGGTGTGGTCGATGTCGCAGTCCAGGGCGGGGCGGTCGCAGCCGGGCCAGCGACAGGTCAGATCCCGGGCGCGCACGAACGCCGCTGATATGGGGGACATCTTGTCAAGTGGGCAGGGGGAAGCGGCGGCCGCAACCGTCGCTGCGGCCGCCGCTTTGTTGACCAAATGGGTCAGGTTGTGGGTGTCGAGCGTGTCGTATCGACGCGTGTCAGTCTGATATACGCGGGTTGGCTACCGCAGGACGGGACTTTCGAGTCGGAGCGGACCGCTTGTCTAAAGTCGAGCATGATCCGTTGCGGTGCAACGTTATCGCTCATAGCGGCGACGCGGGTCACTCCAAGACGCTTGCCGACACCCGGTTGACTCATCTGGACATTTGTGGGGCGCTCAGTCGTCGAGGACGGCCAGCGACCAACACCATCCGGCCAGCTCACGTGCGATCGCAGCGTTGGCGACCACCGAACGTTTCTTGCGCTCATCAAAGCGCACCCAGCGTTCATGCAGGCGCCGGTTACCGGCCTGACCACGTGCCCGGAGCCTGTCACGAATTCTGTGTAAGTCAGAGATGATTTGACTACGAGTTGTAGTCTAGCACAACGGGATTCGACCGG
>NZ_LZMF01000062.1:0-25778 GCF_001673565.1 Mycolicibacter sinensis
TGACTGGTAGTGACACCCCCAGCATCCGCCGGGAACGTCACGAGGAGCGGAGGCCCCGCCCCTTCATCGCATCAACGAGCCGTAGGGATCTCCGCGGCGATCGTGTCCATCAACGCGGTGTAGCGCTTGGCCTCCGGGTCACGCCCGGGCTTGCCGCTGGAGATCAGCCCGGCCGCCAGCCCCCGCGCCGGGTCGGCCCAGATCGCGACATTGACCAGGCCCAGGTGCCCGAACGCCGACGGCGCACCGCGCCCGAACGGGCCGAAGCGCTCCGAGCCCAGCATGTAGCCGGTGCCCCAGCGCAGCGGCACCAACCCGGTCGCCACATCCGGTCGCAGCCGCCGGCACTGCGCCGTCGCCCCGGCCATCGTCTCCGGCGAGACCACCCGCACGCCGTCGAGTTCACCGCCGCGGCGCCAGATCTCGGCGAAACGCGACAACTCGAACGCCGTCGAGACGGTGTTCGACGACGGAATGACGCTGGTCAGATACAGCGGGGTGTTGGTGAACGGGATGATCTCGTGCATGGTGCCGCCGATCGCCCGGCGAAACACCGCGGCAACCGGCCCGGGCAGCGGGCGGCCGGTGGCATGGCTGGGCGCCACCAGCGCGACATCATCTTGGGCCACACCGAAATTCGTCCAGCGGAAGCCCAGCGGGTCGAGAATCTCCGAGGCCAGAATGTCGCGGAGCTGCCGCCCGGTGGCCGCCGAGACGATCTCCCGAACCAGCGGGCCCCAGGTCAGCGCGTGGTACATGTGCGCCCAGCCCGGCGGGTAGATCGCGCGCAGGTTCGCCAGCTGCTGACGGGTGTACTCGCTGTCGTCGACCCGCGCCACATCCGGCCGCGGGCCGGTGGCGAACGGCACCCCGGCGCTGTGGGTGAGCACCTGACGGATCGTGGTGCGGCCCTTGCCGTATCGCCCGTACCCGGGTAGATAGTCGGCCACCCGGTCGTCGAGCGAGAAGCAGCCGCGCTCGACGAGCATGTGCACCACGGTGGAGGTGATCGCCTTGGCCGTCGAGTACGCGCAGAACGGGGTGTCGGTGGACACGGCCACCTTCTCGGCGTCGACCGGATCGGTGGGGGCGTTACCCCAGCCGTGCCCGATCGCGCGGTTGAGCACGACGCGGCCGTTGTGGCGCAGGCACAGCTGGATCGCCGGGTGCATGCCGGCCGCATACCAGTGCCGCGCGGCCTGCCAGATCCGTTCCACCGCAGCGGGATCGAGAGACCCAGCCTCTTCCTCGCCGACCGCGGTCACCGCGTCCAGATCGGCCGGAAGCCGGATCCGCCCGTCGGGTGTCAAGATCTCGGGTATCTTCACTGCCGCTGCCTGCCCTCGCCGCGGCCGAAGTACAGTTCCTGGGTCGCCACACAGACCAGCTGTCCCGCCCGGTTGTACATCGTCGAGGTGGTCAAGCCGCGCCCGGCGATGCCGCTGGGCGAGAACTGGTCCGACAGCACCCAATCCGAGAGATCGACGGGCCGCTGGAACCACAGCGCGTGGTCGATCAGCGCGTTGAACACGCTGGCCTGGGTGGCCCGGCGCATGGCCACCGCCGCCTCGACCATCTTGGTGCCGGACAGGTAGGTCAACAGGGCGCTGTGCATCGCGGGATCCGCAGGCACCTCGCCGGCAGGCTTCCACCACAACCGGAGTCGCGGCGACGGCGCGCCGCGGTCCAGCGCCAGACGGGGATGCGGGTCGATGTAGCGCTGGTCGAACGGATGTGGCTGCACCCAGTAGCCGCCCAGCTCGTCGGCGTAGTCGGCCAGCTGCTGCTGCACCGGGGCCAGCGAATCCGGTTCGGGCACATCGGGTATCGGCTGCTGATATTCGGGCGCGTCGACGGGCGCACTGAACGACGACAACACCTCCAGCAGGATCTCGCCGTCTTGACGGGCGGTGACCTGCCGCGTCGACAAAGTCCCCCCGTCGCGGGCCACGTCCACATGCAGATCGACCGGGCGGCGCGCGTCGCCGGCGCGCACGTAGTAGACGTGCAGGCTGTGCGGCACCCGGCCGGGGGCGGTGCGGCTGGCCGCCATCAGCGCCTGCCCGGCGATGTGCCCGCCGACGATGTGGTGCTGCGGGTTGTCGAGCTGGGTGGCGAGAAAGTGCTCATCGTCGACCCGGTCGACGTCGAGGGTGGCGACGATGTCGGCCAGGGTCGGTTGCCGATGCGACGTCACGCGTGCGCTCCGTGCTCCAGCAGGTACACACCGGCCCCGATCAGCACCACGCCGCCGGCCATCACCGGGGTGAACGGGTCGGCGAACAGCAACCGGGCCAGTGCCGCGGTCAGCGCCACCCCGACACCCGCCCAGACCCCGTAGGCCACGCCCACCGGCATACCCCGCTTCAACACCAGCGCCAGCAACACGAACGACACCAGATAGCCGACGGCCACCGGAATCGCCCACGGCCACCGGCTCAAGCCGTCCGAGGCCCGCAATGACAGTGTCCCGGCGACCTCGAACCCGATCGCCCCGAACAGCAGTAGCCAGGCCGTCATTCTCCGGTGAACTCGGGCTTGCGCTTGCCCATGATGGCGCCGATGCCCTCCATGAGGTCCTTGGACGCCAGAAACGCCGAGTTCCAGGCGGCGACGTAGCGCAGGCTGGCCGCCACCCGGTCGGTGCGCTGCTCGTCGAGCACGTCCTTGACACCGGCCACGGTCAGCGGCGGGTTGGCCGCGATCTCGGCCGCGGTGGCGTGCGCGGCGGCCAGGCAGGCATCGGCGTCTGCATAGACGTCGTTGACCAGGCCGATCTTCTCCGCCCGGGCGGCATCGATGTCTTTACCGGTCAGCGCCAGCTCCCGCAGGTGCCCGTCGGACAGGATCAGCGGAAGCCGGGCCAGGCTGCCGACGTCGGCGACGATGGCCAGCTTCACCTCGCGCACGCTGAACTTGGCGTCGGCCGAGGCGTAGCGGATGTCGACCGCCGAGATCAGGTCCACCCCACCGCCGATGCACCAGCCCTGGATCGCCGCGATCGTCGGGGTGCGGCAGTCGGCGACCGCGGTGATCGCGCCCTGCATGCGTTGCAGTTCGCGGTGGAAGTCCGCCCGCGGCCGGGCCAACGCCCCCTCGGCCAGCATCGGCGTCATCGTCCCGCCCATCGCGGCCAGATCCAGCCCGTAGCTGAAGTTCTTGCCGGATCCGGTCAGCACGATCGCCCGCACCTCGCGGTCGGCGTCCAGGGTGGCGAACACCTCCGGCAGCTCCGACCAGAACGCCGGGCCCATCGCATTGCCCTTGCCCGGTCCGATCAGCGTCACCTGGGCGACGTGGTCTTTGATCTCGACGGTGACGGCTTCATACGAATCGGTCATACCCAGACCGTAACCTGGGCGCATGCCTTCCGATCTGCGACCCGGTCCCGACGCGCCCCCCAGCGATGAGCTGGCCGGAGCCGAAGCCGCCCTTGCGGTGCTGGCGCAGGTGCTGCACCACATCAGCAGCGACGAATTGTCCAACCAGACGCCGTGCTCGGAATTCGACGTCGCGCAGTTGACCGAGCATCTGCTGGGCTCCATCACCATGCTCGGGGGCGCGGCGGGGGCAGAAGTCCCGGACCGCGACGCCACTGAGACGCCGGAACGGCAGGTCATCGCCGCGGCCCGGCCGGCCTTGGACGCCTGGCACGGCCGCGGCCTGGACGGCACCGTCACGATCGGCCCCAACGAGCTTCCGGCGACGATGGTGGCGGGCATCCTGGCGGTCGAATTCCTGGTGCACGCCTGGGACTACGCGACGGCGACCGGCCGCACGGTGCAGGTGGCCGAGCCGCTGGCCGAGTACGTGCTGGGCCTGGCGCAGGCGATCATCACGCCGGAGGGCCGGGTCAGGGCGGGATTCGACGAGCCCGTCGAGGTCGCCGGCAGTGCACCGGCCCTGCAGCGGTTGATCGCATTCACCGGGCGGTCATAACCTCGCAACCTGCGCGTCAGTCCGGCTTCGCCCAGACCGCCTACGGTGGGTGACACATGGACATTACCGGTTGGGTATGGGGGCTGACGGTCGTCGGCCTGGTCGCACTGGTCGTTTTCGACTACGTCTTTCACGTCCGCCGGCCGCACGTGCCGACGCTGAAGGAAGCCGCGATCTGGTCCAGTGGCTACGTCGGGATCGCGGTGCTGTTCGGGCTCGGCATGTTCGCCTTCGGCGGGGCCGATGCCGGCTCGGAATACTTCGCCGGCTACGTCACCGAGAAGGCGCTGTCGGTGGACAACCTGTTCGTCTTCCTGATCATCATGACGAGCTTCCAGGTGCCCCGCGAACACCAGCAGAAGGTGCTGCTGTTCGGGATCACCCTTGCCCTGGCCGCCCGGACCGGCTTCATTTTCCTGGGTGCCGCCCTGATCAACTCCTTCGCCTGGGTCTTCTACTTCTTCGGGCTGCTTCTGCTGCTGACGGCTCACAACATGCTCAAATCCGCCGGCGGCGAACAGTCCCACCAAGCCCACCAGGGCGTCGTCCGGCTGGCGAAACGAGTCGTCAAGAACCCGATGCTGCTGGTGCTGACCGCTATCGCCGGCACCGATGTGGTCTTCGCGGTCGACTCGATCCCGGCGATCTTCGGCCTCACCCAGAACACCTACATCGTGTTCACCGCGACGGCGTTCTCCCTGCTGGGCCTGCGGCAGCTCTACTTCCTGATCGACGGCCTGCTCGACCGGCTGGTGTACCTGTCCTATGGGCTGTCGGTGATCCTCGGGTTCATCGGGGTGAAGCTGATCCTGCACGCGCTGCACGAAGACGGCGTCGGCGTCATCGAGATCGGTACCTGGCCGTCGCTGCTGGTGATCGTCAGCGTGCTGGTGGTCACCGTGATCGCCTCGCTGCGCAGCGCACGCGACCCCAAGGCGGCCGCTGAGAAGGAGCCCGAGCCGGTCCCGGTGGCCTAGGAGCGGTCGCCTTCGGTGCTGTCGAAGAACCGCCACTCGCCGTCGAGATCGACCTCCATCCGCCAGCCGAGTTCGGAGTTGTCGGCCTTGACGTCGACGAACCAGGCGTGGGCGTCTTCGGCGCTGGCGATGTCTTTGGTGGCTACGACGTCGCCGTGTGGGTCCAGCACTCGATAGTTAGACATGCCTGGCAGGGTTCCCGCCCCCTGCCGCGCTTAAGCGTGGCGTTACACCCGCTCGAGGTAGAAGTAGAAGTAACGGCCGTTATCCAGGACTCCCTTGCCGTTCATGATGCCCAGCACGGTGTCGTCGTCGACGCGCTTGAAGTGGTCGTGGGTGGGCTGGCCGTCGTAGACCATGGTGGCCACCATCTCGCCGCGGAACTCCTCGGTCCACAGGCTGGCCTCGCCCTTGCCGAGTTTGACGTTGGAGAACTTGTTGCCGTCCTCGTCGAGGCAGACCAGCGGCTGCACGTCGGTGGCCGAGCGGAAGCTCTTGCCGAACCACCGGGCTTTGTCCAGCAGGCCGTTCATCTTGTGGCCGGTGATGAACTCCCCGCCGCGCCACTCGCCGATCATGCCCTCGATGGTGGCCGGCGGCAGCGTCGCCCAGAACTCGTCGAGTTCGGCGTCGGGGATCTCCCCGGTGCGCTCCTTGAACGCGGTGAACGCGGTGCGGGCCTGCTCGTCGCTCATCGCGTTCACCCGGCCTTCTTGACGGCCCGCTTGAGGGCGAACAGCAGCCCGTGCGCCAGCACCGCGGCCACTCCGGGCAGCTGGTTGTCGGCGCTGATGGTGTAGCTGATCTCGGTGCCCGCCCCCGAGGGCCGCAGCACGACGTCGCCGAGGTAGTTGCGGAACGGTATGCCCGACACGCCCCGGTAGCTCAGCCGCTGATCGGGCTCGAACGCGACGATCTCCTCCACCAGGGGCGCCATCCCGGGCACCGCCTTGATGCGGCGCTGGGCGCCGACGCCGTTGGGCTCGGGGGAGCCGGGCCGGGCCAGCGTGATCTGCAGGCCGGGCGCCCAGGCGGACATGCCCTCGTAGTCCGAGAGCACCGCCCACACCCGGGCCGCGGGCGCGGCGACGGTGGCGGTAGCGGTCGCGTGCATAGCGTTCCTCCTCAGTAAGCCTGAGCGAACCGTAACAGCGCGTCGTTCTCCTCCGGCGCGCCGATGGTCACCCGGACCCCGTCGGTGCCGTACGGGCGCACCACGATCCGCGCCCCCGCGGCAGCGCTCACGAAGTCCGCGGTGCGCTCGGCCAGCGGCAGCCAGACGAAGTTGGCCTGCGAATCCGGCAGCTCGAAGCCGGCCTCCCGCAGCGCCGCGGAGACCCGGACCCGCTCGGCGACCACCGCGTCGGTGCGGGCCAGCAGTTCGTCGGCGGCGTCCATCGAGGCGATCCCGGCGACCTGCGCCACGCTGGACACCGTGAACGGCACGTAGACCTTGCCCAGGGCGGTGATGATCTCCGGATCGCCGACCGCATAACCCAAGCGCAGCCCGGCCAGCCCGTAGGCCTTCGAAAACGTCCGCAGTACAACGACGTTCGGGTACTGGCGGGCCAGCCCCAGGCTGTCTGGCACCATGCCGTCGCGGATGTATTCCACGTACGCCTCGTCGATGGCGATCAGGATGTGGGGCGGGACCGCGGCGACGAACCGGGCCAGCGCGTCGGGGTCGATGACGGTGGAGGTCGGGTTGTTGGGGTTGCAGACGAAGACCAGCCGGGTGCGTTCGGTGATAGCGGCGAGCATCGCGTCCAGGTCGTAGGTGTGCTCGCGCAACGGCACCTGCACCGGGACGGCGCCGGCAGTGCGCACCTGCAGCGGATAGATCTCGAAGCTGCGCCAGCCGAACACCACCTCGTCGCCCGCACCGGTGCTGATCTGGATGAGCTGTTGGCACAGGCTCACCGACCCGGCGCCCGCGGCGACGTGCTCCGGGGCGAATCCGACATGTTCGGCCAGCCGGGACCGCAGCGCGGCGTAGCCGTTGTCCGGGTAGCGGTTGGTTCCTGCCAGGGCGGCTTCGACGGCCTGGATGACGCTGGGCAGCGGCGGCAGCACCGTCTCGTTACTGGCCAGCTTGATCGAGCCCGGCACCGTCTTGCCCTCGACGTAGGCCGGCAATGCGGCGATCTCCGGGCGCAGGCGGGCGGTCACGGACCACAGCATATGTGCGCCGACAGCCTGCTTCGCCGCCGCATGAACCCGCGGTTTCGGAGCCGGGGCATCGATCCGGTACCCTCAACGAGTTCGAGGAGGCGTGCCAGAGCGGCCGAATGGGACTCACTGCTAATGAGTTGTCCTCTTTACGGGGGACCGGAGGTTCAAATCCTCTCGCCTCCGCCACGGCCGAGCTTGCTCGACCGAGCAGTACAACTGAAGACAGGCGCCCGTAGCTCAACGGATAGAGCATCTGACTACGGATCAGAAGGTTGGGGGTTCGAATCCCTTCGGGCGCACTCGAAAATTTCCCGCTGACTCTGCGCGTACCAGGCAAAAGTACGAGTAACCCGCCTGGTGGACGCAGAGTAAACCCGGCTCAGCCCCGTGCGGAGGCGCCCGGGGAGAACCAGGCCTGCTTGGCCTTCCAGGACTGCGCCAGCCCGTAGGCGAAGATCGCCACCGACAAGCAGATGCAGGCCCAGATCGCCGGCCCGGCGTAGCCGCCCAGGCCGATCGAGACGATCGCGATCACGCAGGCCACCACCGTCAACAACATCGACGCCAGATACAGGTAGACCGTCGTCCTGGCCCGCGGGTCGTGGCGCAGGGCCAGCATCAGCCGGCCGACGTAGCCGCTCAGGTAGAGCACGATTCCACACGCGGCTACCTCGTAGGCGGTCAGCCACGCATCGCCGGTCAGGCCGGCGAACATGTCGGGTTCGTGGCCCCGTTCGATCTTGACGAAGCTGGCCAGCAGCACCAAGACGCCCGCCCCCAACGGCAGCTGCAGGTGCTTGCGCATCAGCGGGCGCACCTGATCGGGATCGGCGAGTCGCACCAGCATGTGGTAGATGTTCGCGATCACCGCCACGATCAGACAAAGCCCGCCGATCAGATGCTGGACGTTCCACATGCCCAGCCACTGGTACAGCACCGGGCTCAGCTCGGCGCCGGCCCACGGCGACAGCAACACCAGCGAACAGCCCTCCATCGCGATGGCGAAGGTGGCGGCGGCTTCCCAGCGCGACCACCAGGTGTCGCGGCGTACCCACAGGCTGTAGAGGATCACCGCGAGGGTGGCGGCGATGAATACCGATGTCATTGTGCGCCGATCGCCGTGCCGCCCCCCGACGTGAACCATGCGCTCTTGGCCACCCAGGACCGCGCCGACCCGTAGGCGAAGGTCCCCACCGACAGGCAGATGCACAGCCAGATCGCCGGACTGGCATCGTCGCCGTCCACCCATGCCGAGCCGATCACGATCAGACAGGCCGCGGCGGCGAAGCTCATCGACACCAGGAACAGGTCGATGGTGGATTTGGCCCGCGGGTCTTCGCGCAGCGTCAGCATCAGCCGGCTGACGTAGGCGCTGAGGTAGAGCACCACAGCGCAGCCCACCAGTTCGTAGACGATGAGCCAGGAATCAGTACGTGCGGCGGCGAACATGTCGATGCGGTACTCCTGGTCGGCGAGCAGGTAGGAGGGCACCATCAGGGTGACACCCAGCCATACCGGGACCATCAACTGGCGGCGCATGATCGAGCGCACCTGCTCGGGATCGGCGAGCCGAACCAGCATGTGATAGATGTTCGCCGTGATGGCCGCGATCAGACACAGATGGCCGAGCATCTGCTGCACGTTCCAGGCCCCCAGGCCGCGGTGCAAGATCGGGCCGATCGCGGTGGCGCCCCACGGCGACATCAACAGCAGCGCAGCGCCTTCCAACACCAATGCCAGCGAGGCGGCGGCCTCCCAGCGCGACCACCAGGTGTCGCGACGAATCCAGGAGCTGTAGGCGATCAGCGCCAAGGTGGCGAGGATGAGTCCCGACGTCATGGCGCCTCAAGAAAGCGCTTGGGGCGGGTTGGGCTCCTTGATCGATCGACGGCCGGAGGCAAACCACGCCGCCTTCGCTTTCCACGAGCGGGCCGAGCCGTAGGCGAAGATCGCCACCGAGATGCACGCGCACAACCAGACCAGGGAGCTGACATCGGTTTTGGTCCAGGTGGTGCTCAATTGCGCCACCAGGGCCGCCAGCGCGAACGCCGACGAGGCGGTGTAGAGCTCGACGGTCTCCTTAGCGCGGGGATCCGACCGCACCAACAGCAGCAGCCGGGACGCATAGCCGGATAGGAAGATCAGCAGCCCGCAGAGCAGCACCCAGTATGCGCTCGCCCAGGCGCCGCCGCCGCCACGTGTCGAGAACCCGTCCGGGCGGTAGCCCGCGTCGGCGGTGATGAACACCGCTGTCAGCGCCACCACACCGATCCCCGCGGGCCACTGCACGTGCCTGCGGAACAGCGGCCGGATCCGGTTGAAGTCGGCCAGACGCGGCAGCACGTGGTAGATGTTGGCCGCGATCGCGATGACGAAGCAGATGTGTCCGGCCAGCTGCTGAAGGTTCCACATCCGCACGGCCCGGTACAGCCACGGGCCGAGCGTTTCGGCCGCCCACGGCGACATCAGCACCAGCGCGCAGATTTCCAGCGCGATGGCCGAGGAGACGCCGATCTCCCAGCGCGACCACCATGTGTCGCGGCGCACCCATAGGCTGTAGAGCGCCACGAGTACGGTGGCGCCGATGAAGACCGACGTCATGACGTCGACGGTACTTCTTTAAGCTCCGCTTAGACAGGCGGTTTGTCGAGATCCGCCTTCAGATCACCGAGCCGCAGTGGCCGCGACGATGAGTCGAGGTATTCCGCAACGGCGTCGTGCTCGATCAAGCCGAACCGGACCTGCAGGTCGACGGGGTTCAACCCGAAGTACCTGGCAACCCGGATCAGATTGTCGGCGCTGATCAGCCGGCCCTCGTGTGCCGCCTTGTAGTAGGCCGACTTGCGGTAACCGAATGCCTCGTAGACCTCGGTCGCTCCGAGCGGCCTGCCGACGAGGTAGGGCAACACTACGGTTGGGTCTTTGTGACGATCGTCCACAGCAATAAACCGTAGCTCGGCTTCGTAGACCGCACAACCGTACGGTCCCTACGATTGGTATGGAAAAGCGTCCGTGTTCCTAACAAGTGGCGAGGAGTTCCAGCATCGCGTGGCTGGCGATTCGGACGCCCGACGGGATCGCCGCCAGGTCGACGACGTAGTCGGGGGAGTGCGGGGCGTAGGGGAACAGCTGCCCGCGAGCGGCGGCGTCGGAATAATCCTGTGGGTCTGCCACCCCGACCATCAGGTAGGCCAACGGTATGTCGTGATGCGGGCCCTTGAGCAGGTGGCAATCCTCCGACGCGGTGACCGCGGGCAGATCGGTGACGACGTTGTGCTCGCCGAGCAGGCCGCCCAGCGCGGCGGCTACCCGGGCGGTGAGCTGCGCGTCATTGACCAGCGGTGTGGAGCCGCCGCCCATCGTGATGACCGGCATCAGCTCGTCGGGCATTCCGACGCTGTGGGCGATGCCCTCGCTGATCGCCCGGATGCCGGTGAGCAGCTGCTCGCGTACGTGCGGGTTGTACCAGCGCAGGTTCACCAGCAGCCGGGCTTGGTTCGGGATGACATTGTGGGTCGAGCCGGCCTGCACCGAGCCGACCGTGAGCACCGCACTCTCGTGCGGCGCGATGGTGCGGCTGATGATGCTCTGGAAGCCCACGACGGCCTGGGCGGCCATCAACACCGGGTCCTTGGCCAGCTGCGGCAGCGAGCCGTGCCCACCGACGCCATGGAACACGATCTCGAGCTGATCGGTACCGGCCATCCGCTCACCGCCGGCGGCGGCCACCATGCCCACCGGGACCGGCGCGGTGTGCATGGCCACGAACGAATCCGGCCGCGGTGCAACGGCATAGAGGCCGTCGTCGACCATCGCCTGGGCGCCGGAGATCGGTTCTTCGGCCGGTTGGCCGATCAGCACCGCGGTGCCCGACCAGGTGGTCTGCGCGAGTACCTTGGCCATCCCGAGCATCCAGGTGACGTGGGCGTCGTGTCCGCACACGTGCGCCACCGGCGACTGGCTGCCGTCGTCGTTGGTCACCCGCGCCGTGCTCGCGTAGTCCAGGCCGGTTGCCTCCCGCACGGCCAGGGCGTCCATGTCGGCCCGGTACATCACCACCGGGCCCTGGCCGCGCTCCAGGATCGCCACCACCCCGGTGCCGCCGATCCCGGTCGTCACGGTGAACCCGAGGTTGGTGAGGGCCTGCGCGACGATCCGCGCGGTGCGCACCTCGGCGAAGCCCAGCTCGGGGTTGCGGTGCAGATCCTTGAACACCTCGATCAGCCGCGGCGTGTCGTCGGCGACGATCGCCTCGACTTCCGCGAGCTGTTCGCTCACTCCTCAGCCCTCCATCAGCGTCAGCGCGCGCTGGAACAGCCACACCGCCGCGTCGTGCAATTGGTCGCCGACTTCCTTCTGCGCCTTGCCCGCCGACGCGCGGGCCAGCGTTCCTTCGATCACGATGCCCAGTTTGAAACAGGCCAAAACCGTGTACCAGCCGATCTGTGACAGGTCGCGGGAGCTGCCCTTGGCGTAGCGCTCCAGCAGCTCGCCGGTCGAAGCCAGTCCGTCCATGCCGGTCAGGGTGTGGCTGAACACGCTGGAACCGTCGTCTTGGCGCCAGGTGGCCAGCAGCCAGCCCAGGTCCAGCAGCGGATCGCCGATTGTCGACATCTCCCAGTCCAGGATCGCCGCCAGCTGCGGCCCGGTGCGGGAGAACATCACGTTGGCCACGTGATAGTCGCCGTGCAGGATGCCCGGCTGCCACGACGCCGGGGTGTTGCGCTGCAGCCACGAGGCGACCTGGTCGATGCCGGGCAGGTCGGGTCCCGGATAGTTCTCGAACTGGCGGTAGGAGTCCAACTCCGAAAGCCAGCGCGGCACTTGGCGTTCCAGGAATCCGTCTGGTTTGCCGTAGTCGGCCAGCCCCACCGCCACGTGGTCGACGGCGCCGAGCTTGGCCAGCGCGTCGGCCATTGACAGGCCCATCTGGTGCCGGATCGCCGGGTCGCCGGCGTGCAGCGCGGGCAGTTCCTCTCCGGCGTTGAATCCCTCGACCGGCTCCATGAGGTAGAACACCGCGTCACCGAGCACCGCCGGGTCGTCGCAGACCGCGATCAGCCGCGGGTGCGGCACGTCGGTGTCGGCCAGCGCGGCCAGCACCCGGGTCTCGCGCAGCATCACCGCGTTGCTGCGGGGACGCAGGTGCAGCGGGCCGCGGCGCAGCACATAGCTGCGGCCGGCCCGGGTGAACCGCAGCATGATGTTCTGGGTGCCGCCGGACAGTTCGGTGACGTCTTCGAGCGCGCCCTCACCGAGGCGCCGGTCGGACATCCATTGCGCTACCGGTTCGATGTCCATCGCGGGTCAGTCTTTGGCGCGCACCAGCTGGGAGATGGTCTGCACCCGGATCGAGTCGTCGCCGAACACGAAGGTGTCCACGCCGTCGGTCTGGAAACCCGGCGAGTCGAGCATCCACTCGATCAGCAGGATCTCGCCGTGGTGGGTCCGCGTCTTGATGTCGAACACCGCGGAGGCCAGCGCGTCGGACAGCTGGCTGAACGCGGCCCGAATTCCGGCCAGGCCCTGCGCCACCCCGGCGGGGGTGATCAGCACCGAATCGTCGTCGTAGTCGGTGAGCAACTCGTCGACGTTGCGGGCGACCAGCGCGTGAAGGTGGTGGTCGAAGATCTCCTGCGGTGTGCGTGCCATGAGCCGACCATATCGGGACTAGCGACATACTGGAGCGTGATGACACAGCCTCGGGGATCTGTCGAACGTGTCGTGATGGCGCGTGCTGACGGCAAGCCGATCACGGTGCTGGTGGTCGACGACGAGACGGTGCTGGCCGAGATGGTGTCGATGGCGCTGCGCTACGAGGGCTGGACCACCGCGACCGCAGGCGACGGCGCCTCGGCGATCGCTGCCGCGAAAGCCGAACGCCCCGATGTGGTGGTGCTCGACGTGATGCTGCCCGACATGAGCGGGCTGGACGTGCTGGGCAAGCTGCGCGAGGTCAACCCGCGGCTGCCGGTGTTGTTCCTGACCGCCAAGGACGCGCTGGAGGACCGCATCGCCGGGCTGACCGCCGGCGGCGACGACTACGTCACCAAACCCTTCAGCATCGAGGAGGTGGTGTTGCGGCTGCGGGCGCTGCTGCGCCGCACCGGGGTGAGCACCGCCGACAGCGGAGCCCAGATTGTGGTGGGCGACCTGGTTCTCGACGAGGACTCCCACGAGGTCACCCGCGGCGGTGACCCGATCACGCTGACCTCCACCGAGTTCGAGCTGCTGCGCTACCTGATGCACAACGCCAAACGGGTGCTGTCCAAGGCGCAGATCCTGGACCGGGTGTGGGACTACGACTTCGGCGGCCGGGCCAACATCGTCGAGCTCTACATCTCCTACCTGCGCAAGAAGATCGACAACGGCCGCGAGCCGATGATCCACACCTTGCGCGGCGCCGGTTATGTGCTCAAGCCGGCTCCGTAACGTGCGCCGTTCCTGGTCGCTGCGGGCGCGGTTGCTGGCCGGTCAGATCGCGCTGCTGACGGTGGCCTGCCTGGGCATCGGGGCGGTGACGGAGTTGGCGCTCTACCAGTACCTGGTCAGCCAACTCGACCACCAGCTCTCCGACGCCGCGCGTAGGTCGGCGCGGTTGCACGGCCAGCCGCCACCGCCGTCCTGGCATCGCCACCATCGGCCCCGGCCCGGGCCCGGGCCGGACTTCCTCGACGCCCCCGGTCAGCCGGTCGGCATGGTCGGCGCGGTGGTCGACGGGCTCGACGGCTCAAGCCCGATCACCGACGCCGGCCGGCTGAGCACCTCCGGCCTGCGCGAGGACTTGAGCCCTTCGGCTACAACGCAATTGGGCGGTATCGCCGCCGAACCCGCGCCGGTCACCCGGCGGCTCGACGGGGTCGGCCGCTACCGACTGGTCGCGACGAGCGCCCGCCACGGTGAGGAGATCATCATCACCGGGCTGCCGCTGGCAGCGGTGGACGCCACCTTGATGCGGGTGCTGCTCATCTTCGGGCTGGTCACTCTGGTCGCGGTGGCCGCCGCGGCCACGGCCGGCAGTGTGGTCACCCGGCGGGCGCTGGCTCCGCTGCGCCGCGTCGCGCAGACCGCCGGCGAGGTCGCCGGGCTGCCGCTGGATCGCGGCGAGGCGACGCTGCCGGTGCGGGTCGCCGAATCCGACACCAACCCCCGCACCGAGGTCGGGCAACTGGGCGCCGCGGTCAACCGGATGCTCGACCACATCGCCGCCGCGCTGTCGACCCGGCAGGCCAGTGAGACCCGGGTGCGTCAGTTCGTCGCCGACGCCAGCCATGAGCTGCGCACTCCGCTGACCGCGATCCGCGGCTACACCGAACTGGCCCAACGGGTTCCGGACGACAGTGCAGCCGTATCCCACGCTTTGAGCCGGGTGCAGTCCGAAACCGAGCGGATGACACAGCTGGTCGAGGATCTGCTGTTGCTGGCCCGGCTGGATTCCGGCCGGCCGCTGGAGCACGAGACGGTGGACCTGTCGCGGCTGGCGGTCGACGCGGTCAGCGACGCCCACGTCGGCGGCCCGGACCACCAGTGGCAGCTTGAGCTGCCCGAGGAACCGGTGACGGTGCCCGGCGACGGTGCCCGGCTGCACCAGGTGCTGACCAACCTGCTCACCAACGCCCGGGTGCACACCGGCCCGGGAACCGTGGTGCGGGTCCGGTTGGAGGTCGAGGACGCCGAGGCGGTGCTGACGGTGACCGACGACGGCCCGGGCATTCCGGCGGAGTTCCAGCCGGAGATCTTCGAACGGTTCGCCCGCGGGGACACCTCCCGGTCCCGCAAGGGCGGCAGCACCGGCCTGGGGCTGGCGATCGCGTCGGCGGTGGTCCGGGCCCATCGCGGCACCATCGGGGTGACCAGCACCCCCGGCCACACCGAGTTCATGGTGCGGTTACCCCGGTAGCCACTCGCACCCTCGCGCGGGTTTGCCTTCCCCCGGGTACGGGGTAGGCGACAGGGATGAATCCCGAAATGCCCCCGGAACCGGGAACACCGAAAGAACCACCCCACCGGCGGGTTCCCGCGGATCCACCGGAACGACTGGTACCGGCGGACCCGCCGGAACGACTGGCGCCTGAAGAGACGCCGGAGCGGCTGGTGCCCGAAGACCCCCCGAAGGAGTGAGGTCCCATGCGTGCGGAAGAAGGCGACGAATCCGTTCAGGATTACGCTCGCGAGGCGCAGGAGACGCAGGACCGAGTCAAGCCCCCGTCGGTCTGGACGCGGTTGCGCGAAGCGCTGGGCTTGAAGCGCGGCCACTGACGACGCCAACTCCCACCGCCCAGGTGCAATGAGTGGCAATCTGGTCGACATGGAGCATCGGCCGGTCAGCGCGGCGGTCGAGGCCGCCCACCACGAACACCTGAAAACACTGCCCTTCGAAGACACAACGGATTTCGAGGACGCCGACCGCGGTTTCCTGGCCGCGCTGGCGCCGTGCGTGATCACCGCTGCCGACGGCCGCGTGGTGTGGGATAACGACAGCTACGGCTTCCTCGCCGGTGGCGCCCCGACGTCGGTGCATCCCGCCTTGTGGCGGCAATCCCAGTTGGCGGCCAAGCAGGGTCTCTACGAAGTGGTCGAAGGTATTTACCAGGTTCGTGGCTTCGACATCTCCAACATCACCTTCGTCGAGGGCGACACCGGCGTGATCGTCATCGATCCGCTGATCTCCACCGAGGTCGCCGCCGCAGCGCTGGCGCTGTACCGCGAGCACCGCGGCGGCCAGCGCCCCGTCACAGCCGTTATTTATACCCACAGCCACGTCGACCATTTCGGCGGTGTGCTGGGGGTGACCTCGCAGGCCGAGGTCGACGCCGGCCGGGTGGTGGTCATCGCTCCGGAGGGCTTCATCGACCACGTGGTGGCCGAGAACGTCTACGCCGGCACCGCGATGCTGCGGCGCGCCAGTTATATGTACGGCACCACGCTGGAGCGCGGCCCGTACGGGCAGGTCGGCTGCGGCCTGGGCCAGAACACCTCGACCGGCGAGGTGGGCGTCATCGTTCCGACCGTGACCATCTCCCAGACCGGTGAGAGCCGCGTCGTCGACGGGGTGCAGATCGAATTCCAGATGGCGCCGGGCTCCGAGGCGCCGGCCGAGATGCATTTCTACTTCCCGCAGTTCCGCGCGTTGTGCATGGCCGAGAACGCCACCCACACCCAGCACAACCTATTGACGCTGCGCGGCGCGCTGGTGCGCGACCCGCGTGCCTGGGCGGGATACCTCACCGAGGCCATCGACACCTTCGCCGGTCGAGCCGACGTCGTCTTCGCCTCACACCACTGGCCGACCTGGGGTACCGAGCGGATCGCGGAATACCTGGCGCTGCAACGGGACCTGTACGCCTACCTGCACGATCAAACCCTGCGGCTGCTGAACCAGGGCTACACCGGCGTCGAGATCGCCGAGCAGTTCCGGCTGCCCCCCGCACTGGAACGCGCCTGGCACGCCCGCGGCTACTACGGCTCGGTGAGCCATAACGTCAAGGCCGTCTACCAGCGTTACCTGGGCTGGTTCGACGGCAACCCGGCCCGGCTCTGGCCGCACCCACCGGAGGCGTTGGCCACCCGCTACACCGCGGCCATGGGCGGGGTGGACCGCGTCGTCGAGCTGGCCACCGAAGCGTGTCGCGACGGCGATTTCCGTTGGGCGGCAACACTGCTCGATCACGCCGTGTTCACCGATCCCGATCACGCCGGGGCGCGCCGGGTCTACGCGGACACTCTCGAACAACTGGCCTACGGCTCGGAGAACGCCACTTGGCGCAACTTCTTCCTCTCGGGGGCCACCGAATTGCGCACCGGGGTGTTCGGCACCGCCGGTCAGGTCACCTCGATGGCGCTGCTGTCACAGCTGAGCCCCGAGCAGCTCTTCGACAGCCTGGCCATCCGGGTCGACGGGCCACGCGCCTGGGACCTCCAGGTGGCCCTCGACGTTTCGTTCGCCGACAGCGGCCTCAACTACCGGCTCAGCGTGCGCAACGGCGTGCTGGTCCACCGTAAGGCGCCGCCGGATCCAGCCAGCGCGGACGCCACCGTCACCGCGGCCACCAAGCTGGCGCTGCTCGGGGCATTGCTGGGTACCGGGACACTGGAGATCTCCGGTGATCGGTCGGCGTGGACGAAACTGCGGGAGGTGCTCGACACCGCCGACCCGGGTTTCAACATCGTCACCCCCTGACCCGGGGGTGAATGCGCCCCTTAGGGTGGCAGCGTGCAGATGCTGCTTATCCGCCACGCGCTGCCACTGCGCAGCGAGTACGGCCAGGGCTCGGACCCCGAGCTGTCCGAGACCGGCCACCAGCAGGCCCTGCGCCTGCCCGACGCGCTGGCGCGGTACCCGATCACTCGGCTGGTCAGCAGCCCGCAGTGCCGAGCGGTGCAGACCGCCGAACCGCTGGCCGCCCAGCGCAAGCTGGCCATCGACATCGACGAGCGGTTCGCCGAATACGACCGGGACCTGGCCGGTTACCTGCCGATCGAGCAGCTGCGCACCGAGCGGCCGCAGGACTGGGCCCGGATGGCCCAGGGCCACCTGCCCGCCGACGTCGACGAGGCCGCGTTCTGCGCGCGGGTGGCCGCCGCCCTGGCCGACGTGGTGGCCGCCGCCGACGCCGACGACACCGTGGCGGTGTTCAGCCACGGCGGGGTGATCAATGTGGTGCTGCACCAGATCCTGGGCACCCAGCGGCTGCTGTCGTTTCCCATCGACTACGTGTCGATCACGAGGCTGCTGTATTCCCGATCCGGGCAGGCCGCGGTGGCCTCCACCAACGGGACCGAGCACGTCTGGGATCTGTTGCCGCGCAACCAGTCCCGGTTGCCCGGTAACGACGCCGCCGACGCGGCCGGCTAACGCCGGGCGGCGGCCGTCTTCTTGGCGGCGCGCCGCAGCTGGAAGATCCGCGCGGTGCCGGCCAACGCGGTGATCAACCCGCCGCCGACCGCCGCCAGCAGGATCGCCACGCCCTTCGGCAGCGACCACGTCCAGGCCAAGAAGCTCAGCGTTTCGGTCTCCATGTTCTGCGTGATGAACACCAGCAGCACGATCAACACCAGAAAACCGACGATCAGCGCGCTCCACAACGCGCCGGTGCGGGTCAACGGCGTCCCGCCAGCGGGCGGTGTACCGGATTTGCCGTGCGACGGGTCGACGGGCACGGTGGGGTCGCTGCTCATGGGTGCCATCTTGCCCGTTCGGGTGCGGTTATAAACGGGTTCCGGTCAGTTTGCGCGCCGGGGTCAATGCGGATCGCCGGGTGGTCGCTTACGGTGGTGCGGTGAGCGCAGCCCCGTCCGGCTCGTGGCCGGCGATCCTGACCTGGCGGGCGCCCGACGTCCCGCGGATGGAGTCGGTGCGGGTGCAGTTGGCCGGCAACCGGCTCAAGGCCAACGGCCGGATCGTGGCGGCGGCTACCGACACCCACCCGGCGTTCAGCGCCTATTACGACCTGCAGACCGACGAGTCCGGGGCCACCAAACGATTGGGGCTGACCGTCACGGTGGCCGAACGTGACCGCCAGCTGGTGATCGCTCGCGACGAAGAGAACATGTGGCTGATCACCGACGCCCGCGGCCAGTCGCGTGCCGGCTTCGACGGGGCATTGGACGTCGACGTGGTGTTCAGCCCGTTTTTCAATACGCTGCCGATCCGGCGGGCCCGACTACACGAGCGGACGGCCGCGGTCACCCTTCCGACGGTCTACCTGTGGCTGCCGGAGATGTCGGTGGTCGCGGCGGCCGCCAGTTACCGCAGCACCGACGCCGGCATCACGGTCCTGACCCCGGGCACCGATCCCGACGGCACCACCATCACCGTCGACGACGACGGGTTCGTCATCGACTATCCCGGATTGGCAGCGCGGATCTGATCACCCCTCCGGCCCGGCCGGCGGCGGCCAGCTCGCGGCGCCAGTCGTTCTCGCCGACGACGACGGTGACGATCTCGTGGCGCGGGAAGTTGTCGTAGCGCGTGCGGGCGGCGTGCCCGTGGTTGACCAGCTCGGCCACCGAATCGGCGGCCGACAGCGAATCCCGGGCGTCGGCCAGCAGCGCGATGGCACGCTCGAGCACCGGCAGCAGTTGCAGCCAGTTGGCCTCGCACATCGCCCGGACCAGATCCGGTGCCGTCCCGGCGACCCGGGTGCCGTCCCGGAATGATCCGGCGGCCAGCGCGAACGCCAGCGGCACGTCCGCGGCGGTGACGGCCAGCGCCTCGGCCAGCAGGTGCGGCAGGTGCGAGATCGCGGCCGCGGCGGCGTCGTGCTCCTCGGAGCGGGCCGGCACCGCCACCGAGCCGCAGTCCAGGATCAGATCCAGTACCTCGGCGAACACCGTCGGGTCCACATGGTCGTCGACGCTGATCACCCACGGTGCTCCCTCGAACAGCTCGGCGTGGCCGGCGGGCCAGCCCGAGTGCGCGGTGCCGGCCATCGGGTGGCCAC
Source organism: Mycolicibacter sinensis (assembly GCF_001673565.1). Taxonomy (GTDB): domain Bacteria; phylum Actinomycetota; class Actinomycetes; order Mycobacteriales; family Mycobacteriaceae; genus Mycobacterium; species Mycobacterium sinense_C. The sequence goes on from NZ_LZMF01000062.1 coordinate 19,532, forward strand.
CGACGAACCGAGCCTGCAGTCCGGCGGCGGCGACGCCGTCGAGCACCGGCTGCTTGACGCTGGTGACGTCGGTCAGCGGGTTGTCGGGCGCCAGCCGGCGGACGTGGTCGAGCAGCATCGACAGCGCCGGCACCGGGACGGCCAGCACGATCAGCGCTTCGGTTTCGGCGGCCCGGGTCAGCGCCGACTCCAGGTCGGTGGTGGCATCAAAACCGTCGGCGACGGCGGACTTCATCCCGTCCGCGGACCGGTTGTAGCCGAACGCCTCCCGCCCGGCCGCCGCGGCGGCCCGCAGCACCGAACCGCCGATCAGGCCGAGTCCCAATACGCATACCGGAGTTTTCCCTGCACTTGCCACCACCTCTCCAGGTTGGCACACGCTGGTCAAGGGCGTAAACGGCGACTACCGTAGGCGGCCATGGGAGCACAGGGCGCGTCCGCACAGGGCCGGCCGGCGGACACGCTGGACGGCTTCGGGGTGGCTGTTGTGCGCGAAGACGGCAAGTGGCGCTGCACGTCGATGCGTGCCGCGGCGTTGACCAGTCTGTCGATGGCCGAGACGGAACTGCGTGAGTTGCGCAGCGCGGGCGCGGTTTTCGGTCTGCTCAACGTCGACGACGAATTCTTCGTGATCGTCCGCCCGGGGCCGGCCGGCACCCGGCTGCTGCTGTCGGATGCGACGGCAGCGCTGGACTACGACATCGCCGACGAGGTGCTCGAGGAGTTGGACGCCGACATCGACGCCGAGGACTTGGAGGACTCGGAGCCGTTCGAAGAGGGCGATCTGGGCCTGCTCTCCGATATCGGGCTGCCCGCCGCGGTGCTCGGGGTCATCCTCGACGAGTCCGACCTGGCCGTCGACGAGCAACTGCACCGGATCGCCGCCGAGATGGGGTTCGACGAGCAGCTCTCGGCGGCCCTGCCGCGACGCCATCGGTGACCCCCACCGACGAGGACCTGATCCGCGCGGCACTGGCGGCTGCCCGGCAGGCCGGGTCCCGCGACGTGCCGGTGGGAGCGGTGGTACTCGGCCCCGACGGCGCCGTGCTGGCCCGGGCCGCCAACGCCCGCGAATCCCTCGGTGACCCGACCGCGCACGCCGAGATGCTGGCGATCCGCGAGGCCACGCTCGCGCTCGGCGACGGCTGGCGGCTGACCGGCGCCACCCTGGCCGTCACCTTGGAGCCGTGCACCATGTGCGCCGGGGCGCTGGTGGCCGCCCGGGTGGCGCGGCTGGTGTTCGGGGCCTTCGAGCCCAAGACCGGGGCGGTCGGCTCGCTGTGGGACGTGGTGCGCGACCGCCGGCTCAACCATCGCCCGCAGGTGCGCGGCGGCGTGCTGGCCCAAGAGTGTGCTGCACCACTGGAGGAGTTCTTCGCCCGGCAGCGATTGGGCTGAGGGCACCGTCGTTGGGTAGGCTGTCCCGCGGTGGCGTGTCCGAGCGGCCTAAGGAGCACGCCTCGAAAGCGTGTGACGGGTAACCCCCGTCCGAGGGTTCAAATCCCTCCGCCACCGCCAACTTCCCTAGCGCATATGCGCTGGTGGAAGGTTCTAGCTGGTGTCCGCGCGTAGTGGCTGGACGTGCATCGGACGCGCTTTGGACACGCTTTTTCGCCGTGCGGCGTCTAGCGCGGTCCCGACCTTGTCAAGATCTGAATCGAATAGGTCCGCGTACGTATTCAACGTCACCTGCGGGTTCTCGTGGCCCAACATGCGGCTGACGGCAAGGACGTTGGCACCGGCGCTAACTGCCAGCGACGCTGCTGTGTGGCGAAGATCATGAGGAGTGATTCGCTGGACCTTGGCCCGCTTGACCGCTCCCGCGAACCAACCGTCTTTCGACTTCGGGCGAGGGAGATAGTTACTACCGTTGCCGAAAATCAGGTCGTCAGGTCCTCGTACCTGGATCTGCTTCTTGATCTCGGCCATGACGGACTTGGGAACCGGAACCTCGCGCGGTTCATCGTCTTTCGGGCCGCCTACTGCATGGTCAACGCCAAGTTGGACGGCATTGTCTGTTACTAGCAGTCGCCGCCGTACTTCGTCGATGTGGCGAACGCGCAGGGCGACAGCTTCACCCCAACGAATTCCCGTATATGCCAGCACCAATATCAAAACGCGGTAGTGACCCGACTCGGCAGCGAGCCGTTCCACAGCGTCGTTGTTAAGGTAGACGTGCCTACGCTTCGGCTTCGCAGGTTTCTCGCGCCGCTTGGCGTCTAAGCCGCGGGCCGGGTTCTTCGAGATCCGATTGTCTGCGGCGGCGTCATCCAAGATTCCCGCCAGTACACCGAGCGCGCGTAGGACCGTGGTGGGGGAGCAGCCATCACCTGTCATCCCAGCTGACCAGTTCTTCACTGCGGTCGTCGTTACCCTATTGACCGCCGAACCTCCCCAAACCGGCGACACATGGACGCGCCAAGCTGATTCCAGCATCCGACTGTGGGAAGGCTTGGTCGTTGCCTTCTTCCTATCGAGCCAAGCGGTCGCTAAGTCTGCAACCGTCACGCGGCCTTTGGACGGGGCAACGTAGTCACCCTTGTTGATCGCGACTTTGTTGGCGGCGTCCCAGTCCTCGGCTGCCTTTTTGGTGGTGAAGCCACGTTTACGACTCGTTATCCCATTCGGCTGGCGATACCGGACCTCCCAACGTTCACCGGCCGCCGTCCGGTATCTCTTGATTGAGGCCATCAGCTATATACCTCTCGATCTCGGCTTGCATGATCCGTGCGACCTGCCCGCGGTGCTGCGCGTTGGCCTCCGGACCGGCTCTTTCGTCGCGCTCCTCGGTGAACGACTTCTTCCACAGCGACCAACATGCTTGGGCCAGTTGTTCCCGAGTGATGTTGAGTCGCTTGGCCAGGCGGTCCTCGGGCAGTCCTGACCGAGATAGGACTCCTTGTGCTCCTTCGGGTTTGTCCAGGGTGGGCATGGAGCTTGCCCATGAGGCTCCGCGGCACACTGCGGAGAGAGCCGACGCGCTGATCGTTACCTCTTCGGTAAGCGCAATCAAGCCATCAGAGCCTATGAGGTCGGCGGGAGTTACGGCGATGTCCTCACCCTCGGCGCTGGCTGCGAGCTCCATGGCCAAAGCAACGGATAGCACGGTTTCGAAAGACGAACTCCAGCGGCCTGCTTCGAAATCACTGACTTTCGCGCCGGTCCACTTCAAGCCAACGGCGCGAGCTGCTGCGGCGAGGTCATCCTGCCGCAGGCCGAGGTTGGTGCGGATTCGTCTGCAGTTCTGACCTACAACGGTGGCCAGAGATCGTGGCTGATTATTGCTCACGGTTAGAGACCATATCAGACTCACGCAACGCAATACTGGGTTTCTTGACTTAGGCCGCCCGTCTGTGGTCTCCTGTCAACACGCAACCAACACACGCGTTGCATGAGAGATGGGTATCGAAGTTGACTGCGAGCGCTAAGCCCCTTGACTGTGAGGAACTGCCGACCTTGCTGACGCCGGTTGAACTGGCAACCTTGATGCGCACCACAACTGGGGCACTTGCGCAGGACCGCTACCTCGGCCGTGGGGTGCCGTTCATCAAGAACGGGAAACGGGTCTTGTACGCCCGCTCCGACGTCGTCGATTTCGTCGAGCGGAGCCGCCGAAGTACTAGTAATCGCAATCCATAAAAGATCGCCCCGGTGTGGAGCACCGAGGCGATCTGGAAAGCCCGAACCAAGGACTAAGTCGAGGATACCCCATGGGTGTGAGGGGTCAGCGCGCCCGAAATCAGGAGCTATCCGCTTTCGCGGCCAGACTGAGTGGTGATCGGAATCAGCAATCGTGTCGTCAGCCGATTCCAATAGGGATGCGCGGGTCGTCGCGAGAAGTTCTAGCCACAGTTCGTACCTGTAAGCGTAAGTGGCATTGCCTGATGTGCGCTTGCGCTGCTGCTCACAACGAAGCGGATGACCTAAGTCGCAAAATTCACCGCTGGTCGTCGTTGGGTGGCGATATCGCATTCTTGACACTCACCCAGGTCCATAATTTGGACGACCCACTCGATCAGCTCTGGTTACGGCTGCAGTCCGGCTGGAACAAGGTGACGTCGGGGAAGCAATGGAACAAGATAAAGGCTTCATTTGGCATCCGCGGCTATGTGAGAACCACTGAAATCGTTCACAGTCTAAACCGCGGTTGGAACGTCCACTACCATGTAGTTCTATTTGCCGATGGAGGTGCTTGGCGCGGTACCCGACTGGACCTGATGAGAGTGGCTATGGCAGAGCGGTTCCAAGACGGTGTACGGGAAGCTGGTGGAACCGCGATGTTGACCGGACAGAAAATCAAGCCCTACATTCCCGGGACGCATGAGCGTCTGGCTACATACTGCTTCAAGGGGTTGATGATCTGGCGGTCCAGGGTGCGTCCCACGCGCAGTCCGATGGCGGTTCTCGAGGACCTAGAGGCGACTGGCGAGGGCGGGGATCTGTGGAACGAGTTTGCAAAAGCCGCCGTCGGGCGTCATCAAAAATCAGAATCTCGCGGGCTCGAACGGGTCGTGCCCTTCGAGGCGACACCTTCTTGATTAGTAACGGAAACAATTCCACCCCTGCTGAGTTGCATCCCCGATGCGGCAGGTGGCACAGCAGTCGGTACGTCCGAACCGCTGGCCTGACGACTCTGCCGGTACATCCGCATCTCGGAACGACGCCAGTCCAGAACAAGTAAGGAGGTCGCCATGCAGATCCAGCGCCAGGAAGACCAGTGGCCCAAGCGGGTTGCCGAGGTCAGGAGATCACTGTTTCACGCGGAGCGTGACCATTGGGGGCTCTGGCCCCATACCAACGAGCCGGTCTCGCGTCCGGCAAGCGTCCAGGAATTACCAACATAGAAGGTCGAACTTCAACTAAGTGCGAAAAGCCGCGAAACACATTGCAAGTGCAACAGAGGATCAGTTGACGGCCATGGCGGGAGATCGCGAAGACACCGCCGCCGTCCTTGAGATCATTGAGCCTCGTTGCCACATCTGCAGAAGTCCTGCAGTGCGGAGTGCGGTCAACGACTTGCTTCGTTGGCACGGAGCACCATTGCCCGATGGCGGCGCAATCGGCTACCAAGACATCCTGACTGCGATACGCAGGAACGACGTAGCGGGGGCGTGCTGTGGCCCCTTGACCTATACGTCTTTGTGGAACCACGCCAAGCGACACCACGACCACCGCGCGGTGACGGCCTATTGGACAGGACGAGTGAACAGCGACCTTAGTGAAGCCCTGGCCAGCCTCACTGTGGTCGGCGATGCTTCGTAGTACGCCCTGGCTCGGAGTCCCCTCACATCCTCATCGAGGGTGCACCAGCCTCCGGGGATGCATGACGGAATAAGGGCATCACTCACTCCACGCCCGGCGTCGCGATGAGGCGCTTGGTGTACTGCGGGCAGTAGACGTGCACGGCGTCGTATATGAACTGGTTGGCCCGGTCGGCCGGGATCGCTGGCACGTCCAGGTTGCGCTGGGTGCTGGTCACTCCGTTGTTGATCACCAGCCAGATGTCGTACTGCTCGACCTTGGGACTGGCTTCGGCGTCACAGACCTGGTGGGCCAGCGCTATGTAGCCGCGGCGCAGCTGCGGTGAGTTCTGGTCGTGGATGCCGTGATGGTTGATCTTGTACAGGAACTCGTCATCGTCGGAGCGAGCACCGGCTTCATAGTGGATCGTCGCGCCGACGATCCAAAGCGCAAGGATGCCGGCGAGAATCCAGATGGTCTTCTTATTGAATTTCATGGCGTCCTTGCCTAGAGGCGGTGCTATCGAGAAAGCCATCTTATCCGTCGGCACTGACGGGTCCGAGTGGAACGGAGTAGGAGGAGTAGCGGCCATGCTGCGGAGCTAGCGGGTGCACCCGCATCTACGGACAGCGGTGTAATCAAAGTCAGCGTCCTACGCCCCGCTCGTGCCAGCACGTACCACCTACCGGCTGCGCCTGAACGTCTCCACCGCTGAGTGCGTGTTCTGCCGCTGCGGAGCCTCTAAGCTGCCGTGGCTCGGCCTGCGACCGGTTGCGGAACGCGAAGGAAGGCTTTCCCATTTCCTAGCGATGGCGACTTGGCCCGAACGGAGGTTCCACAGAATTCCCATACCGGTGCGCCTTGCCCGCAATGCCCTGCGATCCGTATCGCTGATCTAGTCTATGCAAGCTGTTTGGTGCAGGGCGGTGTGAATCGTCCCGGCGTGTCCGGAGACTCCGTTCCTTGGGAAGGATGGAGTCATGTCAGGGAGTACGTCGAAGAGGTA
>NZ_LZMF01000063.1:0-3660 GCF_001673565.1 Mycolicibacter sinensis
CCGGTCGAATCCCGTTGTGCTAGACTACAACTCGTAGTCAAATCATCTCTGACTTACACAGAATTCGTGACAGGCTCATCAAAGTCGCATTCGAACCGCCTGAACCACGATCCAGATACCGATACCCGTGGCGTCAAGCCAGCCTGGCCAAGCGTCAAAACGAAGCCGCCGAGGACTTCGGGGAGATGCTCGCCAATGACATCCTCACGATTGACAACATCACCCACGAGTTGCTGCACGGTCCTCGTGGGGATCGTACGGTGCGATTCATCGAATACCTCATCGCCGACGAAGTCAACCAAGTGCTCGGAATCCTCAAATCGTCGGTCCAGCTCGCGGTGGGCCCAATGGAGTTCAAGGCAATCCTCGACCAGAGCTCAACGGTCGCCGTCGACTACACCACTACCCTCCTGGCCAAGGACGAGAAGTTCATGGCCCAACAACGCTGCAAGATCGCCCGCTTCGGCACTCAGAAGCTACGCGCGCTGCCGCCTAAGGAGTTCGTCGACGTCATCTACGCGATGATCGAACAGGACGCCTGGCTGCTCTATGCTCACGGAGCCGCGCTCGGCGCGCTAGTTGGACTCACCCACATCGCGTTGTTCGGAGTGTGACATGGCCGGAGAGCGGCAGTCCCCCAGAGACACACAGCAATCTGATTCCGTGCTCGGGAGGGCCGCACGCGCCGCCAGCGAGGCCGCGAGGATAGCCACAAGCCCTGTCGACGCGGTCGGCGTCGCGCGGCTGGCCGCCGGATCAGTCGTCCGGGCGGCCGGAGCCGCGGCGAAAGTCGCCGTCGACACCGCCGAACAACTCGGTGCGGCCGACTCCCTCTCAGTGACCTTCACCGCGGCTTCCTCCCGCGACAAGCGGACACTTCGCGAGCGCGGCGACGGTCTGCTCAACAGGCCGTGGGAGGCAACGCGAAAGCCACAATCCAGACACCCTGCCTTCGATCGCATACTTGACGAACTCATCTCCGACGAAGCCCGGATCCTTCGCTTCCTAGCTGTGGGCGGAGCACAGCCGTCCATCGATATCCGCACGAACACACCCTTCGGCGTAGGCTCCCAACGACTTGCGGCAGGCATCTCCTTCATCGCCGACATGGCCGGATGCGCGTGGCCGGGACGCAGCCACGAGTATCTCGGCAACCTCGATCGCCTTGGCCTGATCCGGTTTTCGGCTGAACCCGTCAATGACTTCCGCCGCTACTACCTGCTCGACGCCCACCCCGACGCAGTGGCCGCGATGCAGAACGCCAAACGCACCATTGGGGTCCACCGCAGCATCTACCTCTCCGTATTCGGCGAAAAGTTCTGCGCCGAATGTTTCACCACCACCGGCTACGACGCTGGCGGGTGGGCCACCTACGACCCCGGGGACGTCTACTGGGGCAAAGGCCCACGCTAACCAGATACTCGCTGATAAACGGACAAGTCGACGTCCCGCTACCACAGACTGCGTGAGATCACACGAATCACGTCGCGGCGACGCCGCTGCACGGTAACGGGGACTCGCCTCTCCTCCTCACGAAAAGCGGCCCGAAACACGCGACGCCAACTCAGTTCTTGCTCCGGTCAATGGACGAGCAGCGAGTCACCTCGTTGCTACGCAAAGAAATACGGTCACTGGAGCAGACACTCGGGCATCTTGCACCCGAGCCCGCGACCTTATAAAGTGACCATACGACCGATTAATGACCGTACGGACGGTCAATACCCTTGGGTCTGCCGCCCGCTTGCGCGCGGAGAAATGTGAGTGCACATGTCCTACGGAAACGCCGTCATGCTCCTGGCTCATGTCACCCGTGCTTGTCCCGATGCTCATCAGCGCGGTCCATGTACGGGGCGACTGGCGCCACAACCACCGGCTGCGCCGGGCCGCGGTCTGTGCTGAAGCCGGGTGATTCTTCAGCGATGAATACGCACAGCACCGTCATTTTCGACATTGTCCGCAACGGCGAATTGCAGTGGCCGGACCGGATTGCTCTTCAGTACGGCGAATCGTCGTGGACATGGAAACATTTGGGCGACCGGGTGCGCCGCAATGCGAGCGCGCAGCGCGAGGCCGGACTGCGATCCGGTGACCGCGTGGCGTTTCTCGACAAGAACAGCGCCGCCTGCCTGGAAACCACGCTGGCCTGCGGGCTCGGCGGAACCGTCAACGCGGTCGTCAACTTCCGCCTCGCCCCGACTGAACTGACGTACGTGATCAACGACTCAACCGCGCGGATCTTGTTCGTCGGTCACGACCTCCGCGAGGCGGTCGACCAGATCCGCGGCGACCTGGCCACGGTCGAACGCATAATCGTCGTCGGCGGCCCTGAGGACGAGTATGAGTCCTTCGTTGCCTCCGCGGACGCAGCGATGCCCGCCGACTGCGCAAAACCTGACGATTGCTTCGTGCAGCTCTACACGTCGGGAACGACCGGCTTCCCCAAGGGGGCCATGTTGACCCATCGCTCGCTGCTCACGAACGCCGCCGGCGTGGTGAATTCGTTCCAGTTTGTCGAGGACTCGGTGAATATGGTTGCGATGCCGCTGTTCCACGTCAGTGGCACGGGTTGGGCGCTCGCAGGGATGAGTGTGGGAGCTCAGACCATTGTGGTCCGGGATGTCGTGCCCGATCAGATCCTTGCGCAGTTCGGCCGCGACCGGGTGACACATGCCTTCTTCGTCCCCGCTGTGTACGGCTTCTTTCTGGAAACCCCCGGCCTGGCGAAGTACGACTTTTCGAGCTTGCGCTGCCTCGGGTACGGCGGATCACCGATGCCCAGCCACCTGCTTCGCCGGGCGCTGGAGGTCTTCAGCGTGGACTTCTACCAGGTGTACGGGATGACCGAGGCCTCAGGCGCCTTCAGCATCCTCGGGCCGGCCGAGCATCGTGATTCAAACCATCCGCTGCGCCTGAACTCCGCGGGCAGGGCCATACCGGGAACGGAGATACGGGTGGTCGATCGAGCGGGCCACGATCTCCCGGACGGCGAGATCGGCGAATTTGTGGTTCGCGGCGACCTGGTGATGGCCGGCTACTGGTGCCGCCCGACCGATACCGCCTCCACCGTCGTCGACGGGTGGCTACATACCGGAGATGCTGGACGCCGCGATTCCGATGGCTATCTCTACATCGAGGATCGCATCAAGGACATGATCATCTCCGGCGGCGAGAACGTATATCCGGCCGAGATCGAGCGAGTGTTGTCGATGTTTCCTGACATTGGCGAAATCGCGGTGATCGGCGTGCCGGATGAGAAATGGGGCGAAGCGGTGAAGGCCGTCGTGGCGCCGAAACCTGGGGCATTCTTCGACGAGGAGAAATTCCTCGCCTATGCCCGCGACAACCTCGCCGGATACAAGCGCCCCAAGAGCGTTGACGTGATGGCGGCGCTACCTCGAAACGCTACCGGCAAGATCCTCAAACGCGAACTGCGCGCTCCGTATTGGAAAGATCACCAGCGTGCTTTGGGTTAGTCAGTGTCCGAGCTGCTTCGGCCTATCGGTGACTGCGTGCGGCGTCTGCTTGTGTGCGATGCGCCCCACCGGCAATCCGATGTGCCCGCCTTGAGCGCTCAATGACCTGTTGAATCGCCCCGGCATGTCCGGAGACTTTCTAGTTTGAGACCTCGACGGGTGTCGAAGTCGGTTGTTGAGCGTAGTG
>NZ_LZMF01000064.1:0-23575 GCF_001673565.1 Mycolicibacter sinensis
TCGGCGACGATCTCCACGAGGCGCCCATCGATGGCGTTGCGTTGACCGGTCAGCTCGGATAACTCCTCGAACAGCACGTCCAAGCGCTGGGCAGGACCCCTCCGAGGGGTGCCGGACAGTGCGGCCGTTGACATGGCTTCATCATCGCAGCGGGGTCCGACAACTTCCGGCGTCGATCCGGGGGGCTATCCCCGTGGCCTCCCCAAACGCTCCGCCGTGCCCTTCCGCATCCGGGCAAACCCCCTGGCGCAGCCCAGTACCCGCAGGGCGGCCTCCGCGGTGGCCCAGGGATGGTCGGGCGGACAGCTGCGGTCATCGGAGCGGCGGTTGATGACCGACTCCACCAAGCGGAACGGGAGGTCGTCGGCCTCGCCAGGGCCGTCGTGTTCGGCGATCACCGCGCGGGACAGCTCTCGGTAGTAATCCCGCAACTGAGCCCGACGCCGGCGGAACTCGGCGAAACGCTCGACGCGAAGCTCCGGAAGCAGATACAAGGTGCCCAGATTCCAGCGGCCGCCGCAGAGTTGGGTGGTGTCGGCGACGACGAGCGTGTGCAGCCGGAGCGCCACGGGGCCGCCTTCGGACAACAGCTCGCCGGCCAGCTGCAGCGAGGTGTCGACGGTGCCGGCCAGCAGCGCATCGAGGATGTCGTCCTTGGCGGCGAAGTGGTGATACAGCGAGGCCTGCTGGATACCGACGCTCTCGGCGATTCGCCGAGTGGAGGTGGCGGCATAGCCGATGGTGGTGAACAACTCCGCTGCCGCATCGAGGATCTCCTCACGCGCGCTGTGGCCCGGGCGGCGAGAGGCCACCAGCCGGGGACGTCCGCGTCGATCGGTCTGCATGGCCCTCCGCCCAAGTTTCTATCGACTGATAGGTAATCATGTTAGGGTGCGGATGTCGAGAGGAGACACACCGATGAGTACCGCCTCGACCGGCGGGGCCCGTTCGCACGCCCGCGCTCAGGCGCACCAGGCCGAGATGCGGGTACCGGCGGTCCCCGACGACGTCGACCCGACGACGCTGTTCTGGGCCGAGTCCGTCCCGGCGGATGGCTACGCCACCAAGGTGCTGGCCCGCGGCAGCCGGATCCGGCTGATCGACGCCGACGGCGGCGCCTGCGCGCATCTGCTGCTCTACCGCGCCGAAGCGCCCTGGGAGCGGCTCAACGTCGCCGACACGATGAAGGTGCCGTGGCAGGCGTACCTGGGCTCCGGCCATCCGCTGCTGTCCGATCAGGGCCGCGTCCTGGCCACCGTCGTCGCCGACTCCTCGAGTCACCACGACCTGCTGTGCGGACCCGACGCCACCGGCCGGCAGCAGCTACTGCTGGGCGCGATCAAGCACGGGATGGACATTCGCGACGTGGCGCCGTCGGTGGCGTTGTTTCGGGGTGTTCGGGTCGATCCTTCCAGCGGCGCATTGGAATTCACCGGGTCGGCGGGGCCGGGGGCGGCAGTCGACCTGTTGATCCACCTGCCGGCGGTGCTGGTGGTGGCCAACACCGCGCACCCGCTGGATCCCGACCCGCCGTCGACCGCGATGGATGTGCTGGCCTGGAAGGCCGGCGAGCAACTGAGCGCGCTGTCCAATCAAGACCCGGAATACCTGCGGGCACTGGAGAACACCGAGGCGGTGGTGGCGGCATGGTGATCATCTCCGAGGATGTGGTGCCGGCCCGCGCACCCTGGTCGGCGGTGGTGCGCGCCGGGCAGCGGCTGCAGATCATCGACCTGCACGGCAACCAGGCGGTGGATTGCCTGCTCTATGACGCCAACGATCACACCCGCCGCTACAGCGCCCAGGCCACCGTCGCCGCCCAGCGCAACATCTTCGTGAGCACCGGTACGGCGCTGCGCAGTGCCGACGGCACCGCCGTGATGACCGTCGTCGCCGACGACGTCGGCAACCACGACACCATCGCCGGGGCCTGCTCTCAGGAGTCCAACACGCTGCGCTACGGCCACCACACCGCCCACCAGCACGCCTGCGTGGAGAACTTCCTGCTCGAAGGCGCCAAGCACGGGCTGGGCAAACGCGACATCGTCTCCAACATCAACTGGTTCATGAACGTGCCGGTCGAAGCCGACGGCACACTGGGCATCGTCGACGGCATCTCGGCGCCCGGCAAGAGCGTGACGCTGCAGGCCGAGATCGACACCCTGGTGCTGGTGTCGAACTGCCCGCAGATCAACAACCCCTGCAATGGCTTTGACCCGACTCCGGTGCGCATGGTGATCACCCGGCAATGATCGGTATCGAGGTGGTCCGCCCGGGCGTGTTCACCACCGTGCAGGACTGGCCCGGGCGCGTCGGCTACTGGCATGTCGGAGTGCCGCCGTCCGGGCCGATGGACGATCTGTCGTTTCGCCTCGGCAACCGGGTGCTGGGCAACTCCGAAGGCGCGGCCGGTCTGGAATGCACCAAAGCGGGCCCCGCTCTGCGCTTTTCGAAGTCCGCCTGGATTTGCGTCACCGGTGCGGCGGTGCCGGTCAGCGTGGACGGTGCCCCGGCGTCGCAGTGGCGGCCGGTGCGGGTACCGGACGGCGGCCTACTGGAGATCGGCACCATTGTCGGGCCCGGCATGCGCTGCTATCTGCTCGTCGAGGGCGGGCTATCGGAGCCGGAATACCTCGGCAGTGCTGCGACTTTCACCCAGGGCGCGTTCGGCGGGCACCACGGGCGGGCCCTGTGCGAAGGAGACCGACTTGGCGCGGCCGGCGGCGACGGCACCGCACCGGCGCTCACCCGCGTACCCAGCCAGAGCCAACCCAGTATCGGCCGGCACTGGGAACTGGCGGTGACCGAGGGCCCGCACGCCGCGCCGGAATTTCTGACCCGCGCCGATATGGCCACCCTGACGCGCACCGACTACACCGTGCACTTCAACTCCGACCGCACCGGCGTGCGGCTGGTCGGACCGAAACCGCACTGGGCGCGTCAGGACGGGGGAGACGCCGGCCTACACCCGTCCAACATCCATGACACCGCCTACACCGTTGGCGCACTGGACTTCACCGGCGACACCCCGATCCTGCTCGGGCCCGACGGCCCCAGCCTCGGCGGATTCGTCTGCCCGGTGACGGTGGTGCGCGGCGACCGCTGGAAACTCGGCCAGCTGGCACCCGGCGACAGCGTGCGGCTGGTGCCGATCCGGGCCGAGCACGCCCCACCGGCAACAGCGCTGAGTGCGCAGCGGCGGGCGGCACTGCCCGTCGTGGTCTCGCGCTCCGGCGACGGCGACGACGGCGTGCTAGAGCGCTACACCGGCCGTGACGGCACCGCCGTCACCCTGCGACGTGCCGGTGACGGCGGGGTCTTGCTCGAATACGGGCCGATGACATTGGATTTGGCGCTACGAGCGCGGGTGCAGGTGCTCTACGACCAACTTCGGCAGCGGGGACTGCCCGGGCTGGCCGAACTGACGCCCGGTGTGCGGTCCCTGCAGATCCAGTTCGACACCGAGTTGTCCTCATGCGCCGAGGTGATCGAGCAGGTGGCCGCCCTCGACGACGCGCTCCCGCCGTGCGATGAGCTTGTCGTGGCGAGCCGCTCGGTGCGCCTGCCGCTGAGCTGGGACGACCCCGCCACCCATGAGGCCATTCGCCGCTATGAGTACGGCGTGCGGCCCGACGCGCCATGGTGCCCGTCGAACATCGAATTCATCCGGCGCATCAACGGACTCGACGACATCTCGCAGGTGTACGACATCGTGTTCGACGCGCAGTACCTGGTGCTGGGCCTGGGCGACATCTACCTCGGCGCCCCGGTGGCCACCCCGCTGGACCCGCGACACCGGCTGGTCACCACCAAGTACAACCCGGCCCGCACCTGGACGCCGGAGAACGCCGTTGGGATCGGCGGCGCCTACTTGTGCATCTATGGCATCGAGGGACCCGGTGGCTACCAGTTCGTCGGGCGCACCACCCAGGTGTGGAATCACCGGCACGCCACCGCCGGGCTGTTCGATCCCGAAACCCCTTGGCTGCTGCGCTACTTCGACCGCATCAGCTTCTATCCGGTATCCGCCGAGGAGCTACTGGAGTTGCGGGCCGATACCGCGGCCGGACGCGGCCGGGTCGAGATCACCGACGGCGAGTTCTCATTGCCGGACTATCGCCGGTTCCTGGACGGCAACGCCGATGCCATCGCCGGATTCCGCCGGCAACAAACGGCGGCGTTCGCCGCTGAACGCAGCGCCTGGCGCCGGGCCGGCGAAATCGGGGCCGCCGCGGGAAGCCCCTAGAGCACCACCGTTTCGTTGTCGACCCGGATCACCCGGTCCTGGCAGTGCCACTGCACCGCCCGCGACAACACCGCTCGCTCCACATCGGCGCCCAGTCGCACCAGATCGCTGACGCTGTGGGTGTGGTCGACGCGCACCACGTCCTGCTCGATGATCGGCCCCTCGTCGAGGACCTCGGTGACGTAATGCGCGGTGGCACCGATCAGCTTGACGCCACGTTCTCGCGCTCGTTGATAGGGCGCCGCACCGATGAACGCTGGCAGGAAGGAGTGGTGGATGTTGATCAGCGGGCAGGCAAGCGCCTCGATGAACTCACCGGTGATGATCTGCATGTAGCGCGCCAGCACCACCAGGTCGACGTTGCCGCAGAGCAGTTGCAGCTGACGCTGTTCGGCTTCGGCGCGGGTCTCGCGGGTGGCGGGGATGTGGAAGAACGGCACCCCGAACGGGCGTACCTGTTCGGCCAGGTCCGGATGATTGGAGATCACCATCGCCACGGTCATCTCCAGCTCGCCACGCCGGTTGCGCCACAGCAGATCCAGCAGACAGTGGTCGGCCTTGGAGGCCATGATCGCCACCCGCTTGGGCTTGGCGGCCTCGGCGAACCGGTAGTGCATCGCGAACCGCTCGGCCACCGTGGCGCCGAACCGCTGTTGGAGTTCGTCGATGGCAGCGGGCAGGCCGGGCAGGTGAAAGATCGCCCGCTGCACGAACGTCCCGTCCTCGGGGGCCGTCGAGTGCTGATCCAGCGAGATGATGTTGGCGCCGGCCTCGGCCAAAAAGGCGCTGACCGAGGCGATGATGCCGTGGCTGTCGGGACAGCGCAGCAGCAGCCGGCCGATGTCGGCCATCGGTTGAGCGCCGGACCGGTGCGGATGGGCCTGCGGCGGCTGTGCCGGCGTCGGTGAACCCGCGGGCCCCCGAGCCTCCCCGGAACCGTTCGTCATGGCCGCCCCTTCGCCGATCCGGAATACCAACGGGCCAGGCTACCGGTGAAGTGGACCAAAATCCGACACACCGAGCAGGTAACGCAGTCACATACGTAACAGAGGGCACACTGGTAACAACAACGATGCCTGGAGGGTGCTGCCGTGTACCGAGTGTTCGAAGCCCTTGACGAACTGGGCTCCATTGTCGAAGAAGCCCGTGGCGTGCCGATGACGGCCGGCTGCGTGGTGCCCCGCGGTGACGTCCTGGAATTGATCGACGACATCCGGGATGCGATCCCCGGCGAACTCGACGACGCCCAGGACGTGCTCGACGCCCGCGACTCGGTGCTCAACGAGGCCAAGGAACACGCGGACTCGATGGTCAGCTCCGCCACCGCCGAATCCGACTCACTGGTCAGCCATGCCCGCGCCGAGGCCGACCGGTTGCTGGCCGACGCCAAGGGGCAGGCGGACCGGATGGTGGCCGAGGCGCGTGGGCACAGCGAGCGGATGCTCGGCGAAGCCCGCGAGGAAGCCGCCCGGCTGACCGCGACCGCCAAGCGTGAGTTCGAGACCGCGACCAGCCGTGCCCAGGCCGAATGCGACCGGCTGGTCGAGAACGGCAACGCCGCCTACGAGAAGGCGGTTCAGGAGGGCATCAAGGAACAGCAGCGGCTGGTTTCGCAGAACGAGGTGGTGACCTCGGCGCGGGCCGAGGCCACCCGGCTGATCGACTCGGCGCACGCCGAGGCCGACCGGATGCGCGGCGAATGCGATATCTACGTCGACGCCAAGCTGGCCGAGTTCGAGGACTTCCTCAACGGCACGCTGCGCTCGATCAACCGCGGCCGTCACCAACTGCGCACCGCCGCCGGCACCCACGACTACGCGACTCGCTGACCGGCGAGCGCGGTGACGCCCGCTGCGTAGAATCGCGGCATGGCAAGGCACCCGGACGCAGGCGTGAAGAGCGGGCGGCGAAAGCTGCCGTCGCCGTTCGTGGTGAACGTTGCCCGGCTGGGCCGGCGTCCGGGCTCGATGATCGCGCTGCACGAGCAGCGCCGCAGCCCGCGCCGCATCGGGCTGGACCTGGTGGCGATCCCCTCCGACACCGCCGTCGAGCTGGATCTGCGGGTGGAGTCGGTCTCCGAGGGCGTGCTGGTCACCGGCGCGGTGTCGGGGCCGACCGCGGGCGAATGTGCGCGCTGCCTGCAACCGCTGACCGGCGAGATCGAGGTCGAGTTGACTGAACTGTTCGCCTACCCGGACAGCACCACCGACGCCACCACCGACGACGACGAGATCGGCCGCGTCGTCGACGACGCCGTGGACCTCGAGCAGGCGATCGTCGACGCGGTCGGGCTGGCGTTGCCGCTGTCCCCGCTGTGCGACCCCGACTGCCCGGGCCTGTGCCCGGACTGCGGAGTCGCGTTGGCCAGTGTGGAGGGGGCCGAACCGGGCCACCACCACGACAAGATCGACCCGCGCTGGGCCAAGCTCGCCGAAATGGCCGGGCCCCCGGGCACGCAGGTGACCGACGACGGTGACCGGTGAGCCGTCCCCGGCAGGCGGTGCTCGACGCACTCGGAGTGGACCTCTCCGACGACCTGCTCACGCTGGCGGTCACCCACCGCAGCTACGCCTACGAGAACGGCGGCCTGCCTACCAATGAGCGTCTGGAATTCCTCGGCGACGCCGTGCTCGGGCTGACCATCACCGACGAACTGTTCCACCGCCACCCCGACCGGCCCGAGGGCGACCTGGCCAAACTGCGCTCCAGCGTGGTCAACACCGCCGCGCTGGCCGCTGTGGCGCGCCGGCTGACCGACGACGGCCTGGGCGCCCACCTGCTGCTCGGCCGCGGGGAGATCAACACCGGCGGGGCCGACAAGGCCAGCATCCTGGCCGACGGGATGGAGTCGTTGCTGGGCGCGGTGTACCTGCAGCACGGCATCGACACCGCGCGCGCGGTGATCCTGCGGCTGTTCGGGCCGCTGCTGGACACCGCGGCGACCCTGGGGGCGGGCCTGGACTGGAAGACCAGCCTGCAGGAGCTGACCGCGGCCCGCGGCCTCGGCGTGCCGGGCTACCAGGTCAGCTCGACCGGACCGGACCACGACCGGGAGTTCACCGCCGTCGTCGTCGTGTCCGACACCGAATACGGCGCCGGTGTCGGACGGTCGAAGAAGGAGGCCGAACAGAAGGCGGCGGCGGCGGCCTGGACAGCGCTGGACGCCTCCGACACCCCGGCCGCCGGTTCGTCCGGGTAGCGATGCCGGAGCTTCCCGAGGTCGAGGTGGTGCGCCGCGGCTTGCACACCCACCTGGTGGGCCGCACCATGACCGGTGTGCGGGTCCACCACCCGCGCGCGGTGCGCCGCCACGAGGCCGGCCCCGCCGACCTGACCGGCCGGCTGCTCGGTGCCCGCATCACCGGCACCGACCGCCGCGGCAAGTATCTGTGGCTGCTGCTCAGTACCGACGAGGCGCTGGTGGTGCACCTGGGCATGAGCGGACAGATGCTGCTGGGGGAGCTGCCCGACACCAAACACCTGCGGATCGCCGCGGTGCTCGACGACGATACGTTGGTCAGCTTCGTCGACCAGCGGACGTTCGGCGGCTGGCAGCTCACCGACCTGGTCACTGTCGACGGCAGCAGGGTCCCGCTGCCGGTGGCGCACCTGGCCCGCGACCCGCTGGACCCGCACTTCGACGCCGAATCAGTGGTGAATGTGCTGCGGCGCAAGCATTCGGAGATCAAACGTCAACTCCTCGACCAGACCGTGGTCTCCGGGATCGGCAATATCTACGCCGACGAGGCGCTGTGGCGCGCCGGCATCCGCGGCACCCGGATGGCCGACACGCTGTCCCGCCCCCGATTGCGAGCACTGTTGGAGGCCGCCGCGGCGGTGATGAGTGACGCGCTGGCCGCCGGGGGCACCTCGTTCGATTCGCTGTATGTCAACGTCAACGGCGAGTCCGGCTACTTCAGCCGGTCACTGGACGCCTACGGCCGCGAAGACGAGCCGTGCCGGCGCTGCGGTACCTCGATCCGCCGGGCGAAGTTCATGAACCGCTCGTCGTACTACTGCCCGAAATGCCAGCGCTGACGGCTCACTCGAAGATATCGCGGTACACCCGCCCCGCGGGCAGTGCCGGATCGACGAACCACTCCCGGCCGAACATCAGCCCGGCCACTTGCGGAGGAAGCCGCATCAACACCGCGAACAGGCGCGCCGCCGCGCCGGTGGTGCCGATCTGCGAACGGTGCGCGGCGAGCGCGTCGCGCTTCTGGCGGGCGAACCGAAACACGTTGATCCGGTGGGTGATCGATGAGCTCGGTGCGTACGCGGTGCGAAGCACGTCGCGCCCGTAGGGCGCCGGCAACCGCAACAGCCGAGCGGCATTGGCGACTCGGATCAACGTCTCCCGGGGCATGGTGGCCTCCAACACCCGCGGTGTGCTCGCGAGTTCGGCGGCCCGCTTGCCGACGTGATGGACCTGCACGTGGTCACGATGCCCGTAGCCGCCGTTGGCCTGGTAGCTCAACAGCAGGTCGGCTTCCTCCTCGCGCAGAATAGCGGCCAGTCGCCGGGCCGCCTCCTCGGTGTCGGCACGGGCGAATCGGACCCGGCCCGGCGGGTCGGGATAGAACTCCGCGCCGAACCCGCTGTCGGCGTAACCAAGGCATTCGACCCGCTTCGCGCCGAGAACGTCTGCGCTGGAACGGAGTTCGGTGAGTCGGATATCCCCGTCGTCGTCGGCACCGACGCGGCCGTCGGTCGCCACCACCACGATCACGCGATGCCCGCCGGCTGCCGCGCGAGCCAGGGTCCCGCCGGTCAGCACCACCTCGTCGTCCGGATGGGCATGGAACGCGACGACGGTGGCCATGAACGATCAGTATGCTCGGCGCGCATCCTCACCGCTGCAGCGGGTCAAGGGTGCTCAGGAGGCGAACGAGTTCGGCCTGGCGATGCACACCGGTTTTGTCGAACACATGCCGCAGGTGGGTCTTCACGGTATTCAGCGACACGGACAACGCCTCGGCGATCGGAGCCAATCCCTCGCCCCGCATCACCAACAGGGCTACCTGCGCCTCGCTTTGCGTCAGGCCGTACAGGCGCCGCAGCAGCGTAGCCGGCGGTTCCGGCTGCCGCTCGGGATCGACGATGATGATCATCGCCCGCTTGGCATGCAGCGCCGCAACTGGATTCGGTTCGATCGGCAGCACATGCAGGATATAGGGCCGCCGGCCCGAGGTCCGCGCACACAGGAAGGAGCCACCCCAGATGTCGCAGCCGTCCAGATCCGCTGCGCGGCCGATGCTGCGTTCCAACTCCGCGTCGGCGCAGCGGGCTTCAGCCTTGATGCAGCCGTTGTCGATCCGTAAACCGTCACCTGCGCACAGAACTCGCTCGGCGGCAGAGTTGACGTAGATCGCCCTGCGCCCTTCGACGATGACGATCCCGTGGCTGACGGCCTCACTGGCCCGGGCGAGGTCGCCGCTGCGGTGATCGAGGTCCTCGAGGCGGCCCTGCATACGCAGCGCCTGCTGCAGATGGGTGCTGAGATGGTCGATCAGTGCGAGGTGCTCCGGACTGTCGAACCGATCCGATTTCTTCACACTCGCGATGGCAAGGCTGGTGACCGCCGGCCCGTTGGTGAGGCGCACGAAGAGCCCGTCGTCCAGCCCGTTCGGGCGCGCCCAATCGATCTGAAATTCGCAATGTTGGTAGGGCCACATCAGTTCTGCGCCCGTTCGCACTGCCCCGACCGGGCCCGCCTCGACCGCGCAGAGCACGTGGTCCAACCGTTCGTAGTGCGCCGCATAGGCCTGCGCCGCGGACGGCGGCATCTGAGCGTACTTGATGATGCGCGAGTCGTTGTCGCTGAACACCAGCGAAGCGGTGTGCGCGTCGAAGGCGCGGGCGATCGCCGCCATGGAGGTATTCCATTGCTCCGGGGCCAGCACCGCGGAGTAAATACCAGCGATCAGTTGTGAGAATTCATCGATCGCGAACATCGCCTACCCCGAATTCCCCGATCGGCCTGCGCATCCCACACATCCGCATCCCCCCGTTGCGAAGCGCTGGGAAGACCGCTGTCTTCTTGCCGCAAAAGTGTACTCGGATCTCATCCATTGGGATGAGGCAATTTCACGGCCGCGGTGCTTGCCTGAAGATGTGTTCGCCGGTGGTTTACGGACACGAAAATATCACTGGCGCAAGGAGGTGACGGTCATGGCGCAACTGGCCATCCACCCCGGGTTGGCGACTGCCTTCGGCGCCGCCGCACATCATGTGCAACAGCGCGGCCATGAGGTTGCCGCAGCATTGATCGTCGCGATTTGCCGCGTCCGCAGCAGATTGCTCGAACCCGGAGATCTCTTCCCGCAATTCGAGTCGGTCTACATCGAAAACGCGCGGATGTTCCGGGAGATGTACCGGCTGTGACGACGAAAGTTGGCCGGGGACAAAGGGAATACCCACGAAAGGAATCGAAGGATGTCTGAGCAGAACATCGAACTGGTCCGGAGCGGTTATCAGGCGTTCGCCAGCGGCGACAGCGAAGCCTTGATGGCGGTCTTCGATGACGACATCGAATGGGTGCAACCGGGCGAGAGCGCGGTCAGCGGAACCTACCGGGGCAAGGCAGAACTCGGCGATTTCCTGGCGCGGTTGGCCGCCAAGGAGCCGACCATCGCTCCGCATCGTTTCCTGGCTGACGGCGACACGGTCGTGGTGCTCAGTGAAGCCTCCATCGGCGGCGAACGTTCGCACAGCGCCGAGGTTTACACCATCCGCAACGGCAAGACGCTGCGGGTCGAGGTGTACGGCGACACCGCCATGATGGAACGCCAGTACGGCCGAAAGAACGTCGCGGCCGTCTGATCGACCGCCGGCGTAGCGAGGCGCCGGGTTGGCGGTAAAAATGTCCCCATGACGCAATTGTGGGTGGAACGAACCGGAACCCGGCGCTATACCGGCCACAGTTCCCGGGGCGCGCAGGTGCTGGTCGGCAGCGAAGACGTCGACGGCGTATTCACCCCCGGCGAACTGCTGAAGATCGCCTTGGCGGCGTGCAGCGGCATGTCCAGCGACGCCCCGCTGGCGCGCCGGCTCGGCGACGACTACCCGGCGACGATTCAGGTCTGCGGTCCAGCCGACCGGGACCAGGAGCGCTACCCGCTGCTGGCGGAGACCCTGGAGCTGGACCTGTCGGCTCTGGACGACTCCGAGAAGCAGCGGCTGCTCACCGTCGTGCGCCGCGCCGTCGACCAGGTCTGCACCGTGGGCCGCACGCTGCAATCCGGCACCGAGGTGCGATTCGAGGTCGCCGATCGTGGCCGGCCCTGACGCCCGGCTCAGCGCCTGGGTGCACGGCCGGGTCCAGGGGGTGGGCTTTCGGTGGTGGACGCGGTCGCGCGCGCTGGAGCTGGGACTGACCGGTTACGCCGCCAACCGCCCCGACGGGCGGGTGCACGTTGTCGCGCAGGGGGCGCGCGAGAACTGCCAGCGCCTGCTGGAGCTGCTGCAGGGCGGCTCCACTCCCGGCCGGGTGGACACCGTGGTCGTCGACTGGGCGGTCGCCACCGAGCCGATCGACGGATTCAGCGAACGTTAGACCGGTAGTCTCACACCCCGTGCACCTCAAGAGTCTGACGCTGAAGGGCTTCAAGTCCTTCGCCGCGCCGACGACTCTGCGGTTCGAGCCGGGCATCACCGCGGTGGTCGGGCCCAACGGGTCCGGGAAATCAAACGTGGTCGACGCGCTGGCCTGGGTGATGGGCGAGCACAGCGCCAAGACGCTGCGCGGCGGCAAGATGGAAGACGTCATCTTCGCCGGCACCTCCTCACGCGCCCCATTGGGCCGCGCCGAGGTCACCGTCACCATCGACAACTCCGACAACGCCCTGCCGATCGAGTACGCCGAGGTGTCGATCACCCGCCGGATGTTCCGTGACGGCGCCAGCGAGTACGAGATCAACGGCGCGAGCTGCCGGCTGATGGACGTCCAGGAGCTGCTGAGCGACTCGGGCATCGGGCGTGAGATGCACGTCATCGTCGGCCAGGGCCGGCTGTCGCAGATCCTGGAATCGCGGCCCGAAGACCGCCGGGCGTTCATCGAAGAAGCCGCCGGTGTACTCAAGCACCGCAAGCGCAAGGAAAAGGCGGTCCGCAAGCTCGACGCGATGTCGGCCAACCTGGCCCGGCTGACCGACCTGACCACCGAGCTGCGCCGTCAGCTCAAACCGTTGGGCCGCCAGGCCGAGGTCGCGCGCCGCGCCGCCACCATCCAGGCCGACCTGCGGGACGCCCGACTGCGGCTGACGGCCGACGACCTGGTCACCCGGCAGACCGAGTTCGCCGGAACCACCGACGCCGAGGCGACGCTGCGCCGCGAACACGACCAGATCACCGAGCGGCTGACGGTGGCCGCCGACGAGCTGACCACGCACGAGTCCGCGGTCGCCACCTTGACTCAGCGCGCCGAGGCCGCCCAGCAGACCTGGTTCGCGCTCTCCGCGCTGGCCGAGCGGGTAAGCGCCACCGTGCGCATCGCCAGCGACCGCGCCCAGCATCTCGACGAGGAACCCATCACCACCGGCGGCGTCGACCCCGACGCGCTGGAGGCCGAGGCCGAACAGGTGGCCGCCGCCGAGCAGCAGCTGCTGGCCGAACTGACCGAGGCCGGCACCCGGCTGGAGGCCGCCCGTGCCGAGCTGGCCGAACGCGAACGTCGCAGCGCCGAGGCCGAGAAGGCGCACCTGGCCGCGGTGCGCGCCGAAGCCGACCGCCGCGAGGGCCTGGCCCGGCTGACCGGTCAGGTGGAGACGATCCGGGCGCGCGTGGAGTCGATCGACGCCCACGTGGCGCAGCTGTCGGCGCGCATCGAGGAAGCCGCCGCGCGCGCCCAGGCCGCGCAGGCGGAGTTCGAGACGGTGCAGAGCCGGGTCGGCGAGCTCGATCAAGGCGAGGTCGGCCTCGACGAGCAGCACGAGCGGACGGTGGCCGCGTTGCGGCTGGCCGATGAGCGGGTCGCCGAGCTGCAGGCCGCCGAGCGCGGCGCCGAACGGCAGGTGGCCTCCCTGCGCGCCCGTATCGATGCGTTGTCGATGGGACTGGAACGCCGCGACGGCGCCGCCTGGTTGGCCCAGAACCACAGCGGGTCCGGGCTGTTCGGGTCGATCGCCACGCTGGTCAAGGTGCGCTCGGGCTACGAGGCGGCGCTGGCCGCGGTGCTCGGCTCGGCCGCCGACGCGCTGGCCGCCGAGAACGCCGGTGCGGCGCGCACGGCGCTGAACGCGCTGAAGAGTGCCGACGGCGGGCGGGCCGCGATCGTGCTGGGGGACTGGCCGCTGTCGCCGCCGGTGGAACAGACCGGCCTGCCCGACGGGGCGCAGTGGGCGCTGGAGTTGATCGAGGCCCCCGACCGGCTGCGCGGCGCGATGACCGCGATGTTGTCGTCGGTGGTGGTGGTCCCCGATCTGCCCGCAGCCCTGGATCTGGTGGCCGCCCGCCCCGGCGTGCGGGCGGTGACCGTCGACGGCGACCTGGTCGGGGCGGGCTGGGTCAGTGGCGGTTCGGACCGCAAGCCTTCGACGCTGGAGATCAACAGCGAGATCGACAAGGCGCGCGGCGAGCTGGCCGGCTCCGAAACACAGGTCGGACAGCTCAGTGCGGCCCTGTCGGGCGCGTTGGCCGAGCAGGCCGCCCGCCAGGACGCCACCGAGCAGGCGCTGGCCGCGCTCAACGAATCCGACGCCGCGATCGCCGCGACCCACGAGCGGCTGGGCCGGCTGGGCCAGGACGCCCGCGCCGCCGAGACCGAGTGGCGCCGCCGGATGCGGGAACGCGACGAGTTGGAGTCCGGCCGGGCGCAGGCCGTCACCGAGCTCGGCGAGATCGAGGCCCGGCTGCGCAACGCCGAGCAGGACCAGCCGACCGCCGCTGGCGAGCCGGTGGACCGGGAGCAGATCGCGGCCGCCGCCGAGGCGGCCCGCAGCGTCGAGGTGGAGGCCCGGCTGGCGGTGCGTACCGCCGAGGAACGCGCCAATGCCGTTCGGGGCAAGGCGGATTCGCTGCGCCGGGCCGCCGCCGCCGAACGCGAGGCGCGGGTGCGCGCCGAACAGGCCCGCGCGGCCCGTGCGCTCGCCGCGACCACGGCGGCCGCGGTGGCCGAGGCCGGGACAGCGTTGGCCCGGCGTTTGCAGCTGGTGGTGGCGACGGCGGCGCGGATCCGAGACGGGCTGGCCGGCGAGCGTCAGCAGCGGGTCGCCGCGATGGCCGCGGTTCGCGAGGAGGTGAACTCGCTGAGTACCAGGATCACCGCACTCACCGAGTCGCTGCACCGCGACGAAGTCGCCAAGGCGCAGGCAGCGCTGCGCATCGAGCAACTCGAGCAGACGGTGCTCGAACAGTTCGGCATGAGCTCGGCGGACCTGATCGGCGAATACGGCCCCGAGGTTCCGTTGCCGCCGACCGAGCTGGAGCTCGCCGAATTCGAGCAGGCCCGCGAACGCGGCGAGCAGGTGACCGCGCCCGCCCCGATGCCCTTCGACCGGCCCACCCAGGAGCGCCGGGCCAAGCGCGCCGAGCGCGAACTGGCCGAACTGGGCCGGGTCAATCCGCTGGCACTGGAGGAGTTCGCCGCACTCGAAGAGCGCTACAACTTTCTGTCCACCCAGCTGGAGGACGTCAAGGCGGCCCGCAAGGATCTGCTCGACGTGGTCTCGGACGTCGACGCGCGCAT
The DNA here is from genome assembly GCF_001673565.1 of Mycolicibacter sinensis. Taxonomy (GTDB): domain Bacteria; phylum Actinomycetota; class Actinomycetes; order Mycobacteriales; family Mycobacteriaceae; genus Mycobacterium; species Mycobacterium sinense_C. The sequence goes on from NZ_LZMF01000064.1 coordinate 14,931, forward strand.
CCTGCAGGTGTTCACCGACGCCTACGCCGATGTGGAACGCGAATTCACCGAGGTGTTCGCGGCGCTGTTCCCCGGCGGCGAGGGCCGGCTGCTGCTGACCGACCCGTCCGACATGCTGACCACCGGTGTCGACGTCGAAGCCCGCCCGCCCGGCAAGAAGGTCAAGCGGCTGTCGCTGCTGTCCGGCGGCGAGAAGTCGCTGACCGCGATCGCCATGCTGGTCGCGATCTTCAGGGCCCGACCGTCGCCGTTCTACATCATGGACGAGGTCGAGGCCGCGCTCGACGACACCAACCTGCGTCGCCTGCTGGCGTTGTTCGAGATGCTGCGGGCCCGCTCGCAGCTGATCGTCATCACCCACCAGAAGCCGACGATGGAGGTCGCCGACGCGCTGTACGGGGTGACCATGCAAGGTGACGGGATCACCGCGGTGATCTCCCAGCGCATCCGCGGTGAGGAACTGGTCTCCAGCCAAGCGTGAACCCGGCCGTGAACCCGGGCTGGGTACTCCCTGCGACAATGAACGTCGTGTCGTCTCAAAGTCTGTGGATCGCTGTGGCGGTCGTTGTCGCGGTGGTTCTGGTCGGTCTTCTGATCTTCGGGCTGGTGCGCCACCGCCGTCGGCGCATCAGCCTGACCGCGCCGCAGCGCGAGAGCCTGGACCGCTCGGGCGGCTACGCCGCCTCCTCGGGGATCACGTTCAGCCGAACCGAGGAGGCACCGGCCCCCGTCATCGGCGACGACGCGACGGTGCCCCGGGACGCACCCCGGCGCACCATCACCGATGTCGACCTGCCCGAAGCGCCTCCCGAAGCGGCTCCCGAACCTCAAGCACCGCCCGCTGAAGCCGTCGAGCCGTCCGTTGAGCCGTCCGTCGAGCCGTCCGTCGAACCGGAGATCGAGCCGGTGGACGGGCGGATGCAGCGCCTGCGCGGCCGGTTGGCCAAGTCGCAGAACGCATTGGGCCGCAGCATGCTCGGGCTGCTCGGCGGCGGCGACCTGGATGAGGACTCCTGGCAGGACGTCGAGGACACCCTGCTGGTGTCCGATCTGGGGCCGACCGTCACCGAATCGGTGGTCGCGCAGCTGCGCGAACGGCTGGCCGGCGGGCAGGTGCGCACCGAGGCCGACGCCCGCGTGGTGCTGCGCGAGGTGCTCATCGGCGAGCTGCAGCCCGGCCTGGACCGCTCCATTCGGGCGCTGCCGCACGACGAGCATCCGTCGGTGCTGCTGGTGGTAGGGGTCAACGGCACCGGCAAGACCACCACCGTCGGCAAGCTGGCCCGGGTGCTGGTGGCCGACGGCCGGCGGGTGGTGCTGGGCGCGGCCGACACGTTCCGGGCCGCGGCGGCCGACCAGCTGCAGACCTGGGCGGCGCGGGTCGGCGCCGAGGTGGTCCGTGGGCCTGAGGGCGCCGATCCGGCGTCGGTCGCGTTCGACGCCGTCGACACGGGTGTCTCGGCCGGTGCCGACGTGGTGGTCATCGACACCGCCGGCCGGTTGCATACCAAGACCGGCTTGATGGACGAGCTCGGCAAGGTCAAGCGGGTGGTGACCCGCCGCGCGGCGGTCGACGAGGTGCTGCTGGTGCTCGACGCCACCATCGGGCAGAACGGACTGGCGCAGGCCAGGGTGTTCGCCGACGTCGTCGACATCACCGGGGTGGTGCTGACCAAACTGGACGGCACCGCCAAGGGCGGCATCGTGTTCCGGGTGCAGCAGGAGCTGGGGGTGCCGGTCAAGCTGGTCGGGCTCGGCGAGGGGCCTGACGACCTGGCTCCCTTCGAGCCGGCGGCCTTCGTCGACGCCTTGCTCGGCTGAGCGACCCGGCGCCGATCGTGACCGTCTTGTGACCTCAGGCCGGCCATAAGGTAATTTTTGGCTGTGCTCCCCTCAGCATTTGGCGCCCTCGCGCGCCGTCTCGCCCCTCTTTTGACTGTTGCGGCCCTCGTCGGCGCCGCTCCGGCCCTCGCCGACGGCGACAACCCGCTGGCCGGCATGCCCTTCTACGTCGATCCCATCTCGAAGGCGATGCATGCCGCCAACGCCCAACCCGACAGCGCCGAGCTGGCCCGAGTCGCCAACACGCCGCAGGCGTACTGGCTCGACCAGGCGTTCGGGGCCGGTACCGTCGGCGCAACGGTGGCCCGGCACACCGGCGCGGCAGCGGCGGCCGGCGCCATGCCGGTGCTCGTGCTCTACGCCATCCCACACCGCGACTGCGGCAGCTACGCCGCCGGCGGGTTCTCCTCCGGGGCGGCCTACCGCGCCTGGGTCGACAGCATCTCCGACGGGATCGGCGGCAACCCGGCCGCGATCGTCCTCGAACCCGACGCCCTCGCCATGGCCGACTGCCTCTCCGGGGACCAGCGTCAGGAGCGCTTCGACCTGATCAGCTACGCCGTGGATACGTTGGGCCGCAACCCGGCTACCGCCGTCTACGTCGATGCCGGGCACTCGCGCTGGGTGAACGCCGGCGAAATGGCCAACCGGCTCAACCAGGCCGGGGTGGGACGCGCCCGTGGCTTCTCCCTCAACAGCACGAACTACTTCACCACCGAAGAACAGATCGGTTACGGCGAAGAGATTTCCGGGATGACCGGCGGCAAGCACTACGTGATCGACACCTCGCGCAACGGTGCCGGCCCCGCCGAAGGCGACCCGTACGGCTGGTGCAACCCCAGCGGCCGGGCGCTGGGTGCGGCGCCGACGACCGACACCGCGGGCGCGCACGCCGACGCCTACCTGTGGGTCAAGCGGGTAGGGGAGTCCGACGGCAGTTGCGGCTCCGGCGAACCCGCCGCGGGACACTTCGTCAGCGAGTACGCGATCAACCTGGCGCGCAACGCGGGGTAGTCAACCGCGCCGGCACGGTTCCCGTCGGGTAAACCAGAAGCCATGAGCGGACTTGCCGAAGAACTCCGATGGACCGACGCCACCGCCCAGGCGGCGTTGGTGGCCAACGGTGAGGTCACGCCGACCGAGCTGCTGGAGGCCGCGATCGAGCGAATCGAGCGCTCGAACCCCGGGCTGAACGCGGTGGTCATGAAGTGGTTCGACCACGCCCGATCGGTGACAGCCGACCTGCCTGATGGCCCGTTTCGCGGGGTGCCTTTCCTGCTCAAGGACCTCTACGCCGACTTCGCCGGGCAGACCCTGTCCAATGGCAACGCCGCTCTCAAAGCCGCTGGCAGAAAAGCCAATTCGGACAGCACCCTGGTCGCTCGGTTCAAGGCGGCCGGGCTCGTCATCGCCGGGCGGACCAACAGCCCCGAGTTAGGCAGCCTGCCCACCACACAGCCACTGGCGTGGGGACCGACCCGCAACCCGTGGGCGCCGGAGCGCACGCCGGGCGGGTCCAGCGGCGGGGCGGCGGTCGCGGTGGCCACCGGGATGGTGCCGTTCGCGCACGCCTCCGACGGTGGCGGCAGTATCCGCATCCCGGCCTCGTGCTGCGGGATTGTGGGACTCAAGCCGAGCCAAGGCCGGATCACGGTCGGTCCGGCCCGGGCCGAGGCGGGGCTGGGGGTCGAACTGTGCGTCAGCCGTTCCGTGCGTGACACCGCCGGGCTGCTCGACGCGGTGCGCGGTCCCGGCGTGGGGGACACCGTCATCGCGCCCGAGCCGCAACGCAGGTATGTCGCAGAGGTCGGTGCCGACCCGGGACAGCTGCGTATCGGATTCCTCGATGTGCATCCGCGCGGCGAAGTTCTGCACGAGGACTGCCGATCGGCGGTCCGGGCGGCGGCATCGATGCTGGAGGGACTCGGGCACATCGTCGAGCCGGCCTGGCCGTCCTGTCTTGCCGACACCACGCTGACGCAGCGGTTCATGGCCTTGTGGGCGACGCAGATGGCGTTGGCCGCCCGCGATATCGGCGCCACTCTCGGACGCGAGGTGACCGCGGCGGACATGGAGCCGGTGAACTGGGCGCTGGTCGAGCAGGCGCAGCGGTTGACTGCCATCGACTACGCCGCAGCGCAGGCGGCGGGCTGGACCTTTCGGCGTGCGCTGCAGCAGTGGTGGGCGGACGGCTGGGATCTGCTGCTGACACCGACGGTCGCCGAACCGCCACCACTGCTGAGCGAGTTCGAGAACGAACCCGCGTTTCCGACCGCCCCGCAGCGGCGGGCCGGCCGGTTCGCCGCGTTCACGCCGCCGTTCAACATGAGCGGACAACCCGCGATCAGCCTTCCGCTGTACCGCAACGCCGATGGACTGCCGATCGGCATTCAGCTCGCCGCCGACTACGCCCGCGAGGACATCCTGATTCGTGTTGCCTCGCAACTGGAATCAGCACACCCGTGGTCGGGGGCGCATCCGCCAGTCGGTTGAGCGCGCGAAACCTACTACTAGCTACTTCGGGGGCATCCGGATGCCGCCGTCCACCCGGACGACCTCGGCGTTCATGTAGGAGTTGGTGAGCAACTCGACCACCATCGACGCGAGCTCCTCGGGCTTGCCGAGCCGATGCGGGAACAGCACGGACTCACCGAGTTTGGCTTTGAAGGCTTCGGATGCCTCGCCTTCGCCGTAGATCGGGGTGTCGATCAGGCCCGGCGCGACGGTGTTCACCCGGATGCCGACCGCGGACAGGTCGCGGGCCACCGGCAGGGTCAGGCCCACGACGCCACCCTTGGACGACGAGTAGGCGGCCTGGCCGATCTGGCCGTCGAAGGCCGCGACGCTGGTCATGTTGACGATCGCGCCCCGCTCGCCGGTGTCGGTGAGTTCGTTGCGGCTCATCGCGGTGGCCGCGATCCGGATGCAGTCGAAGGTGCCGACCAGGTTGATGTCCAGCACCTTCTTGTACGCATCCAGGCTGTGTGCCGACTCGAATTCGCCGTCCTTGCCGATGGTGCGCTGGGCCCAGCCGATGCCGGCCGAGTTCACCAGCGCCCGCAGCGGACCGAGGTCCGCGGCGGTGTTGACGGCGTCGATGATCTGCTCGGTGCTGGTCACGTCCACCGGCACGAACACCCCGCCGATCTCGTGGGCCAGCTCCGCACCTTTGTCCGCCTGCAGGTCGGCCACGACGACCCGGGCACCCTTGTCGGCCAACTGGCGGGCAGTTGCCGCACCGATTCCTGATGCGCCACCGGTAACGATCGCGCTTGCTCCAGTTATATCCACGGCAGACACTTTACGCGGACGCCTTTCCGGCCCGGGTTTCGGTCGAGGGAATTGGCCGACATTATCACTACGTCCAATAACCGGAGTTATGTCAGCCTGGCTGGCGTTCGGCGGAACGACTGACTAAAACTGTTGCGGGTGATCTAATTTCGATCAGGTAACGGTTCGATCGCAGGGTCAGTGGGTTGGGAGTTTTCATGGGAGAACTGGTCGCGATGTCGCGTGTGGGGGGAGCGGCTGCGCCCCGCCGTAGGCGCGTAGTCGTCGCTGCCGTAAGTGTTTTCGCCGTGTTCGCCGGCATGGTCGGCGTGTTGCCGCTGACTGCGCGGTCGTCCGCTGCCTCGCCGCCGGCGGTGCAGTTGACCGGCGGAGGTACCGCATTCGTTATGGGCGGCAGCGGTATTCCATTGCCATCGGACGGATATGTTAACGCCGCCGACCTGTTCTATTTGCAGCCGCACGGCTTCACCGGCACCGCGCAATCACTGTTCACACCGCAGTTGTACTTCCCGGGAAACGTCTCGGAAGTCCAAGGCGCCCAGATCCTGGCCGAGGCGATCAACAAGGAGATCGCCACCGGGCAGGTGAACGCCGACAACCCGGTGTATGTGTTCGGTTACTCCCAGAGTGCGGCGATGTCGTCGATGACGATGGAGCAGCTCTACCACCAGGGCGTGCCGGCCGAGGACGTCCACTTCGTGCTGGTCGGCAACGCCGCCAACCCCAACGGTGGCATCGTCGAAATGCTCAACCTCTGGGATGGCGACATCACGTTCTGGAACGGATTGATGCTCGGCCACCCGACCCCGGATTACTTCAACACCGACGTCTACACCCTGGAATACGACGGCTACGCCGACTTTCCCCGATATCCGCTGAACCTGCTGTCGACTCTCAACGCCGTAGCCGGCATGTTCACCCAGCACATCGCATATCTGGGCCTGAGCCACGACGACATCGCCAACGCAATTCAGTTGGACACCACCGACCCCGACAGCCTCACCAACTACTACATGATTCCCAGCGAGCACCTGCCGCTGCTCGAGCTGTTGCGGCTCAACCCGGTCTGGGGCGCCCCACTGGCCGCCCTGCTGGAACCGAGCATGCGCATCCTGGTGAACCTGGGATACGGCAGCCTCACCGAAGGCTGGAACCAGGGGCCGGCCAACGTGCCCACCACCATCAGCTGGGACCTGTTGCCGAGCAACATCAGCTGGGCCGACATCAACGCCGCCCTGGCCAACGCCTGGACCCAAGGGCTTCAGGACGCGTTCAAGGAACTGCAGAATCTCAACACCTATCTCCCCGGGGGATTCCTTGGCGACGACCTGTTCTCGTCGATCTTGACCGCGGCGCAGCGCGTCTACTTCGACATCCAGGACACCGGTTGGTGGTTGGGCGGTTCGGCTGCCGCCACCGACCCCGCGGACGGTTCGGACCTCGCGAGCTCCCTCGGGTCTCTCGTGGACGGCAACCCCGACGTCTCCTGGATCGCCGACCTGCTCGGCCTGGACACGATCGCCCCCGCCTAAACCAGCTTCGGCCAGTGGGCACAGCACAGTCGCAGAAAGGTCAATTGACAATGAATCGTCGTCATCGTCGCAGCTCCGGTGGGCGTGGTCGCGCCGCGGCCGGCCGGTTGTGTCGTGCCGTGGGCGGTGCCGCAGCGGCGTTGGCGCTAGCGCTGACACCCATGGCGACCGCACCGTCGGCCCAGGCGGATTTCGATTTCTTCGATCCCGGAGCCTGGCTCGACCTGTCTGACCTCAACTCGGCCGGCCTGGACGGTGCCGACATCGGCGTGGCCAGCTTCGACCCCGCCGACATCGGCTCGGTCGACTTCAATGCGTTCGAGCCGGCCGACTGGGCGCAGCTCTACCAGGACGCCTTCTACCTCCCGATCCACGACGCGCTGCAGAGCTTCCTGCACAACGCGGGCAATCAGCTGGTGATCGACTTGATCAACACCCCGTGGGTGCTGATGTTCGGCCGGGATCTGATCGGCGACGGCATCGATGGCTTTACCGGCGTCAACAACTCGCTGTTCGGCTGGCTCGGGCTGGGCGACCTCGGTGACGGCGGATTCCTGTTCGGCGACGGTGGCACCGGTGCTGCCGGTGTGGCCGGGGTCGACGGCGGCATGGGCGGTGCCGGCGGCGATGCCGGCTTGTTCGGTAACGGCGGTGCGGGCGGTCAGGGGGCCGCCGCCTACCTGGGCGCCGACGGCACCGTGATCGAGGCCGGTGCCGGTGGCCAGGGCGGCTCGGGTGGTTTGTGGTTCGGCGACGGCGGCGTCGGCGGCCAGGGCGGTACCGGCTTCCACGACACTCTCAGCGGCCCGAGGCTGGTGGCGCACGACGGCGGTGACGGCGGCTCCGGGGGCGACGCCCTGGCCGGGTGGGGCTTCGGCGGAGCCGGCGGGCGCGGCGGATCGGGCTGGGTCGGTGTCAACGGTTCCGAGGTGACCGCCCTCAACGGCGGTGACGCCGGCAACGGCGGGACCGGCGGCAAGGCCGGGTGGTTCCTGGGCATCACCGGTGACGGCGGTGACGGCGGTACCGGAGGAGCCGGAGCGGCCGGCGCCGCCGGCACGGCTTCCCAGCCGATGGGCGGCAACGGCGGCAACGGCGGCGACGGCGGCCAGGGCGGAGCGGCCGGTGCCAGCAACGCGTGGGTCGGCGGAGCCGGCAAGGCCGGTATCGACGGTGACGGAGGCTCCGGAGGCAAGGGCGGTGCCGGTTTGAACAACCCGCTCGGCGTCGGGGGCCGCGGTGGCGACGGTGGCTCCGGCGGAGCCGCGGGCAACGGCACGACCGGTGGCACCGGCGGTGCAGGCGGCGCCGGCGGAGCCGGTGGAAGCGGCCTGACCGGCGCTAACGGCGGCCGCGGCGGGAACGGCGGCGCGGCGACCAACTTGGTGGACAGTGCCGGCGGTGCCGGCGGTGCCGGTGGGGCTGGCGGCAACGGCATCGTCGGACCGGGCGGCGACGGCGGCCACGGCGGCAACGGCGGAGCCACCGACGGCGCATCCGGCAGCCCGGGCGAGCCCGGTGCATCCAACGACGGCAGGACAGGTGGCGCCGGCGGCGCGGGCGGTGCACCGGGCGATCCCGCCTAGCGTCGCGGGCTGCCGGCGGGAGGTGGCGGCGTGAGCACAGCGATCGTGGTGGGCGGCGGGCCCAACGGGCTTGCCGCCGCCGTGACGCTTGCTCAGCACGGGGTGCGGGTCACGGTGCTCGAGGCCGCCGACGCGGTAGGTGGCGGCACCCGCAGCAGCGAGGCGATCCTGCCGGGTCTGCTGCATGACGACTGCTCGGCCATTCACCCGATGGCGGTCGGCTCCCCGTTCCTGTCCGGCCTCGATTCCGGCCGCTACGGCTTGCAGTGGCGCTGGCCGGACGTCGACTGCGCGCATCCGCTCGACGACGGCAGCGCCGGGGTGCTGTACCGCTCGGTCGAGCAGACCGCGGCCGGCCTGGGCCGCGACGGCGGCCGCTGGCGACGTCTGTTCG
>NZ_LZMF01000065.1:0-11044 GCF_001673565.1 Mycolicibacter sinensis
ATCACCGCCACGGTGCGCACCTCGGGCCGCATGGTGGCCTGATGCTCCAGGCCGGCCGGAATCCAGGCCGCCTGCTGCGGGGGTAGCAGATAGTGCGCCGCGGCCGTCTCGACTTCAACCACGCCGCCGACCGCGTACTCGATCTGGTGCATGTCGTGGGAGTGCCATCCGGTGATCAGCTGCCGGCCTTCGTAGAGATAGCTGCCGGCCTTGGCGCGGCCGCCCCGGCGCAGATCGATGTTGGCCGGTTCGGCAAACTCTGTGGCCGATCGCGCGGAGACGGTCATGATTATCCAGGGTACTAGTAGAGGCATGAACATCGACGACTTGATCCTGGTCAGCATCGACGACCACGTGGTGGAGCCGCCCGACATGTTCCTGCGCCACGTCCCGGCCAAGTATAAGGCGGAGGCGCCGATCGTCGTCACCGACGACAAGGGCGTCGACCAGTGGATGTACCAGGGCCGGCCGCAGGGGGTCAGCGGGCTCAACGCCGTGGTGTCCTGGCCGGCCGAGGAGTGGGGCCGCGACCCCGCCGGTTTCGCCGAGATGCGCCCCGGCGTCTACGACGTGCACGAGCGGGTCCGGGACATGAGCCGCAACGGCATTCTGGCCTCGATGTGCTTCCCGACCTTCACCGGCTTCTCCGCGCGGCACCTCAACATGACCCGTGAGGACGTCACGTTGGTGATGGTGTCGGCCTACAACGACTGGCACATCGACGAGTGGGCGGGCTCCTATCCGGGCCGGTTCATCCCGATCGCGATCCTGCCGACCTGGAATCCCGAAGCGATGTGCGCCGAGATCCGCCGGGTGGCCGCCAAGGGCTGCCGGGCGGTCACCATGCCCGAACTGCCGCACTTGGAAGGACTGCCCAGCTACCACGACGACGAGTACTGGGGTCCGGTGTTCACCACGCTCTCAGAGGAGAACGTGGTGATGTGTTTGCACATCGGCACCGGCTTTGGGGCGATCAGCATGGCTCCCAACGCCCCGATCGACAACCTGATCATCCTGGCGACCCAGATCTCGGCGATGTGCGCCCAGGATCTGTTGTGGGGTCCGGCGATGCGCAACTACCCGGATCTGAAGTTCGCGTTCTCCGAGGGCGGTATCGGCTGGATCCCGTTCTACCTGGACCGCAGCGACCGGCACTACACCAACCAGAAGTGGTTGCGCCGTGACTTCGGTGACAAGCTGCCGTCGGAGGTGTTCCGCGAGCACTCGCTGGCCTGCTACGTCACCGACAAGACCTCGCTGAAGCTGCGCCACGAGATCGGCATCGACATCATCGCCTGGGAGTGCGACTATCCGCACTCGGACTGCTTCTGGCCGGATGCCCCCGAGCAGGTGCTCGCCGAGTTGGAGGCCGCCGGCGCCGATGACGCCGACATCAACAAGATCACCTGGGAGAACTCCTGCCGCTTCTTCGGCTGGGACCCGTTCGCTCAGACGCCGCGAGAGCAGGCGACGGTGGGGGCCTTGCGGGCCACCGCGACCGACGTGGACACCTCGATCCGGTCGCGGGCCGAGTGGGCGCGCCGGTATGCGGAGAATCAGCTGGCAAAGGCGTAGCCCTTGTCTACGTCGAATACTCGACGTATCGTTCGAAAGTATGACGGCGGGACTGGGCAAGTACGGGCCGTGGGCGCTGATCGCCGGCGCCTCCGATGGCGTGGGCGCCGCGTTCGCCGAAGCTTTGGCCGCCGGTGGCCTCAATGTCGTGCTGGTAGCGCGCCGGCAGCGGCTGCTCGACGAGGTCGCCGCCGGCATCGCAGAGCGGCACCGAGTGCAAACCCTAGCGTTGGCAGTCGATCTCGTTGAGCCGGAGGCGGCGCGCACACTGCTTCAGGCAGTCGAGGGCTTGGCCGTCGGCTTTCTGGTCTACTGCGCCGGCGCCGACCCCGACTTCAAACCCTTTCTGGACAACACGATTACGGCGGCCGAGGCGATGGTGCAGCGCAACTGCGTCGTACCGGTGCAGCTTTGCCATGCTCTCGCGCAACCGATGGTTCAGCGCGGTGCGGGCGCCATCGTGATCGTGGGCTCGGGTGCCGGGTTGGTCGGCGGACCCAACATGGTGGCCTACGGCGCGTCCAAAGCCTTCGACATGGTGTTCGCCGAGGCGCTGTGGAGCGAGCTGCAGCACACCGGCGTCGACGTGATCGGCCTGATCCTCGGTAAGACCGACACCCCGGCGCTGCGCCGGCTGGAGTACGAACGCGGCCAGATCACGTCGACAGACCAGGTACCGGCCGGGGCCGAGCCCGCCGAACAGGCGGTGGCCGCAGCGCTGGACAACCTGACCAACGGGCCCACGGTGTACGCCGGCGATCAGATCACCGGTGCGGCGCAGCTGCTGGCCTCCCTCGGCCGCAACGAGGCGGCCGCCTTCATGGCGCAGGCGATCAACGCCGCAATGGGCAAGTGAGGCAGGAGGAGTCATGCCGAAGGTGTCGGTGATCACCGGTGGCGCGGGCGGCATCGGTTCGGCCACGGCGAAGATCGTCGGGCGGGATCACGCGGTGGTGCTCGGTGATGTGCGGCAAGACCGGTTGGAGGCCGCGGCCGCCGCACTGAAGGACGTCGAGGTCACCGTCGTCAACTGTGACGTCACCGAGCGGGACGCCGTCGCGCGGCTCTTCGACACCGCGGCCGGGATCGGACCGATCGCTTCGGTGATCCACACCGCGGGCGTCAGCCCGAGCATGGGCGACGCCGACTATGTCATGCGCACCAATGCTCTCGGGACGCTCAACGTCAACGAGGTCTTCTACGGCGCGGCCGGCGAAGAATCGGTGATCGTCAATGTGGCATCGATGGCCGCGTACCTGTTGCCGGAGCAGCTGATCCCGGCCGTACACTTCCCGCTGGCGCTGACGGATCATCACGCCTTCATGGCTGCCATGGCAGGCGTGTGCGACCCGATTCCGAACGAGGCGCGCTCCGGCTTCGCGTACGCGGTGAGCAAGGCGTTCGTCCGGTGGTACAGCAGTTCGCAGGCCGAACGGTTCAACGGCCGCGGGCTGCGCATCGTCTCGGTCTCGCCGGGCTCGACCGACACCGAGATGGGCCGGCTGGAGGAGCAGGCCGGTGCCGGGGCGCTGGTCGTCGACGCCGCCGTGCCACGGTGGGGCAAGCCCGAAGAGATGGCGGCATTGTTGGCATTCTGCGCGAGCGACGCGGCGGGCTACCTCACCGGCACCGACATCCTCAACGACGGCGGAGTGGTCGCCTCGGTGCGCGAGCGCGCCCGACTGGCTGCCGGAAATGCTTGATATGACTGCGGATACCGGCGAGCCGGGCACTCCCGTTTCTTCGCCCCCGACCGAGCGCGTGATCAGGATCCTGGAACTGTTGGCGTCCGATCCCGAACGCAGCTTCTCGCTGTCGGAGATCGCCCGGCTGCTGCATATCAGTCACGGCACCTGCCATGCGATCGTCACCACCTTGGCGGCCCGGCAGTGGATCGTGCGCGACCGGCGTTCGGGCGGTTACTCGTGGGGGCCCGCGCTCGCCGCGCTGACCCGGCCGGTCAACAGGCAGGCGTTCCGCCCGGAGTTGCAGCGGCTCTCCGACGCGGTCGGCATGCAGGTCGTCCTGGGCGCCCGCCAAGGGCCGACGGTGGTGGTGACCGACACCGTCGGCGAATCACTGGCGGCACCGCTGGTCAGCGTCGGGTTCCGGATGCCGATAGTGGCCCCGTTCTGCCGGGAGTTCGTCGCCGAGGCCGGCGAGCAGGTCAAACGGGAGTGGCTGGGCGGATTGGGCGCCCCCTCACCGCGCCTGCGCCGGCGGCTGAGCGCGGTGCTCGACGAAGTGCGCAGCCGCGGCTACGCGATCGAGCGGATGAGCCGCGAGTATGTCCGGGTCTATTCGGCGCTGCAAGCACTGGCCGCCGAGGGAGAGCCCGACGAGATCACCGCGCGGCTGGCCAGCGCCTTCGCCGATCTGACCGTGGTGGACTATCTGCCCGGTGAGCTCGACAGCGCCGAGCACCGGGTCGCCAATGTGGCCGCCCCGATCCACGACCCCGACGGCACGGTCACCATGTCGGTGGGGGCGTCCCCGTTCGCGACGATGACTCCGGCCGAGGTCAGCGATCTCGGCGCGGCCGTGCGGGAGACCGCGACACGCATCGAATCATTGTGGGCGGCAAGGAAGGATCCGGCATGACTGACCAGGCGGCCGCGAAAGCCGACATCACCGAGGTCCTGCTGCGGTATGCGACCGCGATCGACACCAAGGATTGGGAGCTGTTTCGGACCTGCTTCACCGACGACGTCGACGCCGACTACGGCGAGATCGGCCACTGGCCCGACGTCGACTCCATCACCGCGTTCATGGCGACGGTGCATGAGGCGATGAGCGACACCAAGCACATGCTGCACAACATGGCCATCGATGTGAGCGACGCCGGTCATGCCACCGCGGTGACCTACGTGCACACCGTGCAGGCCCTGGCCGCCGATCCCCAGCAGTGGGTGGATGCGGTCGGACAATACCGCGACGAGCTGGTGCTGACACCGGACGGCTGGCGCATCGCGCGGCGGTGTTTCACCCAGACGCGAATGTTGAGCAGCTTCGATCTCCGTGCCGCTCAATCGGGTTGAGACGCATGGTGCAGAAGAAGTTGGTGATCGGGGCCAGCGGATTTCTCGGCTCCCACGTCACCCGGCAACTCGTCGCCGCCGGCGAAGACGTCCGTGTGCTGATCCGCGCCACCAGTTCGACGCGCGGCATCGACGGCCTCGACGTCGAGATCCGGCACGGCGACATCTTCGACGAGGACGCGGTGCGCTCGGCGATGAGTGGATGCGACGTCGTCTACTACTGCGTGGTGGATGCGCGGGCCTGGCTGCGAGACCCGACACCGCTGTATCGCACCAATGTGGAGGGCCTGCGGCATGTCCTGGATGTGGCCGTCGATGCCGGCCTGCAGCGGTTCGTGTTCACCAGTTCGATCGGGACCATCGGGCGCGTCGAGCACGGTTTGGCCGACGAGCGCACCGCCCACAACTGGCTTGAGGCGGGCGGCGATTACATCCGCAGCCGGGTGCAGGCGGAAAACCTGGTGCTGGCCTACCACCGGGACAGGGGGCTGCCCGCGGTGGCGATGTGTGTCGCCAACACCTATGGGTCCGGCGACTGGCAGCCCACCCCGCACGGCGGACTGGTCGCCGCTGCCGTCCGCGGCAAGCTGCCCTTCTACATCTCCGGTGCGCAAGCCGAGGTCGTCGGCATCGATGACGCGGCCCGCGCCCTGATCCTGGTCGGGGAACGCGGCCGTCCCGGCGAACGCTACATCGTCTCCGAACGGTTCATGAGCGCCCGCGACATCTATCACGCTGCTTGTAGCGCAGTCGATGTCGCGCCGCCCAAGTACGGCGTGCCGCTCGCGGTGATGTCGGCCTTGGGACGGGTCTCGCAGTTCGTTGCCCGCCTGCGCCGCCGGGACACGGCGCTGACCGTGCTGTCGATGCGGCTGCTGCACATCATGTCGCCGATGAGTCACGACAAGGCCGTCCGGGAACTGGGCTGGGCGCCCAAGCCGACCACTGGCGCCTTGGCCGAAGCCGCCGTCTTCTTCCGTAGCAGACGGCGCACGACGAAGCTGGAGAGCTCGTGAGCGTGGCACTGACCCTCGAACAGCGCGAACTCGGCGAGTCGCTGCGGCGGTTCGCCGCCCGGCACGCCCCGATCGCCGACACCCGCAAGGCCTTCGACGCGCTGGCGGCCGGTGAGCTACCCACGTGGTGGGATGAGCTGGTACTGCACGGGTTTCACGCCATCCATCTGCCCGAGCCGGCCGGCGGCCAAGGTGGCGGCCTGCTCGACGCCGCCTGCGTTCTGGAAGCCGCCGGGAAGGTGTGCCTTCCGGGGCCGCTGCTGTCCACAGTCACCGCAGGTGCGGTCGGACTGCTCGCTGAGGCGACGTCGGCCCGGGAGGCGCTGCTGGGCGGGCTCGCTGCCGGCGCGCCGGCGACGGTGGTCCTACCGCAGCACGCGAAGCTCACCGCACATCCGGTTGATGGCGGGTGGCTCATTGACGGTGCCTGCGAACTGATCTCGGGTGCCTGCTCGGCGCGGCTCGCGCTGGTCTGCGCTGACCGCTCCGACGGCACGGCGATCTGGCTGGCCGTCGACCTGTCGCGGCCGGAGGCCACCGTCGCCCCGGTCGCCGGCACCGATCTGCTCACCGACCTGGGCGCCATCACCCTTACCGGCTACCCAGCGAGCGCGGCCGACGTCTTGAGCGGTATCGACCCCGGTCGCGCCGAATGGCTCACGGTCGGGTTGGCCGCGGCGGTGTCGGCCGGAATCGCCGGATGGTGCGTCGAGGCGGCCACTGCACATCTGCGCACCCGCGAACAGTTCGGCAAACCGATCGGTACCTTCCAGGCGCTGCAACACCGGGCGGCGATGCTACTGGTGAACAGCGAACTGGCCAGCGCCGCCGCCTGGGACGCCGTCCGCGCGGCCACCGACACCCGCGACCAGCATCAGATGGCCGCCGCCGCCGCGGTGGTGGCGGCGATCACCCCGTGCCCGGATGCCGTCCTGGACACGCTGACGATGTTCGGCGCCATCGGATTCACCTGGGAGCACGACCTGCACCTGTACTGGCGTCGTGCCACCAGCGTCGCCGCTTCGGTCGGGGCCGCCACCGGGTGGGCACGGCGCCTCGGCGAGCTGACGACCACGCAGCAGCGCGATTTCACCGTCGATCTCGGCGGTGCCGAAGCCGAGTTCCGGGCCGACATCGCCGCGACGCTCGATGCCGCCACTGCACTGTGCAACGACGGGCCTGGACGCCAAGGCGACTACCCACACTTCGAAACCGGCCCGCAGCGTAGCTTGATCGCACAAGCCGGACTCATCGCCCCGCAGTGGCCGCCGCCGTCGGGCGTCAACGCCACCCCGTTGCAGCAGCTGATCATCGCCGAGGAGTTCGCCAAAAGGCCTGACTTGGTGCGGCCGTCGCTGGGCATCGCCGAATGGATCCTGCCGTCGCTGCTGCAGGCGGCGCCCGAGGCGCTGCAACAGCGGCTGATCCCGCCGACGCAGCGCGGGGAGCTCGCCTGGTGTCAGCTCTTCAGCGAGCCCGGAGCCGGATCCGATCTGGCCTCGTTGACCACCCGCGCGGTCAAGGTCGACGGCGGTTGGCGCATCAACGGCCACAAGATCTGGACATCGTGTGCTCAACGTGCCGACTACGGAGCACTGCTGGCCCGCACCGATCCTGCTGCGGCCAAACACCGCGGCATCGGCTACTTCATCGTGGACATGCGCTCGCCAGGCATCGAGGTCCAGCCGATCGTGCAGGCCACCGGCGCGGCCGAGTTCAGCGAGGTCTTCCTCACCGACGTCTTCGTTCCCGACGACATGTTGCTCGGTGAGCCCACCGGAGGCTGGCAGCTGGCCATCGCCACCATGGCCGAAGAGCGTTCGGCCATCAGCGGATACGTGCAGAACGATCGGGCCATCGCATTGCGGCGCATCGCTGCCGGTCACGGTGAGCAACGTGACGACGCGGTGCGGGCACTGGGCGAGCTGGACGCCTACACGAATGCGATCAAGGCGCTCGGGGTGCGCGAGACCATCCGGCTACTGGACGGCCAGGGCCTCGGGGCGGCATCGAGCATCGCCAAGGTGGCGATGAACCTTTTACTGCGCCGCACATTCCAGTCCACCCTGGCCACCGCCGGGCGCCTGGCGATGGCCGCCGACTCCGACCCGGCCGTCGTCGAACCGTATCTGCTGTCGCCCGCCGAGTTGATCGGCGGCGGCACCAACGAGATTCAGCTGAACGTCATCGCACAGATGATCCTGGGCCTTCCCCGCAAGTGACCGCATTCAGACAGAGGACAGCACATGGGACTACGTGGAGAGGCCGCGATCGTCGGCTACGTCGAGCTGCCGCCGGAGCGGATGAACAAGGCGGCCCCGGCCCCGTTCACGCTCGAGCAATGGGCCGAGTTGAGTGCGGCCGCCCTGGCCGACGCGGGCCTGCCCGGCGAACTCGTCAACGGAATCGTCACCTCGCACCTGGGCGAGTCGGCGATCTTCGTTCCCTCGACCATCGCTGAATACCTCGGGATTCCCGCCCGATTCGCTGAGATCGTCGACCTGGGCGGTGCCAGCGCTGCCGCCATGGTGTGGCGGGCGGCGGCGGCGATCGAGCTGGGAATCTGCGATGTGGTGCTGTGCGCGCTGCCGGCCCGCTACATCACCCCGATGTCGGAGAAGAAGCCGAGGCCGCTGGTCGACGCGATGTTCTTCGGCTCGTCGAGCAACCAATACGGCTCGCCTCAAGCGGAATTCGAAATCCCCTACGGCAACCTCGGCCAGAACGGCCCCTACGGGCAGGTGGCCACCCGCTACGGCGCGGTCTACGGCTACGACGAGCGGGCCATGGCCAAGATCGTCGTCGACCAACGCGTCAACGCCAACCACACCGACGGCGCCATCTGGCGCGACACGCCGCTGACGGTGGATGAGGTGCTGGCCAGCCCGGTGATCGCCGACCCGCTGCACATGCTGGAGATCGTGATGCCCTGCGTCGGCGGGGCCGCCGTGGTGATCGCGTCGGCCGACATCGCCAAACGCGCCCGCAATCGCCCGGTGTGGATCAAAGGGTTCGGTGAGCACGTGCCGTTCAAGACCCCGACCTACGCCGCGGACCTGCTGGCCACCCCGATCGCCGAGGCCGCCGATACCGCCTTCGCGATGACGGATCTGACCCGCGCGGACATGGACATGGTCTCCATCTACGACTGCTACACGATCACGGTGCTGCTCTCGCTGGAAGACGCCGGATTCTGCGAAAAAGGCAAAGGCATGCAGTTCATCACCGATCACGACCTGACCTTCCGCGGCGACTTCCCGCTCAACACCGCCGGCGGCCAACTCGGGTTCGGGCAGGCCGGCCTGGCCGGCGGCATGCACCACGTCTGCGACGCCGCCCGCCAGATCATGGGCCGCGCCGGCTCAGCGCAGGTGACCGATTGCAATCGGGCCTTCGTCTCCGGCAACGGCGGGATCCTGTCCGAACAGACCACCCTCATTCTGGAAGGGGATTGAGCGCCGATGACCACCTTCGAACGCCCGATGCCGGTCAAAACGCCGACCACCGCACCTTTTTGGGACGCCCTGGCCGAACACCGCATCGTCATCCAGTACTCGCCGTCGGCGGGGAGCTATGTCTTCTACCCGCGGGTACGGGCGCCGCGCACCCTGGCTGACGACCTGGAATGGCGGGAGATCTCCGGGATGGGCACGCTGTACTCCTTTACGGTGGCCCGTCGGCCGGTCGGCCTGCACTTCGCCGACGCCGTGCCGCAACTGTTGGCGATCGTCGAATGGGATGAGGGGCCACGGTTCTCCACCGAACTGGTCAATGTCGACCCCGACGACCTGGTGGTCGGCATGCGGGTCAAGCCGGTGTTCTGTGATTACCCCGACCACGATGTGACGATGCTGCGCTACGAACCCGTGCCGGAGGTGGGTTGATGGCTGACGATGCTGCGGTGCTGCTGGAGATCGAGGCGATCAAACGGCTCAAGTCGCGCTACTGCCGCTACTTGGACACCAAGGACTGGGGGGCCTGGCGCGCCTTGTTCACCGACGACTTCGTCAGCGATACCGCGCAGGCCGGCGGGAAAGTCATCAGCGGCGCCGACGATTTCGTGGCCTTCACCCGCAAGAGCCTGCGCTCCCAGGCCACCGTCCATCAGGTGCATGCGCCCGATATCGAGCTGACCTCGCCGACGACAGCCAAAGGAGTGTGGGCCCTGGAAGACGTGGTGCGCTTCGGCCCCGGCGTGAACCTGCGCGGGTACGGCCACTACACCGAGACCTACGAAAAGATCGACGGCCAGTGGCGGATCAACACCTCGACGCTGACCCGGCTGCGTGAGGACGTGTTCAACGGGTTGGTGGCGGTGTATGTCTCGCCGCGTATCCGTGCGGTGGTCGGCCGAGTGGCCAAGCGGCTGACGAGCTAAGTGCTCAGGCGCCCGCTGCCACCGGCGGCTTGGTGGCCTCCGGATCCGGGTTTGCGATCGGCAGCCCCATGAACCGGCGGGCGTTGTCGCCCATGAAGTCATAGGTGCGCCGAACACACATGTCCTCGGCGTAGCGCCAGAATCCCTTCGGCTCGGCCAGGCCCTCGGGGTGCGGGTAGTCCGATCCGAACAGCACCTTGTCCCAGCCGACCGTTTCGACGACATCGGAGATACAACCCTCCCAGAACGGGCTGACCCAAATGTTGCGCCGGAACACCTCATGCGGGTGCTCGGGGAAGTTCTGCGGCATCTTCTTGTACAGGTCGCCGAAGTCATGAAACAGCGGCGCGATCCATGAGCTGCCGTTCTCCACGCTGGCGATGCGCAGCTTGGGAAAGCGGGTCAAGGTGCCGTGGCAGATCAGGGCGGTGATCATGTCGGCGATCTCCCGGTGCCCCAGCACCATCCAGCGGAAGGCGCTCTGCGCCATGAAATTCTGGGTGTAAGGCGGCTCCCACCGGCCGACGTAGTCGTCGAGCGGCGGGAAGCTGGCATGCAGCACGATGGGCAGGCCGGCGGCTTCCACGTCACGCCAGAACGGATCGAACTCCGGCAGCGCCGGTGACCGCCAGCCGTGAACACCGTTGACCGGCCCGGGTTTGATCAACGCAACAGCGGCACCGTGGGACAGGATGTACTCCAGCTCACGCTGGGCGCCGTCGACCTCGGAGAGGTTGATGATCGGCGTGGAGAACACCCGGCCGTCGTAGTTGTAGCTCCAGTGCTCGGCCATCCACTGATTCAGCGCGTGAATGATGGCGAGGGTGAGCTCCGGGTCATCAGCGGAGGAGTGTTCCACCAGGCTGGCCAGCGTCGGGTAGTTCAGCGCCTCCAGCACTCCCTGGCGGTTTAGTTCTTGCACCCGATCGGCGGGATTGCGGGTGGCTGCCGGCGCCTCGATGGCAGCCCCCTGCATCTCGCGCAGGGTCAGGCCCTCGGTGTTCTCGCCGGCGAAGAACTTCTCGTGCGCACCGGGC
>NZ_LZMF01000066.1:0-5477 GCF_001673565.1 Mycolicibacter sinensis
GGGCGTGTTGTTTGAGAACTCAATAGTGTGTTTGGTGGTTTTTGTTTGTTGTTGTTTTGCCACATCCTTGGCGCCCCGTGTTGGGGGTGTGGTTGTTTTTTGTCGGTTTTTCGGAACTGATGTTTTCAGGATTTTTCTGAACGTTTTTTGTTTGGAGAGTTTGATCCTGGCTCAGGACGAACGCTGGCGGCGTGCTTAACACATGCAAGTCGAACGGAAAGGCCCTTTCGGGGGTACTCGAGTGGCGAACGGGTGAGTAACACGTGGGTGATCTGCCCTGCACTCTGGGATAAGCTTGGGAAACTGGGTCTAATACCGGATAGGACCATGGGATGCATGTTCTGTGGTGGAAAGCTTTTGCGGTGTGGGATGGGCCCGCGGCCTATCAGCTTGTTGGTGGGGTGATGGCCTACCAAGGCGACGACGGGTAGCCGGCCTGAGAGGGTGTCCGGCCACACTGGGACTGAGATACGGCCCAGACTCCTACGGGAGGCAGCAGTGGGGAATATTGCACAATGGGCGCAAGCCTGATGCAGCGACGCCGCGTGGGGGATGACGGCCTTCGGGTTGTAAACCTCTTTCAGTATCGGCGAAGCTCCGTGGTTTTCTGCGGGGTGACGGTAGGTACAGAAGAAGCACCGGCCAACTACGTGCCAGCAGCCGCGGTAATACGTAGGGTGCGAGCGTTGTCCGGAATTACTGGGCGTAAAGAGCTCGTAGGTGGTTTGTCGCGTTGTCCGTGAAAACTCACAGCTCAACTGTGGGCGTGCGGGCGATACGGGCAGACTGGAGTACTGTAGGGGAGACTGGAATTCCTGGTGTAGCGGTGGAATGCGCAGATATCAGGAGGAACACCGGTGGCGAAGGCGGGTCTCTGGGCAGTAACTGACGCTGAGGAGCGAAAGCGTGGGGAGCGAACAGGATTAGATACCCTGGTAGTCCACGCCGTAAACGGTGGGTACTAGGTGTGGGTTTCCTTCCTTTAGGGATCCGTGCCGTAGCTAACGCATTAAGTACCCCGCCTGGGGAGTACGGCCGCAAGGCTAAAACTCAAAGGAATTGACGGGGGCCCGCACAAGCGGCGGAGCATGTGGATTAATTCGATGCAACGCGAAGAACCTTACCTGGGTTTGACATGCACAGGACGCCGGTAGAGATATCGGTTCCCTTGTGGCCTGTGTGCAGGTGGTGCATGGCTGTCGTCAGCTCGTGTCGTGAGATGTTGGGTTAAGTCCCGCAACGAGCGCAACCCTTGTCTCATGTTGCCAGCACGTTATGGTGGGGACTCGTGAGAGACTGCCGGGGTCAACTCGGAGGAAGGTGGGGATGACGTCAAGTCATCATGCCCCTTATGTCCAGGGCTTCACACATGCTACAATGGCCGGTACAAAGGGCTGCGATCCCGTGAGGGTTAGCGAATCCTTTAAAGCCGGTCTCAGTTCGGATTGGGGTCTGCAACTCGACCCCATGAAGTCGGAGTCGCTAGTAATCGCAGATCAGCAACGCTGCGGTGAATACGTTCCCGGGCCTTGTACACACCGCCCGTCACGTCATGAAAGTCGGTAACACCCGAAGCCGGTGGCCTAACCCTTGGGAGGGAGCCGTCGAAGGTGGGATCGGCGATTGGGACGAAGTCGTAACAAGGTAGCCGTACCGGAAGGTGCGGCTGGATCACCTCCTTTCTAAGGAGCACCATGATTCCCCCGTACCTCACATGGGTGAGGGTGTTGCGGTTGGGAGATTTTTCGCCGGCGCCTGTAGTGGGTGGCCGGTGGTGCAGATAATTTACGAACAGCAACAACGTTGATCACCAACCGCCAGGAGTCCGTGGGGCTTCTGGTGGCCGGTTTTGGCCGGGCACACTGTTGGGTCCTGAGGCAACAGGCCCGTTGTTTGCCCCCTGTGGGGGGTGGGTGTGTTGTCGCCTCACACTTGGTGGTGGGGTGTGGTGTTTGTTTTGTGGATAGTGGTTGCGAGCATCTAACGAGCAAGGCTCTTGTGGTCTTGTTTGTTTTGCAATTTTTGTTTCTTGGTTTTTGTGTTTGTAAGTGTTTAAGGGCGCATGGTGGATGCCTTGGCATCGAGAGCCGATGAAGGACGTGGGAGGCTGCGATATGCCTCGGGGAGCTGTCAACCGAGCGTGGATCCGAGGATGTCCGAATGGGGAAACCCGGCACGAGTGATGTCGTGTCACCCTCCGGTGAATGTATAGCCGGTGGGGAGGTAACGCGGGGAAGTGAAACATCTCAGTACCCGTAGGAGAAGAAAACAAAATGTGATTCCGTGAGTAGTGGCGAGCGAAAGCGGAGGATGGCTAAACCGTATGTATGTGATACCGGGTAGGGGTTGTGCATGCGGGGTTGTGGGAGTGTTGTGTCCGGCTCTACCTGGCTGGAGGGCAGTGAGAAAGTGTTGTGGTTAGCGGAAGTGGCCTGGGATGGTCTGCCGTAGACGGTGAGAGCCCGGTACGTGAAAATCCGACACCTGCCTTGCGATGATTTCCCAAGTAGCAGCGAGCCCGTGGAATTCGCTGTGAATCTGCCGGGACCACCCGGTAAGCCTGAATACTTCTCGATGACCGATAGCGGACGAGTACCGTGAGGGAATGGTGAAAAGTACCCCGGGAGGGGAGTGAAATAGTACCTGAAACCATGTGCCTACAATCCGTCAGAGCCCTCTCTTTGAGTGGGGTGATGGCGTGCCTTTTGAAGAATGAGCCTGCGAGTCACCGGCACGTCGCGAGGTTAACCCGGGTGGGGTAGCCGCAGCGAAAGCGAGTCTGAATAGGGCGTATCCGCACAACAGTGTGTGGTGTAGTGGCGTGTTGTGGACCCGAAGCGGAGTGATCTACCCATGGCCAGGGTGAAGCGCGGGTAAGACCGCGTGGAGGCCCGAACCCACTTAGGTTGAAGACTGAGGGGATGAGTTGTGGGTAGGGGTGAAAGGCCAATCAAACTCCGTGATAGCTGGTTCTCCCCGAAATGCATTTAGGTGCAGCGTTGCGTGTTTCTCACCGGAGGTAGAGCTACTGGATGGCCGATGGGCCCTACTAGGTTACTGACGTCAGCCAAACTCCGAATGCCGGTGAGTGTAAGCGTGGCAGTGAGACGGCGGGGGATAAGCTCCGTGCGTCGAGAGGGAAACAGCCCAGATCGCCGGCTAAGGCCCCCAAGCGTGTGCTAAGTGGAAAAGGATGTGCAGTCGCGAAGACAACCAGGAGGTTGGCTTAGAAGCAGCCACCCTTGAAAGAGTGCGTAATAGCTCACTGGTCAAGTGATTGTGCGCCGATAATGTAGCGGGGCTCAAGCACACCGCCGAAGCCGCGGCAATACGTATGTATTGGGTAGGGGAGCGTCCTGCATCCGGTGAAGCCACAGAGTGATCTAGTGGTGGAGGGTGTGGGAGCGAGAATGCAGGCATGAGTAGCGATGAGGCAAGTGAGAACCTTGCCCGCCGAAAGACCAAGGGTTCCTGGGCCAGGCCAGTCCTCCCAGGGTGAGTCGGGACCTAAGGCGAGGCCGACAGGCGTAGTCGATGGACAACGGGTTGATATTCCCGTACCCGTGTGTGGGCGTCCCTGATGAATCAGCGGTACTAACCACCCAAATGGCAGAGGATCTGATCCCTTCGGGGTGAGGACTTCTGCCGGCTGCGTGGGACCTTCGTTGGTAGTAGTCAAGCGATGGGGTGACGCAGGAAGGTAGCCGTACCAGTCAGTGGTAATACTGGGGTAAGCCGGTAGGAAGTCAGATAGGCAAATCCGTCTGGCATATATTCCGAGAGGTGATGCATAGCCATGTGTGGCGAATTCGGTGATCCTATGCTGTCGAGAAAAGCCTCTAGCGAGCACGCACACGGCCCGTACCCCAAACCAACACAGGTGGTCAGGTAGAGAATACCAAGGCGTACGAGTGAACTATGGTTAAGGAACTCGGCAAAATACCCCCGTAACTTCGGGAGAAGGGGGACCCTCATACCGTCATGGCCCTTGCGGCCGGCAGCGGGAGGGGGTCGCAGAAACCAGTGAGAAGCGACTGTTTACTAAAAACACAGGTCCGTGCGAAGTCGCAAGACGATGTATACGGACTGACGCCTGCCCGGTGCTGGAAGGTTAAGAGGACCGGTTAACCCTTCGGGGTGAAGCTGAGAATTTAAGCCCCAGTAAACGGCGGTGGTAACTATAACCATCCTAAGGTAGCGAAATTCCTTGTCGGGTAAGTTCCGACCTGCACGAATGGCGTAACGACTTCTCAACTGTCTCAACCATAGACTCGGCGAAATTGCATTACGAGTAAAGATGCTCGTTACGCGCGGCAGGACGAAAAGACCCCGGGACCTTCACTATAGCTTGGTATTGATGTTCGATGCGGTTTGTGTAGGATAGGTGGGAGACTGTGAAACCCGCACGCCAGTGTGGGTGGAGTCGTTGTTGAAATACCACTCTGATCGTATTGGACCTCTAACTTCGAACCATGAAGCTGGTTCAGGGACAGTGCCTGGTGGGTAGTTTAACTGGGGCGGTTGCCTCCTAAAATGTAACGGAGGCGCCCAAAGGTTCCCTCAACCTGGACGGCAATCAGGTGTTGAGTGTAAGTGCACAAGGGAGCTTGACTGTAAGACTGACACGTCAAACAGGGACGAAAGTCGGGACTAGTGATCCGGCACCCCCGAGTGGAAGGGGTGTCGCTCAACGGATAAAAGGTACCCCGGGGATAACAGGCTGATCTTCCCCAAGAGTCCATATCGACGGGATGGTTTGGCACCTCGATGTCGGCTCGTCGCATCCTGGGGCTGGAGCAGGTCCCAAGGGTTGGGCTGTTCGCCCATTAAAGCGGCACGCGAGCTGGGTTTAGAACGTCGTGAGACAGTTCGGTCTCTATCCGCCGCGCGCGTCAGAATCTTGAGGAAACCTGTCCCTAGTACGAGAGGACCGGGACGGACGAACCTCTGGTATACCAGTTGTTCCACCAGGAGCACGGCTGGATGGCCACGTTCGGACAGGATAACCGCTGAAAGCATCTAAGCGGGAAACCCACTCCAAGACCAGGATTCTCACCCTTTTAGAGGGATAAGGCCCCCCGCAGACCACGGGATCGATAGACCAGACCTGGAAGCACCGCAAGGTGTGCAGGGAACTGGCACTAACCGGCCGAAAACTTACCAACACACACGAAACAATTGTGTTGCCCGCAACCACACCACAAAACACTAGAAACCCACACCCCACCACCAAACACACACACTTTGGTGACCCGGTGGACCACCCGCCCCCCAAAAAAGGGGCCGGCCCACCACCACAAAAATAAATAGAGTTACGGCGGACATAGCGACAGGGAAACGCCCGGTCCCATCCCGAACCCGGAAGCTAAGCCTGTCAGCGCCGATGATACTGCCCACACGGGTGGAAAAGTAGGACACCGCCGAACACAACATAGTGAAACGCCCCCCGAGAAATCGGGGGGCGTTTCCAATTCCCC
>NZ_LZMF01000067.1:0-639 GCF_001673565.1 Mycolicibacter sinensis
CGCGCCGTCGGTGGTGGCCAAATGGTTGGCGACCTGATCTGGCGTGAGCCCCAGATACATCATGTGCTCGTAGAACAAACCCAACTCGGAGGTGGACGTGGGGTCGGTGACCGGATCCCCGGGGATCGTGTAATCGGTTACCGCGAACCAGTTGTTCGGGGTCTGGACACCCGACAGCAGAGCAGTGTCGAAGAAGTCGGAGGAGGAAACCCCGCCCATACCCTCCGACGCGGTGTCGGCGCCGACCGGATTGCCGATGAACACGAAGTGCACCAGCCGTGGGTCGACATTGTCGTGGGCCAGCTGCGCCATCGCGATCGAGGCGGCCGTGGCGCCCTGCGAGTAGCCGAACACCCACAGCGGATTGTCGGCGTCGAAACCGCCCGGATTGGCGTCCAGTTGGGCCTGGACCGCCCGCACGATCTCGGCCGCCCCGACGAAACTGCTGTGCCCCTGCAGGATCAGTTGGGGAGTGGTGAGCACCTGCAGCGGGGAATCGCAGACGCCGACACCGATCACGCACACCGTCGGATCGTCACCGGCGTCGAAGCCCAGCGGGTTGAGGAACAGGTCGGCCGCGGTCTGGGCGAACGCCGCCGAGGGCGTGGGCAACATGGTCCCGCCGACGAAGATCGCGGT
>NZ_LZMF01000068.1:0-16148 GCF_001673565.1 Mycolicibacter sinensis
CCGGTGGCCACCACCCCGGCGCCGCCGCCGGTGACCACCACCGAGGCGCCGGTCACCACCACCGCCACCGCCGTCCAGCGAGGAGCCACCGCCCCCGCCGCCACCGGCCGAGACCCCATCTCCCGAACCATCCCCTACGACAACGGAGCCCACCACGACCACCCAGGCCAAGCCGATGCAGGTGACCTACTCGGTGACCGGCACCAAGGCACCGTTCGACCAGATCACGATTACCTACGTCGACGCCTCCGGACAACGCCGGACTCAACGCAACGCCTACATCCCGTGGTCGCTGACGTTGACGCCGATCTCCCAGTCGGAGGTCGGCTCGGTGGAGGCATCCAGCATGCTGCGGCTGAGCAAGCTCAACTGCTCGATCACCAGCAGCGACGGTAGGGTGCTGTCCTCCAACAGCAACGACGCACCGGCGACGAGCTGCTGATGGTCGGCCGAAACATCGCAGACCGTTTCGCCCGCCCGGGCCAGTCCCCGGAGGTCACCGACCGGGTGCTGCTCGGTGTCTGCGCCGCGATCTGGCTCACGCTGCTGGGCATGAGCGTGGCGGCGATGGTCGCGCTGGTAGATCTCGGGCGCGGTTTTGAACAGCCGGCCGAGAGCTCGCACAACGGCCTGCTGTACATCGTCATCGGTGTCTCCGCGCTGGTCATCCTGGCCGCTGTCCCGGTGTTGCTGCGGGCCCGCGCAGCCGGCCCACCAGGCGCCGACTTCGCACCCCGGGCCGGAACGCCGGCGCGGCCGGGTGCGCCGCTGCCGCAACGCGGATTCGACGCCCCGGGGCGGCGGGCGGCTACCGAGCGCCCGGCGCTGCCCAACCAGGCCCAGGTGGACCGGGTGCTGCTGCGTGGCATCACCGTGCTCGCCAGCGCCGTCGGCGGCGCCCTGACCCTGGTCGCCGCAGCGACCTATCTCATGGCAGTCGGCAAGGACACCGGCTCATGGGTCTGCTACGGGCTGGCCGGGGCGATCACCCTGGCCATGCCGGTGATCCCGTGGCTGTACCTGCGGCGCCTGGGCGAGGTGCTGGAGCTGCCGTCCCGGTTCGGCTGACGCCGCGCTTACGGCCAGAGCCGAGTCGCTGACCAGTCCGCGCCGTCGCGTTCATAACGCAATCTGCGGTGCCGGCGATCCGGGTCCGCCTGCCAGAATTCGACCGTGTCGGCCCGCACCGCATACGACACCCAGTCGGCGGGGACCAGGGCGGGGGACCGCTCGAGTTCCAGACGAGCCTTCGCCAACGCCGCACTGATCTCCGCGGCATCGCAGTAGGGCTCGCTCTGGCGCCCGGTCAGTGCCATCGTCCGGGCGCCCTCGGAGCGGGCCAGGAAGTCGTCGGCGGCCACCTGCGGCGGGTCGGCCTGCGCGATGCCCTCCACCCGGACCTGGCGGCCCACTGCGGGCCAGTAAAACGTCAGTGCCACAGCAGGATTGCGGGCGAGCTCGGCACCTTTGCGGCTCGCCGAGCTGACCGCGAAATGCCACCCGGCGCTATCGACGTCCTTGAGGATCAATATCCGCGCCGACGGCCGCGACCCGGACACGGTCGACACCGTCATCGCGTGCGGTTCGGTGACTCCGCTGTCGACGGCATGCAGCAGCCACGCGGTGAACAACTTCACCGGATCGTCGGGCGCCCGCACCGGATCGAACTCCGGCGCGCATCCAACCAAAACGGGCAGCCCGCGCAGCAAAGCGCGCAGGCTGCCCGTCGGCGGCTGTGGCCTAGTGCTGCTGGCCGTTGCCGTTACCGTCTTGACGCTCGGCAAGCGCGGTCAGCGCACGCCGCTCGCTGGCGTGTGCGGCCTCGTTGAGCGCGGCGTCCTCGTCGACCGGGTCGGCCGTCAGGAAGCTGCCCCGGCCGGGAGCACCGCCCGAACCGAGCGTGTTCATCTTCTTGGGCAGTGCTGCGCCGGCGTATTCCAGCGGAATCGGGTGGCCGTGTTCGTCGACCGGGCCCAGCGGCTGGTGCAGCTCGATGTAGGCACCGTGCGGCAGCCGCTTGATGATGCCGGTTTCGATACCGTGCTCAAGCACGTCACGGTCACTGCGCTGCAGCCCGATGCACCACCGGTAGGTGACGAAGAAGATGATCGGCGGCAGTACCACCATCCCGATGCGGCCGATCCAGGTCGTCGCATTCAACGAGATGTGGAACTTCCACGCGATGATGTCGTTCATCGCAGCCAGCGTCAGCACCATGTAGAAGCTGATCGCCATGGCGCCGATCGCGGTGCGGACCGGTGCGTCCCGGGGACGCTGCAGCAGGTTGTGGTGCGCGTAGTCCCCGGTGAACCGCTTCTCCAGGAACGGGTAGATGGTCAGCAGGATGAAGACCAGACCCATGATCAGCGCGACCCCGACGGGGCCGGGCACGGTGTGACCCCAGAAGTAGAACTCCCACGCCGGCCACAACCGGGCCAGCCCCTCGGTCCACATCATGTAGAAGTCGGGCTGGCTGCCCGCCGACACCTGCGAAGGCCGGTAGGGGCCCAGGTTCCAGATCGCGTTGATCTGCAGCAGGCCGCCCATCAGACCGAGGATGCCGGTGATGATCGCGAAGAACGCGCCGGACTTGATCGCGAAGATCGGCAGCACACGCACCCCGACGACGTTGCTCTCGGTGCGTCCGGGTCCGGGGAACTGGGTGTGCTTCTGGAACCACACCAGCGCCAGGTGCACGCCGATCAGGGCCAGGATGATGCCCGGGAGCAGCAGAATGTGCAGGGCGTAGAGCCGGGGGATCAAGATGGTGCCGGGGAAGTCGCCGCCGAACAGCGCCCAGTGCAGCCAGGTGCCGATGACCGGCATGCCCAGCGTGATCGACGAGAGCGCGGCCCGGATACCGATGCCGGACAGCAGGTCGTCGGGCAGCGAATAGCCGAAGTAGCCCTCGAACATGGCCAGGATCAGCAGCAGCGACCCGATCACCCAGTTCGCCTCGCGCGGCCGGCGGAACGCACCGGTGAAGAAGATGCGCGCCAGGTGCACCATGATCGACGCGGCGAACATCAGCGCCGCCCAGTGGTGCAGCTGCCGGACGAACAGGCCGCCGCGCACCTCGAAGGAGATGTTCAGTGCCGTCTCGTAGGCTCGCGACATCTGCACACCGTTGAGCGGCTGGTAGACGCCCTCGTAGATGACCTCGGCCATCGACGGGTCGAAGAACAGCGTCAGGTAGACGCCGGACAGCAGCAGAATGATGAAGCTGTACAACGCGATCTCACCGAGCAGGAACGACCAGTGCGTCGGGAAGACCTTGTTGAACTGGCGTCGCAGCGCGGCCGCCGGGTGGTAACGGGTGTCGATGTCGTCTGCTTGACGGGCGAGCAGGTCGCCGATTGCAGGGCTCATGAGGTGCGCTCCCAGAAGGCCGGTCCGACAGGTTCGACGAAGTCGCCGTTGGCGACCAGATAGCCGTTGGCGTCAATGGTGACCGGCAGCTGTGCCAGTGCGCGCGCCGCCGGGCCGAAGACCGGCTTGGCGAAATGCAGTGCGTCGAACTGCGATTGGTGGCACGGGCACAGAATCCGGTAGGTCTGCTGCTCGAACAGGGACGACGGGCAACCCAGGTGCGAGCAGATCTTCGTGTAGGCGAAGAAGTCGCCGAAGTTGAAGCTCTCCTGGCCCGCTCGCTTGACCACCTTGGGCATGTCGTCGGGCCGGATGCGGATCAGCATCACCGGATTGCGTACGCCCATCATGATCTCGTTGAGCTTTTCGCGCGATTCCTCGGTGGTGCCGTCGCCGTCGGACTCCCGCCACGGGAAGACGGTCTCCATGCCGCCGGCGTCGAGGTCTTCGGGGCGCATCTTGACGAACGGGGAGTTGGTGCTGTGGCCGGTCGCCCGGGCCAGGTAGATCGTCTCGCCGTGATAGCGCGGGGTCCAGCCCGAGGTCCACAGCATGGCCTTTTTGCCCTCGGCGGTGTCGACGACCGGCTTCCAGGGGTTCTTGATGAGGCCGCCGGCCCCGGCCACCAAGGTGCCCAGGCCAAACGCGCCGAAGCCGATGCCCAGCGATGCGCCGAGCAGCTTGCGCCGCCCGATCGTGGAGCCCTCGAATGCGTCGGTCAGCTGGGCGCCCACCGTTTTACGGTCCAGCTCGGCGGAGCTGCCGTCGTGGCGTTGCTGGATGGTGATCTCTTCGGGGATGAACTTCTTGACGAACATCACCGCGCCGACGCCGATCAGCAGCACCGAGAGCCCGAAGGTCAGCCCGTACAGCGGAGTGGCCAACGAGTAGGCGAACCCCTCCGGGGACTCCACCGGAGCGTATTCCCACGGCCAGAACAGGAAGATCAGCAGCAGGGCGAGCCCGAAGCCGCCGGCGGCCAGGAACCAGCCGGCGACGCTGCGTTCGGCCCGCTTCTCGGCCCGGGTGTCTGCGACCGGCCAGCGCGGGTCCTTGAAGATCGTCTCCACGCCGTCGAGGCGGCCACCGAGGGCGAGCAGCTCGTCGTTGTCCATCGCGGCCAGCTGGGCCTCGTCGGGAACGCTTGTCTCCTTGCTGACCTCGGTCATGAACGTGCCCCGATCCACATAGCCGCGCCGATGGCAGCGACCATTCCGATAATCCACATCACCATGCCTTCGGGCGCGGGGCCGAAACCGCCGAGCCCGTAGCCGCCCGGATCATGTTCCTCGGTAACGGCTCTGACGTAGGCGATGATGTCCTTTTTCTCCTCCATGGAAATCTGCCGGTCGGAGAACCGCGGCATGTTCTGCGGGCCGGTCAGCATCGCGGTCAAGATCTGCTGCTCGTTGGCCGGTGCCAGGTCGGGGGCGTACTTGCCCGACGACAGCGCGCCGCCGCGGCCGGTGAAGTTGTGGCACGACGCGCAGTTGAGCCGGAAGAGGTCACCGCCGCGGCCCAGGTCGTCGCCGCGCAGCGAGGCCTGCGCGATGCTGCCGTCGGCGTTGCGCACCACGGTGGGGCCGCCACCGTGGGCCTGCACGTAGGCGCCCAACGCGTCGATCTGCTTGTCGTCGAAGTTCGGGTACTTGCGGGGCGCCTGGGCCTCACCGCGTGCCGCGGGCATCCGCCCGGTGGACACCTGGAAGTACACCGCGGCCTCGCCGACGCCGAGCAGGCTCGGTCCGCGGCCGGGCTCACCCTGCAGGTTGGCGCCGTGGCAGCTCACACAAGAGGTGTCGAAGAGCTGCTTACCGGTGCGCAGCAGCGCCGAGGTGGACTCGTCGGCGACCGCGACCTGCGGGGTCGGGGTCACCACCGCCGCCAGTCCGCCGGCCATGGCCAGTGCGACCAGCAGCAGCAGCCCGCCGGACAACCGACGCCGAAGCCGCCGCCGGGCGACGGATTCGTTGGGGCGAGGTCGGGCCCACTTCTTCGGTGTCTTCAACCGAACACTCCTGTTCATCGGGCGGTTGCTCATCGGATGAAGTAGATCGTGGCGAACAGTGCGATCCAGACGATGTCGACGAAGTGCCAGTAGTAGGACACGACGATCGATGCGGTGGCCTGGGCCGGGGTGAACTTGCTCATCGTGGTGCGCATCATCAGGAAGATGAACGCGACCAACCCGCCGATGACGTGCAGACCGTGGAAGCCGGTGGTCAGGTAGAACACGCTGCCGTAGGAGCTCGACGGAATGGTGGTGCCGTGCATGATCAGGTGGTAGTACTCGTAAGCCTGACCGCAGACGAAGAACAGTCCCATGGCGAACGTCAGCAGATACCACCGGCGCAGCCCGAACACGTCGCCGCGCTCGGCGGCGAACACGCCCATCTGGCAGGTGAACGACGACGCGATCAGCACCAGCGTCACCGGGACCGCCTGCCACAGGTTCAGCTCGGTTGGCGGCGGCGGCCAGGCACCACCGGACTGGGCTCGCGCGGTGAAATACATCGCGAACAGCCCGGCAAAGAACATCAACTCACTGGACAGCCACACGATGGTGCCGACGCTGACCATGTTGGGACGGTTCAGCGAATGCACACGCGACGTAATGGCAGTACCCGAGGACCCCACAGCGCTCGTCACATCCGCAAGTATGACGCTATGTAGTTGAAGATCTCCACCCGGGGCGGGCAATTCGTTGGAACTGCTGTTGGCCGCGCGTTCGCGCCGTGTTTCCAGGCGGCTTTGGTGGCGTGCGGGCCGCATGCGACGATCGGCGCGTGGTCGAGCCCGGTGGTGAGGCGCAGCCGATAGCGCAGATAGCACAGTGGCGGCAGGTATTGGGCGGCTTGACGTCCGGCGCGGATCTGGCTCGGGGCCAGGCGGCCTGGGCGATGGAGCAGATCATGGCCGGCAGCGCGACGTCGGCGCAGATCGCCGCCTTCGGCGTGGCCATGCAGATGAAGGGTCCGACGGCGGCCGAGGTCGGGGAGCTGGCCGACGTCATGCTGGCGTACGGCCGCAAGGTGCCCACCGACGAGATCGGCACCGACACCGTGGACGTGGTCGGCACCGGCGGTGACGGCGCCAACACGGTGAACCTCTCGACGATGGCAGCGATCGTGGTCGCGGCCGCCGGGGTGCCGGTGGTCAAGCACGGCAACCGGTCGGCCGGTTCGCTCTCCGGTGGCGCCGACACTCTTGAGGCGTTGGGGGTGCGCATCGATCTGGGGCCCGACGCGGTGGCGCGCAGCGTCGCCGAGGTCGGCATCGGGTTCTGCTTTGCGCCGCAGTTTCAGCCGTCCTACCGCAATGCGTCGGTGGCGCGACGCGAGATCGGCGTGCCGACCGTGTTCAACCTGCTGGGCCCGCTGACCAACCCGGCCCGGCCGCGGGCGGGTCTGATCGGCTGCGCGTTCGGGGAGCTGGCCGAGGTGATGGCCGGGGTGTTCGCGGCGCGGCGGTCCAGCGTGCTGGTGGTGCACGGCGACGACGGCCTCGACGAGCTGACCACGACCACGACGAGCACCATCTGGCGGGTGCAGGCCGGCACGATCGACCGGCTGACCTTCGACCCCGCCGGGTTCGGGTTCGCCCGCGCCGAGGTGGGCCAGCTGCTCGGCGGCGACGCGCAGGCCAACGCCGAGGAGGCCCGGTCGGTACTGGCCGGCACCGCGGGCCCGGTGCGCGATGCGGTCGTGCTCAACGCCGCCGGGGCGATCGTCGCCCACGCCGGGCTATCCAGCAACGCTGACTGGCTGCCGGCCTGGGAGGACGGGCTGCAGCGCGCTGTCGCGGCGATAGACAGCGGCGCGGCCGAACAGCTGCTCGCTCGTTGGGTCCGCTTCGGCGCCCAGCTCTGAGGCCAGCCGCGCCGAGCGGGCCAGGGCCGCCCACGCGGTCCACGGCCCGGCCGAGCCCAGCGGCTCTGCCCATCCGTCGGCCCATCCGTCGGGTTCATGCGCACCCTCGACGGGATCGGCGCGCACGATGCGCACCCCGGGCGTCGCCAGCCAGCGGGCTATGAGCCCGGTCTCCTCGACCAGGGCGCCGGCCAGCGGCGCCGGCTCGGGCACCACCGCCTGGGCGCCCAGCGTGATCGCGTCGACGACGGGCATCGGTGGCACGCCGCGGGCGGCGCAGCCGGCGGCGGCCAGCCGGCCGTGGCGGATCACCGCGAGTTGCCACCCGCCGGAGCCGTCCGGTGCGGCGGCCACCAACTCCGGCAGTGCCGCCAGCGCGCGGGCGCGCTGGCTTCGCCACAGGACCTCAATGGTGGTCGCGGCACGGTCGCGCAGCCGCGCGGCGCTCTCGTAATGCCCCCGGTCGGCCAGCGCGTTCACCTGGTCCACCGCCGCACGCAGCGCGGTGTTGTCGCGGCCGTCGATCAACGCTGCCGCCCGCTCGACGCTGTCGGCGTACTGCGCGGCGGTGAGGTCGGACGCGGCGGGGCAGGGACTGACTTCGACGGGCGGGCAGGTGTGCCGGCCGGTGCGGCTCAAACGCGTTGTACAGGTGCGGATGCCGGTGAACCGTGCGAGCAGGGCGGCGGTTTCGGCGGCGTCGGCGCGGGAGCGGAACGGACCGACCACCCGGCCGTGGCGGGGTGCACGCACCACCGACAGGCGTGGAAAGGCTTCCTCCGACAGGGCGATCCACCACCACCGCCGGGGAAACTTCGACCGGCGGTTGTAGGGCGGAGCGTGCGCGGCCAGCAGGCGCAGTTCGCGCACCCCTGCCTCCAGCGGGTGCGCGCATTCGACGTGGTCGATCC
The DNA here is from genome assembly GCF_001673565.1 of Mycolicibacter sinensis. Taxonomy (GTDB): domain Bacteria; phylum Actinomycetota; class Actinomycetes; order Mycobacteriales; family Mycobacteriaceae; genus Mycobacterium; species Mycobacterium sinense_C. The sequence goes on from NZ_LZMF01000068.1 coordinate 8,150, forward strand.
GGGTGGCCAGTGCCACCATCTCGGCAATGCGGCGCCGGCGGTCCGATCCGTTGAAGTAGGCACCGGTCCGGCGGCGCAGGTCGGTGGCGGTGCCGATGTAGAGCACCTCCTCGGACGGGCCGCGGAACAGGTAGACGCCCGGGCAGTGCGGAAGTCCCTCGGCGAGAGTGCGTTTGCGGCGCTGGGCCGGCGTTGCGTGCGACAGGTAGGCGCGCAGGTCGGCGTAAGTGTGTACCCGCTGGTTACCGACCCGCTCGATCAGGGCGTGCAGGACGTCGACGGTGGCGCGGGCGTCGTCGAGTGCCCGGTGGGTGGGCGTGGTGCTGACCGCGAACAGGCGGGACAACTCGGCCAACCGCACACTGGGCGCCTCCTCGCGGCTGAGCACCCGTCGCGCCAGCCGGACCGTGCACAGCACCGGCGGCCGCGGCCAGCCCAGGTCGCAGTGTTGCGCGGCCGCCCTCAGGAAGCCGACATCGAATCCGGCGTTGTGGGCCACCAGCACCGAACCGCGGTCGAACCCGGCGAACTCCAGGAAGGTCGGCAGCACGGCCTCGACGGTGGGTGCGTCGTGCACCATCGCGGTGGTGATCCCGGTCAACCGGACGATCTGGGGTGGGATGCCGCGCCGGGGATTGATCAAGGTGGCGAACTCGCCCTCGACCACGCCGCCCCGCACCTTGACCGCGCCGATCTCGGTGATGGCGTCCGCCGTGCCGTCGGCGCCGGGGGAGGCGCGAGCACCGGTGGTCTCCAGGTCCACCACCACAAAGGTGGTCTCCCGCAACGCCGTGGCGGCCGGGGTGGCGTCGAGCCGGGCCTGGTCGTCGAGAAGGCTCAGCTGCTGCCCTGCATCAGCGCGGCGGGTCATGCCGTGAACCGTAGGCGGACGCACCGACATCGGGTCGAGCCGTTGTTGTCGGTGGCCGCGGTTAGCGTGCCGGCAACCGATCGAAAGGAATCGTCATGGGAGAGATCTCGGACCGCCGCGATGCGCACCGGGCCGATCCGGAACCGGTGGTCATCGACTGTGACGACTGCGCGGTCCGCGGGCCCGCCTGCGGAGACTGTGTGGTCAGCGTGCTGTTGGGCGTGCCGAACGAGCTGCTCGAGGACGAGCGGGCGGCTTTGGCGGTGCTCGCCGAGGCCGGGATGGCGCCGCGGCTGCGCCTGGTTCCCATCCGCGGAGAACGCGGCCCGGCGCGCCGATCCGGGGTGGCCTGACGGCGGCGCGTCGCCTTAGAGTTTTCACAATCCGGGCTGTTAACGTTGCAGCTCGCGATGGACAACGCCGTTGCTATTTCGTAACCTATTCGAGATCTTAGTTTCGGCGGCACGGCCACGCCCCCCCTTGGCAGTGTTAAAGGATGCAATCTTGAAGCTCGAACGTATGCGGTGGAATCTGCGTGCTTTTAGGCGTCCTGCTCTCGGCGTTGCCGCCGGCCTGGTGGCCGGCGTCACGGCTCTGACCGGCAGCTTTGTCGGCAGCGTGTACGCCGACCCGGCTGACGACGCATTGGCGAAGCTCAGCGAGCTGTCCCGGCAGGCCGAGCAGACCACCGAGGCGATGCACACCGCCCAGCTCAACCTCGACCAGAAACTCGCCGAACAACAGGCCGCCGACGCCGCGCACACCCAGGACCAGGCCGCGCTCGACACCGCCCGGCACCAGCTGTCCGGCTACCGGTCGGCGGTCAACCGATTCGCCGCCAGCACCTACATGGGTGGCCGGGTCGGGGGCATGGACGCCATCCTGACCGCCGAGTCGCCCCAGCAGCTGATCGACAAGCTCGCCGTGCAGCGGGTGGTGGCCAGGGACCTGTCGGTGCAGATGGAGCGCTACCGGGTCGCCAGCGACCAGGCCGATGCGGCCGAGCAGGCCTCCGCCAAGTCTGCCGAGGACGCCCGGACCGCGGCCGAGCAGGCCGCTGCGGTGCGCGCCGAACTGCAGGCCAAGCAGAGCCGCCTGCAGCTGCAGATCTCGGTGGTCAAGTCGCAGTATTACGCGCTGACACCGCAGCAGCGCACCGCGATGGCCGAGCCGGGGCCGGGCCCCGAAGGCGTACCGGGGGAGCCGCCCGCTCCCGAGGGCGCGCCGCCAGCCCCCGCGTTCCCCGGATTCCAGCTGCCCGGCTTCCCGGCCCCCGACGCGCCCGGTGGCGCAGGCGGCGGCGCCGCGACCGCCGTGCAGGCCGCGTTGACCCAGGTCGGAACCCCCTACGTGTGGGGCGGGGCCGCACCGGGTGGGTTCGACTGCTCGGGACTGGTGATGTGGGCGTTCAACCAGGCCGGCATCAATCTGCCGCACTCCAGCCAGGCGCAGGCCAACGGCGGTCAGCCGGTGGCGCTCTCGGACCTGCAGCCCGGCGACGTGCTGACCTTCTACTCGGATGCCTCCCACTCCGGGATCTACGTCGGCGACGGCATGATGATCCACTCGTCGACTTACGGTCAGCCGGTCCGGGTGGTGCCGATGAACTCCTCCGGCCCGATCCACAACGCCCGCCGTTACTGAGCGCCGCCGGTTCCGCCGGCCGCTGGCTGCGCTGCTGGCGGCCGAGCTGATCGCCGCCGCGGTGGTGCTGGCCGTCGCGGCTTGGCCCGAGGCTGACGCGCCGTTGATCGTGGGTGATCACCGCAGCGTCGTCGTGGACAATCACGGCGGCCCGCGCGGTGCGGCACTGCTGGGCCGCGTCGAGGCCAACATCGGCGACGCCGTCGAGGCGGTTGAGGCGTTCTGGGGCACCGACTGGGCGTCCCGCATCGAGGTGACGGCTACCGGCTCGGATCGGCAGTTCGCCGCCCTGGCAAACGGGGCCCGCGGGGCCGATGTCGAACAGTGGTCCGACGTCGCCGCGGTCGCGGTGGCCGACCGGGTCGATCCGGAACGTCGGCAGGTGAGCGGCCAGCGGATCGTGTTCGCCCCCGGCGCGGACGCCATGAGCACGCCGGCGCTGCGAATCGTGTTGACCCACGAGCTTTTCCACTACGCGGCCCGAGCCGACACCGCCCTGGATGCCCCGCGCTGGCTCACCGAGGGGGTGGCGGACTTCGTCGCCCGCCCCGCCCCGGATTCGGCCCGCGCGCCGGTGCCTCCGGTCGCCCTGCCTTCAGATGCCGACCTGGACGCCCCCGGCCCGGGCCGGGCACAGGCCTATGACCGGGCGTGGGAGTTCGCCCGGTACGTCGCCGCCCGGTTCGGCGCCGCCAAGCTGCGCGAGCTTTATGCGTCCGCCTGCGGTCCCGGACATGTGGACCCCTCGGTGGCCGTGCCGCTGGTGCTCGGCGTGGATCTAGCCGACCTGCTCGCCGGGTGAGGGCAGTGGCGCAGCTAGCATCCCTGCAGTGAGCCGGGTCCTGCTGGTTACCAACGATTTTCCGCCGCGTCCCGGCGGCATCCAGTGCTATCTGGAAGAGCTGGTGCGTCGCATCGCCGGCTCGGGACGCCACGACGTGACGGTGTATGCACCGCAGTGGAAGGGCGCCGAGGCATTCGACGAGGCGGCGACATCGGCCGGCTACCAGGTGGTGCGGCATCCGGGCACGCTGATGTTGCCGGGCCGGGCCGTCGACCGCCGGATGCGCCGGCTCATCTGCGACCAGGCCATCGACACCGTCTGGTTCGGCGCGGCCGCCCCGGCGGCGCTGCTGGCGCAGCGGGCGCGCACCGCCGGCGCCACCCGGGTGCTGGCCAGCACCCACGGCCACGAGGTCGGCTGGTCGATGCTGCCGGTGGCCCGCTCGGTGCTGCGCCGGATCGGCCAGACCTGCGACACGGTCACCTTCGTCAGCCACTACACCCGCGGCCGGTTCTCCTCGGCGTTCGGGCCCGACGCCGCGCTGGAACACCTGCCGCCCGGGGTGGACACCGACCGGTTCCGGCCCGACCCGGGAGCGCGGGCCGAACTGCGGCTGCGGCACGGGCTGGGTGAGCGGCCTACGGTGGTGTGCGTGTCGCGGCTGGTGCCGCGCAAAGGCCAGGACATGCTGATCCGGGCGTTACCGGCGATTCGGCAGCGGGTGCCGGGGGCGGCGTTGGTGATCGTCGGCGGCGGCCCCTACGCCGAGACGCTGCACCAGCTGGCCGCCCAACACGGGGTGGCCGATGCGGTGACCTTCACCGGCGGGGTACCGGCGGCCGAGCTGCCGGCCTACTACCTGCTCGGCGACGTCTTCGCGATGCCGTGCCGCACCCGGGGTGCGGGACTCGACGTCGAGGGGCTGGGCATCGTGTTTCTGGAGGCGTCGGCGGCCGGTGTCCCGGTGATCGCCGGTCGCTCCGGCGGTGCACCGGAAACCGTGCTGGACAAGCGGACCGGGCGGGTCGTCGACGGCCGGTCCGTCGCGCAGATCGGTGACGCCATCAGCGAACTGCTCGCCGACCCCGACCGGGCCGCCGCGATGGGCGCCGCGGGACGCGACTGGGTGACCGGTCACTGGTGCTGGGACACGCTCGCCGGACGCATGGCCGACCTGTTGCAGGCCTGAGCCGCCGGGGGGGGCATGCGGCGCTGAACCGCCGGGTCAGTCCTTGGCGTAGATCGCCTCGATCGAATCGGCGAACTTCTCGGCGACCACCTTGCGCTTGACCTTCATCGTCGGCGTCAGCTCACCGGTGGCCTCGGTGAAGTCGACCGGCAGGATCGAGAACTTGCGGATCGACTCGGCGTGCGACACCGCCAGGTTGGCCTGCTTGACCGCCGCATCCACCTCGGCCATCAGGTCCGGGTCGGTGACCAGGTCCGCGGCGGTGGCGGTGCTGGACTTGCTGTTGCGCTGTTTCCAGCCCTCGATGGCCTCCGGGTCGATGGTGATCAACGCGCCGATGAACGGCTTGGCGTCGCCGACCACCATCGCCTGGCTGATCAGGGGGTGGGCGCGCAGCTGGTCCTCGAGCACCGCCGGAGCGACGTTCTTGCCGCCGGCGGTGACGATGATCTCCTTCTTGCGGCCGGTGATCTTCAGGTAGCCCTCGGCGTCGATGTCGGCCAGGTCGCCGGTCTTGAACCAGCCGTCGGAGAACGCCTCGGCGGTGGCCTGCTCGTTGCGCCAGTAGCCGCCGAACACCACACCGCCGCGCACCAGCAACTCCCCGTCGTCGGCGATGCGCATGCTGTTGCCGGGCACCAGTTTTCCGACGGTCCCGACCTTCATGCCACCGACCGGGTTGACGGTGACGGCGGCGGTGGTCTCGGTCAGGCCGTAGCCCTCGTAGATGGACAGCCCGACGCCACGGTAGAAGTGGCCCAGCCGTTCGCCCAGCGGCGCACCGCCGGACACCGAGGCGCGGCAGTCACCGCCCAGCGCCGCGCGCAGCTTGTGGTAGACCAGCTTGTCGAAGAGCGCGTGCTTGGCGCGCAGCAGCAGCCCGGGACCGCCGCGGTCGGTGGCCTCGCTCCAGTCCACCGCGGTCTGGGCGGCCATCTCGAAGATCCGGCCCTTGCCGTCGTTGGCGGCGTTCTGCGCGGCGGTGTTGTAGACCTTCTCGAACACCCGCGGCACCGACACCACCACGGTCGGCTTGAACACCGAGAACATCGGCACCAGATTCTTGATGTCGCTGGTGAACCCGACGGTGACCCGGTTGGTGAAGGCCGCCAGGGTCAGGGCGCGGGCCAGCACGTGCGCCAGCGGCAGGAAGATCAGCAGGCGCTGGCCCGGCCCCAGCAGGGTCGGCAGTGCGGCCTTGGTGCCGCGCACCTCGTAGATCAGGTTGGAGTGGGTGAGCTCGCAGCCCTTGGGGCGCCCGGTGGTGCCCGAGGTGTAGATCAGCGTCGCCGGGTCGGTGACCTTCAGCGCGTCGAGGCGTGCGGTGACCTGCGCCGGGTCCTGGCCGGCGGCGGCTTCGGCGAGTTCGTCCAGGCCTTTGGGCCCGGATCCGTCGATGGTCAGCACCCGCCGCAGGGCGGGCAAGTCACCGGCGAGTTCGTTGATCATCTGGGCGTGGGCGTCGGTTTCGGCGAACGCCAGCACCGCGCTGGAGTCCTCCATCACCCAGCGCACCTGCTCCGCCGACGACGTCTCGTAGATCGGCACGGTCACCGCGCCGATCGACAGGATCGCGAAGTCCAGGATGGCCCACTCGTAACGCGTCGCCGAGAAGATCACCACCCGGTCGCCGGCCGCCACGCCCTGGGCGATCAGACCCAGTGCCGCCGAGCGGATGTGGGCGGCGGCGGTGGCGCAGGTGACGTCCGTCCAGGCCCCATCGACCAGACGCTGAAAGATGACGTAGTCGGGATTGTCGCGCTCGTGTTCGAAGACTACTGCGGCGACGTTGTCGTGCTCCTCGACGGTGAACGACGCGGGAACACTGAACTCACGCATGCGATGACCTCTCTTGGCGACCTGCTGTCTGTGTGCCCAGCCTAATAGCCGCCCGACGACCGGTGTGACGGTGTTCACTGCCGGGGCAGCTGCGCACCCGCTGCGTTCCGCGTGCGGGCGTCATATGTGAAGCTGAAGCGATGAACAGTATCCAGGTAGCCGACCAGACGTTCATCGCCGCACCCGGCGATCAGGTCGGCGCCGTGGTCGCGGACCGGTCGAGCTGGCAGCGGTGGTGGCCGGACCTGCAACTCCAGGTGGTCGAGGATCGCGCCGAGAAGGGCGTTCGATGGACGGTGAGCGGGCCGCTGACCGGAACCATGGAGATCTGGCTGGACCCGATGCTCGACGGGGTGTTGCTGCACTATTTCCTGCACGCTGAGCCCACCGGCGTGACCGGCCGCCAGCTGGCCCGGCTGAACCTGCCGAAGCTGATCCACCGCCGCCGGGTGGCCGGAAAGCGGATGGCTTTCGAAGTGAAAGCTCGCCTCGAGCGGGCCCGGCCGGTCGGTGTCGGACCGGCCGTCGGGAGCTGACCCGCCGCTGAACGGGCGGGCGCCCGGCGCGGCGAGGTACCGTCTCTGCCGAGGGCCGGTGGCAGGCGCAAACAAGTTAGGGAAGTAACCAGGTGGCGGACAAGACAGCTCAGACCATCGTCATTGCGGCGGATCCTGACACGGTGATGAAGGTGATCGCCGACATCGGCGCCTACCCCGATTGGGTTTCGGAGTACACCGAGGCCGAGGTGCTCGAAACCGACTCCGACGGCTACCCGAAGCAGGCCCGGCTGGTCCTGGACGCGGCGGTGCTCAAAGACACCATGGTGCTGAAGTACGACTGGGCGGCTGATCGTCGCTCGGTGCGCTGGTCGTTGGTCTCCAGTTCGCTGCTCAAGGCCCTCGACGGTGAATACCGTTTGGCGCCCAAGGAATCCGGAACCGAAGTCGTCTACGAACTGTCGGTCGATCTGATGATCCCGATGATCGGTCTGCTCAAGCGCAAGGCGGAGCGGCGCCTGACCGACACCGCGCTCAAGGACCTGAAGAAGCGAGCCGAGGCTGAGTGAGGCCGCCTGAGGCAGGAGCGCACACCGCGCTTCCAGTGGCGCCGATCAGTCTGTTCGTCGGCAAAGGCGGGGTAGGCAAGTCCACGCTGGCCGCTGCGACTGCGGTCGCCGACGCGCGCGCCGGCCACCGGGTGCTGCTGATCTCCACCGACCAGGCGCACTCGGTCGGCGATGTGCTCGGCGTGACGGTAACGCCCAGCGGCGCACGCGACCCCGTTTCGGTGGTGCTCGACGACGCCGGTCCCGGCGGGCTCGACGTGCTGGCGCTGGACACGCTGGCGTTGCTCGAGGCGCACTGGACCGAGGTCGTCGTCGTGCTGTCCGAGCGGTTCCCGGAATCGGATTTGGGAAGCGTTGCCCCCGAAGAACTTTCGGCCCTTCCCGGGGTTCAGGAGGTGCTCGGACTGCATGAGGTCGGCGAGCTGGCGCACAGCGGCCGGTGGGATCGGATCGTCGTCGACTGCGCGTCCACCGCCGATGCGATGCGGATGCTGACGCTGCCCGCCACGGTGGCGCTGTATGCCGAGCGATCCTGGCCGCGGCACCGCAGATCCGCTCGAGCAGCTCGACCAGGGCGGCCGATCTGCCCTCGGTCGCACTGAGCCT
>NZ_LZMF01000069.1:0-18748 GCF_001673565.1 Mycolicibacter sinensis
CGCTACCGATGGCCCACGGCGAACCGACGTCACCGGGCTCTGCGGTCGCGGAGTTGTTGCGGCCCTTGCGGTGCACCCAGATCTGGGCACCATCGACGACTTCGACGCTTTCGTCGCCGCCGCCCGCCAGCTGGACCTCGAGGTCGCTCTGGACCTGGCGCTGCAGTGCGCGCCTGATCACCCGTGGGCCAGCCAGCACCGGGAATGGTTCACCGAGTTGCCCGACGGGACCATCGCCTATGCCGAGAACCCGCCGAAGAAGTATCAGGACATCTATCCGCTGAACTTCGACAACGATCCGGCCGGGTTGTACGCCGAAGTACTGCGGGTGGTGCGGTTTTGGATGGACCACGGCGTCAAGGTCTTTCGGGTCGACAATCCGCACACCAAGCCGCCGGACTTCTGGATCTGGCTGATCGGCGCCGTCAAGAACATCGACCCGGATGTGCTGTTCCTGTCCGAAGCATTCACCCCGCCGGCGCGTCAGTATGGACTGGCCAAACTGGGTTTCACCCAGTCCTACACGTACTTCACCTGGCGGACAACGAAACACGATCTGACCGAGTTCGGACAGCAGATCGCCGAACTCGCCGACTACCGTCGGCCGAATCTCTTCGTCAACACCCCCGACATCCTGCACGCCAGCCTGCAGGCGGGCGGCCCCGGCATGTTCGCCATCCGTGCGGCGCTGGCGGCCACCCTGAGCCCGACGTGGGGCGTCTACTCCGGCTTCGAATTGTTCGAAGACCGCGCGCTGCACGAGGGCAGCGAGGAGTACCTGGACTCGGAGAAGTACGAACTGCGCCCTCGCGACTTCGCCGCCGCGCTCGCCCAGGGCAGGTCACTCGAACCGTTCATCGCTCGGCTCAATGAGATCCGCCGGCTGCATCCGGCGTTGAGTCAACTGCGCACCGTGCACTTTCACCACGTCGACAACGATGCCCTGCTGGCCTACAGCAAGTTCGATCCGGCCAGCGGTGACACCGTGCTGGTGGTGGTCACCCTCAACCCGTTCGCCCCCGAGCACGCGACGCTACGCCTGGACATGTGGGCGCTGGGAATGGAGGACTACCAACGCTTCTGGGTACGCGACCAGATCACCGGTGAGGACTACCACTGGGGACAGGAGAACTGGGTGCGCCTCGACCCGGCGCGGGCGGTCGCCCACATCGTCACGATGCCGCCGGTCAACGCGCCGGCCCGCACCGAACTGTTGCGTCGCCGGTGAGCACGATGACCCGACACCTGGCGCCCGACCGCGCCGATCTGGCCCGGCTGCTGGCCGGCGAGCACCACGATCCGCACGCGATACTGGGCGCCCACGAATACAGCGATGTCACCGTGATTCGGGCGCTGCGGCCGCGCGCACACCGCATCGTGGTGCTCGCCGGTGCCGACCGGTTCCCGATGCGCCACCTCGGTTCCGGACTGTTCGCCGCAGCCGTGCCCCGGACCGGCCTGGCCGACTACCGCCTCGAGGTGCACTACCCCGACACCGCGCAATTCGCCGAGCCCACCGGAATCCGCACGGCCGCCGACGGTTACCGCTTCCCGCCGACACTGGGCGAGATCGACCTGCACCTGTTCGCCGAGGGCCGCCACGAACGGCTCTGGGAGGTGATGGGCGCCCACCAGCGCACGCTGGCCACGGCCGGCGGTGAGGTGTCCGGCGTGTCGTTCGCGGTATGGGCGCCCAACGCCACCGGCGTCGGCCTGATCGGTGACTTCAACGGCTGGGACGGCAACGACGCCCCGCTGCGGGCGCTGGGTTCCTCCGGGGTCTGGGAACTGTTCTGGCCGGACTTCCCCGCCGGCGGACTGTACAAGTTCCGCATCCACGGCGCCGACGGCACCGTCAGCGACCGGGCCGATCCGTTCGCCTTCGCCACCGAGGTACCGCCGAGAACCGCGTCGCGGGTGACGACAAGCGCCTACCGCTGGGATGACGCCGAGTGGATGGCGCAGCGCGCCCGGCGAAACCCGGTCGCGGAGCCGATGAGCACCTACGAGGTGCACCTGGGGTCGTGGCGGCCCGGCCTCGACTATCGCCAGCTCGCCTCCGAGCTGACGGAATACGTTGTGGAACATGGCTTCACCCATGTCGAGCTGCTGCCGGTCGCCGAGCACCCGTTCGGCGGTTCGTGGGGCTACCAGGTGACGTCGTACTACGCTCCGACGGCACGCTTCGGCACGCCCGACGATTTCCGGGCGTTGGTCGATGCGCTGCACCGGGCCGGTGTCGGCGTGATCGTGGACTGGGTTCCGGCACACTTCCCCAAGGACGAGTGGGCACTCGGCCGCTTCGATGGCACCCCGCTCTACGAGCACGCTGATCCGCGACGCGGTGAGCAGCTCGACTGGGGCACCTACGTCTTCGACTTCGGCCGCCCGGAGGTGCGCAACTTCCTGGTGGCCAATGCGCTGTACTGGCTGACCGAGTTCCACATCGACGGGCTGCGGGTGGATGCGGTGGCATCGATGCTCTACCTGGATTATTCGCGGCCCGACGGCGGCTGGACCCCCAACATCCACGGCGGCCGGGAGAACCTGGAGGCGGTGCAGTTCCTGCAGGAGCTGAACGCGACCACGCACCGGGTCGCGCCGGGCATCGTGACCATCGCCGAGGAATCCACTTCCTGGCCGGGCGTCACCCGCGACACCAGCCTTGGCGGCCTTGGCTTTTCGATGAAGTGGAACATGGGCTGGATGCACGACACGCTGGGCTATCTCGGTCATGATCCGGTGCACCGCAGCTACCACCACCACAACATGACGTTTTCCATGCTGTACGCCTACAGCGAGAATTACGTGCTGCCGATCAGCCACGACGAGGTGGTGCACGGCAAGGGCACGCTGTGGTCGCGGATGCCCGGTGACGACCACCGCAAGGCGGCGGGTCTGCGCACCCTGCTGGCCTACCAGTGGGCGCATCCCGGCAAGCCGCTGCTGTTCATGGGGCAGGAATTCGGCCAACGCAGTGAGTGGTGCAACGAGCGCGGTGTCGACTGGTTCCAGCTCGACCCGCAACTCGAGGCCGAAGGCTACTCCCCCGGCATCTTGCGCCTGGTCGGCGATATCAACGCCCACTACCGTGCGCTGCCGGCCTTGTGGAGCCAGGACACCGACCCGCGCGGCTATTCCTGGATCGACGCCAACGACTCGGCCAACAACGTGCTGAGCTTTCTGCGTTACGGCGCCGACGGTTCCATGCTGGCCTGCGTATTCAACTTCGCCGGCGTCGAACACGCCGACTACCACCTGGGTCTGCCGCGTGCCGGCCGCTGGCGCGAGGTGCTCAATACCGATGCGGTTGCCTACCGCGGTTCGGGGGCGGGCAACTTCGGCGGGGTCGAAGCCACCGATGATCCGTGGCACGGCCGGCCCGCCTCGACAGTCCTGGTGTTGCCGGCCCTGTCCGCGGTGTGGCTGGCACCGGCCTAGTACAGCGCGTTGGCCAGGTTGCGTCGGCCGGCGACCACTTCGGGGTCCGCCGGGTCGAACAGCTCGAACAGCTCGACCAGCCGGGTCCGCACCGTGCTGCGCTCGTCGCCGGAGGTCCGTCGCACCAATCCGATCAGCCGATCGAAGGCCGCGGTGACGTCCTGGTTGAGGATCTGCACGTCAGCCGCGGCGAAGGCGGCCTCGATGTCGTCCGGAGTGGCGTCGGCCTGCGCCGGCGCATCGGGAGCGCGACCGGTCGCCCGCTCCAGGAAGTTGAGCTGGCGTAACGCCGCCTTCGCTTCGACATGGTTGGGATCGGCATCCAACATGGCCTGGTAGGCGTCGCGGGCCGCACTGAAGTCACCGGCGTCGAGCAGATCACGGGCGTGTGCCAGCGCCGGGTCGACCTGGGTCGGCTGCTCGGAGTCGCCGCCTCCGGAGAGCTTGCCCGCGGTGGCCGACACCAGTGAATCCACCCAGCGGCGCAGCTGCTCGGGCGGCTGCACGCCCTGAAAGCTGGTGATCGGTTGGCCGGCGGCCAAGGCCACCACGGTGGGCACCGCCTCCACGCCGAACACCTGGGCCACCCGGGGCGCGACATCGACGTTGACGGTGGCCAGCGACCAGGTGCCGCCGTCACTGGTGGCCAACGCGGCCAGGGTGTCGGCCAGCTGGATGCATGCTTCGCTGCGTGGCGACCACAGCAGCACCACCACCGGCACCTGGTTGGACCGGACCAGCACCTCGTCTTCGAAATTGGTCTCGGTGATCTCGGTGGCGCCCGGCGGAGCCGAACTGTCACCGCCGGCGCCGCTGGGCTGCGCCGATTGCTTGAGACCGGACAAATCCACTGCTCCGGCCAACGCCGGGCCGATCGGGGGTCGAGGACGAGTCACGCCGTCAAGTCTGTCACGCCCTTGCGGCGCCGGTGCCGACGCCTGATTCCGGGCCGGGTAAACCGGCGATGCCGCCGGCTATGACGAAAATCACAGTGCGGATTCGACGCCCCAAATCTGTCCGCTCCAGCAACCTACGCAACCGTAGGGAGACGGTTATTTGGCCCGCAGGATCAGCGCGTCGCCCTGGCCACCGGCACCGCACAACGCGGCCACCGCGTAGCCCGAACCGCGCCGCTTGAGCTCGAGGGCGGCGTGCAGCGTGATGCGTGCGCCGGACATCCCGATCGGGTGTCCGACGGCGATCGCCCCGCCGTGCACGTTGACGAGGTCGGGGTTCACCCCGAGCTCGCGGGTCGAGGCCAGCGACACCGCCGCGAACGCCTCATTGATCTCCACCACGTCGAGTTGGTCGACCGAGATGCCCTCGCGGGCGATGGCCTTCTTGATGGCGTTGGCCGGCTGCGATTGCAGGGTCGAATCCGGCCCGGCCACCACGCCGTGCGCGCCGATCTCGCACAACCAGTCCAGTCCCAGCTCTTGCGCCTTGGCCTTGCTCATCACCACCACAGCGGCCGCACCATCGGAGATCTGCGACGACGAACCGGCGGTGATGGTGCCGTCCTTGCGGAACGCCGGCTTGAGCCCGGCCAGCGAATCGGCGGTGGTGTTGGCCCGGATGCCCTCGTCCTCGGTGAACTCCAGCGGATCCCCCTTGCGCTGCGGGATCTTCACCGGCACCACCTCGTCGGCGAAGACGCCGTCCTTCCATGCCGCAGCGGCCTTGCGGTGCGACTGGGCCGCGAGCTCGTCCTGCTCGGCGCGGGTGAACTGGTCGACCTCGTTGCGCTGCTCGGTGAGCGCACCCATCGGCTGGTCGGTGAACACGTCGTGCAGGCCGTCGTAGGCGAGGTGGTCGCGTACCGTCACGTCGCCGTACTTGTAGCCCGACCGGCTGTCCAGCAGCAGGTGCGGGGCCTTGCTCATGGACTCCTGGCCGCCGGCCACCACCACATCGAATTCGCCGGCGCGGATCAGCTGGTCAGCCATGGCGATGGCGTTGATTCCCGACAGACACATCTTGTTGATGGTCAGCGTCGGCACGTCCCAGCCGATGCCCGCGCCCACCGCCGCCTGCCGGGCCGGCATCTGGCCCGCACCCGCGGTCAGCACCTGGCCCATGATCACGTACTGCACCAGCGACGCCGGTACCTGCGCCTTCTCCAGCGCTCCCGCGATGGCGACGGCACCCAGGTCGCTACCCGAGAAATCCTTCAGCGAGCCCATCAGCTTGCCGATCGGGGTCCGTGCCCCAGCAACGATCACCGATGTCGTCATGACTACCTCCCGGGCGGGTCTGGGTGGCCGATCTAGGTGGATCGGCGCAGCGCGATGTTTCCGGTCAGGTTACCGTTGCGTTATGACGACCGAATCCATCGCCGACTCTTTCGAGGTGCGTAGCGCCCTGGCTTCTGCCCTCGTGACGGCGATCGACCACGTCGGCATTGCCGTGCCGGACCTGGAAGCGGCCAAGAAGTGGTATCACGACCAGCTCGGCATGATCGTGCTGCACGAAGAGGTCAACGAGGAGCAGGGCATCGTCGAGGCGATGCTGGCGGTGCGTGGCGCGCCGGTCGGCAGTGCCCAGATTCAGCTGATGGCCCCGATCGACGAGTCCTCGACGATCGCGAAGTTCCTGGACAAGCGCGGGCCGGGTCTGCAGCAGCTCGCCTATCGGACCAGTGACATCGACGCGCTCTCCGAGCGGCTGCGCGAGCAGGGTGTGCGGTTGCTTTACGACGCTCCCCGGCGCGGCACGTCGGACTCCCGGATCAACTTCATCCACCCCAAAGACGCCGGCGGGGTGCTGATCGAGTTGGTCGAGCCGGCCACGAACGCCAAGGCCGCCACCGGCGCGCACTGACCTCTCACGACCACTTCCGGGTGGGAGCCCGGGTGGCGCGATTCGCCCAGCACGGCGTGTGCCAATGCCGCCGGTCGTCACCCTCGCCTTCATGCGGCGGTCCCAGCTTCGCCTCTCCTCGGTCGAGGCTCGCTGAACTGCCGGATTCGGCACGCCACACCACCACGTGCGCGATACCGGGGCGGATCTCGTGATCGCATCCGGGACACCGATAGACCTTCACGGCGCGCGAGCCGGCGATCGCCGCCACGACGTACTCATACCCGTCGGGTCCGGTCTCGACCCGCTGCGCAAGCGGTAACGGGCGTTGCGGCCGATGCGACGGGCCGCGGCGACGAGCCATGCCGGTCAGGCCAGCCCGGCCAGCGCGACAGCCGCGTCGTAACCGCCGAACCCGTCCAGCTCGTCCCGGCGAAGACGGTTGACCCAGGTCGGGTCGGCCAGCAGTGCGCGTCCGACGGCCACCACATCGAACTCCCCGGCCTCGAACTGCTCGACCAGTCGGTCGACGGGGGCGGGCGCGATCACCTCACCGCGCTTCTCGCTGCGGAACTGTGTTTCCAGCCCGACCGATCCGACCGCGATGACCGGCACCCCGGTGACCTTCTTGGTCCACCCGGCCAGGCTCAGATCCGCGTCGAAGTCGGGGAACGCCGGCACATAGTGCCGGCGCGTCGACGGATGGAGCACGTCGACCCCCGCCTCGACCAACGGGTTCAGCAATTCCTGCAACTGGGTCGGATCGTCGGCGATCGAGGCGGTGTAGTCGGTGCCCTTCCACTGCGAAAAGCGGAAGATGACCGGATAGTCCGGCCCCACCGCGGCACGTACCGCAGCGACCACCTCGGCCGGGAAGCGGGTCCGCGCGGCCAGCGACCCGCCGTAGCCGTCGGTGCGTTGATTCGTTCGCTCCCAGAGGAATTCGTCCAGCAGGTAGCCGTGCGCGCCGTGGATCTCGACCGCGTCGAAGCCGATGTCTCGCGCCGTGGCGGCGCTGTGGGCATACAGTTCCGCGACCCCGGGGAGTTCCTCGGTTCGCAGCGCCCGGCCGCGCGGCTGACCACGTCCGTCGATTCCCGATGGGCCGACCGGCACTACCCCGTCGGCGTCGTCGCGCTGCACGCCCTGATGCCAGAGCTGGGCGGCGATCGTCGCACCCTCGGAATGCACGGCATCGACAACCCGGGTCCAGCCCGCGAGCACCTCATCGCCCGCGATTGTCGGCACGCTGAACGGGTAACCCGCGGCCGGGTCGGGCAGCCGGATACCTTCGGTGATGATCAGGCCCACACCTCCGGCGGCGCGCCGGCGGTAGTACTCGGCGACATCGCGGCCCGGGATGCCACCGGGTGATGCCTGCCGGGTCATCGGCGCCATCGCGAAGCGATTCGGCGTGGTCAGCGAGCGCACCGTCAGCGGCTGAAAGAGGTTATCGACTGCCATGGACCGCTCCAACGCGCTGGGTTCGCCGACTATTCCGCCCGGTAATCAGAACAAGCGGTATTCGTCGCTGTTCATCCCGCGCATTGCGTCGTAATCCAGTGTCAGGCAACGGATGCCGCGATCGGTCGCCAGCGTGCGGGCCTGCGGCTTGATCTGCTGGGCGGCGAACACACCGCTCACCGGCGCGAGCAGAGTGTCGCGGTTGAGCAGTTCCAGGTAGCGGGTGAGCTGCTCGACGCCGTCGATCTCGCCTCGGCGTTTGATCTCCACGGCAACCGAGCGCCCCTGCGCATCACGGCAGAGCAGGTCCACCGGGCCGATCGCAGTCATGTACTCCCTGCGCACCAGGGAGTAGCCCTCGCCGAGCAGTTCGACATGCTCGGCGAGCAGCGCCTGCAGTTGTGCCTCCACCCCGTCTTTGACCAGACCCGGGTCGACGCCGAGTTCGTGGCTGGAATCGTGTTCGATCTCTTCGAGGGTGATCCGCAACTGGTCACCGGACTTGTTCGCCACGACCCACACCGGGAACTCGCCGCCGGACTCCTCGGCGAGCCGGCACGGCGGGCTCATCCAGTTCAGCGGCTTATAGGCACGGTCGTCGGCATGCACACTGACAGATCCGTCGGCTTTGAGCAGCAGCAACCGGCGGGCCGACGGAAGGTGCGCGGTGAGCCGGCCGACGTAGTCGACGGTGCATCGGGCGATCACGAGTCGCATCCGAACCACCTTAAAGCGTGTCGAACAACTGTGGTCGGTGTGTTCGGCTCCGCCCTTCTCGGGCGTCGTCGGTTCAGGCAGCGGGTGCGGCGTGAACGTCGGTTCCCGCTTCAACCAGGCTGGTTTCACCGGCACACGAAGGGTGCCGGTCAGAGCCGTCCTGTCGGCGGGCGTTGGTGGCCCGGCCTCCTGCTTGGGGGTCCGGGGATCGAGGGGAGTGGTGATGGGTTTGGCCCCAGCGGGCCAGATTCACCGCCGCGTTGGCGTCACGATCCAAGCAATGACCAGCTGTGCAGATGAACTCTCGGTCAGCCAGGCTCAGGTCGGTGCGTCGGTCTCCGCATATCGAGCAGAGCTGACTTGAGGGGTACCAGCGATCGGCGACGGTGACCTGGCCACCGCGCCAGCTCTGTTTGTAGATGAGTTGGCGGGCGAACTCGGTCCAGCCGGCATCGGAGATGGATCGTGCCAGACGGTGGTTGGTCAGCATCCCTGCGGTGTTGAGGTCTTCGATGACGAGCCGGTCGTGAGTCTTGACCAGCTGGTTGGAGACCTGATGCAGGAAATGCTTGCGCCGGTTGGCGATGCGGTGGTGATGCCGGGCCAGCCGGACGGCGGCATCGGAGCGGTTGTGTGATCCTTTCTGTTTGCGGGACAGCGATTTCGCCAACCTGCGCTGGCGGGCCATGCCGGTAGCGAGTGCTTTGGGGGCATCGGTGATTCGGGCGACTTCGGTGCCGCCGGACGTGGCAGCGACGACGAACGCCGAAAGCCCCCGATCAACCCCAACCCAACCACCGCTGTCTGCGGCGTCTCGAGGCTGGTGGTGGTGGGCCGGGTGTATGTCAGCGGCTTCGACATTCAGCGATAGCCACCACCGGCCGGCGTGCTCAGTGACGGTGGCGAACAAAATCTCGGCGCGGTCCTTGGCAAGCAGGCGGCGTAGTCGGCGGGTGTCGTCGTGGACGGCGATCTGGCCGATGCCGGGCAGCGTGAGCGACCGCGGCCGGCCATCCTCGCCGACGCGGATCGCCGCCCGCCGGCTTTTGGGGTGCTTGTTGCGCAACCGAAACGACGGGATCGTACGGGTCTTCTTCTTGAAGCGAGGAAAGCCGACTCGCCTGCCTTTGCGCTTGCCGGCCCGGGCATCCGACCACGCTTTCAGCCCTTTTCCCAGATCGACAGCGGCTCCCTCGAACACCTGCTGACAGACCTCGGTCCGCCACGACAGCCCCGTCACATCCAATTCGGCCACACCGGCGGCATCGACGGTGAAAACCCGGCCGGCGGCCTCGGTCTTCTTCCACGCGTTGAACACGTTGATCAGATCAAACCCGGTCCACGGCACCTCGATGTTCGAGTTGGACTTCCGGTCGTTGAGTGCAGTTTTGACCATCCGTAGACACTGGTTGAATGCGAACCGGGCCGCCCCGGCATGTCGGGCCAGCACATCGATCTGCTCGACGGTCGGGTCGAGGCAGAACTTAAACGTCGTGTGCCGGGTCATCACCGCGAGCATCGCATAGGCCACCGACAACACGCTGACATGCAAGAATATGTCGAAACACCTGATCGCAGATCGGTAGTTATGTGACCTCAAACCGCCGCACCGGCTCCCCGACGAGTCCGATCTGTCCGGCACCGCCTGGGCGCGCATCGACCGATTCGTCGTGCCGGAACATCCACACGGTGGCCTGACGTGCCCGCCCCAGCGGTGGCGCCAATATCTCGACACGATCCTCTACCTTGCTGCGCACTGGCAGCGCCTCGCGGTATTCGCCCGCAAGCGGGAGGTACCCCCTGCCGCGCCAAGGCATCTCCGGTGGCCGGTCCGCGCGGATTCGAAGGCGCTAAGAAGATTGACGGCTTCAAACGCCACATCCTGGTCGACAGCGCGGGCATAATGGTCGCCGCCGCTGACGTGCAGGATCGTGCAGCCTTTCCCGAACTCCTGGGCGAAGTGACACGGGTCGCGCCGACCATTGCCCACCTCTGGCTGGACAACTACACCAGGACTACACCGGCACCACCGTCGCCGATTCAGCCACCAAGGCCAGCGTCAGCATCGACATCGTTTCCGGCCCAAAATCAGCCAGCCGGTACCAGTTACAGCCACGCCGCTGGATTGCCGAACCTACCAATAGCTGGATCAATCACTGCCATCGACTCGACCGCCACTACGAAATCACCCTCGCAGCACATCAGGGATTCGGCGATCCTCAGCCAGATTGCCATGCTGCTACGCCGACTCGACCGCAGCTAATTGTTCGACACGGCGCAGCCCCGAGCAATTATTCTTACGCCACGATGAAGCCGCCAAAGACGACCGCGCAACGCCTGGGCCGGATCCTGGAGCTGCTGACCCGCCAGAGCGGCCGGCTGCCGGAAACGCCCGAATACGGCTCCTGGTTGCTGGGCAGGGTCTCGGAGAGCCAGTATCTGCGCCGGATACGCATTCAGTTCATCATGACGGTGGTCATCGTGGTGACCAACCTGCTCGGGATCGCCGTGGCGGTGATGCTGGTGACGGTGGCCTTTCCGACGCCCAGTGTGTTCGCCGACGCCCCGACGTGGCTGACCTACGGCGTTGTTCCGGCCTATGTCGTGATCGCGATGGTCTTCGGCACCTACTGGATCACCCGGCGCACCATCAAGAGGTTGCGCTGGGCGATCAAGGAGCAGCAGCCCAGCCGGGCGGATGAGCGCAACGCCTTCCTGGCGCCGTGGCGGGTGTCGCAGGTCGTGCTGGCGCTCTGGTGCGTGGCGGCGGTGCTGTTCACGCTGCTTTATGGAATGAAAAACAGTATCTTCATTCCGATTGTGGCATTCACCGTGGGTATCTGCGGCATCCAGGTGGCCACCGCCTGCTACCTCTTCACCGAGTTCGCGCTGCGGCCGGTGGCCGCGCAGGCACTCGCCGCCGGGCGGCCGCCCCGGCGGTTCATCTCGGGAATCATGGGCCGCACCATGATGGTGTGGCTACTCAGCTCGGGTGTGCCGGTTCTGGGTATCGCGCTGACGGCGATATTCGCCCTGGTGCTGAAGAACCTCACCATGACCCAGTTCGGTATTGCGGTACTGATCATTTCGGTTGCCACCGTGGTCTTCGGATTCCTGCTGATGTGGATCCTGTCCTGGCTCACGGCTGCCCCGGTGCGGGTGGTACGCGCCGCACTCAAGCGCGTCGAACAGGGCAACCTTCGCGGCGATCTGGTGGTGTTCGACGGCACCGAACTCGGTGAGCTGCAGAGCGGTTTCAACGCGATGGTGCACGGGTTGCGGGAGCGCGAACGGGTACGCGACCTGTTCGGTCGCCACGTCGGGCGCGAGGTCGCCGCCGCGGCGGAACGCGAACGGATACAGCTGGGCGGCGAAGAGCGCCACGTCGCAGTGCTTTTCGTCGATATCGTCGGCTCGACGCAGATCGTGACCGCCAAGGCGGCGACCGAGGTCGTCACTTTGCTCAACCGGTTTTTCGCGGTGGTCGTCGACGAGGTCGATCGCCACCGCGGGCTGATCAACAAATTCGAGGGCGATGCGACCCTGGCGATCTTCGGCGCCCCGAATCACCTCGACCAGCCCGAGGACGAAGCGCTGGCCGCCGCTCGAGGGATCCTGTCTCGGCTAGCCGACGAAGTCCCGGAGATCCGGGCCGGTATCGGTGTGGCGGCCGGCCAGGTCGTCGCCGGAAATGTCGGCGCCAAAGAACGTTTCGAATACACCGTGATCGGCGAACCGGTCAACGAAGCCGCCCGGCTGTGCGAGTTGGCCAAAGCCCGGCAGCTACCGCTGTTGACCACGGCGCCGACGGTGCTCGCCGCCAGCATCAGCGAGCAGGCCCATTGGGTGCTGGGCGAGTCGGTGGTACTGCGCGGCTACGACCAGCCCACCGTGCTGGCCGGCCCGCTGTAGCCGGCGTTACCCGGCCTGCTTCTCCATCGCGGCGAGGGCGGCCTCGACCGTGTCGAACACCAGCGCGCCGTAGGCCGCCGGGTCGGGCGCCACCGCGCCGCCGGGATCGACGAGCAGCCCCTGCTTGCCGCGGCTTTGCAGATCGTCGGCCAGTCCGGCGAGCAGGGCGCGCGCTGGATCGCTGATCGCGTGCAGCCGCGACACGTCCAGGATCGCGATGTCGAAGTCACCACACTCACGGGTGGCGGTGCGGGCCACCTGTTCGGCACCCGCGAAAAGCAGATCGCCGTGGACCTCGTAGACCCGAGCGCCGGGGCGGGGGGTGTACGCCCCGCGAATGGCCGCGTGGGCTTCGCTGCTCACCGTCAGGAAGTGCAGGCCGAGCTGTTGGGAAAGGCTGCGGCACACCAGGACCCCGCGCACACTGTTGCCCTTGGCGTTGATCCGCGGCGAATAGACGCCGATACCGAGCTGGCCGGGCAGCACCGCCACGATGCCACCGGCGACGCCGCTTTTAGCCGGCATACCGACCGCGCTGACCCACTCACCGGCGGCGTCGTACATACCGCAGGTGACCATGACCGACAGCGTGCGCCGCACCACGGCCGCGTCGGTCACCTGCCGGCCGGTCAGCGGGTTGAACCCGCCGCGCGCAAGCGTCGCGGCCATCCGGGCCAGATCGGTACTGGTGACCTTCAGCGAGCATGATCGGATGTAGACGTCGAGTGCGTCGTCGGGATCAGCACCGAGCGCGCCGAAACTCTCGAGCAGGTAGGCGATCCCGCGGTTGCGGCTGCCGCTGGCCTTCTCGGATCGGTAGACGTCCTCGTCGAAGTCCAGGCCGCGGCCGGCGCAGGCGCTGTAGAACTCGCGGACGAGGTCGAACCGATCGTCGGCCGTCTTGCCCGGGATCAAGGAGCACGCCACGATCGCGCCGGCATTGATCATCGGATTCTTCGGGACGTTGGTGACCTGATCGACGCTGATCCTGTTGAACCCCTCACCGGAGGGTTCCACGCCGATCCGCGCGTCGACGTCTTCTTGACCCAGCTGATCGAGCGCCAGGGCATAGGTGAACGGTTTGGAGATCGACTGCATCGTGAATTCCACACCGGCATCGCCGGATTCGTAGACATGACCGTCTGAGGAGGACAGCGAGAGGCCAAAGCCCGTCGGATCGACCCGGGACAGCTCCGGAATGTAGCTCGCCAGTGCGCCGACGCTCACGTCGGCGTGTTCGGCCAGGATCCCGTCCAGGTACCGCTGCACCAGTGCTGTCACGCCCAGATGGTAGCCCCGCGACCCGTACCGCTCCGGCACTGTCGTGTCGCATTTCCGCTAGTGTCATCGGCCTGCGCGTGCCATGGTTACAACATGCACGACGACTTCGACCGCTGCTATCGTGCCGTGCAGTCCAGCGACGCCCGCTTCGACGGCTGGTTTTTCACGGCCGTGCTGAGCACCCGGATCTATTGCCGGCCCAGTTGCCCGGCGCGCCCGCCCCTGGCGCGCAACGTGCGGTTCTACCCCAGCGCCGCCGCCGCGCAGCGCGCCGGCTTCCGGGCCTGCAAACGTTGCCGACCGGACGCGGCACCGGGCTCTCCGGAATGGAACATCCGCGGCGACGTGGTGGGCCGGGCGATGCGCTTGATCGCCGACGGCACCGTCGACCGGGAGGGGGTGACCGGACTTGCCGGCCACCTGGGCTACTCCGCCCGCCAGTTGCAGCGCCTGCTGCAGGACGAGGTCGGCGCCGGCCCGTTGGCGCTAGCCCGCGCCCAGCGGGCGCAGACGGCCAGGATCTTGATCGAGACCACCGATCTGCCGTTGGGCGACGTCGCGTTCGCGGCCGGGTTCGCCAGCATCCGGCAGTTCAACGACACGATCCGTGCCGTGTGTGCCACCACCCCGACGGCGTTGCGGCAGCAGGCGGTCACCCGGTCGACGATCCAGTCCGACCGGAATGCTCCCGGCCCAGGGGCGCTGTCGCTGCGCCTGCCGGTGCGCACTCCGTTCGCGTTCGAGGGTGTCTTCGGGCATCTGGCGGCGTGCGCGGTTCCCGGCTGCGAGGAGGTACGCGAGGGTGCCTACCGACGCACCCTGCGCCTGCCGCACGGCAACGGCATAGTCAGCTTGTCTCCGGCCGCCGATCACGTCCGATGCAAGCTGGTGCTCGAGGACTTCCGGGACCTCACGGCCGCCATCACCCGCTGCCGGCGGTTGCTGGACCTCGACGCCGATCCCGAGGCCGTCGTCGAAACACTCACCGAGGACCCCGAATTGGCACCGGTCGTGACCAAGGCGCCGGGTCAGCGCATTCCGCGGACGGTCGATGAAGCCGAACTGGCGGTGCGGGTGGTCCTCAGCCAGCAGGTGTCGGTCAAGGCGGCCCGCACCCACGCGCGCCGACTGTTGCTTGCGCACGGTGAGCAGATCGCAGATCCGGCCGGCGGGCTGACGCACGTGTTTCCCTCGGTGCAGCGCCTCGCCGGCATCGATCCCGATCAGCTCGCCCTGCCCCGGGCACGCCGGCGCACCTTGCTCGCCCTGGTCGCGGGGTTGGCCGAGGGCACCGTCGTGCTGGGCGCGGGCTGCGATTGGGACCGGGCCCGGCACGCGCTGTTGCAGATTCCCGGTGTCGGCGCTTGGACGGCGGAGGTGATCGCCATGCGTGGCCTGGGCGACCCCGATGCCTTTCCGGTAACCGATCTGGGGGTGCAGGTGGCCGCCCGGCAGTTGGGCCTGCCGGAGCAGCCGCGGGCGCTGAATCAACGCGCCGCCCGCTGGCGTCCCTGGCGGTCCTACGCCACCCAGCATTTGTGGACCGCACTCGACCACGCCGTCAACGACTGGCCCCCGACGTCCCAGGAGATCGCATGACCTGCCAACGCACCATCGACAGCCCGATCGGCCCGCTCACCCTGGCCGGCGAGGACGGCAAGCTCAGCCATCTGCTGATGCTCGACCACTCCCACGCCCCCGACCGCACCGGTTGGCGACGCGACGAGACCGCATTCCCCGAGGTGGTCGAGCAACTCGCGGCGTATTTCGCCGGCGATCTCACCGAATTCGACCTGGCCTACCAGATGGCCGGTACGGAGTTTCAGCGTCGGGTGTGGACCGCGTTGCTGACGATCCCGTACGGCCAGACCCGCTCGTATGGCCAGTTGGCCATGCAGATCGGGGCGCCGACCGCATCTCGCGCCGTCGGGTTGGCCAACGGGCGCAACCCGATCTCGATCATCGTTCCGTGCCACCGGGTCATCGGCAGCAACGGCAGTCTGACCGGCTATGGCGGCGGAGTCGACCGGAAGCGGGCGCTGCTGGATCTGGAGCGCCAGCACAGCCACGCCACGCTGTTCGACTGAGCCCTCCTGCTGAATTGGCCATCGCCGCCGATGCCGATAACCTTCCGTGGTGACCACACCGGGGCTTCGGGTTGTGCCGGAGGGGTTGCGCACGCTGGCACAGCGCTGTGATGCCCTCGCTGGTCGGTCAGGGCGTCGTTGCCGACGATGACCGCACCCGCCTGGCAGTCCAGCGGGGCGGCGGCGACGGCGGTCAGTGCGGGTGCGAACCGGGTCGGCGCGGTCCTCGCCAGCCGGATGCAGGCGTCAGCGACCAAGCTCACCGAGGCGGCCCGCGACTACGAGGCGATGGACGACGATGGCGCAGCGGCATTGGCCGCAGTGGACTCGGGTGCCCTCAGCGGCTACCCGCGCGGGGACGGCGGCGCCGGCGGACGCGGGCTACCGAGGTAGCCATCGGTGACGCTGAGCAACGGTTAGCCGTCGCTGTCCGAAGTGAGAGCGGCGAGCTGGGAGTACCTCAAGATCTCCGGCGAGGACTGGTCCCGGCTTGCTGACACGTGGGAGAGCGCCTTCGCCGAGGTCCGCAACGCGTCGGTGCGCCCCGGCGGGACGGTGTGGGAGGGCAGCGCTGCCCATGGCATGCAGGAGCGAACTGCTGCCGATGCCGTCAAGGTGCGGACGCCGGCTGATCAGCTCCGAGTCGCTGCCGAGATCGCCCGACGATGCTGCGGCCGGCAGGAGACGAACAAGCAGTCGGTGCTCAATGCGGTAAATGCCGCTGTCCGTGGCGGTTTCAACGTCGATGACGACTACACCCTCACCGACACGCTGCCCTACTACGGTTCCACCGCGGAACGCGATGCGCGAGAGCAAGCCGCCGACGGCCACGCCAGCGCGATCCGCACCCTGCTCTTCGCTTCGAAAGCCGATCACGGCGCCAATCCACTGGGCAGACAGCGGGTTGGTCGCTGATGGCGAGCAATGGAGCAAAAAGCCGCTGGGGGCGAGTAGCCCGTTATTCCTTCGGGGGCTTCCTGCTCTTGTTAGCGGCAGTGGATGCACGGGTCGGATTCCCGTGGTACGGGACTCTTGGCATCGTGTGCGCGGCACTCCTCATCGTCGTCGGCCAGCGTCGGATCATTCGGCCGGGCGTCGGCCGCACAGCCGGTGAGATCGTCTGCCGCTACACCCCGTGGTTCGAGGGAAACGCCTACATGGCAATAGCGATTGTCCCGCTAATGGGCGTAGCTATGGCGGCAGCGGGCCGAAACTCCGATTATCCCGCGTGGTTTCGTTTCGGCGGGATCCTCCTGGTAGGCGTGATGCCCTTAGCGCTGTTCGGCGTCCCACGGATGTGGCGCCGATGCCCGCTCTGCATCTCCCCCACTGCAATAAAGCTGCGAGCAGCCACACCCGGCTCTATGTTGACGGAAATCCGCCGCGATGACATAGAGTCGATTACTCCCAAGATGGTCCGGAATCCGGTCAACGGCCAGTCGCTGCAGACCGAGCTCGCCTGCCGCGCCGCAGATTCGAACAACAGCGACCTCCAGACGGTCCTGCTCGGCCTGCACCTGACCGGCCAGCCGATCAACCTCGCCAACGCACTCGTCGCTTGGAAGGACGCGACCGACGAAGACCCGAATGAGCTGCTGGATCAGATCGAAGGAATTCTCCGGGGAATGCCCGCTTAGCCCAGCAGGTCTATCGGGTCAGGCATGTCGTACGGGGTGGTGTCGGTGAACGCCGTCAAGAAATTGAACAGACCCGTCATCGCTTCCTCGAGCGACGGATGCGGCGAGTCGAGGTAGCCGGCGAGGTATCCCTCATTGACGATCCCGGCCAGCGACGGGTGCTCCTGCAACGAGTAAATCGTGTAGGTGTCGGGGTCGAACAAGCTCGCGATTGAGTTGTTGACCCCGTCGACGACGCCCTTGCCCAACGCGGTGAGTAGCTCGCCGAAATCGATGTCGGTCGGGAATAGTCCGGATCCCGCCGCCACATCGACGTCTCCCGGCGGCCAACCATGATCGATGCTGCCGTAGCCAAGATTCACCAGGATCCGGGTGACGGGCTCCAGAAGCTCATAAAGCGGCATTCCGAAAATCGGGACCAACTGCAGCGGCGCCAATAGCGGCAAGATCTCGGAGGGCAGCATGTGGAAGGTGGTCAGCGCGTCGGGATCCGAGGTCGGCAGCTCGATCGCGTTCGCGATCTGCTCGGGCGTCGCACTCAGGTACACCGAGTGTCCATAGATGAAGCCCAGCGCGGAGTTGAGGTCCGCCAGTGGGTTGAAGTAGGTCGGCTTGAACGCGACCGGGTCGTACTCGTAGTTGTAGACGTCGGTGTGATACAGGTCAGTGGGGATGGAGCTGGTGGCCGGGGAGCCGATCATCACGAACCGGACGAGGTCATTCGACACGTCATGCTCGTCAAGCCATTGCATCAGCCCCACGGATATCGAGGCGCTCTGCGAGTAGCCGAACACCACGATCGGGTGCTCGGCGTCCACCTCTCCACTGTTCAGTCGCTCAGCCACCGCATTCTCAAGCAGCTGCAGTCCAACGGCACGTGAGGTGTCGCTGACGTTCTCCGGTGTGAACAGCGATACCAGCTCGCCACCGAAACCGTGCGGGCTCAAGAACAGATCATTGACGGCATCGAGGTAAGTCTGGGGCGGCTGCGGGATCCCGGTTCCACCCATCAGGAACGCGACCCCATCCCCCAGCGCCGTGCCGTTTCCCGTGAGCGAGAACGCCGGAGCCTGCGCCCTGGCCACCGGCGATGCCACCGGTACTCCGGCGATCAGGCTGGCGGTCGCGATGCCGGCAACGATGGGTAGGCAGTGGTAGGCGCGCACCCGATAACCTCCTGTTAACCCCCTTAAGTGAGGCTTAACGGTATAGCGCCGCGACGGGTGGGGCAACCGGAATGAGCTATCTGGACACATTCTCGGCGAACCTGCCAGCCGGCACCCGACCAGGCATGCGAGCCGGGCCTGGCGCAGAGAGGACACGAGAAATGCTCCGGGGAATTGGAAACGCCCCCCGATTTCTCGGGGGGCGTTTCACTATGTTGTGTTCGGCGGTGTCCTACTTTTGCTG
>NZ_LZMF01000070.1:0-125901 GCF_001673565.1 Mycolicibacter sinensis
GAATCGCTTGTGGGTGGCCGATTTCACCTATGTCTCGACGTGGTCGGGCTGGTGCTACACGGCGTTGGTGATCGACGCTTACGCTCGGCGGATCCTGGGCTGGTCGGTGGCCACCACGATGACCAGCCAGCTCGTCGTTGACGCGGTCGAGCAGGCAATCTGGACCCGCCAGCGTGAAGGCAACGACCTGGCCGGACTGATCGCCCACCACGACCACGGAACCCAATATCTGTCGGTGGCCTACTCCGAGCGCCTAGCCACCGCCGGGATCAAGCCCTCGACCGGGGCGGTGGGGTCCTCGTATGACAACGCTCTGGCCGAGTCCGTGATCGGGCTCTACAAGACCGAGCTGGTCAAGCCGCGGCGGCCGTGGAAGGGCTTCGACGACCTTGAGATCGCTACGGCCGAGTGGGTCGACTGGTTCAACCACCGCAGGCTCTACGAGTACTGCGGCGATATGCCGCCAGCGGAGTTGGAGGCCGCGCACTACGCTCAACAACCGACTTCGACACCCGTCGAGGTCTCAAACTAGAAAGTCTCCGGACATGCCGGGGCGATTCAGTGCTACGGAAAGAGGGGTGTGCGGGTGAGGAGGCTTCGACAGAATTTTTGGGACGGATTTCTTGCCCTTGTGTCCTTATCGTCGGGCGTCACCACTTCGCTCATCGCGGTTGGAAAGCTCCCCGCTACGGGCTGGATCGCCGCCGCTCCAGGGCTGGCGACTTCCGGTGCCCTGTTCCTCGTCAGCGGGTTCAGCCTCAAATCGCGAGCGAAAGACCACAAGCTCCGAGCGGTACAGCAGGCATGTTTCGTCTTGATCGCTGAGGCGCTGATTGGGATCGCGAGCCATGCTGGAGTCGCTACAACCACCTTGGGAGCCAGTGTCTTTGTCGTACACCGGAGTGTTTGGGCGCGATTGAGTCGCCGCCCTGGAGTTCTCAAGCGAATCGCCCGACTTCGCTTCGGCGAAACGCCTAATAAGAGCCGCGTCAAGTGGACGATGGGTAAGGGGTGCGTGGGGCGAGCATGGAAGAGCAAGAACGAGGACTATAAATGGTGGACTACGGCCGAGCTTGAAGAACAGAAGAAGGACAGCGAGGCTGGGCGTCGTGGCCGCGAGGAAATGACAGATTCGGAACGAGCAGCCCTTGCGGGCAAGTACTGCGAAGTGCGGGCTGCTGCCATCATCTCTAGCGCGGGCAAGGTCGTAGGCGTACTGTCGGTGGATCGCCCCGCGGTCCACAAGGAGGGCAAGACTAAAGTACTGGCGTCTGACACCGCCAAGAAGATGACCGCTATGACCGCGAGCCTTCTGATGAGGGCTCTTCCCGATCCGTAGGATCGGTGGTAGCGGAGGAGGATATACATGGCTCCCAGATCACGTAAGAAGCCCACTACCCTGTCCGAGGCTGATGCTGCGGTCGTCTCCTTCCTGCAACGATTGCTCGAAGCGGACTTGTCGAGCAGCGTTCGAACCGAGGTTGAAGAGCAGTTACGGGCATACGGCGTCCAGCGACCGCAAATGGCGCGATCTCAACGTCGTCGAAGCCTTTCCGCGGCCGCCATGGCCTGACCAGTCCAATCGGGTGGAGCCAGACGGATTCGGTCAGGGCGTTGCCAAAGGACGCCCCACGTTCCTCGGTCGAAGGCTCGGTCCCACCTGTGGCCACATGTATCTAGTAGGCCACCGATAAGCGGTGGCTTGCGGGCTCGTCGGTAAGCAACAAGCCCGGCCAGGCCGATGCCTTTCAGGCACGTGCCGCGCTAGACCAGATCCGACGGACGTAGATCGCTGACGGTTCATGCCTTCTGCCCCGGGCGGGACCAGCTAGGCGGCATCATCACGTATGAAGGCACGGACAGCTATCCATGCTCTACCCCCCGGTCACGTATGCGCGCAAGCAGGACCCACACCTGTATGACACTTTCTCACTGCTGCCGCCCATCTATCCAACAGTTGTCTCGATTCTTTAGTTTCGAGAGACTGTCCGGCGAAGCTGCCGGCGCTCGCGTATCCGCAGTTCAATTTTCTCGAAAGTTCTCTCTTATCTAAACCGTCGCCCGTCGGTATTTTGAGATATAATCGACAGCATGACGTCTTCTGTCGCCAACCCCGTCACCGGCCACCTGCTCGGCTACGCCCGGGTGTCTACCGGTCATCAGTCCCTCGATGCACAGGTCGACGCACTCACCGCCGCTGGGGTCGACCGCGACCGGGTATACGACGACAAGCTGACCGGCACCTCAACGAAGGAGCAGCGGCCCGGCTTGGCCGCACTGCTGGACTACGCCCGCGCTGGCGACACCATCGTGGTCGTCGGTATCGACCGGCTGGGACGCAGCGCCGCCGAGGTCATGGCCACCATCAAGCAGTTGCTCGACTATGACGTGATTATCCGCTCTCTGCGGGAGGGGGTCGATAGCTCCACGCCCACTGGCCGGGCCGTGCTTGGGATTATGGCCAGCCTCGCCGAACTGGAGTTGGAGCTGGGTCGCGAACGTCGTAGTGCCGCGAAAGCTGCCCGGAAGGCCCGCAACCTGCCGATCGGTCGGCCTCGGGTGATTAGCGACGAACAGGTCGCTTTCGCCCAGCGGATGCGCGCCTCTGGGGAACCGGTCGCCGAAATCGCCAAGCAACTAGGCCTTAAAGTACCAACCTTGTACCGCTACCTGTCCGAGAAGAGCTGACCGACCGAAGCTGCGGCAGCTGCGGTCGGCCATGCCGCGGTTGTTTCCAGTTGATTCCGTTTCGCCCGGCGATCCTGATCGGGAAGCCCCCGATCGTTCGGCGGTTCTCGGCCGCGGCGCGCGACCATCGGCTCCCAGCGGCCACACTTGACCAGTGCGGCGATGAGCGGGCCTACGAATGAGGGCAGGTAACAACCATGGACGACATTACGGCGAGATCGCGCAGAGTCGAACACTGGCGGAATCGCTACGGAATCAACTTTCCAGATGTGGACCTTCCCGGCGGCAGCCCCTTCGTGCATGGCATCCCAACTAAGGAAGAACTGCTCCTACTGGCTCTTCAAATAAAGGCACGCAAGTTCGGCGTTCCCGTCAAGGCCATGATCCGCCGCTACGGCGACGACTTGCACAAGGCGCGAGAACTCGACGAGCCGCGCCGCGACTTCTATATCGAGAAAAACGCGATGCTCGCTGACGTGGCACGCCAGATTGGTCGCCCCTTCCGCAAGCGATACGAGGGCCTGAAACATCGGGCATTCAAGCCCTGGGTACCGGACTCCCACGCCTAGCGCCGGCCAATGAACTGAAGCCGGGCAGCGCTGACCGAGGCCCGACCCGGGGTTCGCCAGCTCAGAGGCAGGCGATATCCCGATCCCGCCCGGGCCTACATCGACGTCCAGATGTTGTAGGCCTGTAACTGTCGGTAGGCGATGATGAGGTCGTCCACAGTCGACGCGGAGGGTGCGCAGGGATATGGG
The DNA here is from genome assembly GCF_001673565.1 of Mycolicibacter sinensis. Taxonomy (GTDB): domain Bacteria; phylum Actinomycetota; class Actinomycetes; order Mycobacteriales; family Mycobacteriaceae; genus Mycobacterium; species Mycobacterium sinense_C. The sequence continues at coordinate 3,447 of NZ_LZMF01000070.1, forward strand.
TTCGATCCATGACGTGATCGAGGTGCTGCGCCAAGCGCCGTCGAACTCTGAGCGCGGCACCCAGTTCGAGAAGTTGATGGTGCGCTACTTCGAACTTGACCCGATGCTGGTCCAGCAGTACGACCACGTGTGCCGGTGGATCGACTGGCCCGGCCGCAACCGCACGATCGACACCGGCATCGATCTGGTGGCCCGCGAGCGTGACACCGGTGAGTACGTCGGGATTCAGTGCAAGTTCTACGAGCCGGGAAACACCCTGCCGAAAGGCGAGATCGACTCCTTCCTCAACGAACTCGGCAAGGACCCGTTCACCAAGGGCATCATCATCTCCACCACCAACCGGTGGGGCAAGAACGCCGAGGAGTCGCTGGAGGGCCGCTCCAAGCCGGTGAGCCGCATCGGGCTCGACATGATCGCCGAGTCCCGCATCGACTGGGACATCGCCTGGCCCGCCGGGCAACTCCAGATCGAACTCACCCCATCGCAGCGGTTCGCGCCCCGGCCACACCAGGAACAGGCCATCGACGCCGTCCTGCGCGGCTTCGCCTCCGGGAACGACCGGGGCAAGCTGATCATGGCCTGCGGCACCGGAAAGACCTTCACGGCGCTACGCCTGTGCGAGCGCGTCGCTGCCGACCAGGGCGGGGCGGCGCGGGTGTTGTTTTTGGTGCCGTCGATCTCGCTGTTGAGCCAGACGCTGCGGGAGTGGACTGCCCAGACCGAGCTGGACTTGCGGGCGTTCGCGGTCTGCTCGGACACCAAGGTGTCGCGCACGGTTGAGGACTACAACGTCCACGATGTGCCGATCCCGGTCACCACCGACCCGGCTCGCCTGGCACAGGACATGGCGCACCGTAAGCGTGCCGCCGGGTTAACGGTGGTGTTCTCCACCTACCAGTCCCTGCCCGCCGTCGCCGCCGCCCAAGATGCTGGGGTTGATGAGTTCGACCTGGTCATCTGCGACGAAGCTCATCGCACCACCGGGGTCACCTTGGCCGGTGAGGACGAATCGAACTTCGTGCGCGTCCACGACTCTGACTACCTCAAGGCCCGACGGCGGCTGTACATGACCGCCACACCGCGGATCTTCGCCGACGCGGTCAAAGACAAGGCCGACGAGCACTCCGCCGAACTGGTCTCGATGGACAACGAACTGACCTACGGCCCGGAATTCCACCGGCTGAGCTTCGGCGAGGCCGTTGAGCGCGGCCTGCTCACCGACTACAAGGTGCTGGTCCTCACCGTCAACGAGTCCGTGATCGCACCCCGGCTCCAACAACAGCTCGCAACCGTCTCCGGCGAACTGCCCCTCGATGACGCCTCCAAGATCATCGGCTGCTGGAACGGCCTGGCCAAACGGGCTGGAACCTCACCGGATGGTGGCGGGTTCGCCCCGGGTGAGGCCCCGATGCGTCGCGCAGTAGCGTTCGCCCGCGACATCAAGACCTCCAAGCAGCTGACCGAGATGTTCCCGCTGGTCGTCGAGGCCTACCAGGACATGCTCAACGAGCACGAGAACGACGGCCAGCCCATCAACGACACTAACCGCGGGCTGACCTGCGCGGTCCGCCACGTCGACGGCACCTTCAACGCCCTGGAACGCAACCTGCAACTGACCTGGCTCAAAGGCGTCATCGCCGAAGACGAGTGCCGGGTGCTGTCCAACGCCCGCTGCCTATCCGAAGGCGTCGACGTCCCGGCCCTGGACGCAGTGATGTTCCTCAACCCCCGCAACTCCGTCGTCGACGTGGTGCAGTCCGTTGGGCGGGTGATGCGCAAAGCGGAGTCCAAAGACTACGGGTACGTGATCCTTCCGGTCGCAGTCCCCGAAGGCGTGGAACCGTCCGAAGCGCTCGGCGACAACCAGCGGTTCAAGGTGGTCTGGCAGGTCCTCAACGCCCTGCGCTCCCACGACGAGCGCTTCGACGCGATGGTCAACTCCATCGCCCTGAACGGCAAGCCCGACACCAAGACCGGCCAGGGCAGCACCTTGATGCTCGACCACATCGGCCCCGTCACCGACGACGGCACCACCGAGACCGCCGCCAGCGACCTGACCCAGCAGCAGATGGCGCTGTTCTCCCTGTCCGCGTGGCAGGAGGCCATCTACGCGCGCATCGTCGACAAGGTCGGCACCCGCACCTACTGGGAGCAGTGGGCCGCCGACGTCGCCGACATCGCCGCCCGCCTGGTCACCCGCATCACCGCCCTACTCGACGCAGCCGACTCCGACGCCGCCGCGGGGTTCGAGCAGTTTCTCACCGGCCTGCGCGACAACCTCAACGACTCCATCACCACCGCTGATGCAGTCAGCATGCTGGCCCAGCACCTGATCACCAAACCGGTCTTCGACGCCCTGTTCGCCGGGCACGACTTCGCCTCCCACAACCCTGTCTCGCGAACCATGCAGAAGATGGTCGACGCCCTCGGTGATGCCGGGCTGGAAGCCGAGACCATCAGACTGGAGGGCTTCTACGCCTCGGTGCGCCGTCGGGCCTCCGAAGTCACCAGTGCCGAGGGGAAGCAGCAGGTTATCGCCGAGCTGTACGAGAAGTTCTTCCGCATCGGTTTCAAGAAGCAGGCCGATGCTCTAGGCATCGTCTACACCCCGACCGAGATCGTCGACTTCATCCTGCGCGCCGTCGACACCGTCTCTCGCACCCACTTCGGGCGCGGACTCACCGACGCCGGTGTGCACATCCTCGACGGGTTCACCGGCACCGGCACCTTCATCACCCGGCTACTGCAATCCGGCCTCATCCACCCGCCCGACCTGACTCGCAAGTACGCCAGCGAACTGCACGCCAACGAAATCATGCTGCTCGCCTACTACATCGCCGCGGTCAACATCGAGACCACCTACCACGCCCTGACCGGCAAGACCGCAGGGGAAGACGACTACGAGCCGTTCCCGGGCATCGTGCTCGCTGACACCTTCCAGATCAGCGAAGCCGATGACTCAATGGACTCGGTCATGTTCCCCCACAACAACGCTCGCATCGGAGCCCAGCTCGCCACCCCGATCAACGTCATCGTCGGCAACCCCCCGTATTCGGTGGGGCAGACCAGCGCAAACGACCTCAACGCCAACATCAAGTACCGCACCCTCGACAAGCGCATCGAGGACACCTACGTCAAGCGGTCGACCGCGACCAACAAGAACAGCCTCTACGACTCCTACATCCGCGCGTTCCGGTGGGCCACCGACCGCATCGGAGACGCCGGGATCGTCGGGTTCGTCTCCAACGGGGGCTGGATCGATGGCAATACTGCCGACGGCATGCGCCTATCCCTGGCCGACGACTACAGCACGATCTACGTCTACAACCTGCGAGGAAATCGCCGGACTAGTGGTGAGGAGCTCCGGAAGGAAGGCCGACCCGTCTTCGAGTTCGGTGGGCGGCGAGCTGACGGCACAGAGATCAGTAACACCGATGGAGGATCAAGGGCGGCGATCGCCATCGTCCTACTCGTCAGAGACCCACACCAGACCGGCCCTATAACCGTCCAGTACACCGAAGTAGCTGACTACCTCTCCGCTGGCGAAAAGATTCGCGCGGTCAGTCAAGCCCAGTTTGACACCATTGACTGGCGGACCATCACCCCCAACACGCACGGCGACTGGATCAACCAACGCGACGACACCTACAACAGCTGGCCAACTATCGGAGACAAGCGAGCCCGTTCAGGGGTCCTGACCGTCTTCGCGAGCTATTCATCCGGCCTGAAGACCGGGCGTGATCCCTGGTGCTACGACTACTCGCGCGATCAGCTCAATGCGAACATCCACGAACTCATCACCCAGTACGACATCGTCAGGGAAGCCTTCCAAAGGGAGTTCCGAGGAGCGCTTCCCAGAGAGGCTGACGTCACTCGGTTCCTGCAGTCGAAGGCCGAGTTTACTCGCGACGGAATGATCAGCTGGAACCGAAGCCTCAGGCAGTACGCCGCGAAGAACACCACCATCGCGTACTCAGGAAACAGCCTGCGGTTGAGCGCTTACCGCCCATTTCAACGGCAATGGAGCTACTTCGATCGTCGAGTTAACGACATGGTGTACCAACTGGCATCCATGTTCCCGACGCCACACCACAAGAACACCGGCATCGTCGTTACCGGCCCCGCGTCGCACTTCGAGTTCACGCCGTTTATCACCGACCTGCTCCCGAACCTGCACGTATTGGACACCGCGCAGTTCTTCCCGCGTTGGACCTACGAGGAGGCCAACCTGGATGACGACGGCCTGAACTTCATGAGCGCTGAAGATGGTCCGGTCGACGAGTACGGGTATCGCCGGGTGGACAACATCACCGACGCCATTCTGACCCTGTACCGCGACGCCATCGGCGGACACGTGAGTAAGGACGACATCTTCTACTACGTCTACGGCCTGCTCCACGACCCTGACTACCGCACCCGCTACGCGGCCGACCTCAAGAAGATGCTCCCGCACATCCCCACCCCGCAGACTCGGGAGCGCTTCGAACAACTAGGCGATGCTGGACACCGGCTGGCCGAGTTGCACGTTGGCTATGAGACCGCGGACCCCTACCCGCTTGACGTCCAACTCAAGCCCGGTGCGGGGCCGGACAACCGCGAGACCTGGCGAGTCGCGACGATGAAATGGGCCTCCAAGGCCGACCAAACGACCATCGTCTACAACCCGCAGGTCACCATCGCGGGCATCCCCAAAGAGGCCGAACGCTACATGCTCGGCCCCCGGTCCGCCCTGGCCTGGATCATCGACCGCTACCAGGTCAAGACCGACAAGGCCTCCGGCATCGTCAACGACCCGAACGACTGGTGCGACGAACACGGGGACCCGACCTACATCGTCGACCTCATCAAGAAGGTCACCACCATCGCCGTCGAGACGACGAAGATTGCGGACAGCCTCAGCACGTAGCGGCGTTGTGGGCTGCAGCCTGAGCGGCGGCGTCGGGGCCGGGATGCGCTCCATGGTCGGCCCTCTGTCCGCCCGCGACGGCTATCCAACCGGCCGCGAGGACCAGGCCGTCGAACTCGCCCTCAGAACAGGTCGAGCTGTTCGCAAGCGGTGAGACTGAAGTCGAATAGGGGAGCGAATGCCGGATGGCGGCGACCGGATCACCTCTGACACAAATATCGATGGGGAGATCACGGCAACGAATGTCCGCCGAGATGGTTAGATTTGAACAATGCTAGAAGACGACTGGAAGGTGGTCGCTGAACGTCTCTGGCGTTCTTTCGTCGACCTTCGAGAAGTGGTCGAAGACACCAATGTCGACGATCCGATAACTAGTCGCGAGGCCTTGCAGCAGTTTTGCCGGTACGCGTTCGAGTTATGTGACTGGCTGCAGGCCGCCGACATTGATCAATCCTCCAAAGACGCGGTGCGGCAGCTGTTCGGTCAGCGTTCGAAGAACCCAGCGCAGCGGAAGCCGGGGACATCAATCGCACTCGCTGCATGCGCGGACCTCGCGAACGAGTCCAAGCACGCCGTGTTGGACCGCTCAAGCTATTCGGAGGGTGGTCACGCGAACGTCACGCACGAGTGTATGTCGTCCGTCGACGACCTACCGGAGTTCGCTCGGCGACTTGTCGATGACGTCCCTCGAATTGGTGAGCATCAATGGATGTGGATCATCACGATCAACGGCAAGGAGTACGACGCGCTTGTTCTCGCCGAGGATGCGATGAACGACTGGACGAACTGTCTTGTCGATGCTGGACTCGTGGCCTCGCACGTCAACGGGTGGGCCTTCCTCTAGATCGAGCACGCCAGCGCAACAACACCCGGTGCTGTCGGTGGAGGACTCGGTGCATTCCACCGCACTTCAGGCGATGCAGAGCGGCAAGTTCCGGCCCAAGGTGTGCCCCGCCGCACGCCATGCGCAGACCATCTACCTCCTTCGGCTCGTGAATGGACGCGAGCTGGACACAATTTGGACGCATCATCTGCGATGTAGGTGATCGAGTGTGATCGAGTTTTGCCAGCTCAAAGCTCATCCTGGCGTCGACCTGCACCCGCGAATAGGGTTCAAATCCCTCCGCCACCGCCATAGCAAACCCGCGCCGAGCGTGCGTGTTTGTACGCCGACTCCCTGGGAGCGGCGTACAACCGTGCACGTTGGCCGCACAGCGCTCACCGCGGCCGATCCACGGCGTAGGTCCCCGCGTTGTCGGTGAACTCCACCAGCACGTGGCGTCGGGCGCCGTCGACGGTGACCGCGCAGGTGAAGGTGCCGCCTTTGCGGACGGTCGGGTTGACCCCGTTGTTGCAGCGCACATCGCCCACCTGCTCACGCCCGTAGCCGTTGATCGGATCGGTGAGCACGCCGCGCACCCCGTCTTGGGCGTGGCCGACGTCGAGTTGCACCGTCCCAGAGCCGCCGACCACGCCGCGCAGGACCAGCGTCAGCAGCAGCGCCAGCGCGAGCAGCCCGGTGGCGCCCGCGCCGATCAGCACGACCCGCTGTGACGGACGTTGCGGGCCAGCAGGTTTCGGGGGAGCAGCGGCCGGCCGCGCCGGTTGCTGCGGGGCCGGCGGCCGCCGGAACTCCAGATACCACGGTTGCTCGGGACGCTGCGCGGGCCCGCGCGGAGGCTGCGCCGGCCGGTGGGGAGGCTGCGCCGGCCGGCGGGGAGGCTGCGCGGGCCGGTGGGGAGGCTGCGCAGGCCGATAGGGCGGCTGGGCAGGCCCGCGCGGCTGCGAAGGCCGCGGGATCGGCCTGGTCCGCCGCTCCGGTGGTTCGGGCGGTTCGTCGCGACGGTTCATCGCGCCCCCATCACGGGAACCGCTCGAAGCAGCCGTCGATATCGCCGTGCAGCCCGGACCGGAACGCCAGGATCCGGGTGAATCCGGCCGGCACGGTGTGGTCGTCGACGTCGCTGGCGACTATCCCGTTCATCAGCAGACCGGTGACCGCCTCGTCCAGGTCACCGCCGGCCAGCATCAGTCCCGGGCCCGACGACATCGTCATCGGCTCGGCCATCCGGCGCTGGGCCACCCCGGTCAGGCACGCGGTGCGCAGCGCGGCGGTCGCCGACGCCAGACCGACATCGCGTTCACTTTGCACCGCAAGCGCATAGCGGGACGTCACGGCCGACAATCCGGTGTTGTCGCCCTGCGGCATCCCCATCGTCGACTGATCCGTCGGTGCGCTCATGTCCTGTAGTCCGGGCATGTCGACGACGATGGTGTCGGTCTCCGGGCAGTAGGCCACCGGGTCGGGCTCATGGCCGCTGGGGCACTTGCCCGACGTCGCCAGCTTCGGTGGGCGGGACAAGCCGAAGATCTGTCCCAGTTGCTCCATCAGCGTCGACAACACGCCCTCGTCGATGGTGAGGTCGCTTTGCGGGTTGTCCGAATCGAACAGCGAGCGTGGCAGATTCCCGCGGCGCTTGCGGATCTCGCCCATGTCGATCTGAGCGCACATCTCCGCGCCGCCGTCGAAGCCGGTCTGGAAGGCGCCGACCCGGTCGAGCGCGGTGCCGTGCTCGTCGGAGACCGACACCGGGTTGTCCGGCGTCGAGACCGGGTCGCGGATCACGATCAGCCCGGCCAGCACATGGTTGAGCCCGTCGCCGGTACCCAACTGCGCGCGCGACGACTTGCCCGCCGCCACCCACTGCAGATACACCCCGGCGAAACAGTCGGCCTGCTGCTCGCGCACCAGGGTTCGGGTCAGCGGGTTGACGATGTTGGCCATCGCCTGCAGGGCGTGCCCGTACTCGTGGGCCAAGGTGCCGTTGATCGCCATGTCGCCGAAGTACTTTCGGGCCGTCGGCATGAACTTGGCCCGATCCCAGGCCATGGTGTCGGCGCGGCGGCAGTACATCGCGTTCGGCAGGCGGTAGACGTCGCCGCCGCACACCGCCGGAGAATTCGGGTCGGTGGAGTCGTAGGACACCAGTGTCGACACCGGCGTGAAGCGTCCGCGCAGCGACTGGGCGTAGTGGTGCGTCCAGAAGTCCTCGATGTCGTCGACCGCCAGCAGCGCCAACCGGTCGATCTGTCCGCCGTCGCTGTTGGCCAACCTGGCGGTCACCGGCGGGACGTCGCCGCGCGGGCCGCTGGGGCCATTGGCGGCGGGCAATCCGCCGACTCGGCCCGGGTCATACAGCATCGACACCGCCCGGCCGGCCACCACTGTGGGTGGGCCGCTCGCGCAGCCGGTCAGCACCAGCAGCATGGTGGTGAGTGCGACAACCAATCTGGACATCGTCACCCGCGCAGAAACGCGACGATCCCGCTGGTGACCGCCGCGGCATACCGGGCGCGCCCGTCGGGGCTGCCCAGCAACGCCGCGTCGTCGGCGTTGCGCATATTGCCCAATTCGACCAGCACCGCGGGATATTCGGCCAGGTTCAGCCCGGCCAGATCCGCCCGGCCGTAGAGCCCGTCGGCGCCGAGGTAGCTGGACTCGGGGATCCCGGCGGCCGCCAGCGAGTCGCGGATGGCACCGGCCAGCCGCACCGCCGGGCCGGACTGGGCATCATTGAGCGCAGGACTGGAGTAGTTGACATGGAAGCCGCGGCCTGAGGCCGGTCCGCCGTCGGCATGGATCGAGACGATCGCATCGGGGCGTGCGGTGTTGGCGGCGGCGGCCCGCGCGTCGATGCACGGCCCTACCGACGCGTCGTCGGTTCGCGAGAGTTCGGTGTGTACGCCCAGCTGGTCGAGGGCCGCCCGGATCCGGTTGGTCACATCCCAGTTCAGGCTGTGCTCGGGGTAGCCGTCGTCGGTGGCGGTCCCGCTGGTCTGACAGGGCTTCGTGCCGCCACGTCCGTTGGGCACCTGCCGGGTGATCGAGGCGTCGGTGGCGCCGCTGTGACCCGGATCCAGAAACACCGTCTTGCCGGAGACGGCCGGGCCGTCGGGGTCGGCGGGCGCGGTGGGCGCACCGGCGGTAGTCGCCACGAAACAAGCGGCGAAGGCGACACAGGCAATGGTCCGGCGGCGCACCGCCAAAGACTAGCAAGCGGGCGACGGCCGGCCGGGGTGTAATGGATCGATGCAGCTGATGTCACCGACCGATTCGGTCTTCCTCTTAGCCGAAAGCCGCGAGCATCCCATGCATGTCGGTGGCCTGATGCTGTTTGAGCCGCCGGAGGGCGCGGGGCTGGAGTTCGTCGGCGAGATCTACCAGGGGCTGCTGGCCGCCCGTGATCTGCAGCCCGCCTTCCGTAAACATCCGGCGACCCTGCTCGGCGGAATCGCGAACGTGGGCTGGGCCTTCGACAACGACGTCGACATCGAGTACCACGTGCGGCGCTCAGCGCTGCCGGTGCCGGGCCGGGTGCGCGATCTGCTGGAGTTGACGTCGCTGCTGCACGGCAGCCTGCTCGACCGGCACCGTCCGCTGTGGGAGGCGCACCTGGTGGAGGGTCTCAACGACGGCCGGTTCGCGGTGTACGTCAAGATCCACCACAGCTTGATCGACGGGGTGTCGCTGCTGCGGCTGCTGCGACGCACGCTGTCGGACGATCCGCGGGCGGCAGACCTGCGCACCCCGTGGTCCCTCGCGCCGCCGTCGCGGCCGCGCCCGGATGCCCCGTCTCGGCTGCGGCAGCTGACCGGAATCGCCAAAGACGTTGCGGCGCTGGGCCCGTCGACGGTGAAGCTGGCGCGTGCCGCACTGTTGGAACAGCAGCTGACCCTGCCGTTCGAAGCCCCGCGCACCATGCTCAACGTCAAGATCGGCGGGGCCCGCCGGTGCGCGGCGCAGTCCTGGCCGGTGGCCCGCGTCGTCGCGATCAAACGGGCCGCCGGGGTGACCGTCAACGATGTGGTGCTGGCGATGTGCGCCGGGGCGCTGCGGGCCTACCTCGAGGAGCAGCACGCCCTGCCCGAGCATCCGCTGGTGGCGATGGTGCCGGTGAGCCTGCGCCGCGACACCGACGCCGATTCCGGCGGCAACATGGTCGGCACCATCTTGTGCAACCTGGCCACCGATCTCACCGACCCGGCGCAGCGGTTGGAGACCATCAGCGAATCGATGCGCCGCAACAAGAAGGTGTTCAGCGAGTTGCCGCGTGCTCAGGCGCTGGCACTGTCCGCGGCCAACATGGCGCCGCTGGCCTTGGCGGCGATCCCCGGCTTCGTCTCGGCGGCGCCCCCGCCCTTCAACATCGTCATCTCCAACGTGCCCGGCCCGGACGAGCCGCTGTACTGGCGGGGCGCCCGCCTGGACGGCAACTACCCGCTGTCGATCGCCCTCGACGGGCAAGCGCTGAACATGACCGTGGTCAGCAACGCCGGCAACCTCGATTTCGGTCTGGTCGGCTGCCGCCGGTCGATTCCGCACCTGCAGCGCCTGCTCGGGCACCTGGACACCGCGCTGGAAGACCTGGAACGCGCCGTGGGTGTCTGACCCGTGGCCAAGCGCAGCGCCGGGCTGCTGCTCTACCGGTCGGGACCCGACGGCGCCGTCGAGGTGCTGATCGCCCATCCCGGCGGGCCGTTCTGGTCACGCCGGGACGACGGGGCGTGGTCGATCCCCAAGGGCGAGCAACCCGACGGCGAGGACCCGTGGGTCACCGCGCGACGTGAATTCGTCGAGGAACTCGGACTGGACCCGCCCGACGGTGAGCGACTGGAGCTCGGTGTGGTGCGACAGGCCGGTGGAAAAGTGGTCACGGCGTTTGCTGTGCGCGGCGACCTCGACGTCGCTGACGCCCGCAGCAACACCTTCGAACTGGAGTGGCCACCGCGGTCAGGCAAACTGCGGGAGTTTCCCGAGGTCGACCGGGTCGGCTGGTTCACCGTCGCCCAAGCGCGCACCAAGTTGCTGGCCGGCCAGCGTCCGCTGCTGGACCGCCTGCTGGCTGCGGTTAACGGTTAACGGCGGAACCAGGAACGCCGCGGGGCCTGCGCCTCGGCGTGCCCCTCACACCACTGCTCGGGCGGCACCTGCGCGCGCACGTCGGCGATGTGCTCGCCGCAGCCGTCCCAGGTGGTCTTGCCACAGACCCGACACGGCACGGGGTAGCACATCAGCGGTTTCCTTTCAGGCGGTGCGCAACGCACCCGCCAGGGTATCGATGACGGTGCGGATCTTCTCGGTTACCTCGTCGGCGATCGGCCCCAGCGCCGGATTGTCGACGACTTGGGCCATCAGTTGCGGGTTCATCGCCTCGACCAGGACGGTGCCGGCCTGTTGCGGGTCCTCGCGAACCACCACGTTGCAGGGCAGCAGCACCCCGATGCGCTTGTCGGCGGTCACCGCACGGTGTGCCAGCGGCGGGTTACAGGCGCCCAGGATCAGGTAGCGCTCCATCTCCTCACCGAGCTTGGCCCGCAGCGTCGCCTGCATGTCGATTTCAGTGAGTACACCGAAACCGTTGTCTTTCAGTAATTCTCGCGTCTTGGCGGTAACGGTGTCGAAGTCGACGCCGGAAACCGCGGTGCTCATCGCGACGGACATTGAGACCTCCTTGGTCGCCGTGGATACCCCCAATATACCCCATGGGGTATATACCGCCACGGTAGTGTCGCCTCATGCAGACCCTGCGTACCCCCGACGACAGGTTCGTCAACCTTCCCGACTTCGGCTATTCGCCCCAGTTCTGCGACCTCGACGACGATGACGGCGGCACCCTGCGGGTGGCCTGGGTGGAAGACGGTCCCGACGACGGCGACCCGATCCTGATGCTGCACGGCGAGCCGTCGTGGTCGTATCTGTACCGCAAGATGATGCCGATCCTGGCCGAGGCCGGACACCGGGTGATCTGTCCAGACCTGGTCGGGTTCGGGCGCTCGGACAAGCCGACCCGCGCCGAAGACCACACCTACGCCCGCCACGTCGAGTGGATGCGGGCGCTGGCGTTCGACGTGCTGGGCCTGCAGCGGGTGACGCTGGTCGGCCAGGACTGGGGCGGGCTGATCGGACTGCGGCTGGTCGCCGAGAACCCGGATCGGTTCGCCCGGGTCGTGGTGGCCAACACCGGACTGCCCACCGGGGATATCCCGATGCCGGAGATCTGGTGGCGCTTCCGGGAGGCGATCCAGAGCGCGCCGACGATCGACGTCGGATGGTTCGTGCAGTCGGGGTGCCGCAAGCCGATGGGCGACGCGGTGCGGGCCGGCTACGACGCGCCGTTCCCCGACGACAGCTACTGCGTCGGCCCGCGCACCATGCCGTCGCTGATCCCGACCACCCCCGAGGACCCGGCCGCCCCGGCTAACCGGTCGGCGTGGGCCGCGCTGTGCGCCTCGGAGACCCCGATGCTGGTGGCGTTCAGTGACGGTGATCCGATCACCGGGGCGATGGGTCCGATCTTCCAGCGCGAGATGCGCGGCGCGCGCGGCCGCGCCCACCCGGTGATCCACGACGCCGGCCACTTCCTGCAGGAGGATGCCGGCGAGGAGCTGGCCGGCCACATCGTGGAGTTCCTGCGCCGTTGAAGGTCCTATGCCAGTCCCGCCCCGCCCGTCGAATGTGCGTTTCTATCCGCCAACTCCGGTGTGTCGCGGATGAAACCGCACAGTCGGCGGGGTTTTGATGGACAGCATGGACCTGCCCGTGGCCCCGCCGGTGGATCCGATGCTCGCCAAGGCGGCGGTCAAGGTTCCCGACCAACCCGGCCTCTGGTCCTATGAACCCAAGTGGGACGGCTTTCGCGCCATCGTGTTTCGCGACGGCGACGAGGTGTTGCTGCAGTCGCGCAACGGCAAGCCGCTGGGCCGCTACTTCCCGGAACTGCTGGACGCGTTGCGCGCCGAGGTCGCCCCGCGCTGCGTGCTCGACGGGGAGGTGGTGGTGCCCCGGCAGATCGGCGGACGCACCCGGCTGGACTGGGAGTCGCTGAGCCAGCGCATCCATCCCGCCCAGAGCCGGGTGCGGATGCTGGCCGAGCAGACCCCGGCGCAGTTCATCGGCTTCGACGCGCTGGCCACCGGGCAAGCCTCGCTGCTCGACGAACCGTTCCGGGTGCGGCGCGAGGCGCTGGCGGAGCTGATCACCGGTGGCCCCAGCTGCCACGTCACCCGCGCCACCGCCGACCCCGAGCAGGCCATGCACTGGCTCACCACGTTCGAAGGGGCCGGGTTGGACGGCGTGGTCGCCAAGCGCACCGACGGGCCATATCTGCCCGGCAAGCGCGAGATGGTCAAGGTCAAACACCGCCGCGACGCCGACTGCGTCGTGATGGGCTACCGCATCCACAAGAGCGGCGCCGGCATCGGCTCGCTGCTGCTGGGCCTATACCGCCCCGACGGCGAACTGGCGATGGTCGGCGGCGCGGCCTCGTTCACCGACGCCGACCGGCTCAAGCTCCTGGCTGAGCTGGAGCCGCTGCGCCTCGGCGACGTCCGCGAGGGCGAGCCCAGCCGGTGGAACACTGGGCCCAACAAGGCCGACAAGCAGTGGGTGCCGATCCGGCCCGAGCGGGTCGCCGAGGTCGCCTACGACCAGATGGAAGGGATGCGCTTCCGCCACACCGTGAAGCTGCTGCGGTGGCGCCCCGACCGGGACCCGGCCAGTTGCACTTTTGACCAGCTCGACGTCCCGCTGAACTACGAACTCGCCGACGTGCTGGAGAGCTGAGATGGGAACAGGCGGGAAATCGGACGAGGAGTTGATCGTCGACGGCACCGCCGTCCGGTTCACCAGCGGCGACAAGGTGTACTTTCCCCGGCTCGGCGCGGGCGGCACCAAGCGGGCGCTGGCCGACTACTACCTGGCGGTGGCCAAGGGGCCGTTGCTGCAGGCGCTCCGGGACCGGCCCACCCACCTGCAGCGGTTCCCGGACGGCATCGAAGGTGCCGAGGTCTACCAAAAGCGGTTGCCGCGGGGCCATCCCGACGATCTGGAGGCCTGCCGGGTGACGTTCCCGTCCGGCCGCACCGCCGACGCCCTCAAGGTCATCCGGCCCGCCGACATCTTGTGGGCGGTGCAGATGAGCACCGTCACCTTCCACCCCTGGCCGGTGCGCTGTCCCGACACCGACCATCCCGACGAACTGCGCATCGATCTGGACCCGCAGCCCGGCACCGGCTTCACGCAGGCCCGTGCTGTCGCACTGGAGGTGGTGCGTCCGCTGCTCGATGAACTCGGACTCGTCGGCTACGTCAAGACCTCCGGGGGCCGCGGCCTGCACATCTACCTGCGGATCAAGACCGACTGGGACTTTATCGAGGTCCGCCGGGCCGGAATCGCGCTGGCCCGCGAGATCGAGCGGCGCGCACCGGAGGCGGCCACCTGCTCCTGGTGGAAGGAAGAACGGGGCGCGCGAATCTTCGTCGACTTCAACCAGAACGCCCGCGATCGCACCATGGCGTCGGCCTACTCGGTGCGGGCCACCCCGATCGCCACCGTCTCCACGCCGCTGGCCTGGGGCGAACTCGCCGACGCGGATCCCGACGACTACACCATCGCCACCGTGCCCGACCTGGTGGCACGTCGCGGTGATCCGTGGCGCACCATCGATGATCTCGAACAATCCCTCGAGCCGCTGCTGGAGATGGTCGTCGCCGACGAAGCGCGTGGCCTCGGTGACCTGCCGTACCCGCCGAACTATCCGAAGATGCCCGGTGAGCCCAAGCGGGTGCAGCCCAGCCGGGAGAAGTCAGGCTGACTGCTCCAGCAGCCCCACGCAGGTCGCGGTGAGCAGCCGGGTCAGCGCGGTGCTGAAGTCCAGGTCCCAGCCGGGCGCCAGTTCCGGCTCGTCGGCGTAGGCCTCGGTCAGGGACGGCGGCGGGTGTGAGACCTGCCACAGCACCGACCCCAGCGAATAGGCCGCCAACAGCAGATCCAGCGCCCCTTTCGGCCCCAGTGCGGGCAGCGCCCGTTCGATCGCACCGGCACTGGCCATCACCGCGGCAGCACTGACCCGCCGCACCTCGATCACCCGCTCGGCGTCCACCTCGTGCTCCAGATGCAGGTGCAGGTTGGACAGCAGGTCGCAGAACAGCGGATCGGCGGCCAGCCCGCTGACCAGGGTCTGGACCACCCGCTCCGGCGACATCGGGCCGGGCCGGTCCAAGTCGGTGCAGACCGACTCCGACCAGCGTTGCCAGCTCTCGGCTGACAGACGGAGGAGCACCTCTTTATAGGAACTGAAGTAGCGGCGCACGGCCGAGTAGTGCACCCCGGCGCGGCTCGCCACCGCGGTCAAGGTCACCGACGCGACACCGGCCTCCAGCGCCACCGCACGGGCGGCTTCCACCAGCGCTTCTGCCCGCTGCCGCTTCTTTTCTTCGCTGCGAGCGCGTTGAAATGAGACCTGCCGCACCGCGCGAGAATAACGCACACGATGTGCGTTGCGACAGCTCCGGAGCGTGCTGTAGCGTGCGTTTACGCACGTGGACTTGGGTTAGGGTACCCAAAGGTGCTAGCTGAAGGGGACTCCGATTTTCAAGGTGCTGAGTCGGGTGTGGATACCCCTGGTGATTCTGGCCGTCGTTGGTGTCGCCGGGTTCACGGTGACGCGTATCCATGGCCTGTTCGGATCCGAGAAGCGGCCGACCTACGCCGACGGCCAGATCGACGAGACCAAGCCCTTCAACCCCAAGCGGTTGACCTATGAGATCTTCGGCCCGCCGGGCACCGTGGCCGACATCAGCTACTTCGACGTCAACTCCGAACCGCAACGCGTCTCCGACGCCGCGCTGCCATGGCAGCTCGAAATCGTCACTACCTTGCCGGCAGTGGTGGGAAGCATTATGGCGCAAGGCAATAGCAATAGCATCGGCTGCCGCATCACCGTGGATGGGGAGGTGAAGGCCGAACGCATCTCCAATGAGGTGAACGCCTACACCTTCTGTCTGCTGAAGGCGGCATGAGTTCGCCTATAACCGACAGCGCGGGCGGACCTCCTCAGCGGACATTCGTCGCGCGCACCATCCGCCGGCTGTCGGTGCCCATCATCCTCGCCTGGCTGGGGCTGATCGTGCTGCTCAGCGTCACCGTGCCGTCGCTGGAACAGATCGGCAAGGAGAACGCCGTCTCGGCGAGTCCGACCACCGCCCCATCCATGCAGGCCATGACCGAGATGGGCAAGGTCTTTCAGGAGTCGGATTCCGACAGCACCGCGATGATCGTGCTGGAGGCCGACCACGAACTCGGCGACGCCGAACACGAGTACTACGCCGAGATGGTCAAGCGGCTCGAAGCCGACACCGCGCACGTGCAGCACGTCCAGGATTTCTGGGGCGACCCGATGACCTCGGTCGGTGCCCAAAGCGCCGACGGCAGAGCGACTTACGTGCAGCTGAACCTCGTCGGCAACATCGGGCAGGCGGCGGCCAACGACTCCGTGGAGTCGGTCCGCAACATCGTGGACTCGGTCCAGAAACCGCCAGGGCTGACGGTCTATGTCACCGGCACCGCGGCGCTGGCCAACGACATGAACTCCGCCGGCGACAAGTCCATGCTGCGGATGATGGCCGTCACCATCATGGTGATCCTGACGATGCTGCTGGCGGTCTACCGGTCGATCACCACCGTGGTGCTGCTGCTGGCCTCGGTCGGCCTGGAACTGTCCGCCGCACGCGGAGTGGTGGCCTTCCTGGGCCATCACCACTTGATCGGACTGACGACATTCTCGGTCAACCTGCTGGTCTCGCTGGCGATCGCCGCCGGCACCGACTACGCGATCTTCCTGATCGGCCGCTACCACGAAGCCCGCCACAACGGTGAGGATCCGGAAACCGCCTACTACACGGCTTTCAACGGCGTCTCGCACGTCATCCTGGGCTCCGGCCTCACCATCGCCGGGGCGGTGTTCTGCCTGCACTTCACCCACATGCCCTACTTCGTCTCGCTGGGCATCCCGTGCGCGGTCGGCATGGTCATCTCGGTGCTCGCCGCGTTGACGCTGGGCCCGGCGATCATCACCGTCGGCAGCCGGTTCGGCCTGTTCGAGCCGAAGCGCAAGATGAGCACCCGGGGCTGGCGGCAGCTGGGTACGGCGATCGTCCGGTGGCCGGGTCCGATTCTGGTCGCCTCCCTGGCCATCTCGGCCGTCGGCCTGCTCGCGCTGCCCGGCTACCAGCCCGCCTACGACGACCGGAAATACATCCCCACCGACATACCGGCCAACGAGGGCTTCAACGCGGCCGACCGGCACTTCTCGCAGTCCCGGATGATGCCGGAGGTGCTGATGATCGAATCCGATCACGACCTGCGCAACCCGTCGGACTTCCTGGTCATCGACAAACTGGCCAAGGCGGTGTTCAAGGTCGTCGGCATCTCCCGGGTTCAGGCGATCACCCGGCCGCAGGGCACCCCGCTGGAACACACCTCGATCCCGTTCCAGATCAGCATGCAGAACGCCGGCCAGATGGCGACCATGCAGTTCCAGAAGAAGCGCATGGACGACATGCTCACCCAGGCCGATGCGATGGGAGAGACCATCGCCACCATGCGCCAGATGCTCGGCTACATGAGCCGGTTGGCCGCCACCACCCACGCGATGGTGGTTGACATGGACAACCTACAGGGCCAGATCTACGACATCCGGGACCACATCGCCGATTTCGAGGATTTCTGGCGGCCGATCCGGAGCTACTTCTACTGGGAACCGCACTGCTACGACATCCCGATTTGCTTCTCGCTGCGCTCGGCGTTCGACATGGTCGACAGTGTCGATCAGATGAGCGAGAGCATGGACAAGATGATCGCGCACATGGGCGACATGGACAAGCTCATGCCGGAGATGCTGACCACCTTCCCGCCGATGATCGACACCATGCAGACCATGCAGACCATGATGCTGACGATGCACAGCACCATGTCTGGGATCTTCGCCCAGATGGACGAGATGGGCGACAACGCCACCGCGATGGGCAAGGCGTTCGACGAGTCCAAGAACGACGACTCCTTCTACCTGCCGCCGGAGGTGTTCGAGAACCCCGACTTCCAGCGGGCGATGAAGATGTTCTTGTCCCCGGATGGCAAGGCCGTCCGCATGATCATCTCGCACCGGGGCAATCCCGCTACCGCCGAAGGCATTTCGCGTATCGACCAGATCCGCACAGCTGCCGAGGAGGCGCTCAAGGGAACGCCGCTCGAGGACGCCAAGATCTATCTGGGCGGGACCGCGGCGCTGTTCAAGGACATGCACGACGGTTCCTACTACGACCTGCTGATCGCCGGAATCGCCTCGCTGTGCCTGATTTTCGTCATCATGCTGATCATCACCCGTGCGCTGGTCGCCGCGTTGGTGATCGTCGGCACCGTCGCGCTGTCACTGGGGGCGTCGTTCGGGCTGTCGGTGCTGGTGTGGCAGCACATCATCGGTATGCCACTGCACTGGCTGGTCATGGTGATGTCGGTGATCGTCCTGCTGGCCGTGGGCTCGGACTACAACCTGATGCTGGTCTCCCGATTCAAAGAGGAGATCCACGCCGGTCTGCACACCGGCATCATCCGAGCCATGGGCGGAACCGGAAAGGTGGTGACGGCGGCCGGCCTGGTGTTCGCCTTCACCATGGCCTCGATGGCGGTCAGCGACCTACGCATCATCGGGCAGATCGGCACGACCATCGGGCTGGGGCTGCTGTTCGACACCTTGATCGTGCGGGCGTTCATGACGCCGTCGATAGCTGCGCTGATGGGCCGCTGGTTCTGGTGGCCGATCAACGTGCTGCCGCACGTCGGCGGCAAAGCCGCCCGGCAGCGCGAAGCCGCGGCCGAGCACGCCGCCGACGCCGAGTCGACCGAGGAGTTCTCCCGTCCGCAGGCCTGAGGCGGGGGGAACACAACCGGTGCTCGGTTGTGAGCGAGCCCATGCGGCCAGGGCGGAAGAATAGTTAGGTAGCCCGGCTAAAGTTATGTAGCATTACGTGTCGAGTTCGGATAATTCCGCAGCCCTGTGCCGTTGCGTCCGTCTCACCCGGCGCAGCGGTCTCACCAGCGGGGATTGCCGCCGCAAACCGACATAGGGAAAGAACGGGATAATGGCTACAGTGGATTCCATGCGTACGCATCGCCCAATTCGGCGCGGAGTCGCGCTGGCCTTCGTCGCCGGTTTCGCCGCCGCCCTGTTCCCCGCCACCGCCGCCGCTGACGCCACCGACGACTTTCCGATCCCGCGGCGGGTGATCCGCACCGACTGCAGCGCCGAGCAGATGCTGGCTGCCAGTCGCGACCTGTCGCCGATCTACTACGAGCGCTACATGATCGACATGCACAACAAGCCGGTGCAGGTACAGCAGGCCGCTATCGACAAGATGCACTGGTTCTTCTCGCTCAGCCCCGAGCAGCGCCGGGCCTACTCCGAAGAACTGGCGACGAACTTCGCCGACCCGCTGACGGTGTCCTGGCCCAACCACGCCAAGATCTTCTTCAACAACAAGGGTGTCGTCGCCAAGTCGACCGAAGCCTGCAGCCAGTACCCGCGCGACGACATGTCGGTGTGGGACTGGGCGCCCAAGCCGTAACCATGCCGATGCTCATCCGTCGAGTCACGCAGGCTGTGGCCCTCGCCGGCTTGGCGGGCGGTCTGCTCATGGCCGGGCAGGGCTCACCGGTACAAGCCCAACCTGCGGGCTTTCCCAACCTGGATGACTTCACCACGGTCCCGGTCGACGACTACCTCAGCACCGGCCCGAAGGGGCCCGGGCGCTGGGTGAATTTCGCCACCCCATACAACATCGCGTGCCAGTTCGACGCCATCGAACCGCCGGCGGGCTCCTCGCAGGCGATCATGTGCGACGGCGACATGCCGGGCATGGCCAACGCACCGCTGAGTTCGGGTGCGCCGGTGCCCGGCGGATGTGTGATCGGCACCGTGCGCTCGCAGGGCGCGGCCGGGCTGCGCTTGAACCGCGAATCGACCAGCTGCGGCCGGCAGTTCTCCAACGGCGGCTTCCTGGGCGTGGGGCAGAAGGTCTCCTACGCCAACGTGACCTGTGCGGTGGGCGCCGACCAACTCGTCGCCTGCCTGGACACCTCGCTGGGACATCACGGTTTCGTGCTGCGGCCGGCGGGAAGCACCGCCTTTTAGCGACCCTACGGGTTGACGTTGAACGTCGTCGTATAGGTCCGCGGATGATAGGGCGGCGGCGGGGCATCGGGCCCCACCGGCCAGCCCTCCGGGGTCGGCCAGGTACTGACCCGCATGGTGACCTGCTCCTGCCCGTTCGGAAGCGTCTCGACGTTGACGATGCTCGGGCCGTAAGGAACGGCAGGCTGATTCCCGGGGCTGGAAATGAGCCCGGGGCCGGTGATTTCGTGCGACGGCGCCTGCAGCAGCCCCTGGGGACTGCCCGCGGTCACGCCCATCACCTGGCCGCCGTCGCTGGCGCTGGTCAGCAGGTATCCGCCCTGCGGGAGCGCCACGATCTGGTTCTCCCGGTTGCCCGCGCCCAGATTGTCGAAGGCGCCGACCTGCTGCAGGCTGTTCATCCAGGCGTTGGGTGGGGCGCCGGGGGCGATGGGGTCGGACTGCCACATCGCGCGCTGACCGTCCTGACCGATGTTGCCGACGATGACCATCCGTCCCGACGCCGCGTCGTAGACCCCGCTGGCCTGCGAGATGCCCATTTTGGTGTCCGAGCCGAGCGTGGTGCCCATCAGCGGCCCCAAATCCGTTGCGGGGTCGGCCAGATTCTGCACCCGAGACTCCGGGGCGATGTAGTTGTCCGGAGACGTCCCGGTCCCGTAGGGGCGCACGCTGTAGAACGCGTACTGCTCGCCGTTCGGGCCGATCGCCGTACCGGTCGGCAGCGCCCGGAACCCCTCGTCGGTGGGGAACGGGTTGTCGATGTCGGGTTGCCCGGGGATGTGTAGCCGCGGGTGCCCCGTTTCCGGGTCGCCGGTGATGACGATGCCGGTGCCCGGGATGGTGGCGCCTAAGTCGTAGGGCGAGCCGTCCTGGGTCTCCGGCACCGGTTCGCTGCCGCGCCCGTCGATGGTGGGGTCGTGCGGCGGCGGGGTATCGGCCGGAATCTCATTGTCCACCAGCCGGATATGCGGATCCTCGCCGTCGTCACCGTCGAGTTCGTAGCGGTGGGTCAGGGTCCGCACCAGGCCGGCCCGATGCTCGCTGTCCGCGGCGGCGTCGGAGACGATCTGGTGGATCTCGCGGGTCTTGCCGTTCAGAAATCGCTGGAACTGGCGGGACCCGGCGGGGGTGTCCAGTCCCGGCCAGGTGCTTGCGGCCTGTCGGATCTCGGACTCCAGCGCATCGAGGCGCTGCCGCGAACTGGAGTTGTGCTGCACGGCCTCGCGCAGGATGGTCTGGAGCTGTTGATCGGCGGCCACCGACGCCGCCAGCCGGTTGGCCAGCTGTTCTTCTCGCGCCCGTGCCGCGTCGGCGAAAGCACCGAGATTCTCGGTCATAGCGCAGAGATTAGCCGGGTGAGGCGGGGCTACGTGCTCTTCTTCGCCCGGCGCTTGCCGGAGGGGCGCAGCTTCTCCTCGGCGCCGCTCACGGCCGGCTCGCTGGACTCTTCACCCGCCGGCTCGAGGATCTCCTCGGCCTGGGTCTCGGTTTCGGCGGTCTCGGTTTCGGCGGTCTCGTCAGCCTCGGCCGGCTCCGTTTCGTCGCCGGACTCGTCTTCGTCTGAGTCCTCGGCGGTGACGGTCTTCTTGCCACGCCGGAGCCGGCGCTTCGGCTGCTTCTCCGTCTTGGGCTTGATCGGTTTGGGCGGGGGCGGCGGCATCTCGGCGACGAACGACAGGTAGAACGCGCCGATCCCCAGCAGGGCGATCGCGGCGGCCGCCCCGTAAATGCCAAACAACCACATCCCGGCACTGTCCAGCGACAGCCAGATCTCGCTGATCGCGGCGCCCGCGATCAGCGTCCCCGCCACGATGTGGGCCACGATCGAGCCGGTCAGCAGCGTCAGCGCCAGCTGCGGCGTGCCGTACTCCGGCTTGCGGGCGCGCTTCAAGGTGGCCGCCACCGGCAGCGCGGTCACGGCGACCAGCACCCCGAGGATGATCCGCAGCACAGTGCCCAGCACGTGCGAGGTGAAGTCGGTCAGCTCCCACCAGCGGGGCAGCACGAACAAGAAGTACACAATGGCGGCGAGAGTCGAGAGCGACGCGTGCCAAACCGTGGCGACGGTGCGACTCACGCCACCTCCCCTGTTCGTCAGTAGTGAGTCAGGTGCGACCGGACCGAGGTATTGCGGTCCGGTCGCACCTGCATCGGGTGCGGAGGATAGGGGATTTGAACCCCTGAGGGCTATTAACCCAACCCGCGTTCCAGGCGAGCGCCATAGGCCACTAGGCGAATCCTCCGTCGGCAATGGTAGCGGAGACTCCCGCAGGGGCCGCGCGCTCCTCGTCCCGACCGCCGGTAGACTGCCCAGCGGACCCCGCGCGGCGTCTATCCTGTGAACTCCCCCAGGGCCGGAAGGCAGCAAGGGTCAATGGGCTCTGGCGGGTGCGCGGGGTCCCCTTACGTCTCAGGCCTTCGACGTGAAAGGCGCCCCTGTGTCGTTGCAGAACCTCAACCGTGCCGATTTGGTCGCTCAACACGAGCGTTACCAGCGCGATTACGCCGAACTGCAGGCCAAGAAGCTGACTTTGGACCTGACCCGCGGCAAGCCGGCACCCGAGCAGCTCGACCTGGCCAACGGCCTGCTGGCACTGCCCGGGCCCGACGACTACCGCGATGACGACGGCACCGACACCCGCAACTACGGCGGCCTGCACGGTCTGCCCGAGCTGCGGGCCATCTTCGGCGAGCTGCTCGGCATCGCGGTGCCCAACCTGATCGCCGGCAACAACGCCAGCCTGGAGTTCATGCACGACGTCGTCGTCTACTCGATGGTGCACGGCGGCGTCGACTCACCGCGCCCCTGGAGCCAGGAGCCGGTCGTCAAATTCTTGTGTCCGGTGCCCGGCTACGACCGGCACTTCGCGATCACCGAGACCCTGGGCATCGAGATGATCCCGGTCCCGATGCGCGAAGACGGCCCGGACGTCGATCTGATCGAGGAACTCGTCGCCGCCGACCCGGCGATCAAGGGCATGTGGACGGTGCCGGTGTTCGGCAACCCGACCGGTATCACCTATTCCTGGGAGACGGTGCGCCGGCTGGTGCAGATGCAGACCGCCGCCCCCGACTTCCGGCTGTTCTGGGACAACGCCTACGCGGTGCACACCCTGACCACCGAGTTCCCGCACCAGATCGACGTGCTCGGGCTGGCCACCGCGGCGGGCAACCCGAACCGGCCGTACGTGTTCGCCTCCACCTCGAAGATCACCTTCGCCGGCGCCGGTGTCAGCTTCTTCGGCGGCTCGCTGGGCAACATCGCCTGGTATCTGCAGTACGCCGGGAAGCGCTCGATCGGACCGGACAAGGTCAACCAGCTGCGCCACCTGCGGTTTTTCGGCGACGCCGACGGGGTGCGGCTGCACATGCGCCGCCACCAGGAGATCCTGGCGCCCAAGTTCGAGATGGCCGCCGAGATTCTGCAGAACCGGCTCGGCGACTCCAAGATCGCGTCGTGGACCGACCCCAAGGGCGGCTACTTCATCAGCCTCGATGTGCTGCCGGGTACGGCGCGGCGCACCGTCGCGCTGGCCAAGGACGCCGGCATCGCCGTCACCGAGGCGGGCGCGTCGTTCCCGTACCGCAAGGATCCCGAGGACAAGAACATCCGGATCGCCCCGTCGTTCCCGTCCACCGACGACCTGCGCAACGCCGTCGACGGCCTGGCCACCTGCGCGCTGCTGGCCGCGGTCGAATCAATGCTGGGCTGAGCCACGGGGCCGGCCCCTCTTCTCGCGCCGAACGTGTACTCATTGCGAAAATCCAGCCGGATTTTCGCAACCATTGCACGTTCGGCGACGGCGCGGGCAGCTGTATGTCCCCGCCGCCGATAGGGCTGACATACAGTTGGGGAAGTTGCGTCAATGAGCCAACTGCAATGCGAGCCGGGGGCGGAGCAATGGCAATCGTGAACGGTGCCGGGGCCTGCGCACTGGCCGTAAGTCTCGTCGTGCTGGGCCAGGTTCCCGCGGCGTACGCAGTGCCGGGTCCGGCGCCCGGCCCCTCTCCGGTGCAGGCCCAGGCCGACGTGTTGCCGGCCAAGATGACCGAGGCACTCGACGGCTACCGGCGCGACGCCGCTGATGCCGCACTGGGCAATCCGGTGATGTACGGCGACGGCCAGTGCTATCCGCTTATCCAGCACTACATCGAGGCGCTGGGCGCCCCCTGGCGCAATACCGACCCCAGCGGTAACGCCTTCGACCTCTACGAACATTTCCCCACCAACGGCCTGAGTCAATTCTTTGACCAGATCCCGTTCGCCGGCGGGGCGAATCAGCCGCAGGTCGGGGACATCGCCGTCTACGGCCCCGGCGGATTTGTCAGCGAACACGGACACGCCGCGGTCGTCACCGCCGTCGATCGAAACAGCTTCCCGTTCCGCTATGAGACGGCCGACCAGAACTCCGGCGGCCGGTTGTTCGTGACGTTGAACTGGCGCGACTTCAACCCCGCCTACAACACCCTGGGCTATCTGCGCCCGAAGGCGTAGCGCGCAGTCCGGCGGGCCTGCACCGCCGTCGGCCCGAGCAAGTACCCTGCTGGCGTGGCGCTCTACCGCAAATACCGGCCGGCAACGTTCGCCGAAGTGGTGGGGCAGGAGCACGTCACCGAACCGCTGTGCACCGCGTTGTCGGCGGGCCGGATCAACCACGCCTACCTGTTCTCCGGTCCGCGGGGCTGCGGCAAGACCTCGTCGGCGCGCATCCTGGCCCGCTCGCTGAACTGTGCCGAGGGGCCGACTCCCACGCCGTGCGGGACCTGCGACTCCTGCCAGGCACTGGCGCCCAACGGTGCGGGCAGCATCGACGTCGTCGAACTCGATGCCGCCAGCCACGGCGGCGTCGACGACACCCGGGATCTGCGGGACCGGGCGTTTTACGCACCGGCCCAGTCGCGGTACCGGATCTTCATCATCGACGAAGCGCACATGGTGACCACCGCGGGATTCAACGCGCTGCTCAAGATCGTCGAGGAGCCCCCCGAACACCTGATCTTCGTGTTCGCCACCACCGAGCCCGAGAAGGTGCTGCCGACCATCCGCTCGCGCACCCACCACTACCCGTTCCGGCTGCTGGCGCCGCGGACCATGCGTGAGCTGATCGGGCGGATCTGCGAGCAGGAGCGCGTCGTCGTCGACGACGCGGTGTACCCGCTGGTGATCCGCGCCGGCGGCGGCTCGCCCCGCGACACCCTCTCGGTGCTCGACCAGCTGCTGGCCGGCTCGCAGAAGGACGAGTCCGACATCAGCCACGTCCACTACCAGCGGGCGCTGGGCCTGTTGGGCGCCACCGACGTCGCCCTGATCGACGACGCCGTCGACGCGCTGGCGGCAGGGGACGCCGCCTCACTGTTCGGGGCGGTGGAGGCGGTAGTCGATGCCGGCCACGACCCGCGCCGGTTCGCCATCGATCTGCTGGAGCGGTTCCGCGACCTGATCGTGCTGCAGGCGGTTCCCGACGCGGTGGCCAAGGGCGTGGTCGACGCACCCGAAGACATCCTGGAACGGATGCAGGAGCAGGCCGCCCGGCTCGGCTCGGCCACTTTGGCCCGCTACGCCGAGGTGGTGCACGCCGGGCTGGGGGAGATGCGCGGCGCGACGGCTCCGCGGCTGCTGTTGGAGGTGGTCTGCGCCCGGCTGCTGTTGCCGTCGGCCGCCGACACCGAAGCCGCGCTGCTGCAGCGGATCGAGCGCATCGAGAGCCGGCTGGACATGTCGATCCCGGGTGCGGTCGCCCAGCCGAGCGCAGGCGCTGTGGTGCCCCCGGCCGGGTCGATGCGCCCGGGTCTCTCCTCGCCCGCGGGCTCGTCGCCCCCGGGCAAGCAGTTCACCCGCCGCTCGCAGGCTCCCGAGCCGACCGCTGCGCCCGCGCCGCCGCCGGCGGCCGACCCCACGCCGGAGCCCGAACCCGCGGCCGCCCCGGAACCCGCGGCCGCCCCGGAACCCGCGGCCGCGCCGCCAGCCGAACCCGCGCCGCCAGCCGAACCTGCACCGCCACCGCCACCGCCGCCACCGGCCGCGGCGACTCCGGGAGAACCCGACGCCGCCGCCGTGCGCGCGATGTGGAGCACGGTGCGCGACAAGGTTCGTCAGCGCAGCCGCACCACCGAGGTGATGCTGGCCGGCGCCACCGTGCGCGCCGTGGACGGCAACACCCTGGTGCTCAGCCACGAGTCGGCTCCACTGGCCAAACGGCTCTGCGAACAGCGCAACGCCGACGTCATCGTGGAGGCGCTCAAGGACGCCCTCGGGGTGAACTGGCGGGTGCGCTGCGAAGCCGGGGCCGCGCCACCGGAAGCCGCGTCGCCCGCCGCGCCCGCACCGGTCACCGCGGAGGTGGAGCGGGCAGCCGACGAGGAGGCCATGCTCGCCGAGGCGGATGCCGAGCGCTCCGACCCGGCGCCGCGCCGTGACCCCGAAGAGGCGGCCCTGGAGCTGCTGCAAAGCGAGCTGGGTGCGCGCCGCATCGGTGGCGATTGATGACGGAGTCCACCGGTTGCGCCGTCATCGGCGGCGGTCCCGCCGGCATGGTGCTCGCGCTGCTGCTGGCCCGCGCCGGTGTCGAAGTGACGCTGCTGGAGAAGCACGGCGACTTCCTGCGCGACTTCCGCGGCGACACAGTGCATCCCACCACGCTGCGGCTACTCGACGAGCTCGGATTGTGGGACCGTTTCACCAAGCTGTCGCACAGCGAAATCCACCAGGTCAGCCTCGACGTGGCGGGGCGCGGCGTCACGGTGGTCGATTTCGGGTGGCTGCGGCGCCAGCCGCACCCCTACGTCGCGATGGTGCCGCAGTGGGATCTGCTCAACCTGCTCGCCGAAGCCGCCCAACAGGAGCCGACTTTCACGCTGCGGATGCAGTCGGAGGTCACCGGCCTGCTGCACGAGAACGGCCGGGTGGCCGGGGTGCGCTACCAGGGGCCGGATGGGCCGGGTGAGCTTCGCGCCGGCCTGACGGTGGCCTGCGACGGCCGGTGGTCGATTGCGCGGCACGAGGCCGGCCTGACCTCACGCGAGTTTCCGGTGGACTTCGACGTGTGGTGGTTCCGGCTGCCGAACGACCGCGGCGCGGAGCCGACGCTGCTGCCGCGCCTCGGGCCCGGCCGGGCCGCGATCATGATTCCGCGCGAGGGCTACTTTCAGGTCGCCTACCTCGGGCTGAAGGGCAATGACGCGGCCATGCGGGCGCGCGGCATCGACGCGTTCCGCCGCGAGGTCGGCGAACTCATCCCGGAGGCCGCCGACTCGATGGCACTGCGCAGCCTCGATGACGTCAAACACCTTGACGTGCGGGTGAATCGGCTGCGGCGCTGGAACGTCGACGGATTGCTGTGCATCGGCGACGCCGCACACGCCATGTCTCCGGTGGGCGGTGTCGGCATCAACCTGGCGGTGCAGGACGCGGTGGCCGCCGCCACCATCCTGGCCGAGCCGCTGCGGCAGGGGCGCGTCACCCAGCGCGATCTGGCTGCCGTGCAACGGCGCCGAGCGCTGCCCACCGTCGTCACCCAGTCGGTTCAGCGGGTGCTGCACCGCGCTCTCACACCGATCCTGCGCGGCAAAAACCTCAGCCCGCCGGCGGCTTTCGGAACGGTTTTCGCCAAACTCCCCTGGCTCTCGGCCATTCCGGCCTACCTGGTCGGCGTCGGGGTCCGACCGGAGCGGGCGCCGTCGTTCGCGCGGCGCGGCTGACTGTTCAGCCGGCCATGGTCAGGCCGCCGCTGACGCTGAGGACCTGACCGGTGATGTAGTCGGCGTACTCGGAGGCGAAGAACAGCACCGCGTCGGCGATCTGTTCGGGGGTCGCGAGCCGGCGAAACGGGATGGCCCGAATCAGCCCGTCGCGCACCTTGTCGGGAAGTGATGCGAACAGCGGCGTGTCGGTGGGGCCGGGGCATACGCAGTTGACGTTGATCTGGTGGCGCGCCAGTTCCCGGGCCAGCGACTTGGTGAAGGCGATCAGGCCGCCCTTGGTGCCGGCGTAGACCGTCTCGCCCAGACTGCCGACGCGGCCGGCGTCGCTGGCGATGTTGACGATCTTCGCGGTGCGTTCGTGCGCCAGAATCGGCTCCAGAAACGCGTGCGTGAGCCGGACCGGTCCGAGAAAGTTCACCGCGACCAGGGCTTCCCACAACGCGGCGTCATTGGACATGAACGGTTCGACGCGGTCGAAACCGGCGGCGTTGACGATGATGTCCGCTGGGCCGTACGCGGCCACCGCATCGTCGCGCAACGCGGCGATCGCCGCCGGATCCGCCAGGTCGACGACGTGGGCGCTGGCCGCCGCGCCGATCCGCTCCACGGTTTCGGTCAACCCCGGCGCGTCCCGGTCGACGGCGACGACGGCCGCCCCGCGACTGCCGAAACCCGTCGCGATCGCCCGGCCGATCCCCGAGGCCGCACCGGTCACCACCACGGTCTTGTTCTCGAAACGCATGGTTGACCTCCTAGGACGCGGGATATCCCACCACTATCGGCTCCACGTGACAGAAAATCAACCATATGGTCGAATATTGACTCGGACGGTCGAATAACCGTAGCCTCGGTTGATGGCCTTCACCGACTATGAGCAGCTGACCCTGAGCCGTCGTGACCACGGCGTCCTCCTCATCACCATCGATCGGCCGGAGAAGTACAACGCCGCCGACGAGGGCATGCACGCCGAGTTGGCCCGGATCTGGCGCGACGTCGCCGCGGACCCGGACATCCGCGTCGCGGTGATCACCGGTGCCGGCAAGGCTTTCAGCGCCGGTGGCGACCTCGCCATGGTCGAGCGGATGGCCGGTGACTACGACCGCGTCTCGCACATGCTCACCGAGATGAGCGAGCTGGTCTACAACATGATCAACTGCGATAAGCCGATCGTGTCGGCCATCAACGGTGTCGCCGTCGGCGCCGGAGCGGTGGTCGCGCTGCTCGCCGATGTGGCGATCGTCGCCGAGGACGCGCGCATCGGTGACGGCCACGTCAAGTTGGGGGTGGCCGCCGGTGACCACGCCGCGATCATCTGGCCGTTGCTGGCGGGAATGGCCAAGGCGCGCTACTACCTGCTCACCGGTGAGATGATCACCGGAATCGAAGCCGAACGAATCGGCTTGGCGGCCAAGGCGCTTCCCCGCGAAGACGTGCTGCCCGAGGCGCTGCGTGTTGCCGAGGTGCTGGCAACCGGTGCACAGCAGGCGATCCGGCTCACCAAACGCTCGCTCAACAACTGGCTGCGCAGCGCCGGGCCGATCTTCGATCAATCGGCCGCCTACGAGATGCTGACCTTTCTGGGGCCGGACGTCGTCGAGGGCTACACCGCCCTTCGGGAGAAGCGTCCACCCAACTTCGGCCGCACCGTCTAGTCGAACACCCGCAGCGCACGGTCGACGACTGCGGCGCGCATCTCGGTCCGATCATCCGCGCGTGCGCCGGGTCGTAGCCAAACCGACGACTGGTTCAAGATCCCGTGCAGGCACTGCAAAGCGACATCGATATTGGGACAACCGAATTCACCGGCGGCGACACCTTTCTCGACCACCCGGCGGAACACCGCGTCGTGGCGTCGGCGCATGTCCTTCATGTCGTCGCCGAAGGTGGCGGGCCACCCGCGCGGCCAGGCGAACACCGCGGCCACCTCCGGAGCGGTTTCGGTGAGTATCCGGATCTGTTCGTCGATCAGCGCCGCCAGATGATCACGGGCGCTCACCGCGCCGAGCTGCTCCTCGCGGGCGTTCAGCCGGGCCAGCACCTCCTGAGTCGTGGCCTCCAGGGCTGCGGCGACCAGGACGTCCTTGGACGGAAAGTAGTGATACAGCGTGGCCTTGGCGATATCGGTCTGTTCGGCGACGGAATCGAGATTCATTCCCTGGTAGCCCGATTCGGCCAGGAGCAGCGTCGCGGTCCGGACGATCTCCGCCTTGCGGCGGTCGCGGCGCCGGGCGACACGATCCGAACCGGCGGTCCCGTTCGGGCGCTGGTTCTTGACACGTTCGGCCATCGGTCCCCTCGGCACTGAGCATGGATGTCTAAGCGACACCCCATCCTAGCCAAGTCCGGCTGAGGGTTCGGCTATTCGACCGTTCGGACGAATCTAGGGCCGCCACCACGGGCGCAGCGATGGGCGATCGACCTCGCCATTGCACGCCAGCACGTGATGCAGCTGAATCGCGTTGTGCTCGAAGCCCAGCCGCGAACCGGCCATATAGAGGCCCCAGACCTTCGCGGTGGCCAGGCCGACCTCGGCGACCGCCTCGTCCCAGTGCGCCACCAGATTGGCGCACCAGTCCCGCAGCGTCAGCTCGTAGTGGTGCCGGATGTTCTCGGCGTGCAACACCTCCATGCCCGCGTCCTGGATCTCGCTGATGATCCGCCCCGACCCGGCCAGCTCACCGTCGGGGAACACGTAGCGGTCGATGAAATCGCCCGCGGTCGGGTTGGCGGTGTTGTCGCGCCGGGTGATGCAGTGGTTGAGCAGCAGACCACCGGTGCGCAGCTTGGATCTGAGGAAACCGAAGTACGCCGGGTAGTTGGCGACGCCGATGTGTTCGGTCATCCCGATCGAGGAGACCGCGTCGAACTCGGACTCGCCGACGTCGCGGTAGTCGCAGTGGCGTACTTCGGCCAGGTCGGCCAGGCCGTCCTCGGCGATCGCGCGCTGCGCCCATCGGGCCTGCTCGGCCGAGAGCGTCGCACCGATGGCGCGCACACCGTGTCGCGCCGCGTAGCGCACCATGCCGCCCCAGCCGCACCCCACATCGAGCAGCAGGTCGCCGGGGCTCAGCCGCAGTTTGTCGAAGACCAGCCGGTACTTGTTCTCCTGGGCCTGCTCCAGTGTCGCGTCCGGGGTGGGGTAGACCGCGCAGGTGTAGGTCATCGACGGCCCGAGCACCCACTCGTAGAAGGCGTTGGAGACGTCGTAGTGGTGGTGGATGGCGTCGGCGTCCCGGGTTTTGCTGTGCCGCAGGCCTTCTGCCACGCGCCGCCATCGCGGGCGGGCCTCCTGGGGCGGCGGTGCGATCGGCACCAGGTGTTCGACCCCGATCGAGCGGACGATGTTGGCCAGCACCCGCGCCGGGGGCCGCTTGAAGTGCAGTTCGTCGGCGAGCGCCTTGAGCAGGAGGTACGGATCGCCGGGATGCACGCCGTGCGCTTCCAGGTCCCCGGCGACATACGCGCGGGCCATACCCAGATCACCCGGCGCGGTGGCCAGATAGGTGGTGCCGCGCGGGGTGAGCAGGTCCAAGCCCATGGGGGCGTCGTCGGGGCCGGCGCTGCTGCCGTCGTAGGCGGTGAAACGCAACGGCAGGTGACCGTCGGTGGCCAGGGTCTCCAGCACCTCGGCCAGGCTCAGCCGGCCGGTACGGGTCTGCTCCTTGTACGTGGTCATCGTCGTCGTACCGCCTTGTCGTAGAGGTCCAGCAGCCGCGAGTCGGGGTCGTAGGCCCGTTTGACGGACCGATAGGTTTCACCGCCGTAGAGCTCGTCAAACTCCGCGGGGGTGTAGTAGGAGTCGGAGTACAGCGACTTGTGGCCCTCGAGTTCGCTCACCTTCGCCTCGATCAGCCGATTGGTGGCGCCCTCGGTGGCGCCGGCCGGGACCGAGGACCAGAACCCGACGTTGACGTAGGTGCGGTTGGGCCGCATCGGGTACAGCGGCCAGTCCTCGTCGGCGCGTAGCCGCAGCGGGCACAGCCACACCGGCTCGATCGGCACGTGAGCGAAGAACCAGTCCAGGAACTCCCCGCAGCGCTTGAGCGGGACCTCGATGTCCTGCACCACCCGTTCGCGCGGCGGCCGGCCGTGGCGTTTCTCGATCCGGTCGGCGATGGCGAACCGCTGGTCGTAGGAGATCAGCTTCCAGTAGAAACTGCTGCGCCGGTAGCGGCGCGGCCACCAGCGTCTCACCGAGGGGTGCTGCGCCCCGAAAGCTCGCGAGCACCAGAACCAGTCGGTATCCCAGCGCCACAGGTAGTCGTGAATGGTCAGCCGGTCGTCTTTGATTCCCTGCGGGTGCTGGATGGAGCGGTAATAGATCTGCTGGCCGGTGTAGTCGCTGACGGGGCCGGGGGTATCGGTCTCGATTCCGACGCACAGGTAGCTCTCGGCGGGGGAGAACACCACCCCGTCGAGGTAGTCCACCGCGACCCCGTCGAGGCCGCCGGTATCGATGATCCGGTCCATGGTCGCGACCAGATCATCCAGGGAATCGAACCGGATGTGCCGCAGCGCCACGAACGGTTTGACCGCCTCCAACTCGACCCGCAGCCGTGTCGAATAGCCCAGCGTGCCATAAGAATTCGGAAACGCCCGGAACAGGTCTTCGTGCTGGTCCCGCGACACCGTCAGCAGCTCACCGGCGCCGGTGAGCACGTCCATCTCCTGCACCGATTCATGCGGCAGCCCGTTGCGGAACGACGTCGACTCGATGCCCAGGCCGGACACCGCGCCGCCGACGGTGATCGTCTTGAGCTGCGGAACCACCAGCGGCGCGAACCCGTACGGCAAAGTGGCGGCGACCAGGTCCTCGTAGGTGCACATGCCCGCGACGTCGGCGGTGCGGTTCGCCAGGTCGACGCCGATGACACTCGTCAGACCCGAGGTGTCCAGGCCCGGCGCATTCCGTTTGGTGCGCGCCCGGAACAGATTCGAGGTGGGTTTGGCCAGCCGGACCGAGGCCGTGGCGGGAATCGCCCGGTAGCTGTCCAGCAGACGTTGCACCCCGCGCGTGTGGGATGTCGGTGCGTCAGCGGGCCGGACGGACATCACCTCCTACGCTAGCGGCGGATCGCCCGCTCTGCAGCCGACTCGCCAGGCCTATTGGGCCTGTTGCGGCACCGCCTGGCTGCTCAGGTAACCGGCGATGCCGCGGGCGACGGCGTCGGCGTAGCGTTGCCGGCCCGCCGGGCTTTCCATCAGGGCAGCGTCGGCGGGATTCTTCATGTTGCCCAGCTCGACCAGGATCGACGGGTATTCGGCCAGGTTCAGCCCGGCCAGGTCGGCGCGACCCTTCAAGCCGTCGGTGCCGATATAGGTGGCCGGCGGAATGCCCGCGGCCTGCAACTGCCCGCGCATCACCTGGGCGAACCGGACCGCGGGGCCTTCCTGCGCCGGGTTGAGCGGCGGCGCGGAGTAGTTGACGTGGAACCCGCGGCCGGCGGCCGGTCCGCCGTCGGCGTGGATGGACACGATCGCATTCGGGTGCAGGGAGTTGGCCATGGCGGCGCGCTCGTCGACGCACGGCCCCGGCCCGTTGTCGTCGCCGCGGGACATCGCGGTGCGCACCCCCGCCGCGTTGAGGGCGTGGCGGATCCGCAGCGTGGTGTCCCAGGCGAAGCTGTGCTCGGGGTAGCCGGAATTGGTGGTGGTGCCGCTGGTCTGGCAGTTCTTGGTGCCGCCCCGGCCGTTGGTCACCTGGCGGCCGATGGCGGCGGGATCGGCGGTGCCGCTGTGCCCGGGGTCGAGGAAGACGATCATGCCGGCGATATTGCCCGGCGCCGCCGAGGACAACGGGGCGCTCGGTATGGCCGCGGCCACCACCAGGCCGGTGGCGATCGCGACGCCGACACGGGAGAGAACTGGTACGCGCACGCCGCCAAGGTAGGCCGGGGCCGACTACGCTGGGTGTTTCACACGCGCCGGGTCTTGGAGCTGATACCAAGCCGCAATCAAGTCGAGACCGCGCACAACAACGCAAGGGGAACGTCATGCAACCAGGAGGCCCGCCCGACATGTCGGCGTTGCTGGCCCAGGCTCAGCAGATGCAGCAGCGACTGCTGCAGGCGCAGCAGGAGCTGGCCGTCACCGAGGTGCACGGCGAAGCCGGCGGCGGCCTGGTCAAGGTCACCTCCAACGGCAGCGGTGAGGTGCTGGCCGTGCAGATCGACCCGAAGGTCGTCGACCCCTCCGACCTGGAAACGCTGCAGGACCTGATCGTCGGCGCGCTCGCCGATGCGTCGAAGAAAGCCCAGACCCTGGCCCAGGAGCGGCTCTCCCCGCTGGCCGGCGGCATGGGCAACGCGCTCGGCATGCCGGGGGCCTAGGTGTTTGAAGGTCCGGTCCAGGACCTCATCGATGAGCTGGGCAAGCTCCCGGGTATCGGCCCCAAGAGTGCCCAGCGGATCGCGTTCCATCTGCTGTCGGTGGAGCCCTCAGAGATCGATCGGCTCAGTGCGGTGTTGACGAAGGTGCGCGACGGGGTGCGGTTCTGCGAGGTGTGCGGCAACGTCTCGGATGCGGAGCGCTGCCGGATCTGCGGGGATCCTCGCCGGGATTTCGCCCAGATCTGTGTCGTCGAAGAACCCAAGGACGTCGCCGCCATCGAGCGCACCCGGGAGTTCCACGGCCGCTACCACGTGCTCGGCGGCGCGCTGGATCCGCTGAGCGGAATCGGGCCGGAGCAGCTGCGGGTGCGTGAGTTGCTGAACCGGGTGGGGGAGCGGATCGACGGGGTCGACGTCAACGAGGTGATCATCGCCACCGACCCCAACACCGAAGGCGAGGCGACCGCCACCTACCTGGTGCGCATGCTGCGCGACATCCCCGGCCTTTCGGTGACGCGCCTGGCCTCCGGGCTGCCGATGGGCGGTGACCTGGAGTTCGCCGACGAGCTGACGCTGGGCCGGGCGTTCACCGGCCGCCGCGCCATGGCCTAGGGCTTCCTCGCCGCGTTCCATGGCTTAGGACTTGGCCCCGCCCCGCGAGCCTGTGGTTACCGTGCTCGCTACTCGCACTTCTTCGCGCCAACTACAGGCTCGGTGAACGTGTCAGTCCCCGTCGGCAGGATCTGGCCATGGGAGAGGTCCTCATCGGCAGCGAAGCGCTGGCCCAGGGGCGCCTCACCGAGTACGAGCTGCGCCGTTGGCACCGGGCGATTTTCCGCGACGTCTATGTGCCGACACGACATCAGCCCAGCCTGCACGACCGGGTAGAGGGGGCGTGGCTCCGTTCTGGACGGCGAGGCGTCATTGCCGGGTTAGCCGCATCGGCCCTCCACGGCGCCAGGTGGGTGGACTCCGATATCCCGATCGAACTGATCTGGCCGAATACCCGGCCACCGCGGGGCCTGATCGCCCGCGATGAAACCCTGGCCGGCGAGGAAATAACCACAGTCGCCGGCATACCGGTCACCACACCCGCCCGCACCGCCTACGACCTGGGCCGGCACCTGCCAAGAGTTCACGCGGTGGCCCGGCTCGACGCCCTCGCCCGGGCCACCCCGTTCAGCGCTGAGGATGTGCTGCTGATCGCCAAGCATCACAACGGCGCGCGCGGCTTACGAAAGCTGCGGGCGGCGCTTCCACTGGTCGATCCCGGCGCCGCCTCACTCAGGGAGTCCTGGCTGCGGTTGCGACTGATCGACGCCGGCGT
Organism: Mycolicibacter sinensis; assembly: GCF_001673565.1. Lineage (GTDB taxonomy): Bacteria > Actinomycetota > Actinomycetes > Mycobacteriales > Mycobacteriaceae > Mycobacterium > Mycobacterium sinense_C. The sequence goes on from NZ_LZMF01000070.1 coordinate 38,736, forward strand.
GCCCGTCCCGACCACCCAGATCCCGGTGATCGAGCGGGGGTATTGGCCGTTCGCCTGGCTTGATATGGGCTGGGAGGACTACAAGGTGTCGGCCGAATACGACGGGGATCACCATCAAAAGGATCGTCAGCAGTACGTCAAAGACCACAAGCGCCAGCGCAGATTGGAACGCCTGGGCTGGATCAACATCCGGGTCATCAATGAGGACAACTCCAGCGAGACCGTCCGCCGCGTCACCGAGGCGCTGCGGTCCCGCGGCCGGCGGCCTTAGGCCGGTTGCAGCACTTCGGAAATCGGTGCCCCCGCGGCGATCTTCCCCCGAGCCGTCCGCACCTGCTCCGGGATGCCCGCGCCCACCACGGCGACCAGCACACCGTCGCGCTCGCAGTAGGCCAGGAACCGGCGGCCGTCATCCTCGACCAGGTGCACGGTGTCGCCGGCCCGCGGGTGACCGAGGCACTGGATTTTGAGGTCGTACTGGTCGCTCCAGAAGTACGGCACACCCGCGGCGGGCACCGCATCCAGGTTCAGCATCGCCGACACCAGGCTGCGCGCCTGCTCGGCGACGTTGCTCCAGTGCTCCACCCGGGCTTGGGAACCCGTGCCATCGCGCCAACTCGCCACATCGCCCAGCGCCCAGACGTCCGGGGCGTTGGTACGCCCGACCTCGTCGCAGACGATCCCGTCGGCCACCGCGATCTCGCTGCCGGCCAGCCAGTCGCAGGCGGGCTGTGACCCGATGCCCACCACCACCAGATCAGCGGCCAACACCGAGCCGTCCGACAACGTCACCGACTCCACGCCGTCCGTCCCGGCGACGGAGGTCACGGTCACGCCGGTGCGCACGTCGACGCCTTCGTCGCGGTGCAGCCGGGTGACCAACGCGCCCAGCTGCTCGCCCAGCACGGAGGCCAGCGGGGTGGGCTGGGGTTCCACCAGCACCACATCCACCCCCGAGCTGCGCAAGCTGGCCGAGACCTCGCAGCCGATGAACCCCGCCCCGATCACCACGGCACGCCGGGCGCCCGCGGCCTGCTCCCGAAGCGCCACACAGTCGTCGAACGACCGCAGTACACAGATGCCGTCCAGCTCGCCGAACGACGGAATGCGCCGCGGCACCAGGCCGGTGGCGATCACCAGCTGGTCGTAGCGCAGCACCTCCCCGTCGGCCAGCGTGACCGTGTGGGCGGCCGCGTCGACGCCACGGGCGGCGACGCCGAGCCGCAACCCGATGCGGTGCTGCTCGTAGAACGCCGCCGGCTTCAAAGCCACGTCGTCTACCTCACCCCGCAGCATCTGCTTGGACAGCGGCGGACGGTCGTAGGGCAGATGGGCCTCGGCGCCGACGATGGTGATCGCGTCGGCATAGTCGTTGCGGCGCAATTGCTCCGCGGTACGGACCGCGGCCAGGCCGGCCCCGACGATGACGACCCCGCTCACGGCCGCGCCACCTCCACCATCTCGAAGTCGGCTTTCGCCGCACCGCAGTCCGGGCAGCTCCAGTCCTCGGGGATGTCGGCCCAGCGGGTGCCCGGGGCGATGCCGTCCTCCGGCCAACCCAGCGCCTCGTCGTACTCGAAGCCGCACTGCAGGCACCGGAACAGTTTGTAGTCGTTCATGAGTTCACTCCCATCGGTTCGAAATCCAGCTTTTCGCGTACTGCACCGTCAGGGCATCCGTGGGCGGCCATCAGGCGGCCGCCCCGTACCGCGCCAGGACCTTCGCCCGCACACGCGGCTGGATGTTGGCCCGGGTGATGTCACCGGCGTAGTGCTCCAGCACCCGGTGGTCCATCAGCTTGCGCCACACCGGCGGGAAGTAGGTCACCCCAATGAGCGCTCCATATCCGGCCGGCAGGTTCGGCGAGTCCTCGAAGCTGCGCAGCGTCTGGTAGCGCCGGGTCGGGTTGGCGTGGTGGTCGCTGTGCCGCTGCAGGTGGTAGAGGAACAGGTTGGTCACCATGTGGTCGGAGTTCCAGCTGTGCTGCGGGGTGCAGCGCTCGTAGCGGCCGCCGGCCTGCTTCTGACGCACCAGGCCGTAATGCTCCAGGTAGTTCACCGACTCCAGCAGCGACGAGCCGTACAAAGCGTTGATCAGCAGGTAGGGGATCAGTGCGACACCGAACACCGCGATCATCACGCCCCAGAACAGCACCGACATCGCCAGCGCGTTGATCACGTCGTTGCCCCACCAGGTGCGCGGGTTCCAGGGGTTCTTGCCGGTACGACGGATCCGCGCCGCCTCCAGCTCCCACGCCGAGCGGATGCCGCCCCAGGTGCTGCGCGGCAGGAACTCCCAGAACGTCTCGCCGAAACGCGCCGACGCCGGGTCCTCCGGGGTGGCCACCCGCACGTGGTGGCCACGGTTGTGCTCGACGTAGAAGTGTCCGTAGCAGACCTGCGCCAAGGTGATCTTGGACAGCCACCGCTCCAGCGAGTCCCGCTTGTGGCCCAATTCGTGAGCGGTGTTGATGCCCACCCCGGCCACCGTGGCCGCCGACATCGCCACACCGATTTTGCCCAGCCAGCCCAGCGACCCGTCGAAGCCGAGCCAGCCCAGGTCCGAGGCGGTGAACAGGTAGGCGCCCAGGATGGCGCTGGCGTACTGCAGCGGGATGTAGGCGTAGGTCGCGTACCGGTAGTACTTGTCGTTCTCCAGGGCGGGCATCACCTCATCCGGCGGGTTCTGCCCGTCGGCCCCGACCCACAGGTCCAGCACCGGCAGGATCACGTAGAGCAGGATCGGCCCGATGTACAACGGCAGCTGCGCCGCGGTCTGCCAGCCGGCCTGGTTCATCGCCCACACCAGCGGCAGCACCAGGAACATCATGGTGGGCACGAACAGGCCCAACAGCCACAGGTGTCGTTTCTTGTCGTGCCAGATTTTTGGCTTGTCACTCAGTTCGGTGTTCATGTCGCCGACGTTAGGTATCGGCGCCCACTCGCCGCTCGTCCCGCGAAACCGGAATTCGGCCGGCTATTCGTCTTCGGGAGACAACACGGCGGCGCCGTACCACTGACAGAGCAGCAGCGCGATCTCGACGTCGAGCCGATCCTCGGTGATCGGGCGGCCGCGACGTTCGATCGCGCGCTGAACGCGGTACTTCATCGTGTTGACGTGGAAGTGCAGCTGCTCGCCGGCCGCCTTGAAGCTGGAACCGGTCCGCAGGAACACCCGCAGCGTGTCGCGCAGCCGCTCGTCGCCGTCGGTCGCGCAGGCCAGCGGGCCGAGGATTTCGCCGACCCAGGCTCGTGCGGCGGCCACGTTGTCACCGCCGAGCAGTGCCGCGGCCGACAGTCCCGGATCGCTTGCCGCGCTGACCCGGACCGAGCCGGAGGCTACTGCCAGGGTGTGGGTGGCCAGCGCCTGCTGATGCGACCGGCGGAAGCCCTGCACTCCGGGCAGCGGATTACCGATCGCCACCCAGGGCTCATCGGCCTGCGCGCAGGACCGGATCTGTTCCACCGCCTCGGCACCGGCATTCGACGCCAACGGAATCCAGGCCCACCCGGTGGCGCTGTCAGCCGGGATGAACAGCGGTGCACCCTGCCCGGCAACCGATTCGGCGAGTTGCTTGATGAAACCTTCGGCGGCCGCGAGCTTGTCGCCGCCAGCCTCGGGGTACCACACGACGAGCGCCACGTGGGTTCGCCGCAGCGGATAGCGGATCGCGGCCGTCATGGCGTCGACGTCCAAGCTGTCCCCGGTCAGGATCTCTCGGACCCGCAAGGCGCGCACCGCGTTTCGGCTTTCCAGCCAGCGTTCGCGCTCGGCCTGGTAGACGGCCGACACCTGTTGCGACATCTCGTCGATGTAGCCGAACATCAGTGTCGACATCTCCCCGAGCACATCCAGCCGTAGATCGGGATCCAGGTCGGCGGAACGGATCTCCTCCAGCACCACCCGCAGCGCCATTGAGTGGCCCAGCCGGTAGCCCCGTACCAATGCGTTCACCGGCACCCCGCGCTGCGCCAACCGGCGGGCGTGCTCCAAAGCGACGGGCGGCGCGGCGACGTCGGCCACCGGGATGTTGTGCCGGATCGCCGAGAAGTAGGTTTCGACGTTCGCCGTCACGGTTTCGTGCAGCAGCTGCAGCAGCGACGAGTCCGCGGTCAGGTCCGGCGACTCCTTGGCCACCAGTGCCTCGATGACTGCGGTGGTATCGGCCAGGCGATCGTAGAGCCGCTGGGAGATTCCGATCGCCGCGTCGGCAACGGTGCTCGGATCGGTCATGGTCGCAAACGTAGTCAGGCGCGCCGCGGCGCGCTCAGTCTTTCGGCGCGCAGCATCTCGACTTCGGGAAGCTCCAGCGGCGCCAGGTCGCCGACCACCTTCGACAGCAACAGGTCGGCCAGTTGCGGGTTGCGGGCCAGGCACGGCCCGTGCAGATAGGTGGCGACCACGCTGCCCTGCACGGCGCCGTCGTGTCCGTCGCCGGTCCGGTTCCCGGCGCCCTTGGTCACCGCGCTCAACGGTGTTGCCGAAGGCCCCAGCACGGTGCCGCCGCGGTGGTTCTCGAAGCCGGTCAGCGGCTGCGTCAGTCCCGCCAGCAGCGGGGTGCCGACCACTTCGCCGATAGTGCGCGTGTCCTGCGGTGCGGTGGTGACGTCGAGCAGCCCGACCCCGTCGACGCGTTCCCCGGCGGAGGTCTCATACCAGTGCCCGAGCACCTGGATGGCCGCGCAGATCGCCAGCACCGGCGCTCCGCGCTCGGCGGCACGCTGCAATCCCGGATACCGGATCAGGTGCCGGGTGGCCAGCCGCTGCGCGTAGTCCTCGGCGCCGCCCAGGGTGTAGAGATCGAGTGATTCCGGTACCGGGTCGGCCAGGGTGATCTCGACGATCTCGGCGGCGATACCGCGCAGCAGCAGGCGCTGCCGTAGCACCACCGCGTTGCCGCTGTCGCCGTAGGTGCCCATCACGTCGGGCAACACCAGCCCGATCCGCACCGTCATGACGAAAGCCTCCGCTGCAGTGCCAGGAACGCGGTGTAGTTGGCGACCACCTCCACCCGCCCGGGCGGGCAGGACGCGATGGCCGCGCAGGTGTCGTGCGCCAGGGTGTGTGACACACCGGCGTAGCCGAGCCGCACCGCCAGGTCGGTGCCGCGCTCCCCGGCGGCCACCACCGGAACCCCTTCGAAGTGCTCGAAGCGCACATCCCACAGCCAGGACAGGTCCTCGCCGTCGGGCACCTGCCCGTTGACGGCGATCACCACCCCGCCGGCCTGGTGGTCGACCATCGACAGCGCCTCCTGCCAGCCGGCCGGGTTCTTGGCCAGCAGCATTCGCACCGTGTGCTGACCGACCTGCACGCTGCGGTAGCGCCCGGCCACCTCGTCGACGGCGCATACGGCGGCCACCGCTTTGACCGGGTCGGCGCCGAGCGCGACGGCGGCGGCGACGGCCTGGGCGGCGTTGCCGCGGTTGACGTTTCCGGGCAGCGACAGGCGCATCGGCAGCACCAGCCCGTCGGGTCCGTACAGCGAGTCGTCGTCGAACCACCACTGCGGGGCGGGCCGGGCGAAGTCGCATCCGGTCGAGCGCCAGTGCTCGTCGCGGCGATCGATCACCTCGCCGCTGCGCGGGCAGCTGACCGAGTCACCGGCCCAGCCGCCGCCCGCGGCGACCCACACCACGTTGGGGGAGTCGTAGGCGGCCGAGGTCATCAGCACGTCGTCGCAGTTGGCGACGACCACCGTCTGCGGATGCCGGGCCAGCCCGGTGCGCAGTGCGCGTTCCACAGCGTTGATCTCACCGACCCGGTCCAGCTGGTCGCGGGACAGGTTGAGCAGCACGACCACGGCCGGCGAGACCGCATCGGCCACGTGCGGCACGTGCATCTCGTCGACCTCGAGCGCCGCGCGCTGTGCGGTGCGGTCGGCGGCCAGTGCGGCCACCAGCCCGGCGTCCATGTTGGCGCCTTCGGCATTGGTGGCCACCGGGCCCAGCTCACGCAGCGCGGCGGCGATCATGCGGGTGGTGGTCGACTTGCCGTTGGTGCCGGTGACGACGACGGTGCGCCGTCCGGTGCCCAGCTGACGCAGGATCGAGCGGTCGAGTGTCATCGCGACCAGGCCGCCGATCATGGCGCCGGCGCCGCGGCCGGTGACCCGCGACGCCCAGCGGGCGCTCGCTCCGGCGGCCAGCGCGAGGCGTCCACGGGCGGTGATCACTGCCAGAGTTTAAGTTCACGACACGGGCCGGGGCGACCGGGCTTCGTCACCCCGGCGTGCCATTCTCATGGCATGAGTGCGCTGTGGGGGCGCCCGGCCCGCGATCCCGGCGACGGCTGGGTCGTCGTCGACGTCGAGACGTCGGGGTTTCGGCCCGGCCAGGCCCGGGTGCTCAGCGTCGCCGCCCTGGCACTCGACGCCGACGGCCGGATCGAGCGATCGGTCTCCAGCCTGGTCAACCCGGGCACTGACCCCGGCCCCACCCATGTGCACGGACTCACCGCCGAGATGCTGGCGGGCCAGCCGCGGTTCGCCGACGTCTTCGACGAGGTCGCCGAGCTGCTGGCCGGACGCACCCTGGTGGCGCACAACGTGGCCTTCGATTACACCTTCCTGGCCGTCGAAGCCGAGATGGCCGGCGCCGAACTGCCCGTCGACTCGGTGATGTGCACGCTGGAATTAGTCCGGCGCCTGGATCTTGGGCTGGCCAACCTGCGTCTGCAGAGCCTCGCCGCGCACTGGGGCATCGTCCAGACCCGCGCGCACGACGCGCTCGACGACGCCCGGGTGCTGGCCGGGGTGCTGGAGCCGGCGCTGCAGCGGGCCCGGGAACGGGACGTCTGGTTGCCGGTGCGGCCGGTCACCCGCCGCCGGTGGCCCAACGGCCGGATCACCCACGAAGAGCTGCGGCCGCTGAAGGCCCTGGCGTCGCGGATGCCGTGCGCCTACCTCAACCCCGGCCGCTACGTGCGGGGCCGCCCGCTGGTGCAGGGCATGCGGGTGGCGCTGTCGGCGGAGTGCAGTCGCACCCACGAGGAACTCGTCGAACGCATCCTGCACGCCGGGCTGGCCTACAGCGACGTCGTCGACACCAACACCTCACTGGTGATCTGCAATAACGACCACGCCGAGCAGGGCAAGGGCTACCAGGCGCGTGAACTCGGCGTGCCGACCGTCACCGACGCGCACTTCATGGCGTGCGTCGACCGGGTCGTCCAAGGCACCGGCATCGAGCAGTTCGCCGACGCCGGGTTGGCCGGCGAGCAGATCTCGCTGTTCTGAGCGCAGTCCGTTTCTTAGGGCACCGTCGCCCCATCTGCCCCAGCTGTCACGGGCGGGAAGGCGCATCGCTTGTGCCCGCCTTTGAGCGACAACGTGCGTTAGGTCGACCGCCCACCCCGGCGCCCGCACTGACATAACCTCGGTTGTCGCTCATAGGCGGGCAACAACCACATGCCGACCTCGCGGTTGCTGGTGGGGCCGGAGTTATCCGCGGGACTCAGCCCAGCCGGGCCGCCCGGTTCACCGCGGAGACCACCGCGCGCAGCGACGCCGTGGTGATCGACGACGCGATCCCGACGCCCCACACGGAGTTTCCGCCTATGGATGCCTCCACGTACGCCGCGGCCTGAGCTTCCTCGCCGGCGCTCATCGCGTGCTCGGAGTAGTCCAGCACGTGCACATGCACGTCGACCTGGGCCAGCGCGTCGACGAACGCGGCCAGCGGGCCGTTGCCCGCGCCGGCGATCTCGGTCTCCACCCCGTCGACCAAGACCGTGGCCTCGATGCGGTCGGTGCCGTCGTCGGTTTCGGCGGCGATCACCCGCTGCCGCATCCGCTCCAGCGGCCGCACCGGGTTCAGGTACTCGTCGGCGAACGCGTCCCACATCTCCTTCGGGGTGACCTCGCCGCCTTCGCCGTCGGTCAGGTGCTGGATCACCTTGGAGAATTCGATCTGCAGCCGCCTCGGCAGCACCAGCCCGTGGTCGGTCTTCATCACGTAGGCCACGCCGCCCTTGCCGGACTGCGAGTTGACCCGGATCACCGCCTCATACGTGCGGCCCACATCGCGCGGGTCGATCGGCAGGTAGGGAACCTGCCAGAGCATGTCGTCGACATCGGAGTCGGCGGCATCCGCGTCGACCTTCATCTGGTCCAGGCCCTTGTTGATGGCGTCCTGGTGGCTGCCGGAGAACGCCGTATAAACCAGGTCGCCGCCATAGGGGTGGCGCTCGGGGACGTTGAGCTGGTTGCAGTACTCCACGGTGCGGCGGATCTCATCGATGTTGGAGAAGTCGATCTGCGGGTCCACCCCGCGGGAGAACAGGTTCAACCCGAGCGTCACCAGGCAGACGTTGCCGGTGCGTTCGCCGTTGCCGAACAGGCAGCCCTCGATCCGGTCCGCCCCGGCCTGGTAACCCAATTCCGCTGCGGCGACGGCAGTTCCGCGGTCATTGTGCGGGTGCAAGCTCAGGATGACCGAGTCGCGCCGCTTCAGGTTGCGGTGCATCCACTCGATCGAGTCGGCGTAAACGTTCGGGGTGGCCATCTCCACGGTGGCCGGCAGGTTGAAGATGATCGGCGAATCGGGCGATGGCTTAATCACATCGCCCACCGCGTCACATACCTCTTTGGCGTACTCCAGCTCGGTGCCGGTGTAGGACTCCGGGGAGTACTCGTAGCGCCACCGGGTGCCCGGATGCTTGGCCTGTTCCTCCAGGCATTTGCGGGCCCCGTTGACGGCGATCTGCAGCACCGCGGCCCGGTCGGCTTTGAACACCACCCGGCGCTGCAGGACCGAGGTGGAGTTGTAAAAGTGCACGATCACGTTCTTGGCGCCGTCGCACGCTTCGAAGGTGCGCTCGATCAGCTCGTCGCGGCACTGGGTCAGCACCTGGATGGTGACGTCGTCCGGGATCGCACCGGACTCGATGATCTCGCGGACGAAGTCGAAGTCGGTCTGGCTGGCCGAGGGGAAGCCGACCTCGATCTCCTTGTAGCCCATGGCCACCAGCAGGTCGAACATGCGGCGTTTGCGGGCCGGGCTCATCGGGTCGATCAGCGCCTGGTTGCCGTCGCGCAGGTCCACCGCGCACCACAGCGGTGCCTTGTCGATGACGGTGTCCGGCCAGGTGCGGTCTTTGAGGGTGACGGGCTCGACTTCTTCGGCGAAGCTGCGGTAGCGCTGCACCGGCATCGCCGAGCCGCGCTGCTGATTCCAGGGGGGCTGGCCGGGGCTGGGCGGCCCGGCGGGTTTGGTGATGGGGCGCCCCGAAGTGAAGGAGTCGGCGCTGGAGAAAGTAGTCACGGTGATTGCTCCGGGTTTGTCAGAGGGACCTGAAGACCGGCGCATCGCGAACACCCGCGACGGGAGGCCGGTCTGGATCAGACCCCGTCGCGGCGTCCGAGAAGGAGCACCCGCTGCACGTCGGCCAGTTTAGCGCGGCAAAGGCGCCACGGCGAAAACGGCAGACCTTGGTCGGGCGAAGCCGCGCCGGTAGCGAAGCCGCCATCCTGCTGGCGTGAGCGCGGCGAGGACGACCCCGTATCCTGATTGTCGGCCCAAAACCCCGTGGACGTAGAAGGGACAGCCGTGGCGCTCGTCGTGCAGAAATACGGCGGATCGTCGGTGGCCGACGCCGACCGGGTCCGCCGCGTCGCCGAGCGCATCGTCGAGACCAAGAACGTCGGCGACGACGTCGTCGTGGTCTGTTCGGCGATGGGCGACACCACCGATGACCTGCTGGACCTGGCCCAACAGGTCTGCTCGTCCCCACCGGCTCGAGAGCTGGACATGTTGCTCACCGCCGGCGAGCGGATCTCTAACGCCCTGGTGGCGATGGCCGTCGAGGAGCTGGGCTGCCAGGCCCGCTCGTTCACCGGCTCGCAGGCCGGGGTGATCACCACCGGCGTGCACGGCAAGGCCAAGATCATCGATGTCACCCCGGGCCGGCTGCAGGCCGCGCTCGGGGAGAACCAGGTGGTGATGGTCGCCGGCTTCCAGGGCGTCAGCCAGGACACCAAAGACGTCACCACGTTGGGCCGCGGCGGCTCGGACACCACCGCGGTGGCGCTGGCCGCCGCGCTCAACGCCGACGTCTGCGAGATCTACACCGACGTCGACGGCATCTTCAGTGCCGACCCGCGCATCGTGCCCAACGCCCAGAAACTGGACAAGGTCACCTTCGAGGAGATGCTCGAACTGGCCGCGTGCGGCGCCAAGGTGCTGATGCTGCGCTGCGTGGAGTACGCCCGCCGCTACCACCTGCCCATTCATGTCCGGTCCTCCTACTCGGACAAGCCCGGCACCATCGTTTCCGGATCGATCAAGGACATCCCCATGGAAGACGCCCTCCTGACCGGAGTTGCCCACGACAAGAGCGAAGCCAAGGTGACCGTGGTCGGCATTCCCGACCTGCCCGGCTACGCGGCGAAGATCTTCCGCGCCATTGCCGACGCCGACATCAACATCGACATGGTGTTGCAGAACGTCTCCAAGGTCGAGGACGGCAAGACCGACATCACCTTCACCTGCCCGCGCGACAACGGGCCCGCCGCGGTGGCGATGCTGGAGTCCCGCAAGAGCGAGATCGGCTTCACCGAGGTGCTCTACGACGACCATGTCGGCAAGGTGTCGCTGATCGGTGCCGGGATGCGCAGCCACCCGGGCGTCACGGCCACCTTCTGCGAGACGCTGGCCGACAACGGCGTCAACATCGACCTGATCTCCACCTCGGAGATCCGGATCTCGGTGCTGGTGGCCGAATCGGACCTGGACAAGGCCGTGGTCACGCTGCATCAGGCGTTCGGCCTCGGCGGCGACGAGCAGGCGACGGTGTACGCCGGGACGGGACGCTGAGATGGTCGCATTAGGCGTAGTCGGTGCCACCGGCCAAGTCGGCCAGGTGATGCGCAACCTGCTGGAAGAACGCAACTTCCCCGCCGATCAGCTGCGGTTCTTCGCCTCGGCGCGCTCGGCCGGGCGCAAGCTGGAGTTCCGCGGCGCTGAGATCGAGGTCGAGGACGCCGAGACCGCCGACCCGACCGGCCTGGACATCGCACTGTTCTCCGCCGGCGGCGCGATGTCGAAGGTGCAGGCGCCGCGCTTCGCCGCCGCCGGGGTGACGGTGATCGACAACTCCTCGGCCTGGCGCAAAGACCCCGACGTGCCGTTGGTGGTCTCGGAGGTGAACTTCGACCGGGATGTGCGCGGGGTGTCCTTGAAGAAGGGCATCATCGCCAACCCGAACTGCACCACGATGGCCGCGATGCCGGTGCTCAAGCCGCTGCACGACGAGGCGGGCCTGACCCGGCTGATCGTGTCGACCTACCAGGCGGTTTCGGGCAGCGGCGTGGCGGGGGTGCAGGAGTTGGCCGGGCAGGTGCGCGCGGTCGCCGACGGCGCCGAGCAGCTGGTGCACGACGGCGGCGCAGTCGACTTCCCGGCGCCGAACAAGTACGTCGCGCCGATCGCCTTCAACGTGGTCGCCCTGGCCGGCAGCTACGTCGACGACGGTTCCGGTGAAACCGACGAGGACCAGAAGCTGCGGTCCGAGAGCCGCAAAATCCTCGGCATCCCAGACCTTTTGGTGAGTGGTACCTGCGTTCGGGTGCCGGTGTTCACCGGGCACTCGCTGTCGATCAATGCCGAGTTCGCCCGGCCGATCTCGCCGGAGCGGGCCACCGAGTTGCTGAAGGCAGCACCGGGTGTGACGGTGACCGATGTGCCCACCCCGCTGGCTGTCGCCGGCGCCGACGACTCCTTGGTGGGTCGGATCCGGGTCGACCCCGGTGCGCCCGACGGGCGCGGCCTGGCGTTGTTCGTCTCCGGGGACAACCTGCGTAAAGGGGCCGCGCTCAACACGATTCAGATCGCCGAGCTGCTGGCTGCGTCTTCCGGGGCCTGACCCCGCTCCGAGGCGCCGAACGTGCACCGGCTGCGAAAAACCGCGCGGAATTTCGCAATGGTTGCACGCTCAATGGGAGTCATCGCGCTGTTGGTCTGCCCGCCCGCACATGCCGAACCGCCCGCGCCGATCCCGCGTCCGGTGCTGTGGCCGCTGGCCGAGGGTCAGGTGGTCCGGATCGGGCCGAGCGCTGGAACCGGCACGCTCACCGGTGATTACGGCATCGGCGCGACCGATCTGTGCGAGTTCATGGAGTTCCCCACCGCGGTGCTGCAGATCTGCGGGGACAGCTTCGCCGGCCAAGGTGTCGGGTTCGGCGGCTGGTATTCCCCGATCGCGCTGCGGCTCGACCCGGACTCGGTCGACGACCCCGCCGGGGTGCGCTACACCGGGGTGATCGGGGTGGACAGACCGCTGCTGGCCGACCCGTCACCGGCCGGCAGCACGCAGTTGCCGGCCGGGATCGTGTCGATCAACCGGACCAACTACCTGATGGTGACCACCGCCACGATGCTGGTGCCCCAGACCTCACGTCTGGTGAAAGCCGATCCGGTGCAACCGGCTTGGCAGACGGTACCGGGTTCGGTACGACCGGCCTCCTATCAGGATTTCGGCCAATCCCAGATCAGCGGCTACTACGACCCGGTTCCGACACCGGACTCGGTCACCGGCTGGGTGTACCTCGTCGCCAACAACTTCGACCGCAGCGCGTCGGTGACGCTGTACCGGGTCGCTCCGGAGGCGTTCACCGACCGGTCGGCCTGGCAGGGCTGGGCGGCCGGCAACGGCTGGGGGCATAAACCCACACCGTTATGGAACGACCAGATCGGCGAGCTGAGCCTGCGCCAGGTCGACGGCAAGCCGGTGCTGTCCTACTTCAACGGGACCACCGGGAACATGGAGGTCCGGGTGGCCTACGAGCCGACCGGGCTGGGCACCGCGCCGGTGACCACGGTGGTGCAGCACACCGAGTGGCCGGACGCGCCGGTGCCCGTGGAGACCCTGCCCTCACCGTTCGACAACCGGCTGGCCCAGCCCTACGGCGGCTACATCTCACCGGGCTCGACGCTGGACGAGCTGCGGGTGTTCATCAGCCAGTGGAACACCGAGCCGCATCACCGGGCGCCGTACCGGGTGATCCAGTTCGCGGTCAATCCGTTCAAGCCGTGGTCAGCGCCCTGAGCTCATAGCGGACGCATAGCCGGCACCTAGCGATGCCGGGCGATTGTTCGCGCACCATGTCAACCATGAGCGAAACACCTGAAACCACCCAGCCCCCGGCCGTGCCGCCCCGCGCGGTCGAGCCCAAGCCGTACTGGGTCTACCGGCTCGCCGCCTGGGTCGCCATCGTCGCCGGGATCGTCTTCATCGTCTCGTCGATCTTCTTCGCCGGCGTCTATGCCAACGGCGGCATGCGTGGTCACCACTGCCACCACAAACACCACGGGCCTCACCACGGCGCGATGTTCCACAAAGGGTTCCACCATGGCCCGCACCGCGGGCCGGGCCCGATGATGCCGGGTCCGGAACGACCTGGGCCCGGCGAGCTGCCGCCGTCGGTCACCCCGTCGCCGCCGCCCCCGCCCGGCCGGTAGCCGGTCCGGCCACCAGCAAACCAGCCGCCGCCTCAAAGGGCGGCGGCTGGCCTGGTTCTCAGGCATGATTACGGGATATGACCGAGACACCCGCACCCAAACCGGCGCCGCCACCGCCACCGCCACCGCCTCCGTCGCCACCGGCCAAACCGAACCGGCTGTTTCAGGTAGCAGCATGGGTGGTGATCATCGCCGGGACCGTGTTCGTCGCCGCGGTGATCTTCTGCGCAGGCACCTACCTCAGCGATAGCGGTTGGCACGGACACCGTCACGGGCCATGCATGATGCATCACGGTCCGCCGATGGGCCCGGGCTTCGGGCCCGCTGGTCCGGGTAACGAACCGGGTTGGCCCGGCTTCCGTCCCGCCGGTCCCGGTAACGGGCCGGGCGGACCGGGCGTCCCGCCGCCCCCGCCGCACCGTTAGTCGTTCCCAGCACACCAACGCCCCACGATCCCAAGGGGATTCGCGCGGGTCTGTTCCGGTTGCGCCGACCTGAAATGGAGATACACCGATGACCGAGCACCACACCACCACCGAGGCCGGTGCTCCGGCGCCGAGTGACAGCGACGCACTGACGGTCGGCCCGGACGGCCCGATCCTGCTGCAGGACCATTACCTGCTCGAACAGATGGCGATGTTCAACCGGGAGCGCACGCCGGAACGCCAGCCGCACGCCAAGGGCGGCGGAGCGTTCGGCCGCTTGCAGGTGACGGCGGACGTCAGCGCCTACACCCGCGCCGCGGTATTCGCGCCGGGCGCCGAAACCGAACTGCTAGCCCGGTTCTCCACCGTCGCCGGCGAACGCGGCAGCCCCGACACCTGGCGCGACGTGCGCGGCTTTGCGCTCAAGTTCTACACCGCCGAGGGCAACTTCGACATCGTCGGCAACAACACCCCGATCTTCTTCTTCCGCGACCCGATGAAGTTCCAGCACTTCATCCGGTCCCAAAAGCGTCTGGTGGCAAGCAATCTGCGCGACCACCACATGCAGTGGGATTTCTGGACGCTCAGCCCGGAATCGGCGCATCAGGTGACCTATCTGATGGGTGACCGGGGTCTGCCGAAATCCTGGCGGCACATGAACGGCTACGGCAGCCACACCTACAGCTGGGTCAATGCCGCCGGCGAGATCTTCTGGGTCAAGTACCACTTCATCAGCGATCAGGGCGTCGAGTGCCTCACCCAGGACGAGGGGGAGCGGCTCGCAGGCGCCGACGCCGACTACCACCAGCGCGATCTGTACGACGCGATCGAACGCGGCGAATACCCCAGCTGGTCGGTGAAGGTACAGATCATGCCGTTCGAGCAGGCGAAGACGTACCGGCTCAACCCGTTCGATCTCACCAAGGTGTGGCCGCACGCCGACTATCCGCTGATCGACGTCGGACGCTTCACGCTGGACCGCAACGTGTCCGACTACCACGCCGAGATCGAGCAGGCGGCGTTCGAGCCCAGCAACACCGTGCCCGGCACCGGCCTGAGCCCCGACAAGATGCTGCTGGCTCGCGGCTTCTCCTACGCCGACGCCCATCGTGCCCGGATCGGGACCAACTACAACCAGTTGCCGGTCAATGCACCGAAAACGGAGGTGCACGCCTACTCCAAGGACGGCGCCATGCGGTTCCGCAACGCGAGTGACCCGGTGTACGCGCCGAACTCGGTCGGCGGCCCGGTGGCCGACCCGGCCCGCGCCGCCGAGGTGCGCTGGCACGCCGACGGAGACATGGTGCGCGCCGCGTACACACTGCGCGAAGACGACGACGACTTCGGCCAGGCCGGAACCCTGGTTCGGCACGTCTACGATGATGATCAGCGAAAGCGACTGGCCGACAACATCATTGGACATGCTTCCAACGGAGTGCGGGAGCCGGTGCTGTCGCGGGTGTTCGAGTACTGGCACAACGTCGATCCGGACCTGGGCCGCGCCGTGGAGGCGGGGGTGCGGGCCAACCTTGCCTGACGGGCGGGCCGTCGTCCTGGCATGATCGAGCCATGAGTATCAAAGTCGTTTTCGCCACCGAGTCGACAGCGACCGGCGGTGGTCGAGACGGCCACGTCCGCTCCGCGACCGGCCGCATCGACCTGGACACCCGCCCGCCCCGCGAGCTGGGCGGCAACGGTGAGGGCACCAACCCCGAGGAATTGTTCTCCGCGGGCTACGCGGCGTGTTTCCTGGGCGCGCTGCGCCTGGTGGCGCGCCGGTCCGCCGTCGCGCTCGACGACGCCACCAACGTCACCGTCCAGGTCGCCCTGGGTAAGGACGCCGCCACCGAAGAATTCGGCCTGACCGGAACCATCATCGGGAATCTGCCGGGGCTGTCGCAGGCCATCGCCGACGACCTGATGGCGCAGGCCCACGAGGTGTGCCCGTACTCGCGCGTCACCCGCGGCAACGCCGACTTCATCGTGTCGGCGACGGTGTAGCGTGCGGGCCGCCGCGGCATTGGTGGTGGCGACCGGTCTGGGGCTCGCAGCTGCCCCTGCGGTCACGGCACGGCCCTCCGACCCGGGCGTGGTGTCCTATGCGGTCCTGCCGAAAGGGTCGGTCGGAAACATCGTCGGCGCCCCGATGGGTTGGGAAGCCGTGTCCGGGGCGCCGTTCCAGGCGTTCTGGGTCGACGACCCGGCATGCAACAACTGGGCCGACATCGGCCTGCCCGAGGTCTACAACGATCCCGACCTGGCCTCCTACAACAGTGCGGTGACCCAGACCTCGGCCACCGACCAAACCCATTTCGTCAAACAGGCGGTCGGGGTGTTCGCCACCGAGGCCGCTGCGGAGCGGGCTTTCCACCGGGCGACCGACCGCACGACCGGGTGCTCGGGTCGCACCACCGCGATGCACCTGGACAACGGCGCCACGCAGGTGTGGGCGTTCGAGGGCGGGCCGGCCGCCGCGGCCGACGCCGGCTGGACCAAGCAGGAGGCCGATACCGATCGCCGCTGTTTCAACCAGACCCGCCTGCGGGCCAACGTGCTGTTACAGGCCAAGGTCTGCCAGTCCGGCAACGCCGGGCCGGCGGTGAACGTGCTGGCCGGGGCGATGCAGAACTCCCTGGGCCAGTAAACGGCGGTCAACTTGTCGGGCGACTCCGGTAGCGTCGGGGAAATCAACAGGCGGAGGGGTTGATATATGGGGCTCGTCGCGGCGACACCACTGTCCCGCGCCGATGACCCGCGCCCCCACGAGGACGAACTGTGCGGGGCCGCCGAAGCCGCCGAGTACATCGCTGTTCGCTGCCTCACCGATGCACCGCTGGGCCGGGTGGGCCTGGAGATCGAGGCGCACTGCTTCGATCCGGCCGATCCGCTGCGCCGCCCCGGTTGGGCCGAGATCGGCGAGGTGCTGACGTCGCTGCCGGTGTTGCCGGGCGACAGTCGGGTCACCGTGGAACCCGGTGGCGCGGTGGAACTGTCCGGCCCGCCGCTTCCGGGTGCCCTCGCCGCGATCGAGGCGATGGCCGCCGACCAAGCGGTGCTGCGCTCGGCGTTCGCCGACGCCGGGCTGGGGCTGGTGCCCCTCGGCGCCGACCCGCTGCGCCCGGCGAGTCGGGTCAACCCCGGCGCGCGCTACGCGGCGATGGAGCAGTTCTTCGCCGCCAGCCACACCGGCTCGGCCGGCGCGGCGATGATGACGTCGACGGCCTCGGTGCAGCTCAACCTCGATGCCGGACCGCGGTCGGGCTGGGCCGACCGGGTGCGGCTGGCGCACGCGCTGGGCCCGACCATGGTCGCGATCGCCGCGAACTCCCCGCTGTTGGGCGGGGAATTCTCCGGCTGGCGCTCCACCCGGCAACGGGTGTGGAGCCGGCTGGACTCGGCGCGCTGCGGTCCCGTCCTGGGTCTGGACGGCACCGATCCCGCCGCGGACTGGGCGCGCTATGCGCTCAAGGCGCCCGTGATGCTGGTGCATGCCCCGGAGGCCAGCCCGGTCAGCCGTTACGTGCCGTTCGCCGACTGGGCCGACGGCCGGGTGCGCCTCGGCGGCCGTCGCGCCGGGGTCAAAGACCTCGACTACCACCTGACCACCCTGTTTCCGCCGGTGCGCCCGCGAGGGTGGCTGGAGATCCGCTACCTCGACAGCGTCGGTGACGCACTGTGGCCGGCCCTCGTCTTCACCCTGGCCACCCTGCTCGACGACCCGGTCGCCGCCGACGCCGCCGCCGACGCGGTCGAGCCCGTCGCGACCGCCTGGGACGTCGCCGCCCGGATCGGCCTGGCCGACCCGCGCCTGCACAAGGCCGCGCGCCGGTGCCTGGAGCTGGTGGCCGATCAGGCGCCGGCGCCGCTGCGGGCCGGGATGGACCGGCTGGTCGGGCTGGCCGAACGGGCCCGCTGCCCAGCCGACGACGTCGCCGACGAGGTGGGCCGCACCGGTGTCCCGGCGATGGTGGCCCGGCTGGCGCGAGGGCAGTCGTGAGCACACCGGAGACGCTGGCGCGCGGCCTGGCCCGGGCGCGCGAGCGCACCCTGGCGCTCGTCGACTTCGACGACACCGAACTGCACCGCCAGTACGACCCATTGATGAGCCCGCTGGTGTGGGACCTGGCCCATATCGGTCAGCAGGAGGAACTGTGGCTGCTGCGCGGCGGCGATCCGGCCCGGCCCGGGACGCTGCCAGCCGACGTCGAGGGCCTCTACGACGCGTTCGTCCATCCCCGGGCCAGCCGCGTCGATCTGCCGTTGCTGAGCCCGGAGCAAGCCCGGAAGTATTGCGCCACAGTTCGATCCCAGGTCTTCGACGAACTGGACGCCCTGCCCGATGATTTCGGCGATTTCGCCGACGGCTTCGTGTTCGGTCTGGTGCTCAGCCATGAACACCAGCACGACGAGACCATGCTGCAGGCACTGAACCTGCGCACCGGCGCGCCGCTGCTCGATGCGGGGCGACCGCTGCCGGCCGGGCGGCCCGAGCTGGCCGGGACCTCGGTGCTGGTGCCCGCCGGTGAATTCGTGCTCGGCGTCGACCTCACCGATGAGCCGTTCGCGCTCGACAACGAGCGGCCGGCCCACCGCGTCGAGGTGGCCGCGTTCCGGATCGGCCGGGTACCGGTGACCAACCGCGAATGGCGGGCGTTCATCGATGACGGCGGCTACCGGCAGCCCCGGTGGTGGACCGAGCGAGGCTGGAACCACCGGGAGCAGGCCGGCCTGAGCGCGCCGCAATTCTGGAGTCCTGACCATGCCTCCCGGACCCGGTTCGGCCGCGTCGAGGACCTTCCCGACGACGAACCGGTGCAGCATGTCAGCTACTTCGAGGCGCAGGCGTATGCGACGTGGGCCGGCGCCCGGCTGCCCACCGAGATCGAATGGGAGAAGGCCTGCGCCTGGGACCCCGGCGCCGGCGCCCGACGCCGCCACCCGTGGGGCGAGGGTGAGGCGATGGCCGAGCTGGCCAACCTCGGCGGCGCGGCGCTGCGGCCGGCTCCGATCGGGGCGTATCCGGGCGGCGCGTCGGCGTACGGGGCGCAGCAGATGCTCGGCGACGTCTGGGAGTGGACGAGTTCGGCGCTGCAGCCGTGGCCGGGCTTTGCGCCGATGATCTACCAGCGCTATTCGGAACCGTTCTTCGGCGGCGACTATCGGGTGCTGCGCGGCGGCTCGTGGGCGGTCGCGCCCGAGATCCTCCGGCCCAGCTTCCGCAACTGGGATCACCCCTACCGGCGGCAGATCTTCGCCGGAGTGCGACTGGCCTGGGACGCCTGATGTGCCGGCACCTGGGCTGGCTGGGCCGGCCGCGATCGCTGGCCGAGTTGATCCTGGAGCCGCCGGGCGGGCTGTTGGTGCAGTCCTACGCGCCGCGCCGCCAGCAGCACGGATTGCTCAACGCCGACGGTTGGGGCGCGGGGTTTTTCGACGGCGCGGTGCCGCGCCGGTGGCGTAGCGCGTCGCCGTTGTGGGGCGATACCTCGTTCGCGTCGGTGGCTCCGGCATTGTCGAGCCACTGCGTGGTGGCCGCGGTGCGCTCGGCCACCGTCGGTATGCCGATCGAGGCCAGTGCCGCCGCCCCGTTCACGGACGGCAACTGGCTGCTGTCGCACAACGGCGTGGTGAACACCGCGGTATTGCCCACCTGCTCTGGAGCCGAATCCGTTTGTGACAGCGCGATACTGGCCGCGTCTGTCTTTGAGCGAGGCGTGGCGTCACTCGGCGAGTTGGTCGCCGAGATCGGTGCAGCTGACCCGCAGGCCCGGCTGAATATGCTGGCCGCCAACGGTTCCCGGCTGCTGGCGACGACCTGGGGGGACACCTTGTCGATGCTGCACAGCGCCGATGGCGTGCTGCTGGCCAGCGAACCCTACGACGACGATCCGCGCTGGGTGGACATACCCGACCGGCACCTGGTCGACGCCCATGACGGCGACGTCAGTGTCACCGCGTTGGAGGTGAGCCGATGAGCGTCTCACTGTCCAACCACCTGGCGGCCGACGCCGCCCGCACCGCGTTGCGCACCGATGTTCGCCACGGCCTACGTCAGACTCCGAAATCACTGCCACCCAAATGGTTCTATGACAAGGTCGGCAGCGAGCTGTTCGACCAGATCACCCGGTTGCCCGAGTACTACCCGACCCGCGCCGAGGCGGAGATCCTGCGTGATCACTCCGCGGAGGTGGCACAGCTGTCCGGTGCTGACACCCTGGTCGAGCTGGGCAGCGGCACCTCGGAGAAGACCCGGATGCTGCTGGATGCGCTGCACGTCAACGGTTCACTGCGCCGGTTCGTCCCGTTCGATGTCGACGCCGGCGTGCTGGAAACGGCCGGGGCGGCCATCGCCGGGGACTACCCCGGTGTTCAGGTGGACGCCGTCTGCGGCGATTTCGAGCACCATCTGGCGCAGATCCCCGCCGGGGGCAGGCGGCTGTTCGTGTTTCTGGGCTCCACCATCGGCAACCTGACTCGCGGGCCGCGTGCGGAGTTCCTGGCGGCCCTCGCCGCGGCGATGCGCGATGGCGACGGGCTGCTGCTGGGCACCGATCTGGTCAAGGACACCGCACGGCTGGTGCGCGCCTACGACGACGCCGCAGGCGTCACCGCGGCGTTCAACCGCAACGTGCTCGCCGTGGTCAATCGGGAGCTCGACGCCGACTTCGACCTGGACGCGTTCGCCCATGTGGCGCGGTGGAATTCGGCGGAGCAGCGCATCGAGATGTGGCTGCGGGCCGGTACCGATCAGCACGTCAGCATCGGTGAGCTGGATCTGGTCGTCGACTTCGCGGCCGGCGAGGAGATGCTGACCGAGGTGTCGTGCAAATTCCGGCGCGAGCAGGTGGCCGCCGAGTTGGCCGCCGCGGGGCTGCAGAGCCGGCGGTGGTGGACCGACGCGGCAGGCGATTTCGGTCTGTCACTCGCGGCCAAATGAGTCTCGCCGACCGCTGGCGCGCGGCGCGCCCACCGGTCGCCGGGTTGCACTTGGACAGCGCCGCCTGTTCGCGGCAGAGCTACACCGCAATGGCGGCCGCCGCGCAGCACGCCCGCCACGAAGCCGAGGTCGGCGGTTACGTCGCCGCCGAAGCCGCCGCACCGCTGCTCGACGCCGGGCGGGCCGCGTTCGCGGCGCTGACCGGGATGGCCGGCGCCGAGGTGGTGTTCACCACCGGCTCGCGCCATGCGCTGGATCTGCTGTTGTCCCGATGGCCCGCCGGCCGCACGCTGGCCTGCCTGCCCGGCGAGTACGGGCCCAACCTGGCGCTGGTGGCGGCGCGCGGTTTCCGCCGGCAGATGCTGCCGGTGGACGGAACCGGTCGGTTGATGCTCGAGGAGGCAGCGGCCGCGCTCGCCGCCGATCGGCCGGACCTGGTGCACCTGACCCCCGTCAGCAGTCACCGGGGACTGGTGCAGCCGCTGGCCGGGCTGGCTGGGGTCTGCGCGGAAGTGGGAGTGCCGCTGGTGATCGACGCCGCTCAGGCGCTGGGCCAGATCGACTGCGCCGTCGGTGCCGACGCCGTCTACTCCTCCTCACGCAAATGGCTGGCCGGCCCGCGGGGCGTCGGGGCGCTGGCGGTACGGTCCGAACTGGCCGACCTGCTGGCGACCGGTCTGGAAGCCGGTGACGAGAATGTTGCTGCGCAGGTGGGGTTTTCAGCTGCCCTCGGGGAGTATCTGGCAGCCGGGCCGGTGGCCCTGCGGGCTCGATTGGCCGAGGTCGGTTCGCTGAGCCGGCGGGCGCTGGCGGGGCTGGCGGGCTGGCGGGTGGTCGAGCCGGTCGACGAGCCGAGCGCGATCACCACGCTGGCGCCGACCGACGGTGCCGAGCCGGTGGCGGTGCGCTCCGCCCTGATCGCCGAGCACCGGATCGTCACCACCGCCGCCGGCGTCGAACGCGCACCGCTGGAGCTGACCGGGCCGGTGCTGCGGATCTCGCCGCACGTCGACACCACCGAGACGGACTTGGCGGCCTTCGCCGAGGCGTTGGTGGCCGTGACATCGACGGATTGATCAATGATGGTCTCGAATTGTGTTCAATTGGCTTTTATTCGTGAAAATTGACGCTCTGGCAAATGGATTTTGCTGCCAGACGTGCCGAAAATCAGTACGTCAGACCGCTATTCATCATCATCTGTCCCGCTGTCTGGCTATTTCAAATTTCGTCGTGAATAGCTTGCGCGGATTGCCGCTTCGGGCAGTAGCCTGCGCTGTGGGGGAGGACGGGACTGATTCGACTCGGCGCCGCCCACCCGTTCAGACCGCGTGCGGACCCCTCTCTGTTCTCGAGATGCATAGGCGGTACCAGCTAGTGACGAGCACGATCAACAAGGAACACACCCGCAGCACGACCGGCAAAATGGGCTTGGCCGAAATATTGCTGGCTCTCGCCGGCGGCGGCGAGCCCCCGATCAGGATCACCGCTTACGACGGCAGCAGCGTCGGGCCCGAGGACGCCCCGCTCGGGGTGGAGTTGCTCACGCCGCGGGCTACCACCTACTTGGCCACCTCGCTCGGTCAACTCGGGATAGCCCGGTCCTACATCACCGGTGACCTGGAACTGCGCGGTGTGCATCCGGGCAATCCCTACGAGGTGCTGAACGCCCTGGCGGATCTCGAGTTCACCCAGCCGTCGCCGCAGACGCTGCTCAACATCCTCCGCTCGATCGGTCTCAAGCATCTCCGGCCGATCGCGGCGCCTGCGGAGGAAGCGCCCGCCAAGTGGCGCCGTCGCGCGGCGGCCGGCCTGCGCCATTCCAAAGCGCGTGACGCCGACGCGATCCATCACCACTACGACGTGTCGAACACCTTTTACGAGTGGGTGCTGGGTCCGTCGATGACCTACACCTGCGCGATCTACCCGAGCGCCGACGCGACCCTGGAGGAAGCGCAGGAGAACAAGTACCGGCTGATCTTCGACAAGCTGCGGCTCAAGCCTGGTGACCGACTGCTCGACGTCGGCTGCGGGTGGGGCGGCATGGTGCGTTACGCGGCTCGCCGCGGCGTGCGCGCGATCGGCGCCACGCTGTCAGCCGAACAGGTCGCGTGGGCCCAGCAGGCGATCGCCGACGAGGGGCTCTCCGATCTCGCCGAGGTCCGGCACTGCGACTACCGCGACGTGCGGGAGGCCGGTTTCGACGCCATCTCGTCCATCGGGCTGACCGAACACATCGGGGTGAAGAATTACCCGTCGTACTTCCGGTCGCTCAAAGACAAGCTCCGGCCCGGCGGTCTGCTGCTCAACCACTGCATCACGTTGCCGGACAACTCCACCTACAAGGGTGACGCCTTCACCGACCGCTATGTCTTCCCGGACGGGGAGATCACCGGCGCGGGCCGCATCATCACCCAGGTCCAGCAGACCGGTTTCGAGGTGGTGCACGAAGAGGACTTCCGGCACCACTACGCCAAGACGCTGCGCGCCTGGAGTCAGAACCTGGTCGACCACTGGGACGAGGCCGTCGCCGAGGTCGGCTTGGGACGGGCCAAGGTGTGGGGCCTGTACATGGCCGCATCAGTGCTGGGCTTCGAGCGCAACCTTTTTCAGCTGCACCACGTGCTGGCCGTCAAGGTCGACGAGCGGGGCGACGACGGCGGCCTGCCACTGCGGCCCTGGTGGCAGCCGTAGCAGCCGATGGCTGAGTGCGGTGTCGGCGCCGGATGGGCGTCGACACCGCACCCATCGCTCACTTGCCGAACAGTCCCCCGCCACCGCCGAAGAGGCCACCTCCGCCGCCGCCGAACAGGCCGCCGCCAGGTTTGCCGCCGCCGAAGATACCGCCACCTGGGTTGCCGCCGAAGATGCCGCCACCCGGTTTGCCGCCGCCGAAGATACCGCCGCCGGGGTTGCCGCCGAAGATGCCGCCACCCGGTTTGCCGCCGCCGAAGATGCCGCCCCCGGGATTGCCACCGAGTTTGGGCAGCGAAGGCGCGCTGGGTGCGGGCAGTGTGGGCAGCGATGGTGCCTGCGGTGCTGGAAACGCCGGTAGTGCCGGGGCTTTGGGTGCCGGCAGCCAGGGCATCGCGGGTGCCTTAGGAGCGGGAAGGCCGGCCGGTGGGCCTGAACTTGGCAGCTGCGCCGGGAGATTCGGCAGCTGGAATCCCGGGTTGGGGTTGGCCGCCGGTGCGTCGGGCAGCTTGACCGGCAGCTCTGGCAGCTGCATGCCGGGGCCGGGGTTGACGGCCGGTGGGTCCGGCAGCTTGATCGGTGCATCGGGCAGCTTGACCGGCGGGTCAGGCAGTTGAACCGGTGGGTTGGGCTTGATCACCGGCGGGTCGGGCAGTTGAACCGGTGGGTTGGGCTTGATTACCGGCGGGATCGGCTTGATCACCGGCGGTTGCGGTTTGACCACCGGCGGGTTGGGTTTGACCACGGGCGGAGTCGGAATCTCCACCGGCGGGTTGGGTTTGATCACCGGCGGGATCGGCTTGATCACCGGCGGTTGCGGTTTGACCACGGGGGGAGTCGGAATCTCTACCGGCGGCAGCGGTTTGACCACCGGCGGGTCGGGCTTGACCACCGGTGGGGTCGGAATCTCCAGCGGCGGTGCGGGCAGCGCGCTGGGCGGTGTGGGAGCGGCCGGCAGCTTCGCGGGCAGCCCGAGCAGGAAGGACAGATCAGGCAGAGCCGCCGCGACCGGTCTGATCGCGGGAGTCGAGTGCGGCACCGGCAGCGGAGCCGGGGTGAAAATGAAGGGGTTCGCGACGGGCACAGCCGGGGACGGCGTATGCAACGGGGGGCCGAACATCGGGGGTGCCGACGCGTCCGGCGGCGGCGGAATCGGAACCGACACCGGCGCCACGGGCGGCATGTCCAGCGGCGGCAGTGGCAGTGCGTCCGGCTGGTTTCTCGCCACCGGCGGCTCGACGTACGGCTGCAAGGCGGGCTCCTGCAGCTTCGGCGGTTCGAGCGGGAAACTCAGTACCCGGCCGATCTCCGGTCGCAACGCGACCAGGTTGGGAGTGATGTCCAGCGCCATCGCCACCATCAGCGCCGAGGCCGCAGCGAACGTGGCCGAGGCCAGCACCGAACCGGCGACCAGCAGCGGCCGCCTGGCCGGCGCAGCCACCGGTTCGATGAGTTCGGTTGCGGCGTCGGCATCTTCGTCGGGCACCGCACTGTAGGCCAGATCGTCGGCCCCGAAACCGGGGATGTCGTAGTACCCGGCAGCGATCGCACCAGAGTCAGCTTCCTGCGTGTAGGCCAGCGCCGCGGTCGACGCCTGAACAGCGCCGGTCACTCGGGTGGAGGCCAGCGCAGCACCGCGGGCCAGCGCCGCGTGTGGCTCCGCGGGCTCACACACCTCATAGCCGCACGTCGCCTCCAGCCGAGGCCGGATCGCGCTCGAGTCGGCCTCGGGGCAGACCAGAAGCAGGCCGTCCGGGCAGGTCTCCGGAGCGTTCAGCCGGCCGGCGACCGTGTCGACCGCGGCGGTGGGATCGCCCGCGTTCAGGGGCTGGCGGAACAGGCGGGTGATGGCGCCGTCGGCGCAATCGATCACGGCGAGGGTCGCCTCCGTCAACTCGATCGACAACAGGCCCATCCGATCGCAGCCGACCGTCTGACCCAGGTTCTGCGCCAGGCTCGCGGCCGCCAGAGCGGGGGAGATCACGGCGACGTCGTCGAGGCCGTTGGCGGCCAACCGGGAACTCACCGCGGCGGCATCCAGCGGGTCGGTCACCGTCAACCCGGTCGAAACCAAGTGGTACCCGGCGTAGCCGGCGGCTTCGCGCGCCTGCAGAATCGCGGCGATCGCCGCGTCCACCGCGGCGAAATCGGTGACGGTCTCGGTCGGCACCTCGAAGTTGTGCGTCTCGAGGATGACGCCGTCCCCATTCTCACCGCCCACCAGCACGGTGTGGATGGTGGCCGGCGGGGTTGATGCAAGTGCCACACCGAGAACGACGTCCATTGCTTCTCCGATTGATCGAGCTCCACGTGCCCGGGCCAGGCGACGAGGGTTTACCAACGGCTTCGCCCACTCGATCGACACCGTTTGTTCACCACTACGACATCTACCGGTGACACATGGAAATATGCGATCGCACGAATAAATACTGTCTGATGGCTTCGTGAAGACTGTCTAATTTTGTGGGCGGCCGTCGTTCACGAGCCGTCCCCGCGCCCGCGTAGCGCCGCCCGATCCCGGCGGGTTTGCGCCATGATGGACGCTGAAGCGACCGGCAGGGCGCGTACGGGGACAGGAGTCAGACTTGGGCGATTTCGTCGCGTCGATCGACCAGGGCACCACCAGCACCCGCTGCATCATCTTCGATCATGACGGCGCTGCGGTGGGCCGTCATCAACTTGAACACGAACAGATTCTGCCGCGCGCCGGGTGGGTCGAACACGACCCGTTCGAACTGTGGAACCACACCGCGGCGGTGCTGGTGTCGGCGCTGAACACCACCAAGCTCGAAGCCGCCGACCTGGCCGCGATGGGCATCGCCAACCAGCGCGAGACGACGGTGGTGTGGAACAAGAAGACCGGCCAGCCGTATTACAACGCGATCGTTTGGCAGGACACCCGGACCGACTACATCGCCGCGGCCCTAGAGCGCGACGGGCACGGCGAGGTGATCCGGCGCAAGGCGGGGCTGCCGCCGGCCACCTACTTCTCCGGCGGCAAACTGCAGTGGATTCTGGACAACGTCGACGGCGTGCGCGCCGATGCCGAACGCGGCGACGCCCTGTTCGGCACCTGCGACTCCTGGGTGCTGTGGAACCTGACCGGTGGCCCGCGTGGCGGGGTGCATCTGACCGACGTCACCAACGCCAGTCGCACCATGCTGATGAACCTGGAGACGCTGGACTGGGACGACGAACTGCTGGCACTGTTCTCCATCCCGCGGGCGATGCTGCCGCGCATCACCTCGTCGTCGTCGCGACGGCGCCACGCGATCACCGTGAGCACCGGGCCGGTGCGCGGCGAAGTGCCGATCGCCGGCATCCTGGGCGATCAGCAGAGCGCCATGGTCGGCCAGGTGTGCCTGTCGGCGGGGGAGGCCAAGAACACCTACGGCACCGGAAACTTCCTGCTGCTCAACACCGGTGAGCAGATCGTGCGCTCCGACAACGGGCTGCTCACCACGGTCTGCTATCAGTTCGGCGACGCCAAGCCGGTCTATGCCCTGGAGGGGTCGATCGCGGTCACCGGCTCGGCGGTGCAGTGGTTGCGTGACCAGCTGGGCATCATCAGCGGCGCCACCCAGGTGGAAACGCTGGCCCGTCAGGTCGCCGACAACGGCGGGATGTACTTCGTGCCGGCGTTCTCCGGGCTGTTCGCGCCGTACTGGCGTTCGGATGCGCGCGGCGCGATCGTCGGCTTGTCCCGATTCAACACCAATGCGCACCTGGCTCGGGCGACGCTGGAGGCGATCTGCTACCAGAGCCGTGACGTGGCCGAGGCGATGGAAGCCGATTCCGGTGTGCACCTTGGGGTTTTGAAAGTCGACGGCGGTATCACCGCCAACGATCTGTGTATGCAAATCCAGGCCGATGTGCTCGGCGTCGACGTGGTCAAGCCGGTGGTCGCCGAAACCACCGCGCTGGGGGCGGCGTACGCCGCTGGGCTGGGCGTCGGGTTCTGGAGGAGCCCCGAGGACCTGCGGGCCAACTGGCAGGAGCACAAACGCTGGACCCCGAACTGGTCCGACGACCAGCGTGCCGAAGGCTACGCCGGATGGCGAAAGGCGGTGCAGCGCACCCTGGACTGGGTTGAGCTGCCCTGAGAATGACCGCACGCAGGCGGGTGGTGCCCGGTGCGTTGGTCGTGCTGGTCGCGGCGGCAGCCGTCGGCTGGGCGTGGTGGCAGCACAGCGGCGCGTCCCGGTCCTCGAGTCCTTCGCCGACGTGGACTCCGCCGGTGCCCAGCGCCGCACCGCTGGACCCGGGTTTCGACGCCGCCCGCCGAATGCTCGACGCCCTGCCGGTCAAGGGGTGGGACCGGGCCCAGGACTTCAAGCGCTACCGGTTCGGTGAACGCTGGAGCGACGACGTCGACGTCGAGTTCGGCCACAACGGCTGCAATACCCGCGACGACATCTTGCGCCGCGACCTGACCCGAATCGAACTGCGCCGCGGCACCTGCCTGGTGCAGCGCGGGGTGCTGCACGACCCGTATTCCGGGGACACCATCGAATTCGTCCGGGGTCCACAAACATCCGAGGCCGTGCAGGTCGATCACCTGGTGTCGCTGGCCGACGCCTGGTACAAGGGGGCGCGTGTCTGGGACGACGCCCATCGCCGTGACTTCGCCAACGACCCGCGCAATCTGCTGGCGGTCAGTGCACAAGCCAACTTCGACAAAGCATTCCGCGACGCCGCCGGCTGGCTGCCGGCGAACGCCGCGTTCGAATGCGAATTCGTGGCCCGTCAGGTCACGGTGAAAACCGTGTACGGGCTGTGGGTTTCATCCCACGAGAAGACCGCGATGCATCGCGTGCTTCGGCACTGCTGAGCGGCCTAGTCCGTTTCGCCGAGGATGCCGTAGATCTCCTTGCGCGCGCCGTTGACGATGTCGACGATGCGCTGCTGCTGTTCGGGCGTGGCGGCCTGACCGGCCTGTGCGACCGCGCCGAACAACTGGCCGATCGCGGCGCGCAGATTGATCTGGCCCGGGTCGGCGCCGTCGGCGATCTCTTCCCACGGCGGGGTCTCGATCTCCGCGGCGACCGTGCGCCCGTCCTCGGTCAGCTCGAAAAGGCGCTTCTTGCCGTCGGTTTCGCTGCCGGCGATCAAGCCCTCGTCGACCAGCATCTGCAAGGTCGGGTAGACCGATCCGGGGCTGGGGCGCCAGAGTTGCTGGCTGCGTTCGGCGATCTGCTGAATGATCTCGTAGCCGTGCATCGGACGCTCGGCCAGCAGGGCCAGGATGGCGATTCGCACGTCACCGCGCCGGCCGCGGTTGCCGCGCCGGTGCCCACGGTGCCCACCCGGACCGAAACCGAAGCCGAACCCGGGACCGCCGGGGCCAAAACCCGGGCCGAAACCCGGGCCGAAGCCGTGCCGGAAATCAGGGCCGAATCCGGGGCCACCGGGCTCGTGACCGGGACTGAAGCCGAAGGGCCCGCAGTGGTCGACGGCATGGTCGCGCAGTTGCCTGCGGAACTCCCGCCGAGCCTGCCGGCGCGCGGCGTGCGCGGCCCGGCGCAGGTGCGGTGTCGCGGGTCCGAACCCGAAACCACCGGGTGGCTCAGCGTTTTCCGTGAAGGGCCCGTCGGGCGGACCGAAGGGGATATTCATTCGTCACCTCATTGCTCTCGAACAGGAGCGCTCCTCGCTCCCGATACGTTGACGATATATCGAGAACTATCGGAGCGCAACGCAGGCTTAGATGGGACTCAGCGCGTTGTGGCGTCGGCGATCACCCCGGCGGAGCGAACCCGCCCGTGCCCGGCGGCTGCCACGAGCCGGGGCCCGGCGAGAAATAGGGCACCGGCGGGCCGGCCTGCAATCGCGCCAGCTCGCGTTGGTGGCGCTCGGCGAGCACCGCTGCCAGCACCAGTTCCGGCGGGGCGTCCGGGGGCGGCGGCGGTGAGATGTGCGCGAGCACTTCACCGGAGATCCGGTAGGCCATCATCTGTCGGGTGTGCGGGTCGAGCTGAGCCGCGCGGCCGAGGAATTGCCTTGCCAGTTCGGCGGATTCGGGTCGCAGCCCGGACAGCTGCAGGGTGGACGCCCACCAGGCCAGCCCGGGCGGCATCAGCGGCGGCGGTGCCGAGGCCGGACCGCGTTCGCTGATCACCACCGTGCCGGCGAAGATGTCGCCCAGGCGTTTTCCGCGAGCCGACAGCAGGCTGCAGATCACCGCCGGGCTGCCGGTCAGCGCCCAGATTTCCACCACGCCGGCCAGCGCCCGAAACAGCGCCTGGCGGAAGCGTTCCGGGCCGCCGTCATCGGAGACCACCCGCAGTCCCATCGCCATCTTGCCCAGCGACCGGCCGCGGGTGACGGTCTCGAAGGTGACCGGATAGCCGACCAGGAGCAGCACCCCGAAGATGATCATGATCGCGGCGGTCAGGGCGTCGTCGAACTGGCCCAGCGTCATCGCCCAGAGCACGATCGAACACAGGTAGGCCACCATGACGACGGTGATGTCGATCAGCGCGCTGACCGCTCGCACCGGCAGTTGGGCGATCGCGATGTCGAGAACGACGGCGTCACCGGTCACCAGCTCGGGGCTGCGGTACGGCATAGAGCAGACGCTACGCGGTTAGGCTCGACGCCGTGGATGTCGACGCCTTCGTGCTGACCCATCGCCCCAGCTGGGATCGGCTGGAGTCGCTGGTCAAGAACCGTCGCCGGCTCAGCGGCGCCGAAGTCGACGAACTCGTCGAGCTTTATCAGCGGGTGTCCACCCACCTGTCGGTGGCGCGCTCGTCGTCGACGGATTCCGCGCTCATCGGGCGGCTCTCGGGTCTGGTGGCCCGCTCACGTGCCGCCGTCACCGGCGCGCATGCCCCGCTGGCTTCGGAGTTCGTGCGGTTCTGGACGGTGTCGTTTCCGGTGGTGGCCTATCGGGCCTGGCGGTGGTGGCTGGGCACCGCCGCCGCCTTCCTGGCCGTCGCGGTGGTCATCGCCTGCTGGGTGGCCGGCAGTCCCGACGTGCAGGCGGTGATCGGCACTCCCGAGGAGCTCGACCGGCTGGTCAACCACGAGTTCGCCGCGTACTACAGCGATCACCCGGCCGGATCCTTCGCCCTGCAGGTCTGGGTGAACAACGCCTGGGTGGCCGCGCGCGCCATCGCATTCGCGGTGCTGCTGGGCCTACCGATCCCGGCACTGCTGGTCGCCAACGCCGCCAACCTCGGGGTGGGACTCGGGCTGATGTTTCACGCCGGCCGGGGCGGGTTCATGCTCGGCCTGCTCGCCCCGCACGGGTTGCTGGAGCTGACGGCGGTGTTTCTGGCCGGCGCGGTCGGTATGCGGCTGGGCTGGATGGTGATCGCCCCGGGGGACCGGCCGCGCGGACAGGTGCTCGCCGAGCAGGGCCGCGCCGTCGTCGCGGTCGCCGTCGGCCTGGTGGTGGTGCTGGCCGTCGCCGGACTGCTGGAGGCGATGGTGACGCCGTCGGGATTGCCGACGTGGCTGCGGATCGGCATCGGGGTGGTCGCCGAGGCGGCGTTTCTGGCCTACGTGGTGTATTTCGGCCGCAAGGCGGTTGCCGCCGATGAGACCGGCGACATCGCCGACGCGCCCGACGTGGTGCCCACGGGCTGATTCCCTCCGCCGAGCAGTCGTGAAAGCCCCCTTTACGAACGCAATTTGGGGGCTTTCACGTCTGCTCGTCGAGAAAGGGTCACAGCCGTCCGGCGGCTTTCATTGCCAGATAGGCATCGGCCAGCGCCGGCGCCAGTTCGTCGGGCGGGGCATCGATGACCTGCACACCGCTGCGGCGCAACTTCGCCGCCACTGCCTGCCGCTGGTTGCGCGAGCGTTCCGCGGCGCCGGCGTCGTAGACCGCGGCGGCGTCGGTGCGCCCGCGCGCCAAACGTTCCACCCGGGGATCGGCGACCGCGGCAAGGATCACCAGGTGTTCCGCGGTCAGTTTCGGCAGCACCGGCAGCAGCCCTTCCTCCAGCGCGGAGGCGTTCAGATCGGTCAGCAGCACCACCAGGTTGCCCCGGCGCGCCCGCCGGGACAAGGTGGCCAGCATTGCGGCAGCGTCGGATTCGACCAACGCCGGTTGCAGCGGTGCCATCGCGCTGACCAGCTGGGCGAACAGCCGGGTGCGTGACGCGCCGAACACCCCGGCCCGGCTCACCGAGTCGTGGGCGAGCAGATCGACGTGGTCACCGGCACGTAAGGCCAACGCCGCCAACAACAATGCGGCATCCATCGACCAATCCAGCCGGGGCCAGCCGGCCGGGTCGCGCGCGGTCGGGTCGACCCCGATCCGGCCCGCCGCGGTCCGCCCGGTGTCCAGCACGATGACGACGCGCCGGTCCCGCTCGGGCCGCCAGGTTCGCACCACCACATCGGAACGCCGGGCGGTGGCCCGCCAGTCGATCGAGCGCACATCGTCGCCGGCGACGTACTCGCGCAGTGAGTCGAACTCGCTGCCCTGGCCTCGCACCAGTGCCGGCAGGTTCCCGTCGATCTCGCGCAGCCGGGCCAGCCGCGCCGGCAGATGCCGGCGAGACAAAAACGGCGGCAGCACCCGCACCTGGCCGGGCACCACCCGCGAGCGTTGTCGCCCCGCCAACCCCAGCGGCCCGACCGAACGCACCGTGACCCGGTCGGCGTGCTGGTCGCCGCGACGAATCGGCCGCAGCTCGGTGCGCACCCGACGCTCCTGGCCGGCGGGCAGGTCGAGCGGGTGGGCGCGGGGCGAGGCGCAGGCACTGGGCGGCCAGGCGTCGCGCAACTGCCCGCGCAACCGGCGGTCGCCGCGCAGGATCAGGGTGGTCGGCACCGACTGGCCGAGTCGCACCGTGTGGTCCATAGACCGGGTGATGCGCAACGCGGCCGGATCGGCGGCCACGGCGATGTCGAACACCACCGCCACGGCGAGCGCTGCCAGCAGCACGCCGAACGCCGTCGCCGGCCAGGGAGCCAGCGCGACGGGCAGGGCGCACACCAGTGCGACCAACGCGGTGCGACCGGTCAGGATCACCAGCGCGGCACCGGAACCGAGGCCAGGATGCCGTCGAGTACGCCGTCGGCGCTGGCGCCTTCGAGTTCGGCCTCCGGGCGCAACATCACCCGGTGCCGCAGCGTGGCGCGGGCCATCGCCTTGACATCGTCGGGCGTGACGTAGTTGCGCCCGGACAGCCATGCCCAGGAGCGCGAGGTGGCCAGCAGTGCGGTCGCGCCGCGCGGCGAGACGCCCAGCTGCAACGCCGGCGAGTGCCGGGTCGCGGTGACCACGTCGACGATGTAGCCCAGCACCTGGTCGGCGACCAGCACCTGGCGCACCGCGGCGCGGCCGGCCGCCAGATCCGCGGCGCCGGCCACCGGAGCGACCGCGGACAGGTCGTGCGGGTCGAAACCCCGAGCGTGCCGGGACAAGATGTCGATCTCGGCCTCCCGCCCGGGCAGCGGGACGGTCAACTTGAGCAGGAAACGGTCGAGTTGCGCCTCGGGCAACCGATAGGTGCCCTCGTACTCGATCGGGTTGGCGGTGGCCGCCACGATGAACATTTCCGGCAGCGGTTTGGCTGCGCCGTCCACGCTGACCTGCCCCTCCTCCATCGCCTCCAGCAGTGCCGCTTGGGTTTTCGGCGGGGTCCGGTTGATCTCGTCGGCCAGCAGCAGGTTGGTGAAGATGGGGCCAGGGCGAAAGGCGAACTGAGCGGTGTGAGTGTCATAGACCAGCGAGCCGGTGATATCGCCGGGCATCAGGTCCGGGGTGAATTGGACGCGTTTGAAGTCCAGTCGCAGCGCTGCGCTCAGCGTGCGCACCAGCAGCGTCTTCGCCACGCCCGGAACGCCTTCGAGCAACACGTGGCCGCGGCACAGCAGCGCGATCACCAGGCCGCTGACCACGGCGTCCTGGCCGACCACCACCTTGGCGACCTCAGTGCGCAACGCCAGCAGTGCCTCGCGTGCCGACGCTGCGGCCGGATTGGGCGGGGAAGTATGTGTCACGATCCGGTGACCTGCCTTTCGATATCGTCGAGTGCCTGAGCAAGACCGACCAGTGCGTCATCTGATTCCGGCGGTGGGCCGAACAGTAAGTGCCCCACCCAGTCCGGATGCGCCCCGATGCGCTGGGCTGCCGCCGCGACCAGGGCCGGTGGAGCCGGGGCAGGCCCCAACCCCAGCCGCGGGGCGAGTCGCCGCACGGTCGCGGTGCGCAGCGCGGCGGCGGCCCGGTCGCGGGCCCGTCGGGACCGGTAGAGCCGGCCAAGGCCCTCCACTGTCTCCGAGGCGCGCACGACGACCGGCATCCGCTCGGCGACCAGCGGGCCCAGCCGGCGTCCCTTCCACAACGCGGCCAGTGCCAACGCCACACAGAGCTGCCAGAACAGCCAGGTCACCTGGTTCGGGATCAGCTCGAGAAGTGTTGCGCTGCCGGAGCGTCCGCCTTCGATGTGCTGGGGTGCATACCAGACCAGCCGGTTCCGGACACCGGCCAGGTTCATCGCCAGGGCGGCGTTCCCTTCGCGGGCCAGATCGGTGTTCGTCATGAATGAGGAGCTGCCGACCACCGTGATGGTCCGGTCGTTGTCGGAAAAGCGCACCAGTGCACCGTCATAGCAGCTGCGCACCGACTTGCCTTGTGCAGCAAGGTAAGTCGCGGTGGCGCCCAGGTCTACCGTCCCGGCTCGTTGGGCCTCGCGCAGGCTGCAGTCGGGCTGGCGTGTGAAGGTACGCGCCGGGCCGGAGCGGATCTCGGGTGCCAGGGCCTTACGTGCCCGCGCGTCGGGTGCCATCAGCAGCCGGTCGCCGGGCAGTTCGGCCAGCCGGCTCAGCAGCTCGTCGCCGACGATGCGCTGGGTTTCGGCCACCAGCACCAGCGCATCCGGTCGCGCCGCGCGGGTGACGTCGTCGACGGTGCCGGCGATCACCACTTCGACGCCGCGGTCACGCAACAGTGCCACCACGGCGTGCGCGCCCTGCGGACCGGTGGCATTCGGATCCATCCGGCCACCCGGGCGCGCACTGGTCAGATAGACGCCCAACGCTGAAACCGCCACGATCACAACCAAAGCCACCGTGCTCCACAGCCACGTCCGCCGGGTGAGCTTCATCGGTGCTGCCGCCGCTGCGTCGTGGATTCCACCCGCTCGTCCAGTTCGGCGACGAGCTGATAGCCCTCCGGGGTGGCCGGCAGCTCGCCGTAGCTGACGTCGTTGAACGTCTCGGCGGCACGCAGCAGCGCCTCCGCCAGCTCCGGCAGCGCCGCACCGGCGTCGCGGGCCAGTTCGGTGGCGGTGCGGCCCTGCGCCGGGTGGATCACCCCGGTTTCCTCGAGTCCGCGGGCCACCGCCCGCAGTCGGTGCCGGATCGCGTCGGCCCATTGGCCGGAAGCGGCGCAGCGCTGCGCGGTCGCGCGGTGTTCGGCGGCGCTGAGCACTGCGGTGCCGAACAACGGCCGGTTGGTGTCGCCGTCGCGCAGCATGCGCCTGCCGACTCCGATGGCGGCCACCACCGCCGCGACCAGCACGATCAACAGCACACTGATGGTGAACCATCCGCCGGGCAGCTCCGCGCCCTTGAGGATCAACCGCCGAATCAGCGTCTCGATGAAGTCGATGAACTGCTGCTTGGGCGACGGCCGCGGGTAGATCGGTTTGCTCAGTTCACGTTCGGCGGCCTCGCGAGCGGCTTCGCGCTCGATGTCGACGGTGGGCACCCGGCAGTCCTCACCCCGGCGGCCGGGTCAGCCACAGCTGATCGGTCGACCCGCCGGCATACGGCCCGCTCGTCACGCCGGTCCGCAGCACCAGGTCGAACGCCTCGGAGCGGATCCGGCGATCGGTGTAGAGCAGCACCGCCACGCCGGCGGTGAATGGCAGCACGATGATCTGGCCGATGATCGAACCGATCCGGGACAACAGGCCCAGCTGCGCCGAGCCGGTCAGCGCGTCGGCGCCGTGGCTGACCGCCATCCCGGCGATGTTGAACGGGAACGCCACCGCGCTGCTGATCAGCGAGGCGATCAGCGCGGTCAGGATCATGATGCCCAACACCCGCCAAAAACTGTTGCGCACCAGGGCGAACGAGCGGCGCATCGCCTCGAACACCGGTTGGCGCTCCAGCACGATCACCGTCGGTGCGAACACCAAGACCGCATAGCCGTAGCCGCACGCCGCGATCAACGCCAGCACCAGCGGCAGGCCGACCAAGACGGCGGCCCCGCTGCCGCCGGCTCCACCGGCGATCGCGACGACGAACGCGACGAAACCGAACAACACCGCCGCCGCCAGCCCGATCAGGGCGGTCAGGCCGATCAATGCCGCAAAACGGGTGCGGACGATCGCCCAGGCTTCCCCGACGGTGATCGGTGAGCCGAACACCGAGCGCCCGACGACGGCGGTCAGCATGCCGGTCAGCACGATGGTGCCCAGGGCGGTCGCGATGCCGGCGCCGGCGAACGCGATCATCCAGGCCGCGACGTCGCCCCCGGAGATCTCGCTGGCCGACGGCCCGGCATGCGCCGGCCCGACCGCCCGCAGCAGACCGACCAGCGCGACTCCGCTGATGATCTGGGTGGCTACCACGACGATCGCGGTCAGCCCGAGCACGACGGCGGGGTTGGCCCGGACGTAGCCGACGGCGCCGTTGTAGATGTCGGTCAGGCTGAGCGGGCGCAGCGGGATCACACCGGGTTTGAGCTCAGGCTGCGGATAACCCGGGCCGTAACCCGGCGGGGGACCGTAGCCCGGCGGCGGGCCGTAGCCCGGTGGCGGCGGCCCATACCCGGGAGGCGGGGGACCGTAACCCGGTGGCGGGCCATAGCCCGGCGGCGGTGGCCCATAACCCGGGGGCGGACCCCAACCCGGTGGCGGCGGCCCGTAACCGGGCGGAGGAAAACCAGGGCCGGGGTAGCCGGGCGGCGGATTCACCATGGGGCTGAGCGTAGCGTTATGCGGCATGGCGGAACTCAAATCGCAGTTGCGGGCGGACCTGACCGAAGCGATGAAGGCGCAGGACAAGCTGCGCACCGCGACCCTACGAATGCTGCTGGCCGCTATCCAGTCCGAAGAGGTCTCGGGCAAGCAGGCCCGTGAGCTGACCGACGACGAGGTGCTCAAGGTGCTGAATCGCGAGGCCCGCAAGCGGGCGGAGTCGGCGGAGATCTACACCCAGAACAGCCGCGGTGAGCTCGCCGCCGAAGAACACGCCGAGGCCCGGATCATCGCCGAGTATCTGCCCGAACCGCTCAGCGAGGCCGAACTGGCCGACGTCGTCGACACCGCGCTGGCGCAGGTGGCCGAGCAGATCGGCGAGCGCCCGCACATGAAGCACATGGGTCTGGTGATGAAGGCCGCCACCGAGATCGCGGCGGGCAAGGCCGACGGTTCCCGTCTGTCGGCAGCGGTCAAGGACCGCCTCTAGTCGCCGATGGGGTCGGCGCCGATCGAGGACTACGCGCTGCTGGGTGACCTGCACACTGCGGCACTGCTGGGCCGTGACGGCAGCATCGACTGGCTGTGCCTGCCGCGGTTCGACTCACCGGCCTGTTTTGCCGCGTTGCTGCACGACGAGTCCGCCGGCTATTGGCGCCTCGCACCGGCGGCCGGCGGCCCGGCCACCCGGCGCGGCTACCGCGGCGACACCTTGATCGTCGACAGTGAATGGGACACCGACGGCGGCACGGTGCGCATCACCGACTTCATGCCGCCGCGGGGCAAGTCCGCCGACGTGGTCCGGATCGTCGAAGGCGTGTCCGGGCGGGTGCCGATGCGGATGGATCTGGCGATCCGTTTCGACTACGGCAATGTGGTGCCCTGGATGCGCCGCAGCGACGACGGGCTGATCGCGGTCGCCGGACCGGACACGGTCTGTCTGACCAGCCCGGTCACCATGCGGGGTGAAAACCTCACGACGGTAGCGGAATTCGAGGTGTCCGCCGGGGAGAAGGTGCCGTTCGTGCTGACCCACGTGGCGTCGCACCTGCTGCCCGACGCTGCGCGTTCGGAGGCCATGCGCGCGCTGGGGAAAACCATCTCGTTCTGGCAGAACTGGATCGACCAGTGCTCGTATCGCGGCCAGTGGTCCGATGCGGTGCGCCGTGCGGTGATCACCCTCAAGGCGCTGACCTACGCCCCCACCGGCGGTATCGTCGCCGCCGCCACCACGTCACTGCCGGAATGCCTTGGCGGGGTGCGGAATTGGGATTACCGCTATTGCTGGTTGCGGGATGCCACCTTCACCCTGCAGGCGCTGCTGGGCACCGGCTACGTCGCCGAGGCCAAGGCCTGGCGGGAATGGCTGGTGCGCGCGGTGGCCGGCGACCCGGCCAAGCTGCAGATCATGTATGGCCTGGACGGCACCCGCCGGCTGCCGGAGCAGACGCTGGATTGGCTGTCGGGCTACGAGGGTTCGGCGCCGGTGCGGGTCGGCAACGGTGCCGCGGGCCAGTTTCAGCTCGATGTGTGGGGCGAGGTGCTCGACGGGCTGAACCTGGCGCTGGATTCCGGTCTGGAATGCGAGGACACCGCCTGGGACATCCAACGCGCGCTGCTGGATTTCCTCGAGGGCAACTGGGACCGGCCCGACGCCAGCCTGTGGGAAGTACGGGGCCCGCAACGGCATTTCGTGCATTCGAAGGTGATGGCCTGGGCGGGCGTGGACCGAGCGGTGCACGCGGTGCAGGCCCACGGCCGAGAAGGCCCAGTCGATGCGTGGCGTGCGCTGGCCGAGACCATCCACGCCGACGTCTGCGAGCACGGCTTCGATACCGAGCGGGGCACGTTCACCCAGTCCTACGGCTCCGCCGGCCTGGATTCGGCGCTGCTGCTGATTCCCCGGGTGGGATTCCTGCCGTGGGACGACCCGCGGGTGGTCGGAACCGTCGACGCGGTGCAGCGCGAGCTGTCCAGCGACGGCTTCTTGCGGCGCTATGACACCGAGGACTCCGATTCCGACGGCGATGTCGACGGGCTGCCCGGCACCGAGGGCGCGTTCTTGGTGTGCACGTTCTGGCTGGCCGATGCGCTGCACGGCATCGGCCGCCGCGACGAGGCCCGGGCGCTGTTCGAGCGACTGCTGGGCCTGCGCAACGATGTCGGGCTGCTCAGCGAGGAGTACGACACCGCCGCGCGCCGGCAGGTCGGCAACACCCCGCAGGCGTTCTCGATGGTGGGGCTGGTCAACACCGCCCGAGGGCTCAGCGGGGAGGCGACGCGGACGCGAAACCTCTAGCGGTCCGGGGGAGTTCCCGCATCGATGTCGCTGGGGCCACGCCTGCTCAGTCGTGGTTGAAATGCGCCGAGAGCGCGATCAGGATCGTCACGATGATCAGGATCGCGACGATCGGAACCGCCCACGGGAGTACATCCATCACAACGCCAGGGTAGGCCTCGTTACGGAAAAAGGCCCCGACCGGATTGACCGGTCAGAGCCGGGCCGGTAACCCAAGGGCGCCCGCTATTCTGCTGGGCGGAAATACGGTTCGACCGTGCCACTGAGCTTGACGACCATCGGATTGCCGCGGCGATCCTTGGCGGTAGGGACTTCCACACGCACCCAACCCTCGGCCACGTTGTATTCGTGCACATTGGTTTTCTCGACGCCGTTGAAGCGAATCCCCACGTCGCGGCGGAGCACCTCTTCGCTATAGAAGGCGCTGCGCGGATCGATGGAGAGGTGATTCGGTGGAACGTCTGTGTTCTGATCCTCGGACATGATGGCTTTCGTTGGGATGCTGCGTTGAGTTCTCGGATTTGATTCTCCAAGAACCTACGCGAGCCTGTAGTAGCGGGTTCCGCGTAGGTCTAGGCAGGCCGCGCCCGACGCCCGGACCACGACGCGAAACGGCCCCGACCGGATCGACCGGTCAGAGCCGTCTAGCTGCAACAAAATGAGTCGGGGTGGCGGGATTCGAACCCACGACCTCTTCGTCCCGAACGAAGCACGCTACCAAGCTGCGCCACACCCCGTGTGAAGCCACGACAGCGTATCGCACCGCCCCCGCAGCTACCCAAACGCGCTGCCCGTCCTGCCCCGGAGCGAGAGATGAGCACGTCACGAGTGTGCGGTTTGGCAGGCAAAATCGCCGTTCTGCTGACTAAAACGCACACTCGACGTGCCGGGGTCCCCAGCGGCGCAGGTCACCCCGCCGCCACCAGCATGAAACGCCCCACAAACCGGCGTGTGGAGCTGCAAACGCGGCCAAAACTAGGCAGACTGGCTAATAACGTCTAGCGAAGGAGCCAGATCATGACGCTGTTGGGCGGAGCGGTGTATGCCGGTTTCTTCGCACTGGCGGCGCTGTGGCTGGTAGCCACCAACCCCGACGCTCAGGCGAACGCGAAGCGGCAGGACCGCTCGAACTCGGCCAGCACCGCAGCAGGACCGGTCGGGTCCAGCCCCTGCTGTGCCACCCAGTCGTCGCAGAAGTAGGTGTCGGCGTAGCGGTCACCGCTGTCGGCCAGCAGCGTCACCACCGACCCGCTGCGCCCGTCGGCGACCATTTCGGCCAGCAACCCGAACGCGCCCCACACATTGGTTCCCGTCGAGGCGCCCACCCGCCGGCCCAGCACCGCGCTGACGTGCCGCGCCGCGGCCACCGACGCCGCATCGGGCACCGCCACCATCCGATCCACCACATCGGGTAGGAACGACGGCTCCACCCGCGGCCGCCCGATGCCCTCGATGCGCGACGACTCCTCGATCACCAGGTCATACCGGCACTGCTCGTAGGCCGGGTAGAACGCCGAATGCTCCGGGTCGACCACGCACAGCCGGGTGGCGTGCCGGCGATACCGGATGTAGCGCCCGATCGTCGCACTGGTGCCGCCGGTGCCCGCCCCGACCACGATCCACTCCGGAATCGGATGGGCTTCCTCGCGCAGCTGGGAGAAGATCGACTCGGCGATGTTGTTGTTGCCGCGCCAGTCGGTGGCCCGCTCGGCGTTGGTGAACTGATCCAGGTAGTGCCCGCCGGTGTCGGCGGCGATCCGCTCGGCTTCGGCGTAGACGTCGGCGGAATGCTCCACAAAATGGCACCGCCCGCCCTGCGCCTCGATCAACGCCACTTTGGACGCGCTGGTCGAACTCGGCATCACCGCGACGAACGGCAGGCCCAGCAGGGCGGCGAAGTAGGCCTCGGACACCGCCGTGGACCCCGACGACGCCTCCACCACCGTGGTGCCCTCGGCGATCCGGCCGTTGCACAGTCCGTAGAGGAACAGCGAACGGGCCAGCCGGTGCTTGAGGCTTCCGGTGATGTGGGTGGTCTCGTCTTTGAGGTACAGCGCGACATCGGCATCGGCGGCCCACGCCGAGGGCAGCGGGTAGCGCAGCAGGTGGGTGTCGGCGCTGCGCCGCGCGTCGGCCTCGATCAGTCGGATCGCGTTGTCGGCCCAGCGGCGGGGATGGCCGCGGTTGGCGATCCGGGTGGTCAACTGGCCGATATGGACGGCTGCGTGGATCCGCGGGTCAGGCGTGCGTCGTCGCCGCCGGTCGGCGCGGGGACCAGAGTCAGCAGGGTGGCCTCCGGACGGCAGGCGAACCGCACCGGCGCGAACGGCGAGGTGCCGATTCCCGCCGAGACGTGCAGCCGCATCTGGGCGCCCCACTGGGAGGGCCCCTTGACCCGCGAGCGGTCCAGGCCGCAGTTGGTCACCAGCGCGCCGTAGAGCGGCACGCACAGCTGCCCGCCGTGGGTGTGGCCGGCCATCACCAGCTGGTAGCCGTCGCCGGCGAACCGGTCCAGCACCCGCGGCTCCGGCGAGTGGGTCAGCCCGAGCCGCAAATTGGCGGTCGGGTCGGCCGGGCCGGCGATGGTGTCGTAGCGGTCGCGTTCGATGTGCGGGTCATCAACCCCGGCCGCGGCGATCCGCTGACCGGCCACGTCGAATTCGCGACGGTTGTGGGTCAGGTCCAGCCAGCCGCGTTCGGTGAACGCCGCCCGCAGGTCCTGCCACGGCAGCGGGGTGCCGTAGATGCGATGCGTCGGCTTGGTCAGGTATTTCGCCGGGTTCTTCGGCCGCGGCCCGAAGTAGTCGTTGCTGCCGAACACGAACACCCCCGGCACCGACAGCAGATCGCCCAGGGCCTGCACCACGGCCGGCACCGCCTTCGGGTGGGCCAGGTTGTCGCCGGTGTTGACCACCAGGTCCGGTTCCAGACGCACCAACTCGCGCAGCCACGCCTGTTTGCGGCGCTGGCCGGGCCGCATGTGGATGTCGCTGATGTGCAGCACCCGCAGCGGCGACGAGCCCGGCGTCAGCACCGGCAGCGTCGCCTCGCGCACCACAAAGGCGTTGCGTTCGATGATCGCGCCGTAGCCGATCGCCAGGGCCGCCGGCCCGAGCGCAGCCGATGCGGCGACCAGTGACCGGGTCAGGGCGGGTGATGCAGCCATGAACGCCAGCCTACTGCGCCGCGGCAGCCCTCCCGCGCCTATGGCGGCGGCGCGGGAGGCGGCAGCAGCGGAATGGTGATCGGCGGCAGCCCCGGAATCTCCACCACCGTCGAGCCCACCGGCGGCGGCATGCCCTCCGGCGGCGGCGGTGGTGGCGGCGGGATGCCGTTGCTCACCTCGATGGTGATGATGGATCCGGGGATGGTCTGGCCGTTCGGCGAGGTGCCGACCACCGCTCCGGAGCGGGCGCTGCTGTTGACCCAGTTCGGCTGGTCGGCGACCTGGAAGCCGACCTCTTTGAGTCGTGCCCGCGCGGCGTCGACCTCCAGGCCGACGACGCTGGGCACCCGGGAGTTGGGTCCGCCATCGACGTAGCGCGGGTCGGTCGGCGGCATCACGACGTCGCCGAAGTCGGTGGCGATCGGCTTCATCGCGGCGAACCAGGTGCGGGCCGGCTCGTTGCCGCCGTACAGATCGCCGTCACCGCAGTGCCGCAGCGGGAACGAACACAGGTCCGACGGCGAGCTGGAGTCGTCGAAGATGTAGTTGGCCGCCGCGTAGCGGTTGGTGAAGCCCAGGAAGCCCGAGGACCGGTGCGCCTCGGTGGTGCCGGTCTTGCCCGACATGGGCAGGTCCCAGCCCACCGAGCCGGCCGCGGGCGACGCCGTGCCGCCGCCGGCGATGTCTTTACTCAACGCGTTGGCCAGGGTGTTCGCCAGCCCCTCGGGAATCACCCGGTCGCAGGTCTCGGTGGCCACGGCCACCTCGTTGCCGTTGCGGTCGAAGACCTTGTCGATCGGATTCGGCGGGCACCACACGCCGCCGGAGGCCAGGGTGGCGGCGACATTGGACAGCTCCAACGCGTTGACCTCGATCGGGCCCAGGGTGAACGACCCCAGGTTCTGTCGTTTGACGAAGTCGGCCAGGCTCTCGTTGCTGTCCGGATCGTAGTCGCGGGCGGTGCCGGGATCGGCGTAGGAACGCAGCCCCAGCTTGATCGCCATGTCGACGGTGCGGCCCACCCCGACCTGGGAGATGAGCTTGGCGAACGCGGTGTTGGGCGAGGTGGCCAGCGCGGTGGTGACGTTCATCGGCGACCGGTAGGGGGCGACGTTGACCACGCACCAGGTCTCCTTCGGGCAGCCCTTGGCGCCGCCGCTGCCCATGCCCTTGGTCTGGAACCGGCCCGGCACCTCCAGGTCGGCGCTGATGCCCATGCCCATCTCCAGCGCGGCGGCCACCGTGAAGGTCTTGAAGATCGACCCGGCACCGTCACCGACCAATGAGAACGGTTGCGGCCGCATGGTTTCGCCGATCTCACCGTTGAGCCCGTAGGTGCGGTTGCTGGCCATCGCCAACACCGGGTGTGCGTCGCTGCCGGGCTTGATCACACTCATCACGCTCGCGACGCCCTGCACGTTCGGGTTGGCGAAATTGTCGATCGCCTGCTTGACCGGGCCCTGCACGTCGGGGTCCAGCGTGGTGCGGATGACGTAGCCGCCGCGGGCCACCTGTTCTTTGCTGATGCCGGCCCGGGTCAGGTACTCCTGCACGTAGTCGCAGAAGAAGGCCCGGTCGCCGGCTGCGATGCAGCCTCGCGGCAACTCGTTGGGTTGCGGCAGGATGCCCAGCGGCTCCTCCTTGGCCGCCCGCAGCGCGTCGGCCTGGTCGGGCAGATTCTCGATCATGGTGTCCAGCACCAGGTTCCGCCGTGCCAGAGCCCCCTCGGGATTGGTGTAGGGGT
The DNA here is from genome assembly GCF_001673565.1 of Mycolicibacter sinensis. GTDB lineage: Bacteria > Actinomycetota > Actinomycetes > Mycobacteriales > Mycobacteriaceae > Mycobacterium > Mycobacterium sinense_C. The sequence goes on from NZ_LZMF01000070.1 coordinate 82,345, forward strand.
TCAGCGCGCTGGTCGACTGCACCATCCCGGCGAGCAGCGCCGCCTGCTGCCAGTTCAGATCCGAGGCGTCGACGCCGAAATAGGTCTGGGCCGCATCCTGGATGCCGAACGAGTTGTTGCCGAACGACACCAGGTTCAGGTAGCGGGTCAGGATCTGCGGCTTGCTGAAGGTGCGGTCCAGGGTGAGCGCCATCCGGATCTCGCGCAGCTTGCGCGCCGGGGTGGTCTCGACCGCGGCGCGCTTCTCGGCATCGGTCTGGGCCAGCACCAGCAGCTGGTAGTTCTTGATGTACTGCTGCTCGAGGGTGGACCCGCCGCGGGTGTCGATGTCCCCGGAGGCGTAGCCGGCCAGCCCGGTCAACGTGCCCTTCCAGTCGACGCCGCTGTGCTCGGCGAACCGCTTGTCCTCGATCGAGACGATCGCCAGCTTCATGGTGTCGGCGATCTTGTCGCTGGGAACCTCGAAGCGGCGCTGCGAGTACAACCACGCGATCGTGTTGCCCTTGGCGTCGACCATCGTCGACACCGCCGGCACCTCACCGCTGACCAGTTGGGCCGATCCGTTGGCCACCACGTCGGAGGCCCGGTTGGAGATCAGGCCGATACCGCCCGCGACCGGGAACAGCAAGGCCGCCATCAGCACGGCGGCCAGCAAACAACACCCGGCCAGTTTGAGCACGGTGGGGCCGGTCGGGGGACGCTCCGACATGGCTAACACCCTAACGCCGGTAGCCGGTGGCGCTCACCGAAGTCCCCAGCAGAACCCGAACGGCCGGATCCGCTGAATTGCCGCCGACGTCAGAAAAGGCCGGGTCGACCGCGTCCGCAGCGGCTCGTGGCCGCGTAGATCATGATCGGACGGCACGGTTGTCCCAAAAAAGGGGGCATCTACCAGTTGCGCAGATGCCACCTGACCACCTAACTTGGACATCGAGTGCGATTCAGGTAACACTGATGACACGATGTGGCGTAGATCGCACTAGCGGTCGACGTTGATGTTGAATAGGTGGCTGCCGGGGCGGCCGGGACGGAGGATCGTCAGTGTCTCTTACACGGCCAGCGGTTCAAAAGACCAGCACACCAGTGGCTGCACCTTCCCAGCCTCCCCGAACCGTCCTCCGCGGTGTTCAGGACGAGGGCAGGATCGCCTGGGTCTCCAAGGCGCTCTGCCGGGGCGCTGACCCCGATGAACTCTTCGTACGTGGTGCCGCGCAGCGCAAGGCGGCGGTGATCTGCCGGCACTGCCCGGTGGTACTCGAATGCCTCGCCGACGCCCTGGACAACCGGGTCGAGTTCGGCGTGTGGGGCGGCATGACCGAGCGGCAACGCCGGGCGCTGCTCAAACAGCACCCCGAGGTCACCTCCTGGCGGGAGTACTTCGCCGCCCAGCGCAAACAGCGCGACGCCGGCTGAACCGCCGAACGGCTACTTCGCCGTCAGCTGGTCGGCGATCGCGCTCAGTGCCTCCAGGTCGGAGACATCGAACGGCAGTGACGGAACCCCGACGATGGGCACGCGCGGGTTCGCCCGGGTGAAGCGCGACAGCAGCCGGACCTCACGCTTGGCGGTGGCGCCGCGCTCGGCGTGAATCCGCAGGGCAGCGATGGCGAGCGCATTGGCCCCTTCGTTGGCGTTGGCTTCCTGCAACGTCTCGATGCCGTCGATGGCGCGCTCGATGGGCAGCTCGCACAGCATCGGATGGGTCCGGTTGAGGATCAGCCCGGCCAGCGGCATGTGCTCGCCGGCGAGCCGGTCGACGAAGAACGACGCCTCGCGCAACGCATCGGGCTCCGCGGCCGACACCACCACGAACTGGGTGCCACGGCGCTTGAGCAGTTCGTAGGTGCGATCCGCCTTCTCCCGGAAACCGCCGAACGTGGCGTCCAAGGATTGGACGAAACCGGCCGCGTCGGAAAGCATTTGCGAGCCCAGCACGGTCGACAGCGCCTTCATCGCCAAGCCCAGCGCGCCGGCGACCAACTTGCCGAAGCCGCGTCCGGGACCCAGCAGCAGCTTCCACAACCGGCTGTCCATGAAACTGCCCAGGCGCTTCGGTGCGTCCAGGAAGTCCAGGGCGTTGCGCGACGGCGGGGTGTCGACCACCACCAGATCCCAGCGGTCCTCGGCGAGCAGCTGGCCGAGTTTCTCCATGGCCATGTATTCCTGCGTGCCGGACAGCGAAGTGGCCACCGTTTGATAGAACTGGTTGTTCAAGATGGCCTCCGCCCGCTCCGGGCCGGAGTACTGCGTCACCATCTCGTCGAACGTGCGACGCATGTCGAGCATCATCGCGTGCAGTTCGCCGGACACCTCCGGACCCAGCGGCACCCGTTGCGGGGTGTTGCCCAGGGCGTCGATACCCATGGCCTGCGCCAGCCGCCGGGCCGGGTCGATGGTCAGCACCACCACGCTGCGGCCGTATTCGGCGGCCCGCAGCGCCATCGCGGCGGCGGTGGTCGTCTTGCCGACGCCGCCGGCGCCGCAACACACCACCACGCGGTTGGCGGTGTCGGCCAGGATTGCGGCCATGTCCAGTGCCAGCGGCTTGCCGGCCGGGTCGGGTGTCATCGAACCCCCTGTCGGGCGAGGATCTCGGAGAGCTCATAGAGGCTGCCGAGGTCGACCCCGTCGGTGATCGTCGGCAGATGCAGGCGCGGCACGTCCAGTTGCTTCAACTGCTCGGCTGTTTCGGTGCGGGCAGAAATGCGGGTGGCGTGCTGGATGGTCTCGGTCAGCAGGCCGGCGAAATCGTCGTCGTCCAGGGTGATCCCGGCCGCGGACAGGCCGGCCCGCACGGCGTCGGCGTCGACGACCCCTTCGGCGGCCTTGGTCAGGTCGGCGGGATCCAGGTGGGCGGGGATGTCGCGGTTGACGATCACGCTGCCGATCGGCAGGTCCAGTTCCCGCAGTTCGTCGATGGCCTCGAGGGTCTCCTGCATCGGCAGGGACTCCAGCAGTGTCACCAGGTGGATCGCGGTCTGATCCGAGTGCAGTAGCTTCACCACACCGTCGGCCTGCGAATGCACCGGGCCGCCCTTGGCCAGCTGTGAGACGGCCTTGGTGACGTCGAGGAAGCGGGCGATGCGGCCGGTGGGCGGCGCGTCGACCACGATCGCGTCGTAGACCGGCTTCTTGTTCTTGTCGGTCTGGATCACGTGGTATTTGATCTTGCCGGTGAGGATGACGTCCCGCAGGCCCGGTGCGATGGTGGTGGCGAACTCGACGGCCCCCACGCGGCGCATCGCCCGTCCGGCGATACCCAGGTTGTAGAACAAGTCGAGGTATTCCAGGAACGCGGCTTCGATGTCCATCGCCAGCGCGTCGACCTGTCCGCCGTCCTCGGCGGTCGCGACCTTGAGTGGGGCAATGGGCAGTGGCGGTACGTCGAAAAGCTGCGCAATGCCTTGTCGCTCTTCGACTTCCACCAGCAGCACCCGGCGTCCGCCGGCCGCCAGCGATAGCGCCAGCGCGGCCGCCACCGTCGTTTTGCCGGTGCCGCCTTTGCCGGTCACGAAATGCAGCCGGGCCTTGGATAAACGCGAAGGCCAGCCGATGGCGGTCTCGCCGCTGGGTGTGGCTGTCACCACTGCATGCTAACCAAGCGCTTGTGGGTGCTAGCGATAAGCTCGCTCCCATGAGCGAACGCACCGTGTGGGAGTACGCCAACGTCCCGTTGATCACGCACGCCACCAAGCAGATCCTCGATCAGTGGGGCGAGGACGGCTGGGAGTTGGTCACCGTGCTTCCCGGGCCGTCCGGTGAGCAGCTCATCGCCTTCTTGAAGCGACCGAAATGAGCTGGCGGGCCCGGTTGACCGAACTCGGGATCGAGCTGCCCGAGACAGCCGCGCCGTTGGCCGCGTACGTGCCCGCGGTGCGGACCGGCGACCTGGTCTACACCTCCGGTCAGCTGCCGATGCACAACGGCAAACTGGCCCGCACCGGCAAGGTGGGCGCTGAGGTCAGCCCGGAGGACGGGTATGCGCTGGCCCGGATCTGCGCCCTGAACGCACTGGCCGCGGTGGACGCCCTGGTCGGGCTCGACTCGGTGACCCGGGTGGTCAAGGTGGTCGGGTTCGTCGCCTCCGGCCCGACCTTCAACGGCCAGCCCGGGGTGATCAACGGCGCTTCCGAGCTACTGGGCGAGATCTTCGGCGACGCCGGCGCGCATGCCCGCTCGGCGGTCGGGGTATCGCAGCTGCCGCTGGATGCCCCGGTAGAGGTGGAGTTGATATTGGAAGTCGGCTAGGCGTGTCACCGACTCATCCCGCCTACGGGCAGCTGCGGCCGGTCACCGAGACCGCGTCGGTGCTGCTGGCCGACAACCCCGGCCTGATGACCCTGGAGGGCACCAACACCTGGGTGCTGCGGGGTCCGCGCAGTGACGAGGTGGTGATCGTCGACCCCGGCCCCGACGACGACGAACACATCAGCCGGCTCGCCGAGGTCGGCAAGATCGCGCTGGTGCTGATCAGCCACCGGCACTTCGACCACACCGATGCCATCGACAAGCTGGCCGACGCGGTCGGGGTGCCGGTGTACTCGGCCGGCAGCGGGTTTCAGCGCCGGCTCGGCGGCGGCCTGTCCGACGGACAGGTGATCGACGCGGCCGGGCTGCGCATCACGGTGTTCGCCACCCCGGGCCACACCGCCGACTCGCTGTCGTTCGTGCTGGATGACGCCGTTTTGACCGCCGACACCGTGCTGGGCCGCGGCACCACCGTGATCGACACCGAGGACGGCGACCTGGCGCACTACCTGGACTCGCTGCAGCGGCTGCGCGGGCTGGGCGGGCGGACGGTGCTACCCGGGCACGGACCCGAGCTGGCGAATATCGACGCCGTGGCCGCGGGATACCTGGCGCATCGCGAGCAACGCCTCGACCAGGTGCGCGCGGCGTTGGCCGCGCTCGGAGACGACGCCACCGCACGCCAGGTCGTCGAACACGTCTACACCGACGTCGACGAGGAGTTGTGGGGCGCCGCCGAGTGGTCGGTGCAGGCCCAACTGAACTACCTGCGGGCTACCTAGTCACCGCGAACAGACGCATAGGCCCCCTTTTCTTGCCGCAATTGGGGGCTTTCGCGTCTGCTCGGGGGAGAGTTAGCGCGCGCGGCGGGCCAGCCGCTCGGAGTCGGAGATCAGTACGCTCTTGCCCTCGAGCCGGATCCAGCCGCGGTGGGCGAAGTCGGCCAGCGCCTTGTTCACCGTCTCCCGGGAGGCCCCGACCAGCTGGGCGATCTCTTCCTGGGTCAGGTCGTGGGTGACCCGCAGGGCCCCACCTTCCTGGGTGCCGAACCGCTGCGCCAGCTGCAGCAGCTGCTTGGCGACCCGGCCGGGCACGTCGGTGAAGATCAGGTCCGCCAGGTTGTTGTTGGTGCGGCGCAGCCGGCGGGCCAACACCCGCAGCAGCTGCTCGGCGATCTCGGGCCGATCGGAGATCCACGACCGCAGCGCGTCGCGGTCCATCGAGACCGCCCGCACCTCGGTGATGGTGGTCGCGCTGGAGGTCCGCGGGCCCGGGTCGAAGATCGACAACTCACCGAACATGTCCGACGGGCCCATGATGGTCAGAAGGTTCTCCCGGCCATCCGGCGACCGGCGGCCGATCTTCACTTTCCCGGAGACGATGATGTACAGCCGATCGCCGGGCTCTCCTTCGGCGAACACGGTATGTCCGCGCGGAAAGTCCACGGGCTGAAGCTGCTTGGTCAGCGCGGCGACGGCGCTGGGCTCAACTCCCTGGAAGATTCCGGCCCTCGCCAGGATCTCGTCCACGTTGCCCCTTAAGTGCTCTTGATGAAAATGTGAATCGCGCAAGCGCCAGCCTCTAGCCGGCTAGCCATCTGAGTCTACGGCTAGGCGGCAAGAGACGTGCCAACGCTACACACGATTGGCGCGCCGAGTCCGGGGAAACTGCGGATTCGTCGTCTCCACCTGGCTCAACCCGGTCTCAATGCGCTCCAGCCCCACCGCTGCCAGCATCAGCAACGCAGGTATGGCGGTGATCAGCAGCCAGGACACAAGGTGACAGTAAACCTGGGCAAGGTCTCATTGCGGTCACAAATTAGTACCCTGTCGGAGGTGACAGTGGACAAAGACTCCCGAGCGTCGCGCAACGAGACCCGAACCGGGCTCGTGCGACGCGCTCGGCGGATGAATCGCTCTCTGGCGCAGGCGTTTCCGGATGCCCACTGCGAATTGGACTTCACCACGCCGCTGGAACTGGCCGTAGCCACGGTGTTGTCGGCCCAATGCACCGACGTGCGGGTCAACCTCACGACCCCGGCGCTGTTCGCCCGGTACCCGACCGCGCTGGACTACGCCCAGGCCGACCGTGCCGAGTTGGAAGAGTTCATCCGGCCTACCGGTTTCTACCGCAACAAGACGACGTCGTTGATCAACCTCGGTCAGGCGCTCGTCGAGCGGTACGACGGTGAGCTGCCCGCCACCATGGACGAATTGGTGCGTCTTCCCGGCGTGGGGCGCAAGACCGCCAACGTAATCCTGGGCAACGCGTTCGGGGTACCGGGCATCACCGTCGACACCCACTTCGGGCGTCTGGTGCGGCGGTGGGACTGGACCCGCGAGGAGGACCCGGTCAAAGTCGAGCACGCCGTCGGTGAGCTGATCGAACGCAAGGAATGGACGTTGCTGTCGCACCGGGTGATCTTCCACGGCCGGCGGGTCTGTCACTCCCGCAAACCGGCCTGCGGCGTCTGCGTGCTGGCCAAGGACTGCCCCTCATTCGGGCTCGGGCCCACCGATCCGATGGAGGCCGCCGCGCTGGTCAAAGGCCCCGAGACCGAGCACCTGCTGGCCCTGGCCGGGCTGTAGCGGCCTCGCGCGGATGAGGCCGATGAGAACCGGGTGGACCGTGACGGTGGTGGCGGTCCTGGCGGTGACGGCCGCGCTGCTCGCCGGGCTGGTGGCCGAACTGCGCCGCGAGCCGGTCCAGCCGGGCCGCAGCTCGCCGGTACCCGCGGCCGGACCTGACCTCGACAACCTGCGCAAACGTGCCGGTCTGCCGCCCTGCCGGGTCGGCCCGGACGGCGCCGGCCCGGCCGCCCTGCGCGACGTCACCGTCGAATGCGCAGCCGACGGTGCGCCCGTCGACGTGGCGGCGATGGTCGCCGGCCGGCGGGTGGTGCTGAACCTGTGGGCGTACTGGTGCCGGCCGTGCCGCGAGGAGTTGCCCGCGCTCGCCGAATACCAGCGCCGTGCCGGGTCGGACGTGACGGTGGTGACCGTGCACCAGGATGACAACCAGACTGCCGGGTTGGCGCTGCTCACCGAGCTGGGCGTGCGGCTGCCCACCCTGCAGGACAGCCGCCGTCAGGTGGCGGCGGCGTTGCGGGTGCCCAACGTGATGCCCGCGACCGTGGTGCTGGCCGCGGACGGTAGCGTTGCCCGCATCCTGCCGCAGTCCTTCGCCACCGCCGAGGAGATCGCCGCCGCCGTGGAGGGCAGCGGGCGCTGACGTGGGGCGGCCAGGATCCGGCACAGAGGGAGACGCGGTGAGCGCTGGCGAATCGCAGCCGTCGCCCCCGTCCTGGCTGCACCCGCTGGTCGACAACGTCGAGAAGATGCCGAAGGCCTATCTGCACCGGCTGCCCGCCGACGTCCGCGCGATGGTCACCGCGGCCAGCGCCAAGGCCCGCGTGACCGGGCACGGCCGCGACGCAGCGGTGCTGGTGCTGTTCTCCGGCCCGCCGTCGGATAGCGGCATTGATTCGGCCGACCTGCTGGTCACGGTGCGCGCCTCGACACTTCGCCATCACGCCGGGCAGGCCGCATTCCCGGGCGGGGCAGTCGATCCCGGCGACTCCGGCCCGGTGGCCACCGCGCTGCGAGAGGCCAACGAGGAGACCGGAATCGACCCGGGCCGGGTGCACCCGCTGGTGGTGCTGGAGAAGATCTTCATCGCCCCCTCGGGATTCCAGGTGGTGCCGGTGCTGGCCTACTCCGAAGATCCCGGGCCGGTGAGCGTGGTGGACCCGGCCGAGACCGCTGTCGTGGCCCGGGTTCCGGTCCGGGCATTCATCAACCCCGAGAACCGGTTGATGGTTTACCGTGATGCGCGCAGCCGGCGATGGGCCATGCCGGCGTTCCGGCTCAACGAGATGCTGGTCTGGGGCTTCACCGCCCAGGTGATCTCGGCGATGTTGGACGTGGCCGGCTGGGCGCAGCCCTGGGACCACACCGAGGTGCGCGGGCTGGACGAGGCCATGGCTCTGCTTGGAGGAGAACCTGGTGGAACGGGGATGACTGGGATATGACGTCGTCGCAGTGGCTGGACATCGCCGTGCTGGCGATCGCCTTCGTTGCCGCAGTGTCCGGCTGGCGCTCCGGCGCCCTCGGCTCGCTGCTGTCCTTCGTCGGCGTGGCGCTCGGCGCGATGGCCGGGGTGCTGCTGGCCCCGCACCTGATCGAGCACGTCGCCGGTGCCCGGCTGAAACTGTTCGCCGCACTGTTTCTGATCCTGGCCATGGTTGTGATCGGCGAGGTCGCCGGGGTGGTGTTGGGCCGTGCAGTGCGCGGAGCGATCCGCAGCCCCGGGGTCCGGGGCGTGGACTCGATCATCGGCGTGGCGCTGCAGTTGGTGGTGGTGCTGATCGCGGCCTGGTTGCTGGCCACCCCGCTGACCGCCTCCGATCAGCCGAATCTGGCTGCCGCGGTCAACGACTCACGAGTCCTGCGTCAGGTCGACGATATCGCGCCGGGCTGGCTCAAGAACGTGCCGCGACGGTTGTCGGCGGTGCTCGACGACTCCGGGCTGCCGGCCGTGCTGGAACCGTTCAGCCGCACCCCGATCGCCTCCGTGGATGCGCCGGACCCCGGACTGGCCGCGAGCCCGGTCGTCGAGACCACCTCGCCGAGCGTGCTGCGGATCCGCGGTGTGGCACCCAACTGCCAGAAAGTGTTGGAGGGCACCGGTTTTGTGATCTCGCCCAACCGGGTGATGACGAATGCGCACGTGGTCGCCGGCTCGGACAGCGTCACCGTGGAAAGTGGAACCAAATCGTATGACGCCACAGTGATCTCCTTCGACCCCAAGGAAGACATCTCGATTCTGGCCGTGCCGGATCTGCCGTTGCCGCCGTTGGCGTTCGCCTCCTCGCCGGCCGAACCCGACACCGACGCACTGGTGCTGGGCTACCCCGGCGGCGGGGTCTTCGAGGCGACCCCGGCCCGGGTGCGCGACATCATCAACCTCGAAGGGCCCGACATTTACCGCAGCGCGACCGTCACCCGCCGGGTCTACACGATCAGAGGCACTGTGCAGCAAGGCAATTCCGGCGGGCCGATGATCGACATGGACGGCCGGGTACTCGGCGTGGTGTTCGGCGCGGCCGTTGACGACGCCGACACCGGCTTCGTGATGACCGCCGAAGAGGTGGCCAACCAACTCGCCCGGATCGGCGACACCGCACCGGTCTCGACCCAGACCTGCGTCGGCGGAGAGTAACTGTGCCGATGGCGGCGACCCGCCGCGCCCGGCTTCGCCGCGCTTGCGACCGCCGCTAGGCCTGCTGCAGGAACCGCATCAGCTGGGCGTTGACCTCATCGGGGGCTTCCTCGTGGGCGAAATGCCCTACGCCGGGCAATGACACGTACTGGCCGTGCGGTGCATACCGCCGGGTCCGCTCGACCGGATCGGCGAGCACGTAGGGGTCGTCGGCGCCGCGTAGATGCAGCAGCGGGATGTCCAGCGTCCGCAGATCCAGTGCCTTCATGAACCGCCGGCCCTCGGAGCGCAGTTGGCTGCGCACCGCCCAGCGCTGGTACTCCAGCGCGGAGTGCGCCGCCGACGGAATCTGGATCGCGGTGCGCAGATGCCCGATGGTCTCGGAGAAATCCTCGCTGGCATGCCAATTCGCGCCGGCTCTGCTGCGCACCAGGTGTTCGATTTCGGTGCCGTCATGGCGGGTCAAGGTGCGCTCCGGCCAGAACGGTATCTGGTAGCGCAGCAACCACGGCAGCAGCGCCCGGCCCTGATCGGCACGGGTCAGCGCTGAGTTCCGTAGGGCCGCCGGATGCGGCGAACTGACCACCGCGATGGCGCGCACCAGCCGGGGGTGCAGCAGCGCGGTCGCCCAGCACACCAGGCCGCCGTCGGCGTGGCCGACCAGGATCGCCGAGGAGTGCCCCAAGGCCCGGATCAGCCCGGCGGTGTCGCCGGCCAGGGTCCAGCCGTCGTAGCCGCGGGGCGGCTTGTCGCTGCCCCCGTAGCCGCGCAGGTCGACCGCGACGACGCGCACCCCGGTCAGCCCGCGCAGTTGATGACGCCAGGTCCACCAGAACGAGCCGAACCCGTGTAGCAGCATCACCAACGGCCGCGTCATCGGCGGCGTGTCGGCCGATGCGTCGTCCGGTGTGGCCTCGACGACATGGAAGCGAATGCCGTTGGCGTGGATGTCCCAATGTCGCCACGGCCCGTCGATGCGAGTGACCGACGGATCCGGTGGCGGCACTACCAGCCCGAGGGATCGGTGGTCGGTTTGCCGTCATGCGCCGCCACCGCGTGCGGCCCCGACGCATGCAGCCGCGCGGGGTCGGGGCGCAGCGCATCGCGCGTCTCCCGCACCGATTCGATGGTTTGGCGCGGTCCCCGGATGCGCCGGACCCGCAGAAAGCCCAACAACGCCAAGGCCACGGCGAACGTCAGCATGACCCCGAAGACGATCAGGTAGGCGGCCCAGTCCTGCAGCCAGATGTCGATCACCTCGGCGAGGAAGAAGAAGAAAAAGAAGGTGGAGTAGAACAGCACGACCAGGGCCGCGATGAAGAACACGCTGCCGGTCAGGCCCTTCTTGACATCACGGGTGATCTCGGCGCGGGCCAGTTCGACTTCCGCGCGGACCAGCGTCGACATCTGCGCCGTCGCGTCCTTGACCAGATCACCCAGCGACGGGTCGGCGGGCAGTGCGTGCGGATCGGCCAGCGGGATGGTCGCCAGGGTATTGGGCACCCCGTTGCGATCCGCCTTCGCCGCGGCGCGTTTTGCGTTTCTGCGATCGGCCTTGCTCACTGGCTGTCCTCCCGTTCGCTGTCGTCGCGGCTTAATGTTGCCATGCGGCGGCGGCGCCGAGGAGCGGCCCCGTTAAAGCTGCGGCCGGATCGGGCGGGTGCGAAATCGCCGGCCTCCTCAGCCCGCCGTTGGCGCGTCGCGCATCGTCACCCGGTTAGGCTGTTTTATCCCCCTCGGGGGTGGAGCTGATCGGACGGGAGAGCCGCTGTGCAGATCGCACACCGCTGGTTGCTGCGCGCTATGGCGCCGCTGCTGACATGGACGGCGTGCGCCGCCGTGGCCACGCTTGCCGCCCCGGTCCCAGCGGTCAGCGCCGACGCCAAGGTGCTGATGGGCGGTGGAGCCGGCATCGTCGTCGACGGCGACACGATGTGCACGCTGACAGCGATCGGCCACGACAAGACCGGTGCACTGATCGGCTTCACGTCGGCGCACTGCGGCGGTCCGGGTGCGGAGGTCGCCGCCGAGGGGGCCGAGGCCAACGGCACGATCGGCCACATGGTGGCGGGCAACGACGGCCTGGACTATGCGGTGATCGAGTTCGACCCCGACAAGGTGACGCCGGTGTCCAACTTCGGCGGCTTCATCATCGGCGGCATCGGACCGGACCCCTCCTTCGGCCAGATCGCCTGCAAACAGGGCCGCACCACCGGCAACTCCTGCGGTGTCACCTGGGGACCGGGCCAGGACCCGGGAACCATCGTGATGCAGGTGTGCGGCCGCCCAGGCGATTCCGGCGGGCCCGTCGTGGTGAACAACATGCTGGTCGGCATGATTCACGGGGCGTTCAGCGAGGCGCTGCCCACCTGCGTGGTCAAGTACATTCCGCTGCACACACCCGCGGTCGTGGTGTCGATCAACGCCGTACTCGGTGACATCAGCGAAAAAGACCGGCCGGGCACGGGTTTCGTCCCGGTCCCCTAGGCGATCAGTCGGCGGCCCGGATCGCGTCGAACACGCTGGGGTCCACCAGGGTTGAGGTGTCGCCGAGTTCGCGTCCGTCGGCGACGTCACGCAGCAGTCGCCGCATGATCTTGCCGCTGCGGGTCTTGGGCAGTTCCGGGACCAGGTGCACGTTGCGGGGCCGCGCGATCGGCGAGATCTCGACGGTGACCCGTTGGCGCAGTTCGTCGATGATCGCCCCGCCGACCTCGCGGTGCGACGCCGCCAGCACCACGAACGCGCAGATCCGTTGGCCGGTCTGCTCGTCGAGGGCCCCGACCACGGCGGCCTCGGCCACCGCGGCATGACCGACCAGCGCGGACTCCACCTCGGCGGTGGAGATGCGATGCCCCGACACGTTCATCACGTCGTCGATGCGGCCCAGCACCCAGATGTCGCCGTCGGCGTCGTAGCGGGCGCCGTCACCGGCGAAATACCAGCCCTGCTCGGCGAAGCGCGCCCAGTAGGTGTCGATGAAGCGCTGCTCATCGCCCCAGATGCCGCGGGCCATCGACGGCCAGGGCGCATCGATCACCAGATATCCCGACACCGGTTCGCCGCCGGCGTCCTGGGGGGAGACCAGATCGCCGTGGTCGTCGACGATGCGCGCGGAGATCCCGGGCAGCGGCCGCATCGCGGCACCCGGCTTGGCCGCGGCCACCCCGGGCAGCGGGCAGATCATCGTCGCGCCGGTCTCGGTCTGCCACCAGGTGTCGACCACCGGCACCGCGTCGGCCCCGATCACCCGCCGGTACCAGCGCCAGGCCTCCGGGTTGATCGGCTCACCGACCGAACCCAGCAGCCGCAGACTGGACAGGTCGTGGGCGTCCGGCACCTGGCGGCCCCACTTCTTGAAGGTGCGGATCAGCGTGGGAGCGGTGTAATAGATTGTCACACCGTACTTTTCGATGATCTGGAAGTGCCGGTGCTGGTCCGGATACTCCGGGGTGCCCTCGTAAATCACCTCGGTGGCGCCGTTGGCCAGCGGTCCGTAGACGGCGTAGGTGTGGCCGGTGACCCAGCCGATGTCCGCGGTGCACCAGAACACGTCGGTGTCGGCTCGCAGATCGAACACGCAGTAGTGCGTGTAGGCGGCCTGGGTCAGATACCCGCCGCTGGTGTGCACGATGCCTTTCGGCTTGCCCGTGGTGCCCGAGGTGTACAGCAGGAACAGCGGCTGCTCGGCCTCAAACGCCTCCGGGGTGTGCTGCGGTGATGCCGCGTCGACCACGTCGTGCCACCACAGGTCGCGGCTCGGCGCCCACGCCACCTCGCCACCGGTGCGTCGCACCACCAGCACATGCTGTACCGACTCGGCACCGGTGACCGCCTCGTCGACCGCCGGCTTGAGCGCCGCAGTCTGGCCGCGCCGGTACTGCCCGTCGGAGGTGATCACCACCTTCGCCTGCGCGTCGTCGATGCGGGATCGCAGCGCATGTGCGGAGAACCCGGCGAACACCACGGTGTGCAGCACACCCAACCGGGCGCACGCGAGCATCGCGATGATCGCCTCGGGAATCATCGGCAGATAGATCGCCACCCGATCACCGGCGACCAGACCGAGACCGCTCAGCGCATTGGCGGCCCGGCTCACCTCGGCGAGCAGCTCCGCATAGGTGATGGTGCGGGCGTCGTCGACCGGCTCGCCCTCCCAGTGGATGGCCACCCGGTCGCCGTGGCCGGCCTGCACATGGCGGTCCACGCAGTTGTAGGCGACGTTGAGCTTGCCGTCGGCGAACCAGCGGGCGAACGGCGGCCGGGAGTAGTCCAGCACCTCGGTGAACGGCCTGTCCCAGTGCAGGCGGTTGGCCTGCTCGGCCCAGAACGCGAGCCGGTCCTGCTCGGCGGCGCGGTAGGCCTCGGCGCCGGTATTGGCGCGGGCGGCGAACTCGGGGGAGGGCGGGTACGAGGGCAGCGAATCGGCGGCGGCGCTATCAGCGTTCTGGCTCACGGTCAGCAGCCTAGCCACCCGCCGGTAGTGTCACAGCCCGTGATCACCGACCCATTGGCACCGCTGCTCGAATTGCCCGGTGTCGCCGAGGCCAGCGAAAAGGTCCGCGATGAGCTGGCGCGGGCTCATCGCCACAAGACCAACGTGCGGGGTTGGCCGGTCAGTGCCGCCGAGGCGTCGCTGCGGGCGGCCCGGGCGTCGTCGGTGCTCGACGGGGGCCCCACCACGGTGGACGCGCGGGCGGCAGGCGATCCGGTGTTCGCCGGGGCGCTGCGGGTCGCCCAGGCCCTGGAGGGCGGGGAAGGCTCGCTGGTCGAGGTGTGGCGGCGGGCCCCGCTGCAAGCGCTGGCCCGGCTGCACGTGCTGGCCGCCGCCGATCTGGTCGACGAAGACAACCTCGGCCGCCCGCGCGGCGGCGCAGAGGTGGGCCGCCGGCTGGAGATGCTGGCCGACCTCGCCACCGGGGGCACCACGGTGCCGGCGCCGGTGTTCGCCGCGGTGGTGCACGGCGAGCTGCTCACGCTCGCGCCGTTCGGCAGCGCCGACGGCGTGGTCGCCCGGGGGGCGTCCCGGCTGGTGACGATCGCCAGCGGGCTGGACCGCCGCGGGCTTGGGGTTCCGGAGGTGACCTGGATGCGCAAGGCCGGCGAGTACCGTCGCGCGGCGCAAGGATTCGCGGGCGGTTCCACCGAGGGTGTGGCCGCCTGGCTACAGGGCTGCTGCGCCGCGATGCACGCCGGCGCACTGGATGCTCTCGGGATAGCTGAAGCGGGCGCCAAGCGCTGATCCGACGGCCGGCTGGCAAGAACGAAGCGGGCGGCGCGCCGAAAGATTCGGCTCGCCGCCCGCTAGTACGGTACACGGTTACCAAGCGTCCAACGTGGGCTGCGTGGGTGGCCTCGGCGCTCGTGCGGTGTTCTTCGGCTGCTGCCCCACCCAAAGGGCTGTCGACACCGTTTACGTTCCGCAATTACGCAGGCCCGCAACACTTCTGCCATCTTCGCGGCTATGGCTCCGCGTGGGTACCGCTATCCGTACTGGGAAGTGCGGCTCGGGAGATCGATCCTTCTCTTCCGGGTCGACCCTGGCCTCGCCGGGCTTCCGTGCTTCCTTTGTACTACGTGATCCACGACACAGCAAGGCCCAATTGCGGTCGGCCGGAATGACGTCACCCGATTGTGACCGGCGGTGTTTGCTGGGAGGGTCAGAACGCCAGCCGGCGCAGCAGCGAGTAGGTCAGCGCACCGGCAGCGACAGCGCTGATACCGACCGCCGCGGTGGTGGCCACCGCCGCACCGGAGGGCGCCGAAATGCGGTCGCGCAGCGACACCGGCCGGGAGAAGGCGAGCACCGGCCACCCGTGCGCGATCGCCTCCTTGCGCAATGCCCGGTCCGGGTTCACCGCCGAGGGGTGGCCGACCGCCTGCAGCATCGGCAGGTCGGTGATCGAATCCGAATAGGCGTAGCAGTGCTCCAGCGGGTAGCCCTCCCGGGCGGCCAGCTCCCGGATGGCCTGCACCTTGCCTTCCCCGTAGCAGTAGAACGCGATCTCGCCGGTGTACTTGCCGTCGGCGACGACCATGCGGGTCGCCATGGCGTGCGTGGCACCCAGTGCCCGGGCGATCGGCGCGACGATCTCCTCGCCGGAGGCCGAGACCACCACCACGTCGCGGCCGCAGAGTTTGTGGTCGGTGATCAGCTCCGCCGCCTCGGCGAACACCAGTGGGGTGACGATGTCATGCATCGTCTCGTTGACGATCGCCTTGACCTGTTCGACGTTCCAGCCGGTGCACATGTTGGTCAGATGGGTGCGCATCCGCTCCATCTGATCGTGGTCGGCGCCGGACAACAGCATGAGGAACTGGGCGTAGCTCGACTTGAGTACGGTGCGGCGGTTGATCAGTCCCTGGTCCATAAAAGGTTTGCTGAAAGCCAGTGCGCTGGACTTGGCGATCACGGTGTGGTCGAGGTCCAGGAAGGCTGCGGTGCGGGTTCGACTGCCCGCCTGCCCCGGCGATCGCAGCGACTGCGGCTGGCGGGTGCCCGGGTCGGAAGCGGTCACCGGTACAGCATAGGGGCGAGGGGCCGGCCGGCCCGCTGCTATGCCGGAAAGAGCACTTCAGCGGCCGTGGAGCCGAAGTGCCGACATTTGGCGGCAACACTTGCGCCGGACCGGCCTGTCGTGTGTATAGTGGCATCACTCGGCTTATGCTGAGGGTGTATCGGCCCGACCCCCCGGGGCTGATACGCGACGACCTCCGCCTCCTCCCCCCCTGGCGGGGGTCGTCTTTTTTAACCGGTCATTCTTCGCTGGAACGGACTCAAATCGTCCCCGAACGTCGTCCAGAACCCGAATTATGATCCGATCCGACTTGATATTGCGGCTTCTGCTGTCCGGCAGTTCTACACAGTCGCAGCCCCCATCCACATCTGTCGCCTAACGGCTGGCGCGGCAGGGATCTCGCCGCCACGGTGAAGGCGTGAGCACCGCCGCCGGCCTGTTGGCCCTTGTCACCCAACCCGGATTGCGTGACGAACTGGATCGGGTGGGCGCGGCGGTGGGCGTGCGGGTCATTCACCTCGGCGGCGCGATACCGAGCCGCAAGGCCTGGGCGGCGGCCGCAGCGGTGGTGCTCGACGAAGCCGCGGCCGCCTGTTGTCCGGCAGCCCGGCTACCGCGCCGCGCGCACGTCATCGTGCTCACCGCCGCCGAGCCCAGCGCGGCCAGCTGGCAGGCCGCCGTCGCGGCCGGGGCGCAGCGCGTCCTGGCCCTGCCCGCCGACGGCAACGAACTGGTGGCCGAACTCGCCGAGGCGGCTGACGCGGTGCGTGACGGCGGGCGCCGCGGCGAGGCCATCGCGGTGATCGGCGCCCGCGGCGGAGCCGGCGCATCGCTGCTGGCGACCGCGCTGGCGCAGCGTGCCGGAGACGCGCTGTTAGTCGACCTGGACGCCTGGGGCGGCGGTATCGACCTGCTGGCCGGCACCGAGAACGCCGCCGGTCTGCGCTGGTGCGACCTGACCGCGCAGAGTGGGCGGCTGACCTGGCCGGCGCTGCGCGAAGCGCTGCCCCGCCAGCGCGGTGTGAGCGTGCTGTCCGGCACCCGGCACGGCCTCGAAGCCCGCGAGATCCGCGAGGTTGCGGCCGGACCCGTTGACGCCGTGCTGGATGCGGGCCGCCGCGGCGGGATCACCGTGGTCTGCGATCTTCCCCGCACGTTGACCGACCCGGTCGAGACCGCGCTCAGCGCAGCCGATCTCGTGGTCGTGGTCAGTCCCTGCGATGTGCGCTCGTGTGCGGCCGGTGCCGCGATCGCGCCACGCCTGCACGCAGCCAACCCCAACGTGGGCGTGGTGGTGCGCGGGCCGGCTCCGGGCGGGCTTCGCGCTGCCGAGGTCGCCGAGATCATCGGGCTACCGCTGCTGGCGAGCTTGCGGGCCGAGCCGCGGCTGGCCGAGCGACTCGAACACGCGGGCTTGCGCCTGCACCGCCGATCCGCACTGGCGATGGCCGCCGACCGGGTTCTCGACGTACTGCCCACGCGAAAGGCCGCGGCGGTATGAGGGACTCGTTGATCGACCGGGTCCGGGAACGGCTGGCTGCCGAGTCCGGCGAACTGCGTCCGCAGACGGTGGCCGCGGCGATCCGGGCCGAATCCGGCGGGGTGCTCGGCGACACCGAGCTGTTGTCCAACCTGCGGGTGCTGCAGACCGAACTGAGCGGCGCCGGGATTCTGGAACCGCTGCTGTGCGCGGCGGGCACCACCGATGTGCTGGTCACCGCGCCCGATGCGGTGTGGGTCGACGACGGAGAGGGGTTGCGGCGCACCGAGCTGCGGTTCGCCGACGAGGCAGCGGTGCGCCGGCTGGCCCAACGGCTCGCGGTGGCCGCGGGACGCCGGCTCGACGACGCCCAACCGTGGGTCGACGGCCACCTCAGCGGTATCGGCACCGGCGAGTTCACCGTGCGCCTGCACGCGATACTGCCGCCGGTGGCCGCCGACGGGACGTGCCTGTCGCTGCGGGTGCTACGGCCGGTCACCCAGGACCTCGCCGCGTTGGCCGCCGCCGGCGCCATCCCGCCACCGGCGACAGCACTGCTGGCCGACATCATCGATGCCCGGCTGGCGTTTCTGGTCTCCGGTGGTACCGGCGCCGGCAAGACCACCCTGCTGGCGGCCATGCTGGGAGCGGTGCAGTCCCGGGAACGCCTGGTCTGCGTCGAGGACGCCCCCGAATTGCAGCCCCGCCACCCGCATCTGGTCAGGCTGGTGGCGCGTGCGGCCAACGTCGAAGGCGCCGGCGAGGTGGGACTGCGCGACCTCGTCCGGCAGGCGCTACGGATGCGGCCGGACCGGCTGGTGGTCGGCGAGGTCAGGGGCGCCGAGGTGGTCGACCTGCTGGCCGCGCTGAACACCGGGCACGACGGCGGTGCGGGCACCGTGCACGCCAACAGCCCGGCTGAGGTCCCGGCCCGCCTGGAAGCGCTGGCCGCGCTCGGCGGGCTGGACCGCGCCGGGCTGCACAGCCAATTGGCCGCGGCCGTCTTATCTGGTGTCGCGAGCATGTGTGTATGACTGTTACCGATTAGGTGCGTCCCGTGCCGATCAGCCTAATCGGGAACGATTGAATCGCACGGTGTGCCCGCCTAGGGATTGCGCGGCTGCCATCCCGGCCCGTTTCTCCTGTCGCCTGCCCGGTTGCACTGATTGCGCCCCGGGAGAGGGCTCACCCCGGGCGGTTGTCGTCTGTGCCCCTTTGACCGTCGGGCTGTGGAACTGCGGATTGGGCTTCCTGGGTCCGGTGAGTGGCCAGGAAGTCGTCGACGATGCGGGCGCAGTCGTGTGCGGTGATGGATCGCAGGCCGGTCATTCGTGCGAACGCGAGTGGTCCGATGAGTTGGCACAGTGCGAGATCCGGGTCCAGGCCGTCGAATTCAGCAGCGGCCTCAATGTCTTGCAGGATGGCGTCGAAGGGCTGCCGGTATTGGTTGATGACCCGCGCTCGCAGCGCCTGCGGGGCATGTTCGGTGCTGGCGTGATCGATTGTGGTCGGGCCCAGGGCGAGCCAGGCCAGCATGGTGATGTGTGCTGGGGCGTCGGCGAACAGCGCAGACTGTCGGGTGAGCAGTTCGATGAGTCGTTCGCGCAATGTCCCACTGGCCGGCCCGGGTGGGGTTACTTGAGGTAAGAGTCGCTCGAAGGTGGCCGCGAGCAACTGCGATGAGCTGCCGAAATGGCGGTAGAGGGTGGTGCGGGCCACCTTGGAAGCTTTGGTGACCGCCTCGATGGTGACGGCTTCGATGCCACCGCTGCTGAGCAGCGCGGTCGCGGCGTCGAGCAAGCGGTTGCGCGACCGGGTCCGGCGGGGGTCAATATCGTCGTCATCGGGCACCGGCGGTACCTGCTCGCTGCTCACACCCACTCACCCCTCGCCTCATTCCAGATTCCCGACCAATTACCCGCGTCACCGCCCGTAACGGGTACCGTACCAACGGTAGCGCAGCGAAACTATGTGTACCGAAGGTGTCGTTGGTGGCCGATCACTCACCGCATCACGATGTCGCGTCCGGCCGCTCGGGTGCGGCACGGCCTGAGCTGCTGCCCGCACATACTCGGACGTGTATGGGTTGCGGACCGCAGAATCCGCACGGTCTGCAGCTGGTGGTTTACCGCAGCGGCGACACGGTGTACGCGGACGTGACTTTCGACGAACGCCACGTCGGCGCGCCCGGTCTGGCGCACGGCGGGGCGGTCGCCGCCGCCTGCGACGACGTGCTGGGGTTCGCGCTGTGGATTGCCGGCGCGCCCGCTGTGACACGCAGCCTGACCGTCGAATACCTCCAGCCGGTCGTGCTGCATCGATCCCACCGCATCACCGCGCACATTGCCTCCCGGGAAGGCCGCGTGCTGCACATCGGCGCAACCGGCACCGACCCCGAGGGGGCCACCCGATTCACCGCAAATGCGGTGTTCGTCGTGGTCACCGCCGATCACTTCGCCGCCTATGGCGACGTAGCAGCGTTCGAACATCTTCTTCGGCGGCTCGGGGACAACGGGGCGCCGAGCGATCCGGAATCCTGACCCGCAACCCGTAACGCTATTACTAGTAGCGCAGCGCTACTTGCCGTACCATTTCAGTGCAGACCGGTTGGGCGTCGACGGAGGTGCGCGATGTACACCACGTGGATCGAAGGTTGCACCGTGCAGCGGATGTCGTTGCAGGGTGATCTGGTGTTGAGCTTTGATGACGCCAACGAGGTAGTCATCAGTTGCCTGCTGTGGCTTGCCCTGCCGGCTAGCGGTGAGTTTCCGGCCGAGGAAGTGCTCATCGACCCGCGCGAGGTCGCCGCCCACCAACGTCCGCTACTGGATCTGGCGGGTGCGGTGTGCACGAAGGCATGCCACGACGATTCCGGTCGGCTACTCCTGAGCTTCTCCAACGGCCTGCGCATCGAGGTCAGCGCCAACGAGCGCGCCACCGCCTGGGAGCTCTACGGCAAACACCACGGTTACATGGCGTGCCTGCCGCACGGCAGGGTCAAGGTGGTCCGCCATGACATCCCCTACGACGAGGACGACAATGCCGGTGCAACGACCCCCAACTAAGGATCTTCGTCATCGCCGGCAGCCGAGTCATTGTGACCGGCGGCAGCGTCTTTCGTGGGCGCAGGCGCGGTGAGTGCGGACAACCCGGGCGGTGCGGGCACGGCAACCCTGCCTGTGCGGGCCCGCAACGGGGTGGCCGATCCGGGCCAATCCAGTGAGTACAGCAGCCGGTTAGCAACACTGGCCGGGTTCACGGTGCGTCATAAAGCACTGGTCATCGGCGGCTGGATCGCCGTCGCCGTGCTGCTTGCACTGGTGTTCCCGCAGCTGGAAACGGTGGTACGGCAGCAATCGGTGAACCTGATCCCCCGCGACGCCGCGTCGTTTCAAACCGTGGACCGCATGAGCGCGGCCTTCGGTGAACAGGGCTCCAAAACGATGCTGGTCGTGGCGATGGAAGACCCCGACGGCTTAACCGCGCCGGTGCGCAACCGCTATGAGCAGTTGGTGGTGCAGCTGCGCGCCGATACCGACCACGTCTTGCTGGTTCAAGATCTGCTCGCCGACCCGGTCACCGCGGCGCATGCGACCAGCAATGACGGCAAAGCCTGGTATCTGCCGGTGGGTGTGGCCGGCACCCTGGGTGACCCCAAGGCCGCCGAATCCGTCCAAGCCGTGCGCGACATCGCCGCCGGTTTATTCGCCGGTTCACCGACGACCGTGCACGTGACGGGCCCGGCGGCCACCTTCAACGACCAGATCGCTGCCGCCGAACACGACCTGCTGCTGATCTCGATCGCCACCGCCGCGCTGATCGCACTGATCCTGCTGATTGTCTACCGGTCGGTGTTCACCGCCTTGCTGCCCCTGCTGGTGATCGGGGTCAGCCTGGCCGTCGGCCGTGGTGTGCTGTCTGTCCTCGGCGAGAGCGGCATGCCCGTCTCGCAGTTCACCGTGGCGTTCATGACCGTGATCCTGCTCGGGGCGGGCACCGACTACACGGTGTTTTTGATCAGCCGCTACCACGAACAGCGCCGCGCACATGTCCCCGCCGATCAGGCCGTCATTCATGCCACCGCCAGCATCGGGCGCGTGATCCTGGCCTCGGCGGCCACCGTTGCGCTGGCCTTTTTTGCCATGGTTTTCGCTCGCCTCAGTGTTTTCGCCGGGCTCGGCCCGGCCTGCGCGGTCGCCGTGCTGGTCGGATTCCTGGCCACCGTGACCCTGTTGCCGCCGGTGCTGGCGCTGGCCGCCCGCCGTGGAATCGGCGAGCCGAAATCCGATCGAACCCGCCGCTACTGGAACAGTGTCGCTGTCGCGGTGGTCCGCCGGCCGGTGCCACTGTTGGCCGTGAGCCTGGTGATCCTGCTGGCCCTCTCGGCCATCGCCACCACGATGAAGATCAGCTACGACGACCGCAAAGGCCAGCCTGCCACCACCGCCAGCAACCAGGGTTACCAACTGCTGGATCGCCACTTCCCCAAAGACGTCGTCATCACCGAATTTCTCGTCGTGGAGAACCCCGACGACATGCGCACCAGCAAAGGTCTGGCCGACCTCGACGAGATGGCCTCCCGGGTCGCCCAAGTATCCGGGGTCACCAAAGTCATCGGGATAACCCGCCCCACCGGCACCCGTCTCGAACAAGCCCAACTGTCTTGGCAGAACAGGCAGATCGGCGACAAGATGGCCGACGCCGTCGCCGATGGCGACGCACGAAAAGGCGACCTCACTCAACTCACCGACGGCGCCGATCAACTCGCTGGCGGCCTGGCCCAGCTCGATGCCGCCCTGCACGCGATCTTGACCCCGCTGTCGGGCGTACTGGCCCGAGCCCAATCCGGTGACACCCTGCTGTGGTCATCTCGACCGTTGCTGCAAGAACTTTCGGCCTCCGCACCCACCGTCGACCAAGCCATCCAATCCGGCCCCGGGCTGCGGTCGCGGGCGGATCAAGCCGAAACCGCCCTCGCCGTGCTGGCCCCCCTCGTCGATGGCCTGAACACTTCCGAGTGGTGTGCCACCACGCCGCAATGCGCGCAAATCCGTAACCAGGTCCGGATCCTGGTGAGTTTGCGCGATAACGGATTCTTCACCGAAGTCGCCACCCTCGGCGATCGCTACAACCCTGACACCGACGCCACCATTGCTGGCACCCTTGCCGACATACAAGCCGCTGCCGCAGCACTTGACAAGGCCTTCGGAACTCAGGGTGATCCCGCGGACCCGGCCGGCAACATCGGCCGGCTCCAAGAGGGCGTCGGCCAACTCGCTTCCGGGGCGCAAGCGCTGGCCGCCGGTGTGCACGCCCTGGCCGACAGCAACATCGAAATGTTGGCTCGGATGGGCCAGGTCGCCGCCCAACTGCAGAACTCGGCCCGCGCCAGCGCCGGCTCTGACGCAGCGAGCGGTTTCTACCTGCCCGCCAGTGCCTTCGATAACCGTCAATTCACCGACGTTGCCAAACAATTCCTCTCACCCGATGGCAAAACCGCCCGCTTTGTCGTCGAATCCAGCTACGACCCCTACAGCGCGCAGGCGATCACCCTCGCCCGCCAGATCGTCGAGACCGCCGACACCGCCCGCCCCAACACCACCCTGGCCAACGCCACTATCGCCGTTGCCGGGTTCCCCGCCGTCAACTCCGACATCCAACGGCTCCTGTCGGCTGACTTCACCCAACTGGCCATCAGCACCCTGGTCATCGTCGGACTCATCCTCATCCTGCTCTTGCGCGCCCTGCTCGCCCCGCTATACCTGCTGGGGACGGTCGTGCTGAACTACCTGGCCTCACTGGGCATCGGAGTGCTGGTCTTCCAATGGGGACTCGGCTACGAAATCGCCTGGCCCGTCCCGTTGCTGGCTTTCATCATCCTGGTAGCCGTCGGCGCCGACTACAACATGCTGCTCGTCTCACGGCTGCGGGAGGAATCCAAACACAACATTCGCGTAGGGGTACTGCGCACCGTCGCCCGCACCGGCTCGGTCATCACCTCGGCCGGAATCATCTTCGCCGCCAGCATGTTCGGACTGATGTTCGGCTCCATCGCGATCATGATCCAAGTCGGCCTCATCATCGGCTGCGGACTCCTACTCGACACATTCCTCGTTCGCACCCTCACCGTCCCCGCCATCGCCACACTCCTGCGCGAAGCCAGCTGGTGGCCCAACACGCCGCGCTCTATCCCACCTCCACACCGTCAGGCCCGCCTGAGCGATCCGTATTACGACACAGGCACCCTGTAACCGCCGCAGATTGGGGGATTACGGCTACGGGTGCGTGGTTTCGGCGCCACAATGGCTGGAATCGCGAGTGAAGTGCAGGCGGTGCCCCAAGCCGTTGTTGCGATGGCACCCATTAGCCGCCGCCCCCTGCACCGTTTCCGGCGTCGAGTTGTCCGTAGAGCAGTGCGATTGTCGATTCTTGTTCGGCAAGCTTGGTTCTCAGTGCGCGGATCTCACCGTCCTTGGCGACCAGTTGGGCACGTAGGGCGGCTACGACGGTGCTCTCGCGGCCCGTCGCGGCGTCGAGCGAAGGCGGCTGGCGTCGGTAGGCGTCGATGATCGCGACGAGGTCGCGGTGCTTGTAGACGGTCTTGCGTTCTACGCCGGCGCGGGCAGCGACGGTGGATATGTTGATGATGGCGTTGGTCTTGCGCAGGTGTTTGATGGCGCGTTCGATATCCCGGCGCTTGGTCTGGGAGATGTTCTTACGGTAGTCGGCCAGGGCGCGGCGGGCGTTATCCGAAGGGGGAGGGGGGCGTTGCCTCATCCGGGTGCGTTGGGGTCGGCTTTGCGTAGAACAGATTCGTGGCTGCCGCGGGTCTTGACCTTCAACAGCGGCAACCGGTTTGAGGCACCAGCACCGCCCACACTGGCTCCGTTCGCGAGGCCCTCGGTGTCGGTGTGCAGACGCTCGATGATCGCGTCCAGAGAGGCGATCTCCCGGCGCCGTTCGTGAATCCACACGTTGTCGTCGGTGAGTTCCCGCCCGCTACGTCGCCGGTACTGTTCGCGGCGGACCTCGATCAAGTTGACGGTCTTGGCGCGCTGCGCGATCAATTCGTCGAGATGAGTGGCGTCGGTGGCGAAATGCCCGCATGACAGACAAGCATTTCCTTTGTCACAGCTCTTCAGCGGAGGAAGCAGGCACACGCCGTTGGGAAGTACCCGATCCGTGCGGGCCGCCAGTTGAGTCATGTCATAAATATCGGATGGACTGATTGCGATATCGGTGCCGTGTGCGCCGACCTTCTTGTGCCGCAGGAATTCTGACTCAGCTGTTGCAGCAAGCGTCGCAGCGTAGCGCAGGGTCATCTCAGGGGATGCGTGCCCAAGGTATCGCTGTACCACGTGAATGGGAACGCCGTCGTTTAGCAACTCGGTGGCCCGGGTATGGCGCAGCCGATGGGTCTGGCTGAACCGCAGCGGACGCCCGGCCGAGTCGGCCAGGCCGTGAACCTTGTCGAGTTTGTTCAGTGCCACACCGTAGGACTGGTAGGTGCGGGCCCGGTGGCCCTGATGCTGGTGGCGCAGTCCGAGGAACAGGTACTTCGGGCTCAGCCCAGGGTAGCGGCGGCGAACCCACTGTTGCTGTTCGGTGATCACGTTGACCACCGCCTTCTCAACCAGGATCGACGGCAGTACCCCGTCGACCTTGGTCTGCTGGTAGCGCAACTTGGCGACGAATGCGTTGGGGTCATCGGAATCTGTGGGGCGTTCCGGGCCGGGAATAGCGGTCAGAGGGTCGAAGTCGAGCATCAGTATCTCCGAGGCTCGGCGTCCGGTCAGCGCCTGCAGCAGCCAGACGCGCGCGGCTTGCGGGTCTCCGAGGCCGGCGACAACCGAGATCGTTGCATCAGGGTGAGTGATGGCCACCGGCATACCGCGATCGGCCGCCAGCACATCGAGGTAGCACAGCATCTGCTGCAATTCCGACGTGGAGAACCACGTCAGCTCCCGCTGCCGGTTGGCGCGGCGCGTTCGAAACGCCGCGCCCCACAGACGCGTGTAGGTGTCGGTGATCTGAGCCCACCGGGGGTCGCCGGTCGCCGCAGCGGCTTCCTCGGCGTGATCAACCATGAAGGCGTAGAACACCTGGGCCTGCGACTGGGTCGAGTCCACCGCGGATGCTGACAACGGCCGGTCTGGTTTGAACTGTGCGGATGGGGATTTCAGGTAGTTGGAGAACTCGGTGAACAACAACCGCAGGGCGGCGCGGTCATCGGCCAACAGTGGGGTGCTGATGTTGCGGGCGGCCAAGAACGGGCCGAGGTGCCTGGCCATGTTGCGAGCACGATCGGCTACCGATGACCAGCGCAGCAATTCCGCGGTTATGGAGGTGCGCAGCCAGAACCGCACGCCCTCACGCAGCCAGGGCGGGTGGATCGCGGCAAGTTTGACGACTTGGTCATGGCTGGGTTCATGTTCGCGCTGTGGTATGCGGGGATCAGCCCGTAGATCCCAGATGTCATGGGCCCACCACGGGGCATCGGTGCAGCGCACCGATACGTAAAGATGCAGGTGCTCGATCAAGGCCACGACCTGGCGCCGAGCCCCCGCGGAGGGCAGGCGGGCGTTGCGGCGCTCAAAGCGCACCACGGCGTGACGTACGACATCCTCGGCCGCGAGGTCTGCAATGCTCACTGGAGGCCGGTGATACCGCTGCTGGTGCTCGGCGGCGGCGTCGGTCAAGGCGACGGCCGTCCACTTCAGCAGGAACGGCTCGATCTTGCGGATTCCTTCGTGGCCGCACAACCACACCCACCACGCCATTTCTTGGCGAAAGCGTTCTGGGACATCGGCGGGGGTGAAGTCGTGGCCGTCGGGATTGTTCAGGTAGCGCTGGTTGCGCACGAACACGGCGTCGAACGGTGCAGCGTCGATGCGGTAGTGCAAAGTTCGCCACGATTCAGGGACCTGCTGCCATTGCCGATCCCACACGGTGGCCGCCGCGGATCCTGCAGAATCGACGTGACTGTTACGGGGTTGAGTCATGGCTCACCTTCCAGCCGGCGACGAAGCTCTTCCACTGCGCGACCGTGCGCATCTCGGCGTCGGCGGTCACCCACCCGTAGATCGACAGCGTGGTCTGCACATCGGCGTGGCCGAGACGGCGCATCACCACGTGTTCAGGCACCCCAGACAACAGCAGAGCTGTAGCGTGGGTGTGGCGCAGCCAGTGAGGAGTCCAGTCCTGCGGCAACACATCAGCATGGGCGGCCGTGAGGGTGTCCACCTTGTCGTAGACGGTTTCCGGGCGCAACGGTGCATAGCGCTGGCCGCGTGCCAGATTGACGAACACGAAGTGCGACGCCAGATCGGCAACCGCGACGTCGGCGGCCCACCCGATCAGCTGCCACACGTACTCGCTGTAGAGGGCTACCAGATCATCGCCGATGTAGATCCGGCGTGCACCGGACTTGGCTCGTACCCCATGGGGGTGATCGTCGCGGCCGGCCACCAGAATCGACGGAGTCTCACCCCCGGTGATATGGAAATCATTGTGGCGCAAAGATAATGCTTCACCTATTCGCATTCCGGTCTCGGCCAGGACGGCGAAGAATAACCGGTCACGCAAACCCGCCTCGCTGCCGGTCCACTCACCCGACGGCGACTGCACACTGCAGCCATCCAGGATGGCGTTGACTTGATCGGGCAACAACACCGGCGTCTCGCTGCGATTGGGTGCACGCCGGCGGTGCACAGGCACCTCCTGATCACGTCGCGGTCCGACACCAGCCAGGGTGGGGGCATAGCGGCGCCGCGAGGATCGGGCGTGGGAGGAAAACAAGCGGCGGTACGGGCGGGTCAAATCGTGGGCGTCGGCGAAGTACCGGTACATCGACAACACCGCAGCCCCCCGCGGCTGCAACGACGACTCGGCCATCCCAGGCCCGGGCTCACCGATACGGACCATGCCCGGCAGATCCCCAGTCCGCAGATAACACAGGAACTCGCCAAACAGGCTAGTGGGAAAATCATCCCAGGCCGCGCCGGTGTGTTCGAGCACCGTCCACCACGCCGATAGCCCGTATGCGTAGGCACGCACCGTATTTGGAGACGCGCCCTGATCTGCGAGGAACCGCAAGTACTCTCGGGCAGGTGCAACGGGTAGCCGATCGGCGCCGACCACCGTGTAGGTATCAGGCCGGTCCGGGAAACACAGCCGCTGCACCCGCGCCACGTTCAGCAGCCTCTCGCGCCGTTCATGGAGTTTTACCGCGACGGAAATCGTCGAGGCGGACCACTTGATGCCGCTCTTCCGGGGCTGATCCGCTAGCACCGCGCATCCCGACGGCAGCCATCGGGCGCCTGTCAGATGCAGGTGAAGGCCGTTGCGTAGCCAGGAACCATTCGAGCAGATCCGATGGAAATATCATTGACTCGCGTGCGGCCAGCATCGGCACCGAGGCATCCCCGTAGCAGCGTTCCACCCACTTGCGCAGCAGCCTGGGCCGCTCGGGGTCACGTTCGTTCCATCCGGGTTCCGTCATACCCCAGGTATGCCCAGTCTCAGGATTGATCCGTGAATACAGTTGTGTGGTAAGCATTTTTGCGCGATCAGCGTCGATCAATCCCGAGTCACGCATGTGCATGATCAGCGAACCCAACGACAAGCCCCACTTGTCCTTGAGCGGTTTGAGGTTCAACAGTGACATCACCTGTGGCAACTCCGGCGCCAGCGCGGCGACGGGCGCCAACAACTCGGTGGCGAACCGGTTGGCCTCCAACTCCTCGCCCGAGTTCACCGAGCAGTGCCCACGGCTGTGCAACACCAAATGCCCCAACTCATGGGCAACGGTGAATCGGGTCCGTTCCCACGACTCGGATTCGCGCAACACTACGAGCGGGCGATCCCGGTGTCGTCCCACCCAACTCGAATAACCCAAGTGCTTCTCGTCACGCGCTCTCCCCGGTGTGGCCGCGAACTCGCTCTCCCACTCACCCGGAGTGCGCCGCCGGACGATCACCGGTGCACCCAATCGCTCAGTTTCATACATCAAATCATCCAGTGGCTCATGAGGTTCTAGCCCCATCGCCTCGCGCAGCCACCCTGCGGCCTGGACCGCGCTCGGCCGGTGATGATCCTTGCCGCAGATCGACGGGACCTTCACATGAGGCAATTTCGACCGCTCATCCAGGTCGCCGAGAAAATCGCCGGCGAGCGAAGCGAACGTCGCCAAGAAGTCCTGCTCGCCAACAGTCATCGACTTTGGCGCCCGGAAAAGCAACTCACCCGCCGATACGCGAGACTGCGGTTCCGAGCTGAAAAACCGTGCAGGAAAGCGGAACAACTCCGACAGCCCCGCAACCTCATCAACGGACAACATGATCGTCGAAGACTTCTCGATCTTCGTCTGGCGGGCATTGCTCCAGCCAACCAGGCCCACCACAGAAGTTGCCGTCATGCGCCGCAATAGCCGGGCCTGCCGGACCCGTGCACCAAAAACCTCGATCATCGTGCGCTCGATTCAACATCACCCGAGTGGGAGCCCCGCATGCACCCAGCAGTGTGCACGAGGGCTACGACGATTCCGGCGGCGCTTCGTTCAGTGTCTCCTCGGTGACGCCGTCGGCATCCGCGAAGTCCTCGTCCCGGCGCCGCTTTCCGGGCATTGCAACCTCGGTAGCCTGCGTGAACGGATCCATGGTGGGTGCCGTTTTCGCACGCTGCTCCATGATCGGTGGCGGCAGCGGAGTGCTGGCGTAGAGTACCTGAACCTTGTCGGTGAGTATGCCCGCAGCCAAGACCGCACCACCCAAGCCCAGATTGCCTGGCCACCACAGTACGTATTGCCGATACCCGGGAGGCTCCGGAATGCCATCCCCGCCGCCGATTGGGTACCCCAATTCCTCCTCGATACTCAGCTGATGCTCGCCGGGCACATACTCCACCGATTCGAGCAGGCTGCCGTCCCAGTTGCGTGGATGTTTGCGCACCCCGATACGAGACCCCTTCCCGTCGACCAGAACAATCCCAAACCCGTTGCCCTTGATCGCCTTCAAAGTCGAGTCCTCGGTCTGGCGACGCCACCTCGAGAACAGCAACGTCTCCAGCAGCGTGCATGACACGGTGATTCCTCGGGGATCGTTCCCCTGATCGACGTACCGGTCCGGAACCTCCGCCAACCTCGCACACAGATCGCCATGCGTTTCGCCCAACACGAGAGCATGCTGCTCGACGAACTTCTCCACCAGCAGTTGTGGATTGTCGTGTAGGTCCATGGGGTGAATTTTTACCCCGGTATCCCACATCGGCCGGCGCGCCACGCCGTGCAAACTTGGAAAATGTTTGGCCAACCATACCTAAGAGGATACATGTATACGATGATTAATGTGCAGGTAAACACGCTGATTGACCAATAGAACGTGTTAAACCTCTGATAATCGGTCCAAGTGCTGTTGCACGTCGGGCGCGACCGCAGCGGCCGCCGGCAGCTCACCGACATCTCGTTGCTGCGCCGCACCGCTTCCGGCATGGTGGTCGCCGCACCGGTATGGCAGGTCGAGCGGGGACTGGGCGAGAACGTCCCCGAATTCCGTGCCCTGCTGCGTGACCGGATGCCGGCATGATCGTCGCGGCGCTCGCCCTGGCCGCGGCGGCGCTGCTCGGCGCCTCCCCGCGCCGACGGCTGCAACCGATCGGCCGCGCCGGTCGCCGGGTCAGCCGATTGAGAGTGCTCGGACCGCTGGGCGGCGCCGCGGCCGTGCTGGCCGCGATCATGCTGCCGGCGAGCACCTGCTTGGCCGGAGCGGTGTTGGCCGCCACGGTGGCGCTGCGTCAGCGCCGCCGTCGCCGCAGCCGGCGTGCCGTCGCGGAGGCCCGCGCCCTGGAGAGCGCGCTGGATGTTCTGGCCGGTGAGTTGCGCATCGGCGCACATCCGGTGCGGGCGTTCGATGTTGCGGCCGCCGAAACCGGCCACGGCCCGGTGGCCGCTGCCCTGCGCGGCGTGGTTGCCCGGGCCCGGCTGGGTGCCGACGTCGCGACCGGCCTGCGGGAGGCGGCGCGGGCCTCGGCGCTGCCCTTCTACTGGGAACGGCTTGCGGTCTACTGGGAACTAGGCGGCGAGCACGGACTGGCGGTAGCCACCTTGATGCAGGCCGCGCAGAGCGATATCACTGCTCGGCAACGATTTTCGGCACGGGCCGATGCCGGGATGGCCGGCGCGCGAGCCTCGGCGACCATCCTGGGCTGCCTGCCCATGCTCGGGGTGCTGCTGGGGCAACTGATCGGCGCCCGCCCGATCGGCTTCCTGCTCGGCCGCCCTGGCGGGGTGCTGTCGGTGGTCGGGGTGAGCCTGGTCTGCACCGGGCTGTTGTGGTCGGACCGGATCACTGTGGGTGCCGCCCCGTGACTACCGCCGCGGTGTTGCTCGCGGTGGCCCTGCTGGCCGCCCCGTCGACGGTGCGCGCCCGGGCCGGGATGTCCCGGCCGGAACGTCGGGTGCGCCACCGGGCGGTGCCGGGCACCGACGCGCTGGCGTTGGCCGCCGGCCTGGAAGTGTTCGCGCTCTGCCTGAGCGCCGGGATGCCGGTTTCGGGCGCGGCGGCCGCCACCGCCCGCTCGGCGCCGTCGCCGCTGGCCGAGGCGTTGCGCCGCGGTGCGGATCTGTTGGCGCTGGGCGCCGATCCGGCGATCGCGTGGTCGCCGCCGCCGGGCGATGCGCTCGACCCGTCGACGATCGCGGTGCTCCGATTGGCTCGGCGGTCGGGCTCCTCCGGCGCGGCCTTGGCGACCGGGCTGGGCGAACTCGCCGCGCACTGCCGCGTCGAGGCGGCGCACGCTGCGACAGCCGCCGCGGAGCGGGCCGGGGTGCTGATCGCCGGGCCGCTCGGGATCTGCTTCCTGCCGGCTTTCGTCTGCCTGGGCATCGTGCCGGTGGTGGCCGGGCTAGCCGGCGACGTGCTGCGGTCGGGCCTGTTGTGAGCAGGAGATGCTTCGCGGAAGAGCCGCGACAACCCAGACCGGGTGAGGGATGAAGGAGGTGCCGTGGACACACGGGTATCGCAGGTGCGCAACATGTTTCGAATCGTCCAGCTCAGAATGCTGTTGCTGGCGACGGAGGAGTCCGGGATGTCGACGGTCGAATACGCGATCGGCACCATTGCCGCCGCCGCCTTCGGCGCGATCCTCTATACCGTCGTCACCGGCGATTCGATCGTCTCAGCGCTGACCCGGGTGATCGGGCGCGCGCTGAACACCAAGGTCTGACGGGCGGTGGCCGGTCGTGGTCGATGTGCCGACGATGCCGGCGCCAGCACGGTGGAGGCGGCGTTCGCGCTGGCGGCCCTGGTCTCGGTGCTGGTGTTGTGCCTGGCCGGGATCAGCGCGGTGTCCGCCCAGGTCCGCTGCCTCGACGCCGCCCGGGAGGCCGCCCGGCTGGCGGCGCGCGGTGACACCCCGGCGGCAACGGCGGTGGTCCGGCGGATCGCACCCGCCGGCGCGGCGATCCAGCTGCGCTCCGACGGCGAGTTCGTGGTCGCGAAGGTCACCGTTCGGCCGGCGCTGCTGCCCGGGCTTGCCGTTAGCGCAGAGGCGGTGTCGGCCGCCGAGCCGTCCCGGTGAGGCCGGCGCGGCCACCGTGGCCGCCGCGGCGATGGTTGCGGTGGTGCTGAGCCTCACCGGCGGCGGCGTCCTGCTCGGCGCGGTGGTCATCGCCCGGCACCGGGCACAGGCGGCCGCCGACCTGGCCGCCGTCGCCGGTGCGGCCGTCATGCCCGCCGGGCCGGCGACGGCCTGCACGCAAGCCCAGCGACTGGCCGCGCGCATGGGCGCCGTTGAAAGCTCCTGTGCGGTAGAGGGACTCGACCTGGTGGTCACCGTCGCCGTGGCCCTACCCGGCTGGCGGATCGGTCCGGCCCGCGCCACCGCCCGAGCCGGGCCGGTCGACTCGAGCTAATGCGGCGACCCGCCGCGCCCGGCTCCGCGGTGCTTGCGGCCGCCTGGGACGCGTTGATTTAGGACGCGCCGGCGGCCGGATCCAGGCCGGCGTCGGCCAGCTCCCGCTCGGTAGGCAGCCGCAGCGCGATCAGCCCGGCGTAGGTGCCCTCTTCGAGTTCCACCCGGTTCACGGTCACATGCACCGGCGCCCAGCCCCCGCCGGCCTGGCGCAGCCGCAGCACTCCGGTGGTCGGCCCCTGGGTGAAATCGCTTGTCATGCGGGCGATCAGGGCTTCGTCGTCGGGGTGAGCCCGGGGAGAGTCCACGGTGCCGCGCCAGTCGTAGAACGGACACGGGTCGTCCAGCCACTTCAGCAGCCGCCAGTCGGTCAGGTCCACCATGGCCCGGTGTACGCCGGGCTGGGCCAGTCCGTGCAGGATCTGCTGCGCCAAAAAATCGGGCCGCTGTACGGTGCCGTCGAGCTGCCCACGCCAGTTCATGCCCCGCGACACCAAATGCTCGCGCCCGCTTGCCGGATCGGATTCCCACGCGGTGCGCGCCACGAAGCTCACCCGGATGGTGTCGCCACGGAAATCGGCGATATCCCAACTGCTGCAGACGGTCTGTCCGGGCTCGGCTCGAATCGCCAGCGCCAGCACCTTGTTCTCGTTCGGGCTGAAGTCCCGGGTGGGCAGTTCCTCGGCGAAGGCGCGACCGTGGGTGGCCTCCACCTCGGGATCCTTGCCGCTGTTGGCCAGCGATTGCTTGGTGTCGGTGGCGACCCCCAGGGTCAGGTCCCACTTCAGCGGGCCCGGGGTGGGGCGCTCGGGTGGTTCGAGGTCGGCCGGCCCGCTCCAGACGTGCACGCCGTGCACTCGCCCATCGGACATCACCACCGGCTCGGTGCGGATCACCCGGTCGCGCCGGGGGGTGATGCTGGCCAGGCTCTGCCCGGTTCGCACCGATTCGGCGATCGCGGTCTGGATCGCCGCCAGATGCGGGCTACGACGCAGGAATTGGGCGATCGGCACCAGATTCTTGACCTGGCGCCCCTGCGCGACGACTGCCGGTTCCTCGCCGAGCGTCTCCACCAGCAACCAGTCGTGGGCCATAACCTACGGATTTTACGGCCGGCGGTGCGCTACCAGCACCTACAGCGGCCGTTTTCCCTGTTTCGCCGACGGGCTACGGGTAGCCTATTCGGTTTTCGAGTTGCGCTGGTCCGATACAGCCGGTAACTTACGGCCGCGTCCGGCTCTGTACCGGGTTTGAGGAATGGTCCGCTTTTTTCGACCGTTCGTCTTGCTGCTTCGTCGGCTGGTGTGTGGCGCGCTGTGCCACAGCGAGCCCGCGGAGTACCGGCTCGGGGGAGTCGGCCGTTCGGGGGGTCGGCCGACTCCCGCAGTCGGTGCGGTACGAATGCGGCGACCCGCCGCGCCCGGCTCCGCCGCGCTCGCGATCGCCTAGCAGCCGCGGCTCAGCTCGCCGAGCACCAATCGCAGCACCCGCACCGCGCCGTCCTTGTCCAAGGGTTCGTTGCCATTTCCGCACTTGGGTGATTGCACGCACGACGGGCAGCCGTGCGGGCATTCGCAGGACTCGATCGTGGCCGCCGTGGCCGCCAACCAGCTCGCCGCCGCGCGGAATCCACGCTCGGCGAAGCCGGCGCCGCCGGGGTGCCCGTCGTAGACGAACACGCTGGGCAGCCCGCCGAGCGCGCCCGGCCCCAACGCGGTGGACAGCCCGCCGATGTCGCCGCGATCGCAGCTGGCCACCAGCGGCAGCAGCCCGATCGCCGCGTGCTCGGCGGCGTGCAGCGCCCCGGGGATCCGTGGTTCGGCGATTCCGCACTCGGCCAACGCTTCGGGCGTCACGGTGTAGACCACCGCGGTGGTCGGCAGCGTCGCCGGGGGCAGGTCCAGCTCGATGAAGTCCAGCACCTCGCCGGTCGGCAGGCGACGCAGGTAGCCGATGATCTGGCGGGTCACCGTGACCGGCAGCAGGCCCAGGCTGACCGCCCCGAACCAGGCCCGCTCGCCCGAACCGGTTACGTCGATGTCGGTGATCTCGCGGGCGAACGTCGCATAGCCGGGATCCTCGGCGTGCACAAACGCGATCTGGCGCTCGGTGTCCAGCGAGTCGACCAGGTAACTCTCGCCCTGGTGCAGATACACCGCCCCGGTGTGCACGGTGGCCGGCGCGCGGCCGGCGTCGACGCTGCCCAACAGCCGGCCGGTGTCGGCTTCCAAGATCACCACCTGCCCGCCGGCCGATCCCCGGATGTCCACCGCCGCGTGCGGGTCGAGCCCGGGCGCCGGGAAGTACTTCTCGGCCCGGCGGCGCAGCAGCCCGTCGTCGACCAAGTCCTCGGCGACCTGCTCGGCGCCCAGCTGCGCCACCTCGGCGGCCGTCACCGGCAGCTCTACCGCCGCGCACAACAGCTGCGGCCCCAGCACGTAGGGGTTGGCCGGGTCGATCACCACCTGCTCGATCGGTTTGTCCAGCAGCGCTGCCGGATGGTGCACCAGGTAGCTGTCCAGCGGGTCGTCGCGTGCGATCAGCACGATCAGCGCCGTCTGACCGCGCCGGCCGGAGCGCCCGGCCTGCTGCCAGAACGACGTCACGGTGCCGGGAAAGCCGGCGATGACCACCGCGTCCAGCCCGGCGATGTCCACCCCGAGCTCCAGGGCGTTTGTAGTGGCCAAGCCGTACAGCTCGCCGTCGGCCAGCGCGCGTTCCAGGGCGCGGCGATCCTCGGACAGATAACCCGCCCGGTAGGAGGCGACCTTGTCGACCAGCGCCGGGGCGACCGATTCCAGGCGGGTGCGGGCCGCCAGCGCGGTGAGCTCGGCGCCGCGGCGGGACCGCACGAAGGTCAGGGTGCGCGCCCCCTCGGCGATCAGATCGGCCATCACCCGGGCCGCCTCGGTCCCGGCGGCGCGGCGCACCGGTGCGCCGTTCTCTCCGGTGACGTCGGTGCGTAGGGCGGGCTCCCACAGCGCCACCGTCCGCGCGCCGCGTGGAGAGCCGTCGACAGTGACCTCGGTGACCGGCTGCCCGATCAGCGCCGACGCACTGGCCCCCGGTTCCGCGGTGGTGGCGCTGGCGAAGATCACCGTAGGGCCCTGGAGCGCAGGCGCCCCAGATCCCGAGTAGCGCGCGCACAACCGCAGCAGCCGCCGCAGCACCATCGCCACGTGTGATCCGAAGATGCCCCGGTAGTAGTGGCATTCGTCGACGATCACGAAGCGCAACCCGCGCAGAAACACCGCCCAGCGGGCATGGTTGCGCAGCATCGACAGGTGGATCATGTCCGGGTTGGAGAACACCCAGCGCGACCGTTCCCGGGCGAAGCGGCGCAGCTCGGCGGGGCTGTCGCCGTCATAGGCGGTCGGCGCGACCGCGGTCGCCGCGGTGGCCAGCCGCGGCACCGCTGCGGTCAGCGTGTGCGCCGCGCGCAGCTGGTCATGGCCCAACGCCTTGGTCGGCGACAGATACAGCGCCCGGGCGCGTGGATCGCTCGCCAGCGCGTCCAGTACCGGAAGTTGATAGGCCAGCGACTTTCCCGACGCCGTGCCGGTGCTGATCACCACGTGGCGCCGGGCGTGGGCGAGCTCGGCGGCGGCCAGCTGATGTGACCACGGCGCGTCGATCCCACGGGCGGTGAACGCGCCGATGACCTCGGGTTGGGCCCACTGTGGCCAGGCGCCCACCTGACCCGCCGATGACGGCAGGTCGGCGACGTGGCGCAGCGGATTTTCGCCCGGTTCATTGCCGGCGAGGGCAGCGGCCAGCAATTCACCGCCGAAATTCACCGTCATTGGCTCTGTCCTTAATCGCCTGCATAGAAGTCCGCTGCCGTATTGCGCCCGCTGCCTCAAACGTTCGACCGGCGATTTCGGCACCGCAGTCTGTCCCTGAGGCGATGAACATGGTTGACTGATGGGCGGTCGTAGCTTCTGTGTTCGTGTCAAGCCTTCGCAGGATCTGTGGTTGCGGCCGCAGTACCCGCAGGGTAGTGGTCGGTGGCAGCACTGATCGACCGCCAGGGTACGGCGGCCGGAACAGGCCCGGGGCAGCGAAGGGCGGTGCCCCGAACAACGGTGCAATGCACCGGGCAAGAAGAGTAAGGAAAGATCGACAAATGCCACAGGGAACTGTGAAGTGGTTCAACGCGGAGAAGGGCTTCGGCTTCATCGCGCCTGAAGACGGGTCAGCGGACGTGTTTGTCCACTACACGGAGATCCAAGGGTCCGGCTTTCGCACCCTCGAGGAAAACCAGCGCGTGGAGTTCGAGGTCGGGCAGAGCCCCAAGGGCCCGCAGGCCACGGGCGTCCGCGCCGTCTAAGCAACTGGATTCGGCGACACCCCCCGGGCAGCTCCTCCCAACGGAGCAGAACCGGGGGGTTTCGTTTCGGGCGGGTCGGACCGGTTCGGCCGACCCGGACGCCGCCGGATGGTGGACCGGCTTACGGTTCTTGACGTGAGCCAGCTTTCCTTCTTCTCGGCAGAGTCGGTGCCGCCCAGCGTCACCGACCTCACCGGGTTGCTGGCTGGCCCGGGGCAGATCGTCGTGACGGGCGGCGCCGCGCGGGTTTCGGTCGTGGTCGATGCCCACTGGCGGGCAGTGGCGTTGGCCGAGCTGATCAGTGAGGCCGGTCTGCTGCCCGAGATCACCCGCACCGAGGAGGACACCCCGCTGGTGCGGACCGCGGTGGATCCGCGGCTGCGCGTACTGGCCGATGCCTGGACCCGCGGAGCGGTGAAGAACGTGCCGCCGCAGTGGCTGCCGGGCCCGCGCGAACTGCGGGCCTGGACGCTGGCGGCGGGCGCCGCAGAAGCCGACCGCTACCTGCTCGGCCTGGATCCGCACGCACCGGACACCTTCGCGCCGCTGGCCTCGGCCATGATGCGCGTCGGGATCGCCCCCACCTTGATCGGCACCCGCGGCAGCAGGCCCGCGCTGCGGATCACCGGTCGGCGCCGGCTCGCACGGCTGGTGGAAAACGTCGGGGAATCACCGCCTGATCCCCAGGCGTTGGCTCAGTGGCCGCGTGTCGAGGCGCCGATCCCGGGCCATCTCGGCCACCTTTGAGACAATTCAGCGCTGTACGCCGGTTTGCGTCGGCATGGCCGTGAGTGCGAGATTGTCAGTTGTCCACCGGCGGCGCGACGTGGCGGTGCGGACAGAAGTGGAGCGTAAGCGCAGTTGGCTGACTCTAAGACGGTGAATGCCCGCAACGGCGACAAGAACTCACCCGTGCGGCGACTCGTCATAGTCGAGTCGCCCACCAAGGCACGAAAAATTGCCGGTTACCTGGGCAGTAACTACGTAGTCGAGTCGTCTCGCGGGCACATCCGCGACCTGCCGCGCAACGCCGCGGACGTGCCGGCGAAGTACAAGACCGAGTCGTGGGCGCGCCTGGGCGTCAATGTCGACGCCGACTTCGAACCGCTCTACATCGTCAGTCCGGACAAGAAGAGCACCGTCACCGAACTCAAGGGCCTGCTCAAGGACGTCGACGAGCTCTACCTGGCCACCGATGGTGACCGGGAGGGCGAGGCGATCGCCTGGCACCTGCTGGAGACCCTCAAACCGCGTATCCCAGTCAAGCGGATGGTGTTCCACGAGATCACCGAGCCGGCGATCCGCAACGCCGCCGAGAACCCGCGTGACCTGGACATCGACCTGGTCGACGCCCAGGAAACCCGGCGCGTCCTGGACCGGCTCTACGGCTATGAAGTCAGCCCGGTGCTGTGGAAGAAGGTCGCCCCGAAGCTGTCGGCGGGCCGGGTCCAATCGGTTGCCACCCGCATCATCGTGCAGCGCGAACGCGAGCGGATGGCGTTCCGCAGCGCCTCCTACTGGGACGTGGTCGCCCAACTCGATGCCAGCGTCTCCGACCCGACGGCGTCCCCGCCCACCTTCAGCGCCCGGCTGGTCGCCGTCGACGAGCTGCGGGTGGCCAGCGGCCGTGACTTCGACTCACTCGGTGCGCTGAAGAAGCCCGCCGAAGTCACGGTGCTCGACGAGGCCGCGGCCACCGCGCTGGCGGCCGGGTTGCGCGGTGCTTCGCTGTCGGTGACCTCGGTGGAGGACAAGCCCTACACCCGTCGCCCCTACGCGCCGTTCATGACCTCGACGCTGCAGCAGGAAGCCGGCCGCAAGCTGCGGTTCTCCGCCGAACGGACGATGAGCATCGCCCAGCGGCTCTACGAGAACGGCTACATCACCTACATGCGGACCGACTCGACGACGCTGTCGGCCAGCGCGATCGATGCCGCCCGCACCCAGGCCCGCCAGCTCTACGGCGAGGAGTACGTCTCGCCGTCGCCGCGCCAGTACACCCGCAAGGTCAAGAACGCCCAGGAGGCCCACGAGGCGATCCGGCCGGCCGGGGAGACCTTCGCGACCCCCGACGCGGTGCGCAACGAGCTGGGCAGCGACGAGTTCCGGCTCTACGAGCTGATCTGGCAGCGCACGGTCGCCTCCCAGATGGCCGACGCCCGCGGCACCACCTTGAGCCTGCGAATCGGCGGGCAGTCCGGCGCTCAGCAGGTGACGTTCGCCGCCAGCGGGCGCACCATCACCTTCGCCGGGTTCCTCAAGGCCTACGTGGAGACCGTCGACGAGCTGGCCGGGGGTGAGGCCGACGACGCCGAGCGCCGGCTGCCGCAACTGAGCCAGGGCCAGCGGGTGGATGCCACCGAGCTGACCCCCGACGGGCACTCCACCAACCCGCCGGCCCGCTACACCGAGGCCTCGCTGGTCAAGGCGCTCGAGGAGCTGGGCATCGGGCGGCCCTCGACCTACTCGTCGATCATCAAGACCATCCAGGACCGCGGCTACGTCTACAAGAAGGGCAGCGCGCTGGTCCCGTCCTGGGTCGCGTTCGCCGTCATCGGGCTGCTCGAACAGCACTTCCGCCGGCTGGTCGACTACGACTTCACCGCGGCGATGGAAGACGAGCTCGACGCGATCGCCGCCGGCCGGCAGCGCCGCACCGACTGGCTGCACAACTTCTACTTCGGCGGCGACTACGGCGTGGACGACTCGATCGCCCGCGCCGGCGGCCTGAAGAAACTGGTCGGGGTCAACCTGGAGGGCATCGACGCCCGCGAGATCAACTCGATCAAGCTGTTCGACGACGAGCAGGGCCGCCCGGTGTATGTCCGGGTCGGCAAGAACGGCCCGTACCTGGAGCGCATGATCACCGGCGACGACGGCGAGCCGACCCCGCAACGGGCCAACCTGGACGACTCGCTGCCGCCGGACGAACTGACCCTGGCGATGGCCGAGGAACGCTTCGCCACCCCGCAAGAAGGCCGGTCGCTCGGCATCGACCCGGAAACCGGGCATGAGGTCGTCGCCAAAGACGGCCGGTACGGCCCGTACGTCACCGAGGTGTTGCCGCCTCCGCCAGACGACGACTCGGGCGCTACCGCCAAGAAGGGCAAGAAGCCGACCGGGCCCAAGCCGCGCACCGGGTCGCTGTTGCGCAGCATGGACCTGCAGACCGTCACGCTCGAGGACGCGCTGAAACTGTTGTCGCTGCCGCGGGTGGTCGGGCTCGACCCGGGCTCGAATGAGGAGATCACCGCGCAGAACGGCCGCTACGGCCCATACCTCAAGCGCGGCACCGACTCTCGATCGCTGTCCAGCGAGGAACAGATCTTCGAGATCACCCTCGAGGAAGCGCTCAAGATCTACGCTGAGCCGAAACGCCGTGGCCGCCAAGCAGCTTCGGCGCCGCCGCTGCGCGAACTGGGTGCCGACCCGGCGAGCGGCAAGCCGATGGTCATCAAGGACGGCCGGTTCGGTCCGTACGTGACCGACGGGGAGACCAACGCCAGCCTGCGCAAGGGCGACGAGGTGGCCTCGATCACCGACGAGCGCGCCGCCGAGCTGCTCGCCGACCGGCGGGCCAAGGGGCCGGTCAAGAAAGCCGCCAAGAAGACCGCCCGCAAGGCGCCGGCGAAGAAGGCTGCTGCGAAGAAGGCAACCGGGCGCTGAGTCAGTCCGCGGCTGAGGTTTCTGCGGCCTTCTCGTTTGGGGCCGGAATCGCTTCGGCCACCGCAAGGTTCAATGGCCGAGCCAGCTGAGTGGGCACGGCGCGGCCGCGCAGTTCGACGATCTCGCCGACCTCCCAGCACAGGGCCTCGGCGTCGACCGCGCCGCTGACCGCGACCGCCGACGCCAGCACGTGCCCCGCCTCCAGCTTGGCCAGCTCGGTCAGCCGGGCGGCCTCGTTGACCGGGTCGCCGATCACGGTGTACTCGAAGCGGGCCCGGGCGCCGATATGCCCGGCGATGGCCCGGCCGGCCGAGACGCCGATGCCGAACTCCTCCGACCCGAGCACCGGCAGCAGCTCATCGTGCAGGTCGCGGGCCGCCGCCAGCGCGGAGCTACAGGCGTCCGGGTGCTCGATCGGCGCGCCGAAGATCGCCAGCGCGGCGTCACCTTGGAACTTGTTGACGAAACCGCCGTGCCGCCCGACGGCCTCGACCACCACCCGGAAGAACTCGTTGAGCAGGTTGACCACCTCGCTGGGCGGTCGCGTCGAGGCGAGTTGGGTGGAGCCGACCAGATCGATGAAGAGCACCGCGACATCGCGTTCCTGGCCGCCCAGTTCGGTGCCGCGCTCCAGCGCACGCCGGGCCACGTCCTCGCCGACGTAGCGCCCGAACAGGTCGCGCAGCCGCTGCCGCTCGGCCAGATCACGCACCATGTCGTTGAATCCGGCCTGCAGCAGGCCCAGTTCGCTGGCGTCGTAGATCTGCATGTGCGCGTTGTAGTTGCCGCGCTGGACCTCCCCGAGCGCCCAGCGCAGCTGGCGCAGCGGGTCGGCGATCGACATCGACACCAGCGCGGTGCCGGCCAGCCCGATGATCAGCGCGGCCAGCGCCATCAGCAGGATCGGGGTGAACAGCTTGTCCGGTGAGGCGTCGAGCAGTGATGTCTTGCCAGCCAGCACCGACACCACGATTGCCACCAACGGCACCCCGGTCGAGAGCACCCACGTCAGCAGCTGACGCAGTAGCACCCCGGGCGCCCGCAGGTTCTCCGGCGCACCACCGCGCAGCGCCGCGACGGCGACCGGCCGCAGCACCCGCTCGGATTGCAGATAACCGATGATGGCCGTGGCCGCCGCACCGAGCGCGGTCGCGGTGATCACCACCGGCACTACGTCGTTCACTACCGGCCAGCTGATGATGACGAACACCACTCCGCCCACCGTCCAGTAGCCGATGCTGATCAGCGACCGGTAGAACGGCATCCGCAGCGCCCGGGACCGCGCCAGTTCGGTGTCAGCGGAGTCGGCGTCGGGGTCGGGGCCGGTGAGCCGCGCCTCCCGTCGCTGCCAGCGGAACACCGGCATCAGCACCGAGGTGCTGATCGTGAAGCCGACGGCGAACAGGCACAGCAGGGTGACGGCGAAGATCACCAGGTTGGCGCGCGGCAGGTCCTGCAGGTTGATCCGATCCTCGTCCGGCAGTCCGAACCGCAGGAAGCCGAACACGAACAGCGCACCGATGATGTCGGCCTGCAACATGCTCAGGGTGAACACCGGCCACGGCGTACGCACCACCCACCGGACGAATCGGCTGATCCGCCCGCCCAAGGTCGTGGTACTCACCAGCACACCGTATCCGGCGGGACGACAAAGCCGGAGTTCGATTGTCGCGCCCAGCCACTACTGTGACCGATGATGTCCGGGGTTTTCGCACGATTGGTGGGCCAGCAGACGGTGGAGGCCGAGCTGCTGGCCGCCGCACGCTCATCCCGACGTGATTCTGCTCACAGCGCGGTGACCGCCGGTGGCATGTCGCACGCCTGGTTGATCACCGGGCCGCCGGGTTCGGGCCGATCGATTGCGGCGGTGTGCTTTGCGGCAGCGCTGCAGTGCACCGCCGAGGACGTCGAAGGCGGGCCGGGCTGCGGGCGGTGCCGGGCCTGCACCACCACGATGGCCGGGACGCACGCCGACGTGCGGCGGGTGGTGCCCGAGGGGCTGTCCATCGGCGTCGACGAGATGCGGGCCATCGTGCAGGTCGCCTCCCGACGACCCGGGACCGGCCGGTGGCAGATCGTGGTGATCGAGGACGCCGACCGGCTCACCGAGGGTGCGGCCAACGCCTTGCTCAAGGTCGTCGAGGAGCCGCCGCCCTCGACGGTGTTCCTGTTGTGTGCCCCGTCGGTCGATCCGGAGGACATCGCGATCACCCTGCGCTCGCGGTGCCGGCACGTGGCACTGGTCACACCGGCGCCGGCGGCGATCGCGCAGGTGCTGATCGCCACCGACGGCCTGGACGCCGAGACGGCCGAGTGGGCGGCGGCGGTCAGCGGCGGCCACGTGGGCCGGGCCCGGCGGCTGGCCACCGATCCCGAGGCCCGCCAACGCCGTCAGCGGGCCTTGGCGCTGGCCCGCGATGCGGCCACCCCGTCGCGGGCGTTCGCCGCGGTCGACGAGCTGGTGGCCGCCGCGGAGTCCGAGGCGCGTGATCTGACCGCCGAGCGCGCCGAGGCCGAGACCGAGGAGCTGCGCACCGCGCTGGGGGCCGGCGGCACCGGCAAGGGCACCGCCGGAACGCTGCGTGGCACCGCCGGGGTGATCAAGGATCTGGAGCGCCGGCAGAAGTCGCGCCAGACCAGGGCGTCGCGTGACGCGCTGGATCGGGCCCTGATCGATCTGGCCACCTATTTCCGGGACGCCCTGCTGGCCGCGTCCGGCGTTGGCACCGCCCGGCCCAGCCATCCGGACATGGCCGACGCCGTGGCGGCGATGGCCGCGCATGCGCCGGCGGCTGCGCTGTTGCGCTGCATCGAGGCGGTGCTGGAATGCCGCGAGGCGCTGGCGGTCAACGTCAAGCCCCGGTTCGCCGTCGGCGCCATGGTCGCCACCATCGGTCAGGCGCTGCGGGCCGACCTGTAAACTCGGCTGGTCCCGGTCTCGGTCGGGGCGCGCCGCCTTAGCTCAGTCGGTAGAGCGATTCACTCGTAATGAATAGGTCAGGAGTTCGATTCTCCTAGGCGGCTCCACCTACCATGTATTACGTCGGGTGATGCTTGACGTTTCGGCTTCGGGTGATTGCTGACAGTGTTTCGGCTGATGGTTGACAGTTACTTCGGTTGATCCTTGACACTCCCTGGATGAGGGAGTTGAGCGTGGCTGAGCAGCGGTATCAAGCGGTGTTGTCGGT